>NZ_JBJXHJ010000001.1:0-561880 GCF_046487845.1 Pseudomonas sp. PHC1
GCCCAGGGTCCAGTTCACCGAAGAACGCACGGTGTCGATTTCGCTGGCCAGGGTGCTGGTTTCGATGATGGTGTCACCGGCGTTGTCGACGATGTAGGTGTCGTTGCCCAGACCGCCGATCAGGGTGTCGGCACCGAGGCCACCGTCGAGGATGTTGTTGCCATCGTTGCCGGTGATGCGGTTGCCCGAACTGTTGCCGGTGCCGTTGAGATCGGCAGTGCCGGTCAGGAACAGGTTCTCGACGTTGGCGGTGAGGGTGTAGTCGATGGAGGCGAAGACCCGGTCGTAGGCGGTCGGCGAGGCATCGGTCTCGATCACCACGTCGCCGACGTTGTCGACGTAGTAGGTATCGACACCGTCGCCGCCGATCATGGTGTCTGCGCCCAGACCGCCGTTGAGGGTATTGTTGAGCGCATTTCCGAGCAGCGTGTCGTTGAATTGCGATCCTGTGGCGTTTTCGATCTTCGCCCCATAAGCAATCGCCAGCCCGTCATTGATGGCGGTATTGTTGTTGAGGTCAACGAACGCCTTGCCAATCTGACTGTAGCTGCCTTCATTCAGGTTGATGATGACGGAACCAAGCTGGTTGCTACCATCAATCGTGTCATTGCCGCCCGCATCCCAGATGGTTTCGAAAATCGACTGGTTGGCATCCCACTTGTAAACGTTGTCGCCGGTTTGCCACAGCATGTTGGCGCCATACAGGCTCTGCATCGTGATGATGTCCAGAACCATCGGCGTCGTTGGCTGATAGGAGTAGTTACTGTTGTAACTCATCACTGTGAAGTGGACGTCGTCGAGTGACGGATCGAGCAATAGCTTGTTGGTGTTGCTCGCATCGAAAGGATGTTTGAGACCCAGCGCATGACCGATTTCATGAACGAACGTCAGGTAGTCGTAGCTACCTTTGCCCGGATTCGGATCATTTGTTTGTGGCCCGATCCAGACGTCGCCCGCAGTCGGCGTGTCGGCAGGGAAATAAGCCCAGGCTGCCGTTTTGTCATCCATCAACCGGTACGCGCCAAAGCGCAGGTCGCCGACGTTGAACAGGGTATCGGTGGTCAACGTGAAATTCAGGTTGGCGACGGCGCTCCATGCATTGAGCGCGCTGGTCACCGCGGTCTTTTGACCGGCCGTCAACTCATACAGGGCGTTGTATTCATTGTCAGGGCTGTAGTTGGTGATGAAGTACGAGGTCACCGGAGCCATGAAGCTGTAACTGAGGTTGGTCGGCCCTTTAGGCGTCCAGTTGGAACCCAGCCAGAAAGTGCCGGAGATCAGACTGTCGACAATGGCATTGCCAGTCAGGGTAGCGGTGAAGGTGGGGGAATACGTCTTGGGCGTCGGCATGGGATTTCCTGAATGCGCTGCGGCCCTTCCTGAATGCGACCGCTACAAAAAAAAGCGATTTTGCACCAGATTTTGTACATTTGACATCATTGGGCCATCATTTTCCGATTGGTGGCGTCAAATTACTGACCCTGCGATCTATATCGGCCTGTGGGGTAGAATCCTTAGGGAACGCGTATTGCCGTCTGTCGAGGATTTAAATGTCTGCCCCAAGTCCTGCGCTTCTGCGCGAAACCTTCCCCGTCGGCCCCTTGCAGTGCAACTGCACGATCATCGGCGACCCGATCACCAAAAAAGCCATCGTCGTCGACCCGGGCGGCAATCCTGACCTGATCATGGCCCGGCTCGACGCCTTGGGCCTGAAAGTGGTCAGCATCATTCACACCCACGCGCACCTCGATCACTTCCTGGCCTCCGGGCAGATGAAAGAGAAGACCGGCGCCACATTGCACCTGCACAAGGACGATCAATTCCTGTGGGACAACCTGGAGATGCAATGCCAGATGTTCGGTGTGCCTTACACCCCGGTGCCGTCGCCGGATCACTGGCTGAGCGACGATGAAGAACTGGCCTGCGGCTGTGGCGTGGCGCTGCACACACCGGGGCATACGCCAGGTTCCATGAGCTTCTGGTTTTCCGAGGCTAAGCTGTTGATAGCCGGCGACACGTTGTTTCGTCGCGGAGTAGGGCGCACGGATTTGTGGGGCGGCGATCAGGCGACCATCGTGCGATCGATCAAGCAGCGGCTGTACACCCTGGATGAAGACGCGACTGTTGTGGCCGGGCATGGTCCGGATACGCGTCTGGGGGATGAAATGCGCGAGAACCCGTTTGTGCGTGCCTAAACATTTTGTCACGGGTGCCCAGTGGAATTTTTGTGCATTGTCATGATCCAACGCCCGCACGGGCCAGTTGCCAATGGCCGCTGCACCACAGAATGCAAAATGTAGGAGCACTCCATGTTCACCACGCGTCGTTTGATTATTGTCGCTACTGCCGTGGCCGTCTTGTCCGGCTGCGCCTCGCCCAACCCGTATGACAATCAGGGGCAGGCCGACGGTGGCTCCCAGGGCATGAGCAAAACCGCCAAGTACGGTGGCCTCGGTGCACTGGCCGGCGCGCTGGCCGGTGCCGCCATCGACCACAACAACCGCGGCAAGGGTGCGCTGATCGGCGCAGCCGTCGTCGGTGCTTCTGCCGCCGGTTACGGCTACTACGCCGACCAGCAGGAGAAAAAACTGCGCGCCAGCATGGCCAACACCGGGGTTGAAGTGCAGCGTCAGGGTGACCAGATCAAGCTGATCATGCCGGGCAACATCACCTTCGCCACCGATTCGGCGAACATCGCTTCCAGCTTCTATCAACCGCTGAACAACCTGGCCAACTCCCTGAAGGAGTTCAATCAGAATCAGATCGAAATCGTCGGCTACACCGACAGCACCGGCAGCCGCCAGCACAACATGGACCTGTCCCAGCGCCGTGCGCAGAGCGTGGCGACCTACCTGACTTCGCAAGGCGTCAGCGGTGCCAACCTGAGCGCCCGCGGTGCCGGCCCGGATAATCCGATCGCCAGCAACGGTGACGTCAACGGCCGGGCGCAGAACCGCCGTGTCGAGGTCAACCTCAAGGCGATCCCGGGCCAGCAGTACGGTGGTCAGCAACAACCGGGCACGGTTCAGCAGTACCCGTAACCGTCAGGTACAAAAAAGCCCCCGGACAAGTGATTGTCCGGGGGCTTTTTGTTGGCGCGAAGGCTGATTACTTCTTCAGGCCGTAATGCTCGTCAAGCATGCCCGGCGAGTTCGGGGTCTTCGGCGCGTAGTCACGCGGCGGTTCCTGATCCCGTGGTGGCGTCAGGCGTTCCCGTGGGGCCTGTGCTGCCTCGGAGTGCAGCGAGGCCAGCAGGCGTTGACGCGTCTGCTCGTCCAGGGCCAGGCGGTTGGCGCCCTCGGCGAGGTGGTCCTGCACTTCCTGATAGCTCTGGGTCAGTTTCTTGACCAGATTGGCGGTGCTGTTGAAGTGGGTCACCACTTCGTTCTGATAACTGTCGAAACGTTCCTGAATATCATCCAGTTGACGCTGCGTGCGGCTGGGTGCGGCGTTCGGCGCAACGCGAGCGATCAGGAAACCGATGGCGACACCCACAACCAGGGCAAGAGTCGGTAACAACCAAACTAAGAGCGAGTGTTCCACGAGTCCTTCCTCTATAAACGGCTTTGCTTTACGTTAACGGCTCGAACCTGCGCTGTATACCGCGATTCACTCGCAATAGACTGGCACAGACAATTTGCTAGACGAGTCGACCCGATTCGAGGTCACGGAGTTCCTTCCTTGCTGATGCGTGAAACCCCTGTAGTGATTGATGGCCCGGTGGGTCAACTTGAGAGCCTGTACCTCGATAACGAGCAGCCACGCGGCGTTGCGTTGATCTGCCACCCCAACCCGGTGCAGGGCGGCACCATGCTCAACAAGGTTGTCTCGACCCTGCAGCGCACCGCGCGCGATGCGGGCCTGATCACCTTGCGCTTCAACTACCGCGGCGTCGGTACCAGCGAAGGCTCCCATGACATGGGTACCGGTGAAGTCGATGACGCCCAGGCCGCTGCTGCATGGCTGCTGGAAAAACACCCGGATCTGCCGCTGACCCTGTTCGGTTTCTCCTTCGGTGGATTTGTTGCAGCAAGTCTCGGCGGCCGTCTCGAAGCTCGAGGCGTGCAGCTCAAGCATCTGTTCATGGTCGCGCCGGCGGTGATGCGTCTGGGCGATCAGGATCAACTGCCGCAGCAGGGTGAGCTGACTGTCATCCAGCCGGAAACCGATGAAGTGATCGATCCGCAACTGGTCTACGACTGGTCTGAAAAACTCCAGCGCCCCCATGAGCTGCTGAAAGTGGCAGAATGCGGACACTTTTTTCATGGCAAGCTGACCGATCTCAAGGATCTGATCCTGCCGCGTCTCTCGAATTGATTGCAGTCTGACAAGCGATTACCCATGACGAACCGTACCCGCATCCTCACCGGCATCACCACCACCGGCACGCCGCACCTGGGCAACTACGCCGGCGCCATCCGCCCGGCGATTCTCGCCAGTCGCGACAGCCATGCCGATTCGTTCTACTTCCTGGCCGACTATCACGCCCTGATCAAGTGCGATGACCCGCTGCGCATCCAGCGCTCGCGTCTGGAAATCGCCGCGACCTGGCTGGCCGGTGGCCTGGATGTGGATCGCGTGACGTTCTACCGTCAGTCCGATATCCCGGAAATCCCCGAGCTGACCTGGCTGCTGACCTGCGTCGCTGCCAAGGGCCTGCTCAACCGCGCCCACGCCTACAAGGCCTCGGTGGACAAGAACGTCGAGACCGGCGAAGACCCGGACGCCGGCATCACCATGGGGTTGTACAGCTATCCGGTACTGATGGCGGCGGACATTCTGATGTTCAACGCGCACAAGGTGCCGGTCGGTCGCGATCAGATCCAGCACGTGGAAATGGCCCGCGACATCGGCCAGCGTTTCAACCACCTGTTTGGCCAGGGCAAGGAATTCTTCACCATGCCCGAAGCGCTGATCGAGGAAAGCGTGGCCACGTTGCCAGGCCTGGACGGTCGCAAGATGTCCAAGAGCTACGACAACACTATCCCGCTGTTCTCCAGCGCCAAGGAAATGAAGGACGCGATCTCGCGCATCGTCACCGACTCCAAAGCTCCAGGCGAAGCCAAGGATCCAGACAACTCGCACCTGTTCACCCTGTTCCAGGCGTTCTCCACGCCAGCGCAGGCTGACGAATTCCGCAGCGAATTGCTGAGCGGTCTGGGTTGGGGCGAGGCGAAGAACCGTCTGTTCCAGTTGCTCGACAACGAGCTGGGCGAATCCCGCGAGCGTTATCACCAGTTGATCGAACGTCCGGCAGATCTGGAAGACATCCTGCAACACGGCGCCAAAAAAGCCCGTGCGGTGGCGACGCCGTTCCTCAACGAGTTGCGCGAAGCGGTTGGTCTGCGTTCGTTCGTCAATCAGGTTCAGGTCGTTGCGACCACCAAGAAGAAAGCCGTGAAAGCTGCACGTTTCGTCAGCTTCCGTGAAGACGACGGCAGCTTCCGTTTCCGTCTGCTGGCGGCCGACGGCGAGCAATTGCTGCTGTCGCGCAACTTCGCCGACGGTAAAACCGCCGGTCAGGTGACCAAGCAGCTGCAATCGGGTCAGGCGCTGGACGTACGCAGCGAAGACCTGAGCTTCAGCGTGTGGCTGGAAGGCGAGCGCGTCGGCGACAGCCCGGCGTTCGCCGACGCAGCGGCGCGGGATGCGGCCGTTGAGGCTTTGCGGATCGCTCTGACACCGGTTCAGGAATAATCAACGGGCCGGCCCGACCAAGGGCCGATTGCCATTCCCACGGGCCATCGCTACAGTGACGGCCCGTTTTTGTTGCCTTGCTAACGAATTATGACGCCCCTAGAACGATATCAAGCTGATCTGAAACGCCCGGACTTCTTCCATGACGCGGCGCAGGAAACTGCCGTGCGTCATCTGCAACGCCTGTACGACGATCTGATCGCGGCCGAGCAGAACAAGCCGGGTTTGCTGGGCAAGCTGTTTGGCAAAAAGGATCAGACGCCGGTCAAGGGCCTGTATTTTTGGGGCGGTGTGGGTCGCGGCAAGACTTACCTGGTGGACACCTTCTTCGAAGCCCTGCCATTCAAGGAAAAGACTCGTACTCACTTTCACCGCTTCATGAAGCGCGTGCACGAAGAGATGAAAACCCTCGGCGGCGAGAAAAACCCGCTGACCATCATCGCCAAGCGTTTTGCGACGGAATCGCGGGTTATCTGCTTCGATGAATTCTTCGTCTCCGACATCACCGACGCCATGATCCTCGGCACGCTGATGGAGGAGCTGTTCAAGAACGGCGTGACCCTGGTCGCCACGTCGAACATCGTGCCGGACGGCCTGTACAAGGATGGCCTGCAACGCGCGCGCTTCCTGCCGGCGATCGCGCTGATCAAGCAGAATACCGAAATCGTCAACGTCGACAGCGGCGTCGACTATCGTCTGCGCCACCTCGAACAAGCGGAGCTTTTCCACTATCCGCTGGACGAAGCGGCTCACGAAAGCCTGCGCAAGAGCTTCCGCGCGCTGACGCCGGAATGCACGGCCGCCGTGGAAAACGATGTGCTGATCATCGAGAACCGCGAAATCCGCGCTCTGCGCACTTGCGACGACGTGGCCTGGTTCGACTTCCGCGAACTGTGCGACGGCCCGCGCAGCCAGAACGATTACATCGAACTGGGCAAGATCTTCCACGCCGTGCTACTCAGTGGCGTGGAGCAGATGAGTGTCACCACCGACGACATCGCCCGACGCTTCATCAACATGGTCGACGAGTTCTACGACCGTAACGTCAAACTGATCATTTCTGCCGAAGTCGAGTTGAAAGACCTGTACACCGGCGGACGTCTGACGTTCGAGTTCCAGCGTACCCTCAGCCGCCTGCTGGAGATGCAATCCCACGAATTCCTGTCCCGGGCACACAAGCCTTAAGCGGATTCGGCAAACAAAAAGGGCCTGCAGATGCAGGCCCTTTTTTGTGTCTGGTCGGATCGTCAGGCAGCTTGCTGGAACTGCTGCCGGTACTGGTTCGGCGACAGTTCGGTGTGCTGGCGGAACAGCCGTGCGAAGAAGCTCGCATCGTCGTAGCCGACTTCGTAGCTGATGGTCTTGATGCTCTTGCGACTGCCGGAGAGCAAGCCCTTGGCAGTCTCGATGCGCAGCCGTTGCAGATAGTGCAGCGGCTTGTCGCCGGTGGCCGTCTGGAAGCGGCGCATGAAGTTGCGGATGCTCATGCCGTGCTCGCGGGCCACGTCTTCGAAGCGGAACTTGTCGGCGAAATGCTCTTCGAGCCAGTGCTGAATCTGCAGGATGATCACGTCCTGGTGCAGCTTCTGGCCGCCGAAGCCGATGCGTCCCGGGGCGTAGCTGCGCTGCACTTCATAGAGAATGTCGCGGGCCACCGCCTGGGCCACGTTGGCGCCGCAGAAGCGTTCGATCAGATAAATGTAGAGATCGCAGGCGGAGGTGGTACCGCCGGCGCAATACAGGTTGTCGGCGTCGGTCAGGTGCTTGTCCTGATTGAGATAGACCTGCGGAAAACGCTCGGCGAAGGCATTGAAGAAGCGCCAGTAGGTGGTCGCTTCCTTGCCGTTGAGCAATCCGGCCTCGGCGAGCCAGAACACCCCGGTGGCCTCGCCGCAGAGCACGGCGCCCCGGGCATGCTGTTCGCGTAGCCACGGCAGGATCTGTGGATAACGCTGGCACAGCGTATCGAAATCGTCCCAGAAGGCCGGGAGGATGATGACGTCGGCGTTTTCCAGGCCGCCGTCCACCGGCATGATCACGTCACTGAAGCTGTTCACCGGTTTGCCGTCGGGGCTGACCAGGCGGGTTTCGAACGCCGGAGTCAGGCCGTGGCCCAGTTGTTTGCCGTAACGCAGGCTGGCCAGATGGAAGAAATCCTTGGCTTGCATGAGGGTGGAAGCGAAAACCCGGTCGATCGCCAGGATGCTGACGCGCCGCAAGGGCGTGGAGACTTGCTTGGACATAATTCAACTTTTGTTTTTATAAGGGAAAGTGGTCACCAGACGGCTGGATCGTCTTATTTTTTGTCGGATGTGTCCAGTGTCCTGTATCGGAAGCGAGGCTTAGTCTCTGAAGGTCTGATCCCTCCAACAATAAAGAAAAGGTGACGCATGATTCCCAGAACCTTGTTCAGCTCCGAGCACGAATTGTTCCGCGACAGCGTACGAACATTCCTCGAAAAAGAGGCCGTGCCGTTTCACGGGCAATGGGAAAAGCAAGGCTACATCGACCGCAAACTGTGGAACAAGGCGGGGGAGGCGGGGATGCTCTGCTCGCATTTACCGGAGGAATATGGCGGGCTGGGGGCGGACTTTCTCTACAGTGCGGTGGTCATCGAGGAAGTGGGGCGGTTGGGTCTGACCGGCATCGGTTTCTCGCTGCATTCGGACATCGTTGCACCGTACATCCTGCATTACGGCAGTGAGGCGCTGAAGCAGAAATACCTGCCGAAACTGGTCTCCGGAGAGATGGTCACCGCGATCGCCATGACCGAACCGGGCGCCGGTTCCGACCTGCAAGGGGTCAAGACCACGGCGGTGCTGGATGGCGACGACTATGTGATCAACGGTTCGAAAACTTTTATCACCAACGGCTTCCTGGCGGATCTGGTGATCGTCGTCGCCAAGACCGATCCCAAAGCTGGCGCCAAAGGCACCAGCCTGTTTCTGGTGGAGGCGAACACGCCGGGTTTCGACAAGGGCAAGCGCCTGGAGAAGGTCGGAATGAAGGCGCAGGACACGTCGGAATTGTTCTTCCAGGACGTGCGCGTACCGAAGGAAAACCTCTTGGGTCAGGCCGGGGCGGGATTTGCCTATCTGATGCAGGAACTGCCGCAGGAACGTTTGACCGTGGCGATTGGCGGTCTGGCTTCAGCCGAGGCGGCGCTGCAGTGGACGCTGGATTACACCCGCGAGCGCAAGGCGTTCGGCAAGTCGATTGCCGACTTCCAGAATACCCGCTTCAAACTGGCGGAAATGGCCACCGAGATACAGATCGGCCGGGTGTTCGTCGATCGCTGCCTGGAGCTGCACCTGCAAGGCAAGCTCGACGTGCCGACAGCGGCGATGGCGAAGTATTGGGGAACCGATCTGCAATGCAAGGTGCTCGACGAGTGCGTGCAACTGCATGGTGGCTACGGTTTCATGTGGGAATACCCGGTGGCCCGGGCCTGGGCGGATGCGCGGGTGCAGCGGATCTATGCGGGCACCAATGAAATCATGAAGGAGATCATTGCGCGGTCGCTGTAATGCAGCGTGATCGTTCCCACGCAGGTGGGAACGATCATCGTCCTGGATTACGGCGCCGGATTCGGGTGATCCTTGTGAATCGCTTCGATTCCTTCCAGCACTTCCTTCGACAGTTTCAGCTCGTAACTGGCAATGTTGCTGTCCAGTTGCTCCAGCGTCGTCGCCCCGATGATGTTGCTGGTGACGAACGGTTGCTGGTTCACAAACGCCAGGGCCATTTGCGCCGGATCCAGGCCGTGTTTACGGGCCAGTGCCACATAACGGCTGCACGCCGCTTCCGATTGCGGGTTGAAGTAGCGACTGAAGCGGCTGTAGAGGCTCAGGCGGCCTTTCGGTGGACGCGCCCCGCCTTCGTACTTGCCCGACAGGAAACCGAACGCCAGCGGCGAATAGGCGAGCAGGCCGCATTGTTCGCGGATGGCGATTTCCGCCAGACCGATCTCGAAACTGCGATTGAGCAGGTTGTACGGGTTCTGGATCGACACTGCGCGAGGCCAGCCACGGGCTTCGGCCAGGGCGAGAAAACGCATGGTGCCCCACGGGGTCTCGTTGGACAGACCGATGTGACGGATCTTGCCCGCCTTCACTTGCTCATCGAGTGCTTCGAGGGTGTCTTCAAGCGGCGTCAGGTTGGCTTCGGTCTGGTGTTTGTAGCCCAGCTGTCCGAAAAAGTTGGTGCTGCGCTCCGGCCAGTGCAACTGGTAGAGATCGATGTAGTCGGTCTGCAGGCGCTGGAGGCTGGCGTCCACGGCCTCGGTGATGTGTTGGCGGTTGTGGCGCAGGTTCTTGTCGCGGATGTAGTCGATGGTGTTGCCGGGGCCGGCGATCTTGCTGGCGAGGATCCAGTCGGCGCGATCGCCGCGGCTCTTGAAGTAATTGCCGATGTAGCGCTCGGTGGTGGCGTAGGTTTCTGCTTTCGGTGGCACCGGGTACATCTCGGCGGTGTCGAGGAAATTGATCCCGGCCTCTTTTGCCCGTTCGATCTGGGCGAAGGCTTCAGCTTCAGTGTTTTGCTCGCCCCAGGTCATGGTGCCGAGGCAGATTGCACTCACGTTAAGGTCGGTACGGCCTAGCTGGCGATAGTCCATCGGGTGCTCCTTGGGCAAAACAAGCATAAAAGCAGGTTGAAATTTTTTTCGCAATCTGCATAATTGCCGACCTCTTTCTGCAGTGGAAGTGATGCCCCGCCGCCGAAGAATCTTGCCGTTGAACGGACGCGCCGACCCGAGCCCCCGAAAGCGTCTGTATCCGGCTGCCTTTGACTTGTCAAAGTACGCACTATTCAGTAAGATCCGCCGTCTTATTTACAGGCGGCCCCTGAGGCTATAAAGAATGAAAACTTTTACTGCTAAACCGGAAACAGTAAAGCGCGACTGGTTTGTCGTCGACGCTGCTGGTCAGACCCTGGGTCGTCTGGCCACCGAAATCGCGAGCCGTCTGCGTGGCAAGCACAAGCCTGAGTACACTCCTCACGTTGACACCGGCGACTACATCGTCGTGATCAACGCCGAGCAGATCCGTGTTACCGGCGCTAAAACCACTGACAAAATGTACTACTCCCACTCCGGTTTCCCGGGCGGTATCAAGTCGATCAACTTTGAAAAACTGATCGCCAAGGCCCCTGAGCGCGTGATCGAGACCGCGGTTAAAGGCATGCTGCCTAAAAACCCACTGGGTCGCGACATGTACCGTAAGCTGAAAGTCTATGCGGGCGCTGCACACCCTCATACTGCTCAGCAGCCCCAAGAACTGAAGATTTAACGGAATAGTTCATTATGTCGGCGACTCAAAATTACGGCACTGGCCGTCGCAAGACCGCAACCGCACGCGTTTTCCTGCGTCCGGGTACTGGTAACATCTCCATCAACAACCGCTCCCTGGACACGTTCTTCGGTCGCGAAACTGCCCGCATGGTAGTTCGTCAGCCGCTGGAACTGACTGAGACTGTCGAGAAATTCGACATCTACGTCACCGTCATCGGTGGTGGTGTAAGTGGTCAGGCTGGCGCAATCCGCCACGGCATCACTCGCGCTCTGATGGACTACGACGAAACCCTGCGCAGCGCTCTGCGCAAAGCTGGCTTCGTTACCCGCGACGCCCGTGAAGTTGAACGTAAGAAAGTTGGTCTGCGTAAAGCGCGTAAGCGTCCGCAGTACTCGAAGCGTTAATTTCGCTTCCACGTTCAAAAAGAACGCCCGATTCCTCACGGAACCGGGCGTTTTTTTATGCGTGCGATTTCTTGAATAATTGCGCTGTGACAACTTGCCACATTCGTAGACCCCCTATACTACAAGGCTTGAGGGCCAGCCCTCCGGGTAATTACCTTGTCAGAATTGGGGGTTTTCATTACCATTCGGCAAAATTTTTATAAGTACATAGTTTCAATTTAGTAGACGCCTGATTTAACAGGCCACAAAGCTGATGGGAGAGGACTGAATGAGCAATGACGGCGTGAATGCAGGCCGGCGTCGCTTCTTGGTAGCAGCCACATCCGTGGTGGGTGCTGCAGGAGCGGTGGGGGCTGCGGTCCCGTTCGTGGGGTCATGGTTTCCCAGTGCCAAGGCGAAAGCCGCCGGGGCACCGGTGAAAGTGAATGTCAGCAAAATCGAGCCAGGACAGCAGATGATTGCTGAATGGCGCGGCCAGCCGGTGTTCATTGTCCGCCGTACCGAGGAAATCCTGGGGAATCTCAAAAAGATCGAAGGCCAGCTCTCCGATCCGACCTCCAAAAACTCCACGCAACCCCCTTATGTCGACCCTGAAGTGCGTTCGATCAAGCCGGAAATCCTGCTGCTGATCGGGATCTGCACTCACCTGGGTTGCTCACCGACCTTCCGTCCCGAAGTGGCACCCGCAGATCTGGGCAAAGACTGGGTAGGCGGTTATTTCTGCCCTTGCCACGGTTCTCACTACGATCTGGCTGGCCGCGTCTACAAGTCGCAACCTGCGCCTTTGAACCTGCCAGTACCCCCGCATTCCTATGAGACCGATGACCTGATTGTCATTGGCGTCGATACGGAGAAAGCGTGATGAGCAAGTTCATGGATTGGGTTGATGCGCGCTTCCCCGCCACCAAGATGTGGGAAGACCATCTCAGCAAGTATTACGCTCCAAAAAACTTCAACTTCTTCTACTTCTTCGGCTCGCTGGCGCTGCTCGTTCTGGTCAACCAGATCGTCACCGGTGTCTGGCTGACCATGAGCTACACCCCATCGGCGGAAGAGGCCTTCGCTTCCGTCGAATACATCATGCGCGACGTCGAGTACGGTTCGATCTTGCGCCTGCTGCACTCCACCGGCGCTTCGGCGTTCTTCATCGTGGTCTATCTGCACATGTTCCGTGGCCTGCTCTACGGTTCGTACCAGAAACCGCGTGAGCTGGTGTGGGTCTTCGGCATGCTGATCTATCTGGCGCTGATGGCCGAAGCCTTCATGGGGTACCTGCTGCCGTGGGGGCAGATGTCCTACTGGGGCGCCCAGGTGATCATCTCGCTGTTCGGTGCGATCCCGGTCATCGGCAACGACCTGACCCAATGGATTCGTGGTGACTACCTGATTTCCGGGATCACCCTGAACCGCTTCTTCGCCCTGCACGTGGTCGCGCTGCCGATCGTGATTCTCGGTCTGGTGGTGCTGCACATCCTGGCGTTGCACGAAGTCGGCTCGAACAACCCGGACGGCGTGGACATCAAGAAGCACAAAGACGAAAACGGTGTGCCGCTGGACGGTATCGCTTTCCACCCGTACTACACCGTGAAAGATATCGTCGGTGTGGTGGTGTTCCTGTTTATCTTCTGCTTCATTGTGTTCTTCTTCCCGGAAATGGGCGGATACTTCCTCGAAAAGCCTAACTTCGAGCAAGCCAACCCGTTCAAGACTCCTGAGCACATTGCGCCGGTCTGGTACTTCACACCGTTCTACGCGATCCTGCGTGCGGTCCCTGACAAGCTCATGGGCGTTATCGCCATGGGGGCGGCGATTGCGGTGCTGTTCGTCCTGCCGTGGCTCGACCGCAGCCCGGTCAAGTCGATGCGCTACAAAGGCTGGATGAGCAAGATCTGGCTGGTGGTGTTCTGCATTTCGTTCGTGATTCTCGGCATTCTGGGCGTTCTGGCCCCGACGCCAGGCCGTACGCTGCTGTCGCAGGTCTGCACCTTCCTGTACTTCGCTTACTTCATTCTGATGCCGTTCTACACCAGGCTCGAGAAGACCAAACCGGTTCCGGAAAGGGTGACTGGCTGATGAAAAAGTTATTTTGTGCTCTGATTTTTGCTGCTCTGCCAGTGCTGTCTTTCGCGGCCGAACACGGCGGTCCGGAACTGGAAAAGGTCGACATCGACGTTTCTGACAAGGCTGCCCTGCAGGATGGTGCCCGCACCTTCGCCAACTATTGCATGGGTTGCCACAGTGCCAAGTTCCAGCGTTACGAGCGTGTGGCCGATGACCTCGGCATTCCGCACGAACTGATGCTGGAAAAACTGGTGTTCACCGGCGCCAAGATCGGTGATCACATGAACATCGGCATGCAGCCGGCTGACGCCAAGACCTGGTTCGGTGCAGCGCCGCCGGACCTGACGCTGGTGGCTCGTGTCCGTGGCACCGACTGGCTCTACGGTTACCTCAAGTCGTTCTACGAAGATCCTGCGCGTCCGTGGGGCGTGAACAACAAGGTCTTCCCGAACGTCGGCATGCCTAACGTGCTGGTCGGCCTGCAAGGCCGGCAGGTCGTGGGTTGCAAGCAGGTACAGATCGTCGAAGACGGCAAGAAACAATATGACCCGCTGACCGGCACGCCTCTGACTCATGAAGCGTGTGATCAGTTGACCATCGTGCCGAAAACCGGAACCCTCAACGAAGAGCAGTTCGATGAGAAGGTCAAGAATCTGGTAACCTTCCTGGCTTACTCGGCTAACCCGGTTAAGCTGCAACATCAGCGCATCGGTACTTATGTCTTGCTGTACCTGGCGTTCTTCTTTGTGTTCGCCTACCTGCTCAAGCGTGAATACTGGAAAGACGTGCACTGATAACGCTTCAAGCAATTGCTGTTAATCGCGCGCGCCCAAGGGCGCCTCTGAAGCGCAACGTCTGGTTCGCCAGCCGTTGCGGGAGGCGCCCTCTGGGCGCGCGCGTTTTTCCGGCTCCGACTATTTCAACAAGCGAGGAGGATCGCCATGGGCGTGACCAATCGGTTGGCCTGTTACTCCGACCCCGCCGACCACTATTCCCACCGAGTGCGCATCGTGCTTGCAGAGAAGGGTGTCAGCGCCGAAATCATTTTTGTGGAGGCTGGTCGTCAGCCGCCTAAACTGATTGAAGTGAACCCTTACGGCAGTCTGCCCACGCTGGTCGATCGTGACCTGGCATTGTGGGAGTCGACCGTGGTGATGGAGTATCTGGATGAGCGTTACCCGCATCCGCCATTGATGCCTGTGTACCCGGTGGCGCGTGCCAACAGCCGTCTGCTGATTCATCGCATTCAGCGCGACTGGTGTGGTCTGGTGGATCTGATTCTGGATTCGCGCACCAAGGAAGCGGCTCGCGCCGTGGCGCGCAAGGAATTACGCGAAAGCCTGACGGGTGTGTCGCCGCTGTTTGCCGACAAGCCGTTTTTCCTCAGCGAGGAACAAAGTCTGGTGGATTGCTGCCTATTGCCAATACTCTGGCGTTTGCCGATTCTGGGTATAGAACTGCCGCGGCCGGCCAAGCCGCTGCTTGATTATATGGAGCGTCAGTTTGCGCGTGAGGCTTTCCAGGCGAGTCTGTCTGGTGTCGAACGCGACATGCGCTAAGGCTTAAGGAGCCGCTATGAACTCCAGTCGACCTTATCTGGTCCGCGCGCTCTACGAGTGGATTGTGGATAACGATTGCACCCCGCACATGCTGGTCAATTCCGAGTACCCGGCAGTGCAGGTGCCACAGGGATTTGCCAGTGACGGGCAGATTGTCCTGAACATTTCGCCAAGTGCCGTGCGGCATTTGCACATGGACAACGACGTGGTGACCTTCGAAGGTCGCTTCGGCGGCGTCCCGCACAGCCTGTACGTGCCGATTGCTGCAATTCTGGGGATCTATGCCCGGGAGAACGGGCAGGGCATGGTGTTCGATCTGGAGTCGCCGATGGATGACGAAGACGAGATCGAACAGGATGACGATGTTCCGCCACCGGACAGCGAGCCGCCGCGCCCAAGCGGCCGGCCAAGTCTTAAAGTGGTGAAGTAATAAAAAAGGCGATCCGGTTGGATCGCCTTTTTTATGCCTGCATTTTGCGGTCAGTCGATGTATTCGAACAGCTTCACAATCTTCTGCACGCCGGAAACGCCCTGCACCAGATTGGTCGCCTGGGCGGCTTCCTGTCTGGTCAGCAGGCCCAGCAGGTAAACGATGCCGTTCTCGGTCACGACCTTGATGCGCGAGCCGGGAATGCTGGCGTCGGTGAGCATCTGGGTCTTGATCTTGGTGGTCAGCCAGGCGTCGTTCTGGCGGGCCAGTAGCGAGGAGGGTTGCAGCACTTGCAGTTCGTTGTGGACTTTCTTCACGCGCTGAACGTTGGCGGCGGCCTGTTCGGCTTTCTCCTTGAGGTCTGCGCGCGGGGTCTGGCCGGCCAGTAGCACGACGCCGTTGAAGCTGGTGACGACGATGTGCGAGTCGTTGTCGAGGGCTGGATCGGCCTTGGCCACGTTAACGCCAACTTTGGTTTCGATCAGCGAGTCATCGATCTTGCTGCCGAAAGTGCGGGTGCCGCGGTCGTCTTCGATCGGCGCTTCACGGCTGGCATTCACCACCGAGGTGCAGCCGCTGATACCGAGGCACAGGGTCAAGGCCAGAAGGCCAAGGCGATTAGGGGTCATTCTTCACTCCCGAACAGTTGGCTGTCGATCAGATCGCAAAGGCAATGGATCGCCAGCAAGTGGACTTCCTGAATACGTGCGGTGACGTTGGCCGGTACGCGAATCTCGACGTCTTCGGGCAGCAGTAGCGAAGCCATGCCGCCGCCATCGCGTCCGGTCAATGCTACGACAATCATTTCGCGATCATGTGCGGCCTGGATCGCCTGAATAATGTTCGCCGAGTTGCCGCTGGTCGAAATCGCCAGCAACACGTCCCCCGGCTGGCCGAGTGCGCGGATCTGCTTGGAGAACACTTCGTTGTAGCTGTAGTCGTTGGCGATCGAAGTGATGGTCGAACTGTCGGTGGTCAGCGCGATCGCCGGCAGGCTGGGGCGCTCGCGCTCGAAACGGTTGAGCAGTTCCGAGGAGAAGTGCTGGGCATCGCCAGCCGAGCCGCCGTTGCCGCACGAGAGCATTTTCCCCTCGTTGAGCAGGGCGTTGACCATCACCTGGCTGGCTTGCTCGATGTGCGGTGCAAGTACGTCCATCGCCTGTTGCTTGGTGTCGATGCTGGCCTGGAAAAGCTGGCGAATTCGGGATTGCATGTCCATCTGTGTGACCTTAATTAGCGCGGCTGTCCGGCACGTGAATGTGCAGCCCGCAAAGCAAAGAGCAAAAATATTGAGTGAAAGTGTCCGGGGCGGAGCAGGCGGTCAACTGTCGAACGCATTCTGCAACCAGTTCAGCTGACCTTGGTGGCTGTCGATGGCCACCACGTCGAAGCGGCAGGGGGAATTGGCCCAACGCGACTCGCGCTGAAGAAAATACTGTGCGGCGAAAATCAGTTTCTGCCGTTTGCGCCCATCGATGCTGTCGAGTGCGCCACCCCATTGAGTGTTCTTTCGGTAACGGACTTCGACGAATACTACTGTATCGCCATCAAGCATGACCAGATCAAGCTCACCGCGTTTGCATAACCAGTTCTGCGCCAGCAGGCGCAGACCCTGGTGTTGCAGATGCTCGAGCGCCTGGCGCTCGGCATCCTTGCCGCTTTGCAGGTGTGAGCTGTCGGGCATCAGCGTGGAGTGTCCGGCAGGCGCTGGATCTGACCGCTGACGAACTGTGCCCATGGCAACTGACGCACAACGCGCTGGGACTGGGTCATGCTCAGGCTGCCCGATTGACCTTCGATGCGGCTGTCCGGCAGTGCCTTCAATTGATCCAGGCGGGGTGCCAGGCGATAGGCGTCGACGCCCATTGCATACAGGCGACCCAGGCTGCCGGCGGCTTGCGGCCATTGCGCGGTGACCTGCTGACGCAGTGGATCGCTGGTTTCCAGCAGCCACGGAGTTTCACAGAAGCGCACACCGTTCATGTCGTTGTACTGGTTGATGTCACCGCTGGCGCTGAATACGTGGGAGGTCGCGTAGACCGGCACGTCACCGGCGTACTGGAAGTTCAGGGTCGGCTTGATCTGCTGTGCCTGTTGCGGTGTGGCGGCGAGAAAGATGAATTCGATGTCCTGGCGACGCGAAGGCTGGGCCGCAACGTTGGTGCCGACGGCATTCTGCAGGCTCTTGGCGCGGGCTTCGCTCTGACGCAGCTGGAACATGTCGGCGATCTGCTGGGCCAGTTGCACCGGTTGATCGACACGCTCGGTGGCGACGATGCTGCCGCCGTTGGCTTGCCAGTCCTGGCTGAAGGCGCGCAGCACACGGTCGCCCCATTCGCCTTTCGGCACCATGACGGCGGCGCGGTGCAGGCCGTCGGCGCGGGCGCGGCGGGAGACTTCGCGGGCCTCGTCTTCAGCGGCCAGACCGAACTGGAACAGCTGTGCCGGGCCTTGATCGCCTTCGCTGTAGTTCAGGGCGAGGGTGGTAATCGGCAGTTGCGGACGAGTGCTCAACTGTTTGACCAGCGGCTTTTCCAGCGGGCCGACGACCAGTTGCACGCCTTCGGCCTGGGCCTTGCGGTAGAACTCGTCAAGGTTGGTCAGTTTCGAGCTGTCATAGAACTCGATGGCCGGTGGTTTCTGGCCGGCTTGCTGAGCCTGATAGTGCGCGGCCATGAAACCGTCACGCAGGGCCCTGCCGACCGAGGCCAACTGGCCGTCCTGCGGCAGCAGCAGGGCGATCTTGCTCAGGGGCTGGCTGGCCAGTTCCTTGAGTTTGGTCAGAGGCAGCGGCAGATTGATCGCGGCCGGGTGCTTCGAATGCTGGTTGCGCCAGTTGTCGATGGCTGCTTGCTGCTGTTCCAGTGTTCCGGCGGTTTTTACCGCCAGGGCCAGGCTCATCCAGCCGCCGAGGTCATCGGTGGTGTTCGCTTGCAGCTGATCGGCCGGCAGCGACGCAATCAGGGTCCAGATCGCTTCGTGGTTCTTGCTGGCGGCTTCGCCTTCCAGCATCGGCGCGATGAAGATGCGCTCGCGGGCGGCCGCCAGGGTTTGGCCGTCGGCTTCAAGGGCGCGGGCGTGAACGGTGCCGGCGCGAACTTGCAGCGGTACCGACATTTCGCTCAGTCGTTGCAGGCTTGGATGGCTCAAGGCAGTCAGCGCGGCTTTCGGCTGGTTGCGGGTCATGGCCAGTTCAGCAGACAGCGTGCTGGCGAATGCCTGCTGGCCTGGCTGGAGTTGTTCCATCGGCACCTGTTGCAGGATTTGCGCGGACTGTCCGGCATTGCCCTGGCGGTAAGCCATGTCTGCCGCACTCAGGCGCAGCAGCGCAGCCTTGTCCGGCGACTTGGCCTGAGTGGCCTGTTCGAGCAGTTGCTCGATGGTGGCATCCGGGGTCCGTGGAAGTTCGCCAAGGCTGGAAGAAGGGGAGCTGGCGCAGGCCGCCAGCAAGGCAGCGAGGCAGAGGGCAGTGAACAGCCGCAGGCAAGCGATCATGTAAGTGTTCCTGATACTCGATCAAATTAGCGTCGAATTGTACCCAAGCACTGGCCGGGGCGCGATGTTACTGGCGTGAAACCGTCAATTTAGCTGATACAAAGAGTGCGCAGCCTCACAATGGTGCGACAAACCTTGTCAGGCCCGGACGCTTCGTCCGGCGCGCGACGCGCTACAATGGCGGCTTTTACCGATCATGAGGTGTGCGCTTTGACTGCTCCAGGTCCTTTGAATTCCGCTGCGGGCTCGCTTTATGTGGTGGCGACGCCCATTGGCAACCTGGATGACATCAGCGCCCGGGCGTTGAAGATTCTGCGCGAGGTGGCGCTGATCGCCGCCGAAGATACGCGCCATTCCCAGCGCCTGATGCAGCATTTCGGCATTGCCACGCCGCTGGCAGCCTGTCATGAGCACAACGAGCGGGACGAAGGCAGTCGATTCATCACCCGTCTTCTGGCAGGTGACAACGTCGCGCTGATTTCCGACGCCGGTACGCCGCTGATTTCCGATCCCGGTTATCACCTGGTGCGTCAGGCGCGTGCTGCGGGGATCAATGTGGTGCCGGTACCAGGTGCGTGCGCGTTGATCGCGGCGTTGTCGGCTGCCGGTCTGCCGTCCGACCGCTTTATCTTCGAGGGTTTTCTGCCTGCGAAGGCGGTGGGGCGCAAGGCGCGTCTGGAGGCGATCAAGGAAGAACCGCGAACGCTGATTTTCTACGAGGCGCCGCATCGCATTCTGGAATGCCTGCAGGATATGGAGGTGGTGTTCGGCGCTGATCGTCCTGCATTGCTCGCTCGTGAAATCACCAAGACCTTTGAAACACTCAAGGGATTGCCGCTGAGCGAGTTGCGGGCATTCGTCGAGGCCGACAGCAATCAGCAGCGTGGCGAATGCGTTGTGGTGGTGGCGGGCTGGACCGCGCCGGAATCCGAAGACGCCGTCAGCAGCGAGGCGATCCGCATCCTCAATCTGTTGCTGGAAGAGATGCCGCTCAAGCGCGCGGCGGCTCTGGCGGCGCAAATCACCGGCGAGCGCAAAAACGTGCTGTATCAGGTGGCGCTGGAGCAGCAAAAAGACGCGTAACCCGTCGCGCAGACCGGCTTGCGGGCTATTAGCGCTTGTTCTTCGGCCGCTCTGCCGTTAACCTGCGCGGCGGAGAGTCGATCGGACAGTCGCTGCCCTCTATGAAAATTAGGGGGGGGAGGAAAGTCCGGGCTCCATAGGGCGAAGTGCCAGGTAATGCCTGGGAGGCGTGAGCCTACGGAAAGTGCCACAGAAAATAACCGCCTAAGCGCTTCGGCGCCGGTAAGGGTGAAAAGGTGCGGTAAGAGCGCACCGCACGTCTGGCAACAGTTCGTGGCTAGGTAAACCCCACTTGGAGCAAGACCAAATAGGGTCCCAAGGCGTGGCCCGCGCTGGGACCGGGTAGGTTGCTAAAGATGTCCAGTGATGGCCATCGTAGACGAATGACTGTTCAAGACAGAACCCGGCTTACAGATCGACTCTCCACCTTTTTCTTTTCCCTGCTTGAATTTAAGGCGACAGGGCTGTTTATTATCAGCAGGCCTGCGCTGGAAACCCGGCAGCGGCAAACGCAGTAATAGCCATTTCCCACCTTGCTTCAATCAACAGCAGAAGCGCTTTTGTAATACCGAAAAAATCTTACTCTTAACAAATTACTTTAACTTTCGAGCGCAGCTTTCAGTGCTGTCTCAAGTTATTGGATAAAAGCATCCGCCAGATTCTCGTTGCTCCTCCTTTTATGCTCCTAAATCTCCGTTCTGTAAGGGTTTTCCTTTAATCCGCGCCTTGACGGTGTGGTGGGCGCATTCCTATAGTGTGCGCAAGTGGCGGAAAGTGGCATGAAGTGGGTTTTTTGAGCTCAAAACGATAAAAATTGGAGAAACGCAGACGTGTTTCGCGGAGCTAACGCTATCAGTCTCGACGCAAAGGGCCGTCTCGCCATGCCGAGCCGGTACCGTGACGAGCTCGATTCGCGCAGTTCCGGCCAGTTGATCGTGACCATCGACGCCGTTGATCCGTGTTTGTGTGTCTACCCGCTCGATGAGTGGGAAATTATTGAAACCAAGTTGCGCGCGCTTCCTTCGCTTCGCGAAGAGAACCGTCGTCTGCAACGTTTATTGATTGGTAATGCCGTTGACCTCGAGCTCGACGGCAGTGGTCGTTTCCTGGTGCCGCCGCGCCTGCGCGAATACGCAAAGCTCGATAAGCGCGCGATGCTGGTGGGCCAACTGAACAAGTTCCAACTGTGGGACGAAGATGCCTGGAACGCGGTTTCTGCCGCTGACCTGGCTGCCATACAACAACCGGGCGCCATGCCTGACGAACTGCGTGATCTGATCCTGTGACTATTGATAGCGGCTTTAACCACATCACCGTACTGCTTGACGAAGCCGTCGAGGCTCTCGCCGTACGTCCTGATGGCTGCTATCTGGACGGCACGTTCGGTCGTGGCGGGCACAGTCGGTTGATCCTGAGCAAGCTCGGGCCGGACGGTCGGCTCATCGGATTCGACAAGGATCCTCAAGCGATTGCTACCGGGCAAACGCTAGCGGCCGAAGACGGCCGCTTTGTCGTTGTGCAGCGCAGCTTTGCCGAGCTCGGCTCGGTGGTTGCCGAACAGGGTCTGACAGGCAAGGTCAGCGGCATTCTGCTGGATCTGGGCGTGTCTTCGCCGCAGCTCGATGATGCCGAGCGCGGCTTCAGCTTCCTCAATGACGGCCCGCTGGACATGCGCATGGATCCGTCCCGTGGGATCAGTGCCGCCGAGTTCGTCAACACCGCGCCGGTGGAAGAAATCGCCCGTGTCTTCAAGGAATACGGCGAAGAACGTTTCTCCGGTCGCATGGCCCGTGCCGTGGCCGAGCGTCGTGACATCACGCCGTTCGAGCGCACCGCCGATCTGGCCGAAGTCCTGAAAGTCGCCAACCCGGCGTGGGAAAAGGGCAAGAACCCGGCGACCCGCGCATTCCAGGGCCTGCGCATTCACGTCAACAACGAGCTGGGCGATCTGGAAGCGGGCCTCGAAGCTGCGCTCGAATCCCTGGAAGTGGGCGGCCGTCTGGTCGTGATCAGCTTCCACTCGCTGGAAGACCGTATCGTCAAACTGTTCATGCGCAAGCTGGTGAAAGGCGAAGCCGACAACCTGCCGCGCAACCTGCCGGTTCGTCACGTTGCGTTCGAACCGAAAATCAAAATCCATGGCAAAGCGCAGACGGCCTCCGACGCCGAACTCAAAGCCAACCCGCGTTCCCGGAGCGCCGTCATGCGCGTCGCGGAGAAGCTGCGGTGAGCAAGCTTTTCGCCAAGCCACTGCCCGGCGGCAGCTTTTTCATGCTGCTGCTGTTCATCGGCGTGCTCGTATCGGCCATCGGTGTGTCTTACAGCGCCCACTGGAACCGGCAGTTGCTCAACACCCTGTACAGCGAATTGAGCGTGCGCGACAAGGCGCAGGCCGAGTGGGGGCGCCTGATCCTGGAGCAAAGTACCTGGACCGCCCACAGCCGGATCGAAGTGCTGGCCACCGAGCAACTTAAGATGCACATCCCCGGCGCGGCTGACGTGAAGATGGTGGCGCCATGATGAAACTCGAAGGGGCACTCTTCCCGTGGCGCTTCCGTCTGGTGGTCGGTCTGCTGGGTATGATGGTGGCCGCGATCTGCTGGCGCATCATCGACTTGCAAGTGGTCGATCGCGACTTCCTCAAAGGTCAGGGCGACGCGCGCAGTGTTCGTCACATTCCGATTCCGGCGCACCGTGGCCTGATCACCGACCGAAACGGCGAACCGCTGGCCGTCAGTACGCCGGTGACCACGCTGTGGGCCAACCCCAAGGAAATGCAGGCTGCCAAAGAAAAGTGGCCAGCACTGGCCGCCGCGCTGGGGCAGGATCCGAAAGCCCTGGCCGAACGTCTCGAAGCCCAGGCCACCAAAGAATTCATTTATCTGGTGCGCGGGTTGACCCCCGAGCAGGGCCAGGCCGTGCTCGATCTGAAAGTCCCGGGCGTCTACGGCATCGAAGAGTTCCGCCGGTTCTACCCGGCCGGTGAAGTCACCGCGCACATGGTCGGGTTCACCGACATCGATGACCACGGTCGTGAAGGCGTCGAACTGGCCTACGATGAATGGCTGGCCGGCGTGCCCGGCAAGCGGCAAGTCATCAAAGATCGGCGCGGTCGGCTGATCAAGGATGTCCAGGTCACCAAAAACGCCAAGGCCGGCAAGCCCTTGGCGTTGTCGATTGACCTGCGTCTGCAATATCTGGCCAACCGCGAACTGCGCAACGCGATCATCGAGAACGGCGCCAAGGCCGGCAGTCTGGTGATCATGGACGTGAAGACCGGTGAGATCCTCGCCATGGTCAATCAGCCGACCTACAACCCGAACAACCGTCGCAACCTGCAGCCGGCGATGATGCGTAACCGGGCGATGATCGACGTGTTCGAACCCGGTTCGACCATGAAGGCGATCTCGATGAGCGCCGCGATCGAAACCGGCCGCTGGAAACCGAGTGACACCGTCGAGGTGTATCCAGGCTCCCTGCAGATCGGCAAGTACACCATCAAGGACGTTTCCAGGACCGAAGGTCCGGTACTCGACCTGACCGGCATTCTGATCAATTCCAGTAACGTCGGCATGAGTAAAATCGCGTTCGATATCGGCGGCGAAACCATTTTCCGCCTCGCCCAGAAAGTCGGCCTCGGCCAGGACACCGGTCTCGGCTTCCCGGGCGAACGTGTCGGCAACCTGCCGAATTACCGCGAGTGGCGCAAGGCCGAGACCGCCACGTTGTCGTACGGCTACGGTATTTCGGTGACCGCGATCCAGCTGGTGCATGCGTTCTCGGCGCTGGCCAACAACGGTCGCCTCGCGCCGCTGACGCTGATCAAAACCGACAAGGCGCCGCAGACCACCCAGGTGCTGCCGGAGGCCGTCGCGAAAACCATGCAAGGCATGCTGCAACAAGTGATCGAAGCCCCGCGTGGCGTGTTCCGTGCGCAGGTGCCGGCGTATCACGTGGGCGGCAAGTCCGGTACCGCGCGTAAAACATCGGTCGGCACCAAGGGCTACGCCGAAAACTCTTACCGTTCGCTGTTCGCCGGGTTCGGCCCGATGAGCGATCCACGTTATGCAATCGTCGTGGTGATCGATGAGCCGACCAAGGCCGGTTACTTCGGTGGTCTGGTCTCGGCGCCGGTGTTCAGCCGTGTGATGTCGGGCACTCTGCGCCTGATGAACGTCACCCCGGACAACCTGCCGACCACACAACAGGCCAACGCCACCCCGGCCGTTCCGCTGAAAGCCAATGGAGGGCGCGGCTGATGTCTCTGAGTCTGAACAAGATTTTCCCCCACGCCGGCCACGATCTGTTGATCCGTGAACTGGCACTCGACAGTCGCAATGTACGCGCGGGTGACCTGTTCCTCGCGGTGCCGGGCGGCAAGTTCGACGGGCGTGCGCACATTGCTGATGCCCTGCAGCGCGGTGCTGCTGCCGTGGCCTATGAAGTGGAAGGCGCCACCGTGCTGCCGATCACCGAAGTGCCGCTGATTCCGGTGAAAGGTCTGGCGGCGCAGCTGTCGGACATTGCCGGGCGTTTTTACGGTGAGCCGAGTCATCACCTGAACCTGATCGGCGTGACCGGCACCAACGGCAAGACCAGCGTGACCCAATTGGTGGCGCAGGCGCTGGATCTGCTCGGCCAGCATTGCGGCATCGTCGGCACCCTTGGCTCCGGTTTCCATGGCGCGCTGCAAAGCGGCCTGCACACCACGCCGAATCCGATTGCCATGCAAGCGACCCTGGGCGACCTGAAAAAGGCCGGTGCCAAAGCCGTGGCCATGGAGGTTTCGTCCCACGGTCTGGATCAGGGGCGGGTGACCGCGCTGGCATTCGATGTAGCGGTGATGACCAACCTGTCCCGCGATCACCTGGATTACCACGGCACGATGGAGGCCTACGCCGAAGCGAAGGCCAGGCTGTTTGCCTGGAATGACCTGAAGTGCCGTGTCGTTAATCTCGACGACAATTTCGGCCGGCAACTGGCCGCTGAAAAGCGTGAGTCGCGGCTGATCACTTACAGCCTGCTCGACAGCAGCGCCTACCTCTATGTGCGTGAGGCGCAGTTCGACGACGAAGGCGTGCGCGCCACGCTGGTGACTCCGCAGGGCGAGCACCATCTGCGCAGCACGCTGCTCGGTCGTTTCAACCTGAGCAACGTACTGGCCGCTGTCGGCGCCTTGCTCGGTCTGGACTACGCCCTCGACGAAATCCTCAAGGTGCTGCCGAAGCTCGAAGGCCCGGCCGGACGCATGCAGCGTCTCGGCGGCGGCACTCAGCCGCTGGTGGTGGTCGATTACGCCCACACCCCGGACGCGCTGGAAAAAGTTCTGACCGCGTTGCGCCCGCACGTCAAAGGTCAACTGCTGTGCCTGTTCGGCTGCGGCGGTGATCGTGATCGCGGCAAGCGTCCGTTGATGGCCGAAGTGGTCGAGCGTCTGGCCGACCGCGTGCTGGTCACCGACGACAATCCGCGCACCGAAGACCCGGCGGTGATTTTCGATGACATCCGCGCCGGTTTCACGGCGGTGGACAAGGTGACGTTCGTGGCCGGTCGCGGCCAGGCCATCGCACAACTGATTGCCGGCGCTTCGGCCGACGACGTGATTGTTCTGGCTGGCAAAGGTCACGAGGACTATCAGGAAATCAACGGCGAGCGTCACGCATTCTCTGATCTGGTCGAGGCTGATCACGCCCTGACCGCGTGGGAGGTGGCCCATGCTTAAGGCTCTGAAACTCAGCGAATTGACCAACGCGCTCGATGCCCGTCTGATCAGCGCCGACGCCACTTTTGACGGCGTGAGCATCGACAGCCGCGCGATCAAGGCTGGTCAGCTGTTTACCGCTCTGACCGGCCCGCGTTTCGACGGTCATGACTATCTGAATGAAGTTGCTGCCAAAGGCGCCGTTGCGGCGCTGGTCGAGCGCGAAGTCGCCGACAGCACGTTGCCGCAATTGCTGGTCAAGGACACCCGCCAGGCCCTCGGCCAGTTGGGTGCGTTGAACCGGGCCGCGTTCACCAAACCGGTCGCAGCAGTCACCGGTTCCAGCGGCAAAACCACGGTCAAGGAAATGCTCGCGAGCATCTTGCGTACGCGCGGTCCGGTGCTGGCGACCCGTGGCAACCTGAATAACGATCTGGGTGCACCGCTGACCCTGCTCGAACTGGCCCCGGAACATACGGCGGCCGTGATCGAGCTGGGCGCCTCGCGTCTGGGTGAAATCGCCTACACCGTGGGGCTGACCAGGCCGCATGTGGCGATCCTGAACAATGCCGGCACAGCACACGTCGGTGAGTTCGGCGGCCCGGAAAAAATCGTCGAAGCCAAGGGCGAGATCATCGACGGGTTGGCGACCGATGGTGTCGCCGTGCTCAATCTTGATGACAAGGCCTTCGGCATCTGGAAGATTCGCGCCGGCGCCCGCAAGGTGCTGACCTTTGCCCTGAGCAACACGCAGTCGGATTTTTACGCCAGCGACCTGGCCACCGATGCCCGTGGCTGCCCGGCGTTCAACCTGCACAGTCCTGAAGGTGTGGAACGGGTTCAACTGAACCTGCTCGGCACCCATAACGTCGCCAACGCCATGGCCGCCGCCGCTGCCGCTCACGCCTTGGGCGTGTCGCTGTTCGGCATTGCCACCGGGCTTGGCGCGGTACAACCGGTCAAGGGTCGCACCGTCGCGCAACTGGCGAAAAACGGCATGCGCGTGATCGATGACACTTACAACGCGAACCCCACCTCGATGTGCGCGGCCGTTGATATACTCGCCGGCTTTTCCGGCCGCACCGTTCTGGTGCTCGGGGATATCGGCGAGTTGGGCGACTGGGCGGAGCAGGGGCACCGCGACGTGGGCGAATACGCCCGGGGCAAGGTATCCGCGCTTTACGCCGTCGGGCCGAACATGGTCTACGCCGTGAACGCATTCGGTAACGAGGCGCAGCACTTCGGCACCCAAGCCGAACTGATCCAGGCCCTCGGTGCCGAGCAGGACACAAACACCACCATTTTGATCAAGGGTTCGCGCAGCGCAGCGATGGAAAACATCGTTGCGGCCCTGTGCGGGTCCAGTCTGGAGAAACATTAATGCTGCTGCTGCTAGCGGAGTATCTGCAACAGTTCTACAAAGGCTTCGCGGTCTTCCAGTACCTGACCCTGCGCGGGATTCTCGGTGTGCTGACCGCGCTGGTCTTGTCGCTGTGCTACGGCCCGTGGATGATCCGCACCCTGCAGAACCGTCAGATCGGCCAGTCCGTTCGTAACGACGGCCCGCAATCGCACCTGTCCAAATCCGGTACGCCGACCATGGGCGGCGCGCTGATCCTGTCTTCGATCGGTGTCAGCACACTGCTGTGGGCTGACCTGAGCAACCGCTACGTGTGGGTCGTGTTGCTGGTGACCCTGCTGTTCGGCGCCATCGGCTGGGTCGACGACTACCGCAAGGTGATCGAGAAGAACTCCCGTGGTCTGCCGAGTCGCTGGAAATATTTCTGGCAGTCGGTGTTCGGCCTCGGTGCGGCGATCTTCCTTTATATGACTGCCAGCACGCCGGTGGAAACCACCCTGATCCTGCCGATGCTCAAGGACTACAGCATTGCGCTGGGCGCCGGCTTCATCGTCCTGACTTACTTCGTGATCGTCGGTTCGAGCAACGCGGTCAACCTGACCGATGGCCTCGACGGTCTGGCGATCATGCCGACAGTGATGGTCGGCGGTGGCCTGGGCATTTTCTGCTACCTCTCGGGTAACGTGAAATTCGCGGAATACCTGCTGATCCCGTACGTACCGGGCGCAGGCGAGCTGATCGTGTTCTGCGGCGCGCTGATCGGTGCCGGCCTGGGCTTCCTGTGGTTCAACACCTACCCGGCGCAAGTCTTCATGGGCGACGTCGGCGCACTG
Source organism: Pseudomonas sp. PHC1 (assembly GCF_046487845.1). Lineage (NCBI taxonomy): Bacteria > Pseudomonadati > Pseudomonadota > Gammaproteobacteria > Pseudomonadales > Pseudomonadaceae > Pseudomonas > Pseudomonas sp. PHC1. The sequence goes on from NZ_JBJXHJ010000001.1 coordinate 27,915, forward strand.
GCGCTGGGCGCCGCCCTGGGCACCATCGCGGTGATCGTCCGTCAGGAAATCGTCCTGTTCATCATGGGCGGCGTGTTCGTGATGGAGACCCTGTCAGTCGTCATTCAGGTTGCGTCCTTTAAGCTGACCGGTCGCCGTGTGTTCCGCATGGCGCCGATCCATCACCACTTTGAACTCAAGGGCTGGCCCGAGCCACGCGTGATCGTCCGTTTCTGGATCATCACCGTGATTCTCGTGCTGATCGGCCTTGCCACCCTGAAGCTGAGGTAGAACGAGTGTCTCTGATCGCTTCTGACCACTTCCGCATCGTTGTCGGCCTCGGCAAGAGCGGCATGTCCCTGGTTCGCTTCCTGGCGAACCGGGGCGTGGCGTTTGCTGTGGCCGACACGCGGGAAAATCCACCGGAACTGGCCACGCTCCAGCGTGACTATCCGCACGTGGAAGTGCGTTGTGGCGAGCTGGACGTCGAATTCCTGTGCCGTGCCGACGAGCTCTACGTGAGCCCCGGCCTGGCGCTGGCGACCCCGGCCCTGCAAGCCGCCGCGGCCCGTGGCGTGAAGCTGTCCGGCGACATCGAGCTGTTCGCGCGTAACGCGAAGGCGCCGATCGTGGCTATCAGCGGTTCCAACGCAAAAAGCACCGTCACCACGCTGGTCGGCGAGATGGCGGCTGCGGCCGGCAAGCGCGTGGCAGTAGGCGGCAACCTCGGTACGCCGGCGCTGGATCTGCTCCGCGATGACGTCGAGCTGTACGTGATGGAGCTGTCAAGCTTCCAGCTGGAAACCACCGACCAGCTCAACGCCGAAGTGGCGACCGTGCTCAACATCAGCGAAGACCACATGGATCGCTACAGCGGTCTGCCGGCCTACCACCTGGCCAAGCACCGGATCTTCCGGGGGGCGAAGCAGTTCGTGGTCAACCGCCAGGACGCCTTGACCCGGCCACTGATGGGCGAGGGCCAGCCGTGCTGGACCTTCGGTCTGACCCAACCCGATTTCAAGGCCTTCGGTCTGCGCGAAGAGAATGGCGAGAAATACCTGGCCTTCGAATTCCAGAACCTGATGCCGGTGCGCGAATTGAAGATTCGCGGTGCCCACAACCAGTCCAACGCCCTGGCAGCGCTGGCGCTCGGCCACGCGGTCGGGCTGCCGTTCGACGCCATGCTGGCGGCCCTGCGCACCTTCGCCGGTCTGGAACACCGTTGCCAGTGGGTACGTGATCTGGACGGCGTCGGGTATTACAACGATTCCAAGGCCACCAACGTTGGCGCCGCACTGGCCGCCATCGAAGGCCTGGGTGCGGACATCGATGGCAAGGTCGTGCTGATCGCTGGTGGCGACGGCAAGGGTGCCGACTTCAAGGACCTGCGCGATCCGGTGGCGGCCCATTGCCGCGCCGTGATTCTGATGGGCCGCGACTCCGACAGGATCGGCGACGCGATCGGCGATGCCGTTCCGCTTATTCGCGCGACCACGCTGGTCGACGCGGTCGCCCAATGCCGCGCCGCCGCCCAACCGGGCGACGTGGTGCTGCTGTCGCCGGCCTGCGCCAGTTTCGACATGTTCAAGAACTACGAAGACCGTGGTCACCAGTTCGTCCGCACCGTGGGGGATCTGGCATGAACTTGAGAAACATCATCAAACCATACCCGTCGCCGCTCATCACCGGACGCGGGATCGACCTCGACTTCCCGATGCTCGCCGGTTGCCTGGCGTTGCTCGGTCTGGGCCTGATCATGATCGCCTCGGCCTCCACCGAAGTGGCGGCCGTGCAGTCGGGCAGCCCGCTGTATTACATGATTCGTCACCTGATCTACGTGGTGTTGGGCCTGGGCGCCTGCATCGTCACGATGATGATCCCGATCGCCACCTGGCAGCGCCTTGGCTGGATGATGCTGATCGGTGCGTTCGGCCTGCTGGTGATGGTGATCATCCCGGGGATCGGCCGTGAGGTGAACGGTTCGATGCGCTGGATCGGTTTCAGCTTCTTCAACGTTCAGCCGTCCGAGATCGCCAAGGTGTTCGTGGTGATCTACCTCGCCGGTTACCTGGTGCGCCGCCAGAAAGAAGTGCGCGAGAGCTGGATGGGCTTCTTCAAACCGTTCATCGTCCTGTTGCCGATGGCCGGCCTGTTGCTGATGGAGCCGGACTTCGGCGCCACCGTCGTGATGATGGGCGCGGCGGCGGCGATGCTGTTTCTCGGCGGGGTCGGGCTGTTCCGCTTCTCGCTGATGGTGGTGCTGGCCGTCGGTGCGGTGGTGTTGCTGATTCAGATGCAGCCTTACCGGATGGCGCGTCTGACCAACTTCGCCGACCCGTGGGCCGATCAGTTCGGCGCCGGTTATCAATTGTCCCAGGCCTTGATCGCGTTCGGTCGCGGCGAATGGCTGGGCGTTGGCCTGGGCAACAGCGTGCAGAAGCAGTTCTACCTGCCGGAAGCGCACACCGACTTCGTGTTCTCGGTGCTGGCCGAAGAGCTCGGCGCCGTCGGCTCGCTGTGCACCGTGGCGTTGTTCGTGTTCGTGTGTATTCGCGGCATGTACATCGGTCTGTGGGCCGAGAAGGCCAAACAGTTTTTTGCCGCTTATGTTGCCTACGGCCTGTCGTTCCTGTGGATCGGCCAGTTCCTGATCAACATCGGCGTGAACGTCGGCCTGTTGCCGACCAAGGGCCTGACCTTGCCGTTCCTCAGTTATGGCGGCAGCTCCCTGGTGATCTGCTGCGCCTGCCTTGGCCTGTTGCTGAGGATCGAGTGGGAGAGCCGGACCCACCTGGGCAGTGAAGAGATGGAATTCCATGAGAGCGACTTCGCCGAGGAGCCGAACCATGGGCGCTAACGTATTGATCATGGCCGGCGGTACCGGTGGCCACGTGTTCCCGGCGCTGGCCTGTGCACGCGAATTCCAGGCGCGCGGCTACACCGTGCACTGGCTCGGCACGCCGCGCGGGATTGAGAACGATCTGGTGCCGGCGGCAGGTATTGAACTGCACCGCATCAATGCCACGGGCTTGCGCGGCAAGGGAAAACTGTCGCTGCTCAAGGCGCCGTTCATGCTGCTGAAATCGGTGTGGCAGGCGCGGGCGATCATTCGCCGGTTGCGTCCGGTGTGCGTGGTCGGCTTCGGTGGCTATGTGACCGGCCCCGGTGGTCTCGCCGCCAAACTGGCCGGCGTGCCGGTGATCGTTCATGAGCAGAACGCCGTGGCCGGCACCGCCAATCGGTTGCTGGTGCCGTTCGCCGCCCGGGTGTGTGAAGCCTTCCCCGACACCTTTACCCTGTCGGACAGCCGCCGTACCACCGGTAACCCGGTGCGCAGCGAGCTGTTCCTCGAAACACCGCGCCCGGCCCTGGCCGGACGCAAGGCGCGTTTGCTGATCCTGGGCGGAAGCCTGGGCGCAGAGCCGTTGAACAAGTTGCTGCCTGAAGCCCTGGCACAAGTCGCTGTCGACTTGCGTCCGGAAGTGTTTCATCAGGCGGGCAGAAACCACGATGAAGTGACTGCAGAGCGCTACCGCGCCGCCGGCGTGGATGCGCAGGTGCAGCCGTTCATCAAAGACATGGCCCAGGCCTATGGCTGGGCTGACCTGGTGGTGTGCCGTGCCGGCGCATTGACCATCAGCGAACTGGCCGCCGCCGGTCTGCCCTCGATGCTGGTGCCCTTGCCCCACGCGATCGACGATCACCAGACCCGCAACGCCGATTATTTGGCCCGCGAAGGCGCTGCCTTCCTGATGCCGCAAAGAACGACTGGCGCCGCGGACCTTGCCGCGCGCCTGACAGAGGTCTTGATGCAACCGCAACGACTTGAACAAATGGCCCAAGCGGCCCGCCGTCTGGCGAAACCCGAAGCCACCCGTAGCGTGGTCGATACCTGTCTGGAGGTGGCCCATGGTTGAGAATCAGAAAGCCATGCCGCAACCGGAAATGCGCCGTATCCGTCGCATCCACTTCGTCGGGATCGGCGGCGTGGGCATGTGCGGTATTGCCGAAGTGCTGCTGAACCTGGGCTATGAAGTGTCCGGTTCGGACCTGAAAGCTTCGCCGGTGACCGAGCGCCTGGAATCCTTCGGAGCGCAGATCTTCATCGGCCACCGTGCCGAGAACGCCGCGGCTGCCGACGTGCTGGTGGTGTCGAGCGCCGTCAACACCTCCAACCCGGAAGTCGCGACCGCGCTGGAACGCCGCATCCCGGTGGTGCCGCGTGCCGAAATGCTCGCCGAACTGATGCGCTACCGCCACGGCATCGCCGTCGCCGGTACCCATGGCAAAACCACCACCACCAGCCTGATCGCTTCGGTGTTCGCGGCCGGTGGCCTGGATCCGACCTTCGTCATCGGTGGCCGTCTGAATGCTGCGGGCACCAATGCCCAACTCGGCACCAGCCGTTACCTGATCGCCGAAGCCGATGAAAGCGACGCCAGCTTCCTGCACCTGCAACCGCTGGTGGCTGTGGTCACCAACATCGACGCCGACCACATGGCGACCTACGACGGCGACTTCAACAAACTGAAGAAAACCTTCGTCGAATTCCTGCACAACCTGCCGTTCTACGGTCTGGCGGTGATGTGCCTGGACGATCCGGTGGTGCGTGAAATCCTGCCGCAGGTCAAACGCCCGGTCGTCACCTACGGTTTCAGCGAAGAAGCCGACGTGCGCGCGATCAATGTTCGCCAGCAAGGCATGCAGACCTTCTTCACCGTGCTGCGGCCTGATCGCGAGCCGCTGGATGTGTCCGTGAACATGCCGGGCAACCACAACGTGCTCAATTCCCTGGCGACCATCTGCATCGCTACCGACGAAGGCGTCAGCGACGAAGCCATCGTCCAGGGCCTGTCCGGGTTCCAGGGTGTGGGCCGACGCTTCCAGGTCTACGGCGAACTGCCGGTGGACGGCGGCAACGTGATGCTGGTCGACGACTACGGTCACCACCCGACCGAAGTCGCAGCCGTGATCAAAGCCGTGCGCGGTGGCTGGCCGGAGCGCCGTCTGGTGATGGTCTACCAGCCGCACCGCTACAGCCGCACCCGCGACCTGTACGACGATTTCGTCAATGTACTGGCCGATGCCAACGTACTGCTGCTGATGGAAGTCTATCCGGCGGGCGAAGAGCCGATCCCGGGCGCCGACAGTCGCAAGCTGTGCAACAGCATCCGCCAGCGCGGTCAGCTCGACCCGATCTACATCGAGCGCGGCGTTGATCTGGCGCCACTGGTCAAGCCGCTGCTGCGTGCCGGCGACATTCTGCTGTGCCAGGGCGCCGGTGATATCGGCGGTCTCGCACCGAAACTGTTGAAAAGCGAGTTGTTCGCCGGTGCCGTGGCGGCATCGGTCGAGGGGAAGTTGAAATGACTGCTGCCTACGCCAATCTGTTCTCCACCATCGCCCCGAAGGATTTCGGTCGTGTGGCCGTGCTGTTCGGTGGCCTGAGTGCCGAGCGTGAAGTCTCGCTGAAGTCCGGCAACGCGGTGCTGACTGCGCTGCAAAGCGCGGGCGTGGACGCGTTCGGCATCGACGTCGGCGCCGATATCCTGCAGCGCCTGCTGAGCGAAAAGATCGACCGTGCGTTCATCATCCTCCACGGTCGCGGCGGTGAAGACGGCAGCATGCAAGGCCTGCTCGAAGTGGCCGGCATTCCGTACACCGGCAGTGGCATCCTGGCTTCGGCACTGGCGATGGACAAGTTGCGCACCAAGCAGGTCTGGCACACGTTAGGGATTCCGACACCGCGTCACGCCGTGCTGCGCAGCGAGGCTGATTGTATTTCGGCAGCGACGGAACTGGGCTTCCCTTTGATCGTCAAACCGGCGCATGAAGGTTCAAGTATCGGGATGGCCAAAGTGAGTTCTGCGTCCGAGTTGATCGACGCATGGAAAGCGGCCAGTACCTACGATTCGCAAGTGTTGGTCGAGCAATGGATCCACGGTCCCGAGTTCACCATCGCCACCCTGCGTGACCAGGTGTTGCCTCCTATCGCCCTGGGTACGCCACACACGTTCTACGACTACGACGCCAAGTACATCGCCAACGATACCCAGTATCGGATTCCGTGCGGGCTCGATGCCGCCAAGGAAAAAGAACTCATGGACCTCACGGCGCAAGCCTGCGAGGCGCTGGGTATTGCCGGTTGGGGGCGGGCGGACGTGATGCAGGACGCCGACGGCAAATTCTGGTTCCTGGAAGTCAACACCGCCCCCGGCATGACCGATCACAGCCTGGTACCGATGGCGGCGAAAGCGGCCGGGCTGGATTTCCAGCAACTGGTCCTGGCCATTCTGGCCGCCAGTGTCGATGCCGATGGCAAGAAAGAGGCGCGAGGTTAAGACCATGCAAGGCGCTCATCTCAGACATCAGTCACCCGCACCCGGCCGCAAGCCGGTGCCGCGGGGTGCCAGCCGAATGGTGGCCAAAGAGCCGATGTCCGCGCGCCTGCCGAAAGCCAACTTCGGTTTTCTGAAAAGTCTGTTCTGGCCGGTGCTGCTGGTGGCCCTGGGGTTTGGCACTTATGAAGGCGCGCAGCGTCTGCTGCCGTACGCCGACCGGCCGATCACCAAGATCGCCGTGCAGGGCGACCTGAGTTACATCAGCCAGCAGGCGGTGCAGCAGCGGATCGCCCCGTTTGTGGCATCGAGCTTCTTCACCATCGACCTGGCGAGCATGCGCACCGAGCTTGAGCAGATGCCGTGGATCGCTCACGCCGAAGTACGTCGGGTGTGGCCGGACCAGGTGGTGATCCGCCTCGAAGAACAACTGCCGGTGGCCCGTTGGGGCGATGAGTCGTTGCTCAACAACCAGGGCCAGGCGTTCACGCCCAAGGAACTGGCGAACTACGAACACCTGCCGCAGCTGTTCGGCCCGCAGCGGGCCCAGCAGCAAGTGATGCAGCAATACCAGGTGCTGAGCCAGATGCTCCGGCCATTGGGCTTCTCGATTGCGCGGCTCGAACTGCGTGAACGTGGCAGTTGGTTCCTGACCACGGGTGCCGGCAGTTCCGGCCCCGGGATCGAGCTGCTGCTGGGACGCGGCAACCTGGTGGAAAAGATGCGCCGCTTCATTGCCATCTATGACAAGACGCTCAAAGAACAGATTACGAACATTGCGCGCATCGATCTGCGCTATGCCAACGGCCTCGCCGTTGGCTGGCGGGAACCCGTAGCGCCGACGACAGCCCAACCCGCTGTCGCAAAGAATTAAGAAGAGGCAGGACCCATGGCAAACGTGCAAAGCGGCAAAATGATCGTCGGTCTCGATATCGGCACCTCCAAGGTGGTGGCGCTGGTCGGCGAGGTTGCGGACGACGGCTCGCTGGAAATCGTCGGGATCGGCACTCATCCGTCCCGCGGCCTGAAGAAAGGCGTGGTGGTCAACATCGAGTCCACCGTGCAATCGATCCAGCGCGCGATCGAAGAAGCCCAACTGATGGCGGGCTGCCGCATTCACTCGGCGTTCGTCGGCGTGGCGGGCAATCACATTCGCAGTCTGAACTCCCACGGCATCGTGGCGATTCGTGATCGCGAAGTCAGCTCGGCTGACCTGGAGCGCGTACTCGACGCCGCCCAGGCTGTGGCGATCCCGGCCGACCAGCGTGTGCTGCACACCCTGCCGCAGGATTACGTGATCGATAACCAGGAAGGTGTGCGCGAGCCGCTGGGCATGTCCGGCGTGCGTCTGGAAGCCAAGGTTCACGTGGTCACCTGCGCGGTCAACGCCGCACAGAACATTGAAAAATGCGTGCGTCGCTGCGGTCTGGAAATCGACGACATCATTCTCGAGCAACTGGCCTCGGCGTACTCGGTACTGACCGACGACGAAAAAGAGCTGGGCGTGTGCCTGGTCGACATCGGTGGCGGCACCACCGACATCGCGATCTTCACCGAAGGTGCGATTCGCCACACGGCGGTGATCCCGATCGCGGGTGACCAGGTGACCAACGACATCGCCATGGCGTTGCGCACCCCGACCCAGTACGCCGAAGAGATCAAGATCCGCTATGCCTGCGCCCTGGCCAAACTGGCCGGTGCCGGCGAGACCATCAAGGTGCCGAGCGTCGGCGACCGTCCGCCGCGCGAACTGTCCCGTCAGGCCCTGGCTGAAGTGGTCGAGCCGCGTTACGACGAACTGTTCACCCTGATCCAGGCCGAGCTGCGTCGCAGCGGCTACGAAGACCTGATCCCGGCCGGCATCGTGCTGACCGGTGGTACCTCGAAGATGGAAGGCGCCACGGAACTGGCCGAGGAAATCTTCCACATGCCGGTCCGCCTGGGCGTGCCGCACGGCGTGAAAGGTCTGGATGACGTGGTACGCAACCCGATTTATTCCACTGGCGTCGGCCTGTTGATGTACGGCCTGCAAAAGCAGTCCGACGGGATCTCGTTCTCGGGCATCGGCAGCCGCGACAGCTACAGCAACGAAGAGCCGCAGGCGCCGTTGCTGGACCGTTTGAAGAAGTGGGTTCAAGGCAACTTCTAAAGCTTTACCGCAGTACCGCAACAAACAGCAGTAGGCGAAAAAACTAGAGAATGTAAGGAGAGGGAAAATGTTCGAACTCGTAGACAACATCCCCGCAAGCCCGGTAATCAAAGTTATCGGTGTTGGCGGTGGCGGCGGCAACGCTGTCAATCACATGGTCAAGAGCAACATCGAAGGCGTGGAATTCATCTGCGCCAACACCGATGCTCAAGCGCTGAAAAACATCGGCGCGCGCACCATTCTGCAACTCGGCACCGGCGTGACCAAAGGCCTGGGCGCCGGCGCCAACCCGGAAGTCGGCCGTCAGGCTGCGCTGGAAGATCGCGAGCGCATCGCTGAAGTGCTGGCCGGCACCAACATGGTGTTCATCACCACCGGCATGGGCGGCGGTACCGGTACCGGTGCTGCGCCGATCATCGCCGAAGTGGCCAAGGAAATGGGCATCCTGACCGTTGCGGTCGTGACCCGTCCGTTCCCGTTCGAAGGCCGCAAGCGTATGCAGATCGCCGACGAAGGCATCCGCATGCTCTCGGAAAGCGTCGACTCGCTGATCACCATTCCGAACGAAAAACTGCTGACCATCCTCGGCAAGGACGCCAGCCTGCTGTCGGCTTTCGCCAAGGCTGACGATGTACTGGCCGGTGCCGTTCGCGGTATCTCCGACATCATCAAGCGTCCGGGCATGATCAACGTCGACTTCGCCGACGTACGCACCGTGATGAGCGAAATGGGCATGGCGATGATGGGCACTGGCTGCGCCAGCGGTCCGAACCGTGCGCGTGAAGCGACCGAAGCGGCCATCCGCAACCCGCTGCTGGAAGACGTGAACCTGCAAGGCGCACGCGGCATCCTGGTGAACATCACTGCCGGTCCTGACCTGTCCCTGGGTGAGTACTCCGACGTGGGTTCGATCATCGAAGCCTTTGCTTCCGAGCACGCGATGGTCAAGGTCGGTACCGTTATCGATCCGGACATGCGCGACGAACTGCATGTGACTGTGGTTGCCACCGGTCTGGGCGCGAAAATCGAGAAGCCTGTGAAGGTCATCGACAACACTGTTCACACCTCGATGGCGCCTGCTCAAGTGCAGCAACCGGCACCCGCTCGTCAGGAACAGCCTGCGGTGAACTACCGTGACCTGGACCGTCCGACCGTCATGCGCAACCAGGCTCAGGCCGGTGCTGCGACTGCCGCGAAGATGAATCCGCAAGATGACCTGGACTACCTGGACATCCCGGCTTTCCTGCGTCGTCAGGCCGATTGATGAAATGTATCAGGGGTATTCAGGTGATTGGTGTTCAGCAAAGGCTCGGTCTGCTATCATCGCCAGCCTTTGTTGATACCAGTTCGCAATTTGCGCTGAAGCGGCCCATGCCATGATTAAACAACGCACACTGAAAAATATTATCCGTGCCACCGGTGTAGGTCTGCACTCCGGGGAGAAGGTTTACCTGACCCTCAAGCCTGCACCTGTCGACACCGGGATCGTCTTTCGTCGTGCCGATCTCGATCCGGTTGTCGAGATACCGGCTCGCGCGGCCAACGTCGGCGAGACAACCATGTCGACGACGCTGGTCAACGGTGACGTGAAGGTAGACACGGTGGAGCACCTGCTCTCGGCCATGGCTGGCCTGGGCATCGATAACGCCTACGTCGAGCTCTCCGCGTCTGAAGTCCCGATCATGGATGGCAGCGCAGGACCTTTCGTATTCCTGATTCAATCGGCTGGCCTGGAAGAACAGGACGCCGCCAAGAAATTCATCCGCATCCTGCGTGAAGTGACAGTGGAAGACGGCGACAAGCGCGCCACTTTCGTCCCTTTCGAAGGGTTCAAGGTGAGCTTCGAGATCGATTTCGATCACCCGGTTTTCCGTGACCGCACCCAAAGTGCAAGCGTGGATTTTTCCAGCACTTCGTTTGTTAAAGAAGTCAGCCGCGCCCGTACTTTCGGTTTCATGAGTGACATCGAGTACCTGCGAAAGCACAACCTCGCACTCGGCGGCAGCGTGGAAAACGCGATCGTGGTCGATGCCGATGGCGTACTGAACGAAGACGGCCTTCGTTATGAAGACGAATTCGTGAAGCACAAGATCCTCGATGCGATTGGCGACCTGTACCTGCTGGGCAACAGTCTGATTGGTGAGTTCAAGGGCTTCAAGTCCGGCCACGCACTGAACAACCAGCTGCTGCGCAAGTTGATTGAGCAGAAAGATGCCTGGGAAGTCGTGACGTTCGAAGACGCCAGCACTGCACCGATCTCTTACATGCGCCCGGTTGCGGCGGTGTAAGTAAAAAACCTCTCTAGTTTTTTGAAGGCCACCTTTGGGTGGCCTTTTTTTATGCCTGTTCTCAGGCCACGACGACCCGGTTTCGCCCACCTTCCTTGGCCTGATACAACGCCCTGTCCGCCGCAAACAACAGCTGTTCCAGGCTGATTTCGCTCGCTGGCGTCCAGGTGCCGATGCCGACGCTCACCGTCATCGGTGACGGGTCTTCATTCAAGGTCGGCAGTTGCTCCACCGCTGCACGAATGTGCTCGGCGATCTGCTGCGCCCCGACACTGTCGGTTTCTGCAAGGATCACCGAAAACTCCTCCCCACCATAACGGGCCACCAGATCCGCCGGACGCCGCACATTGGCGGTGATTACCCTCGCCAGTTCACGCAACGCCTGATCCCCGGCCTGATGCCCGTGGCGATCGTTGAAGGCCTTGAAGTGGTCGGCGTCGATCATCAGCAATGACAGGGGTTGGCCCGAGCGTTGTGCGCGAAACCATTCGTGACGCAACGACTGATCGAGCATCCGCCGGTTGGCGACCCCGGTCAGGGCATCGGTCGCCGCGAGCTGCGCCAGTTCGCGTTCGGCCCGTTGCCGCAGGCGCAGCTCCCGGGCCAGCAGCCAGGTCAGCCACAGCAGCCCGGCACACAACACGCCGGTGGCGCCGCTGATCAGGATCGCCGTGCGTCGCCACGCGCCGAACACTTCCTCACTGGACAGGGCAACGATCACCGTCAGCGGCAGATTGCCGACCCGCGAATAGGTGTACAGCCGTTGCTGATAATCCATGCTCGAGATGCTGTTGAAACTGCCGCTGCCGTTGCTGTCGCGCAGGATCTGCACCACATTGGGCCGGGCGGCAAAGCTCTTGCCGATCGAATCGCGTTGCAGATAAGGCTTCTGCGCCAGCAGGATGCCGTCGTTGTTGATGATGTTGAGGGTGCTGTCGATGCCGATGTCGAGGCTGTTGAACAACTGATCGAAGTAATCGAGTTTCATCGATGCCACGGCCACCCCCAGGAATTCACCGGTGTCCGAAGAGATGCGCCGACTGAAACTGATTATCCACTGGTTCGCGTCATCGCAGTCGCAACGGGGTTTGAACGGACGGCTGATAAACATGCCGGTATCGCGGTTGAAGGCGTGGGCGAGGAAGTAGTCGCGGTCGGCGAAATTGCCCGGCAGCGACTCGATTCGCGAAGAGTCGGCGATCACGTCGCCATGCTTGTCGAGCAACAGGATGTCGCCCTTGAAGCGCGCTGTGGTGGAGCGGTCGAACAACGCCAGATGGCGGATCTGCGGCGACACGTTTTTCAGGTCGTCACGCTGGGCGGCGGCGATCAGCCCTTGCAGCGTCAGGTCATACAGTTCGACGGTGCGCAGTACATCGGCATCGATCAACTGGGCGATGGTGGTGGCGCTACGGGTCGCCGATTCCTGGGCGTTGGCGCGTTCACGGATCAGCAGGAACGTGACGATGCACACAATCGCGATCACGCTCAACAGGCTGCCTGAGATCAGCAGCAGCTCGGAGCGTCCGGTCGTGCCGGGAACGGTGGGGGGGCGGCTCGCGATCATGGTTCGGTTTTCGGTTGGAGGTTCTTTTAAGCGTAGTTGTACCCGCTCGCTGCCACAGGCAAGAAAAAGGCCAGCACATCGGCTGGCCTTTCTACTGTAGCGGCGATCTTAGAAGACGTTGATCGGGTAGTCGATGATCACACGGTATTCATCGGTGTCCGTATCCAGCGCGCCGTAACCGTTGCCGCCGCGGTTGGTCGCCCATTGCAGGCGTACCGCGAGGTCTTTGGCCGGACCGCTTTGCACCCTGTAATTGAGGTCGATGTCGCGTTCCCAGTGCTTGGCGTTGCGACCCTCGGCGCTGTACCACGAGGCGTAACCCTTGCTGTGCGGATCGACCTTGGTCAGGTCCAGCGTACCGCGCGAGTAGGACACCGCCGAGGTCAGGCCCGGCAGGCCCAGCCCGGCGAAGTCGTACGCGTACTTGAGTTTCCACGAACGCTCGTTCGGGCCGTTGAAGTCCGAGTACTGCTGGGAGTTATCGAGGTAGACGCTGTCGCCCTGGCTGATGTAGTCGAACGGCGTGTTGCCGTTGACCCGCTGGTACGCGGCGGTGACGCTGTGACTGCCGACGCCGACGGTGAAATGCAGGCTGTAGGTGTTGTTGTCGATGTTGCCCAGCAGCGCGTCGCCGGTGTCCTGCGTGTGATAGAAGTGCAGGCCCGGGTTGAGGGTCACCAGGTTATTCAGCGCCCAGGTGTAGTCGAGGTCGTAGTAGTACTGGTTCCAGATGTCCTTCAGCTCGGAAGCGTACAGGCTGCTGGTCAGGCCTTCGACGCCGCTCCAGGCCACGCCGGCCCAGTTCAGGTGCTGGCTCTTGTCGCCCTCGGCAAGGCTGCCGTAAGAGGTGCCGATGCGTTTGTGGCCGCTCTGGTTATAGGGCTTGGTGAAACTGGCCTGGCCGCCTTCGATCATCCAGCCGTCGAAGCTGTGGTTGCTCAGGCTGAGACCGCGAAAGGTCTGCGGCAGCATGCGCGTCTCGCCACCGGCGATCACCGGGTTGGCGAGAAACAGGTCACCGGCCTTCAACTCGGTATCGAACGCACGCATTTTCAGGGTGCCGCCCGCCGTGGAGAACGAGCCCGGCGCTTTGCCGCTGCCGTCACTGACCGGCAGGATACTGGAGTTGTCCGTGCCGCCACCGCCGTCGAGTTTCAAACCGAGCATGGCGTGGGCATCGATGCCGAAGCCGACCGTACCTTCGGTGTAGCCCGACTCGAATTTGCCGAGCAACCCCTGGCCCCACTCGATGTTGTCATCCGTCTGCTGCAGACGGTTGCGGTTCATGTAGTAGTTGCGGGCGTTGAGGTTGAGGCTCGCGCCGTCGACGAAACCTTGCTGCTCGGATTCGGCGGCGTGGGCGGCGGGGGCAATCGTTGCGGCAATTGCAATGAACAGCGGGGTGAAGCGAACTGGGTAACGCACGTGCGGTAAAGCTCCTTGGGTCAACTGACACTTCAATGTCTTGAGGTGCGGGATGTTTCCAGTTGTTAAAGACGTACCAGACAGCTTTCAGACCACAACGAAAAAAGGCCGCTGAAAATCAGCGGCCTGCAAGGACGACGGTTGAACGGGAAGAGCCAAACAACCGCGTCGAGGGAAACGGAGCGGTGCGTGCCTCAGCTGTCGGCCCCTGATTCGGACTGCGCTTGGGAAAGGCCGGCCTGCGGGGCTTGCGTGGCGTCTTTGGCCTTGGCCATCACTTCTGCCTGATGCTGTTCATACGCCTGAGCCCGGGCTGCGTTTTGCGCCACGAACGTCTGGGATTCTTCAGCCATCGCCATTGGCGACAGGATCAATGAGGACAAAACGAAAGCGCTGGCAATACCCATACTGTTGGACATCTTGAAAACCTTCTTGCTTGGCAAGTGCTGTTTGGTGCGGGCAAAGATAAGGTTGCCGGGCGTTGGGAAACAGCGTGATTTTCATAAATGACTGTTACAGCAGAAGCAAAAGTCACCCCCTCACCCCAGCCTCTTCCTCAAGGGGGCGAGGGTGAAAGGGGGTCGATTGGGGGCTTTTCAGAATCTGAGTTCGACTGGGTTTTTCAGGTCGGCTCACCATGCTGGCCGAGCTGGCGGTGAACCGGGCGCTGGATCGGGTTGATCCGCAGACGTGATCCGTTAGTCGAGCAGGCCCGAAAAGGCACCGGTCGTACCCTTTTTGGGACTCTTTAAAGTCCACGCGCGCAGGTATACTGCGCGCTTTCGCGGCTCGTCCACCGGGCCGGACTTTTTGCTTCGCGGAGCTTTCATGACTTCCCCAATCGACAACGCTGTGAGCGATGTCCCGGCAGAGCTGGCCGAGGCCGGCGAAACCAAGCCGACCATTCCTGCGTTCAAGTTTCCGTTCAAGCCAGGTGAGCTGGCGGCTGCCAAAGCGGCGAAGCAGCCGCAGTTCAAGGGCAAGGACGGGGATCGTCACGCCAAGATTCCGGGTGTGGCGCCGTCGGGCACGCGCCGTTCGATGGGCAAGCGCTGATTCATTCCCGCCTCGGCCGTCGCTGTGATTTTCGGTCACAGTGATGGCTAATTGCTCAGTTCCTGAGCCAGATCAACGTTTAACCAGTAAGTGCGCTTAGAGTCAGCAGCCCTGCCGACTCTTTCCAATAAAACGAGCGCGCTTTCCATGAAGATCAATCTCCCGGTGACCGGGCGCAATGTCGATGTTGCGCCGGATGCGAACATTCTCTCGACCACCGATCTGACCAGCGCCATCACCTACGCCAACGACGACTTCATCAAGATCAGCGGTTACAGTCGCGACGAGCTGCTGGGCGCGCCGCACAATTTGCTGCGTCATCCGGACATGCCCGCGCAGGCCTTTGCCCATATGTGGCAGACGCTCAAGGGCGGTCGGTCGTGGATGGGGCTGGTGAAGAATCGTTGCAAGAACGGTGATCATTACTGGGTCAGCGCCTATGTCACGCCGGTCACGCAGAACGGTGCGGCGGTGGAGTATCAGTCGGTGCGCACGCGGCCAGATGCGCGGCAGATTGCGGCGGCGGAGCGGGTGTATGCGCAGTTGCGTGAGGGGCGGGTGTCGCGATGGCAGCGGCTGCCGGTGCTGAGTTTACGGGCGAAGATCATGGCATTGACCAGTTCGGTGCTGGCGCTGGTGCTGGGGATTGAAGCCTGGCTGCGGCCGGAGTCCATGGGCATCGAAGCCGCTGCGCTGGTAGCCGGTATCGGGGTGTGTGCCTTGGGCGTGGATTGGTTATTGCGGCCGCTGAAGCGTCTGACCGAACGGGCGCGGGTGATCGCCGACAACCCGTTGAGTCAGGGTATTTATACCGGACGACGGGATCAGTTCGGGCAGATCGAGTTTGCCTTGCAGATGCTCGAAGCCCAGGTCGGTGCGGTGGTCGGGCGGATCGGCGATGCGTCACAACGGTTGGCCGGGCATGCGGCGCAACTGGTTGATCATCTGCACAGCAGTCACACCAGCACGCTCGCTCAGCAGGCGGAAACCGATCAGGTGGCGGCGGCGATTCATCAGATGGCGGCCAGTGTGGCCGAGGTCGCCAGCCATGCGCAGCAGGCGTCGGTGGCGGCGGATATGGCGGGGACGGAAACCCGTGAAGGTCATCTGCTGGTAGGTGAGAGTCGCAGTGCGGTGTTGCGACTGGCAGAGGAGTTGGGCCGGGCCACCGAGGTGATTCATCAGCTCGAAGGCCACAGCAGCGAGATTTCCGGGGTGCTGGAGGTGATTCGCAGTATCGCCGAGCAGACCAATCTGTTGGCGCTCAACGCCGCGATCGAAGCGGCCCGGGCCGGGGACGCCGGGCGCGGGTTTGCAGTGGTGGCCGATGAGGTGCGGGGTCTGGCCCAACGCACTCAGCAGTCGACCAACGAGATTCAACGGATGATCAGCACCCTGCAGAACGGTGCGCGGGATGCGGTGCTGGTGATGCAGCAGAGCAGCGAGCATGTAGATAACAGCGTCGAACAGGCCCAGCGTGCGGCCCGGGCCCTGGACGGAATCAGCGGGCGGGTCGAGCAGATCACCGAGATGAGCCTGCAGATTGCGGCAGCGGTCGAAGAGCAAAGCGCGGTGAGCGAGGACATCAACCGCAACATCGTCAGTATCCGCACGGCGTGTGAGCTCACGGTGGATGAAGGGCGCCAGAGCCAGCTCAACTCACAGGATGTGGCGGGGCTGGCGGGGGATTTGCGTTTGCTGGCGCGGGAGTTCTGGGGGCGGCGGCAGGGCGTCTAGGCTGCCCGCAGTGAAATGAACGCGTAGGTCTGCGGCGGCTCGGACACCACCTGTGCCCCGGCTGCCCGCACTTGCCCGGCAATGTCTTCGCCGGAGACATGGAACAGCCATTCACTGGAAACTTCGCTCAAGGGTTGCGCCGTGACCTGATCGATCACCGAGGCGAACGCGCTCATGTCCGGCAGGTACGCGGTAAAACCGTCGCCCTTGAGCGCGGTGGTGCGGATGCCGAGCAAGCCGCAAATCGCGTCCTTGGTCTGGATGTCATCCCGATCGGCCTGACGGGAGCGCTGAATCAGCGTCACCAGTTCCTGATCCACCAGCTCACCGCCGACGATCAACTGCGGCCCTTGCTCCCAGGACTCTGGCGGACAGTCCTTGGCGGCGGGGTTCAGCGCAATGTGCGGATTGATTTCGGCGGGATAGATGCGACACACCAGCGGTCGGCGCTCGTAGATGCGGCACAGCTTGTCGTCGTCAAGATTCCGGCAGGGACCGACGTTGTAGGCGGCGAACGTGATCGCGACATGAGCCTCGGACATTCCGCTGCGCACCGCCGCCGAACGGCGTTGTGCATGCTCGCGCTGCTGTTCTGGCAGGCCCAGGCCGTTGGCGAGAAACGCCTCCACCAGCACGATCACCTGACCGCCGTCAGCCGCCCACATGCGGGCTTCGGCCAACGTCAGGGGCACATGGTGATCGGTGCAGCATTTGCCGCAGCCTACACAGGAAAAGGTCGTATTCATTGAGCGGGCAATCTTCAATCAGGGTGTGAATCGGCGACATAAAGCCGCCGTACAGGCCCGGAGTGAAGCAAGTTGTGCGCCATTCGCTCAGGGTTTGGCAGTGGGGCGGATCGAGTCCCATTCGGTGACGAACGCGGTTTTCGACTTTTTGTTGAACAGGCACAGCTCGGTGCCTTGCTGGCCCTTCATGTGTTTTTGTGGGTACTGGCCTTGCAGCAACAGCGCGGTGTAGCCGACGCGGTCATCGAATTGCGCGGCGTTGCCGACCGGTTTGACATTTTTCAGGCCGCTGGCCTTGGTGCAACTGGCGAGCACGGTTTTGTCGTAGGCCGCCCAGGCGTCGGGGCTGGAGGCATGGGCCAACGGGGCGATGAGGCAAAGTACGGAGAGGGCGAGGCGTTTCATGGTTCGGGCATCCTTGGAGGGTTGATCGCCAAGGTTGGAGTATGCCGCAGGATTTTAGTTTGTCAGTCCGGCACCCATTCCCGGCGAACCACATACATTCCAGACCTTTCGTACAGGTGCTGCGCTCGCCGGTTGTCTTCCAGCACCTTCAGGTCGACAAACCCTTCACGTCGATCCTGAAACGCCTTGAACGCATGAAGCAGCAACGCCCGACCCAATCCACGACCTTGAGCGCGAGGATGCACCACCAGATTCTTGATGTAGGCACTGGTCCAGCATTGCGCCACGCCAATGACGTTTTTGGCATCGCTGGCGATGAAACACAGTGCCGGATCGTATTCCGGGTCGTTTTCAAACTGCTTTTGCCACACGTCCAGCGCCGGCACCCGGCCGCCGCCTTCGCGGTAACCGGTTTGCATCAATTCATGCACGGCGGATGCGCGTTCGGCGCTGTAGGTGGTGAGTTCGATGCCGTTCGGCCATTCGATGGCCGGCACGTCCTGGCTCAGGTCGCGCCGCATCAGCAAACAGAACGTCTCGCTCAAGACTCAGTGGCCCTGAGCGGCGACGTGTTTGGCCGCTTCGATCAGGCAGTGGGTCAGCTCCGGCGAGGAGAACTTGGTCAGCACGCCGTTGGCCCCGGCAAGGCGGGCCTTTTCGCTGTTCATCGCGCTGTCCAGCGAGGTGTGCAGCAGCACGTAGAGGTGGGCGAAGTCCGGGGTTTCGCGCAGGGTGCGGGTGAAGGCGTAACCGTCCATCTCGGACATTTCGATGTCGGAGACGATCAGGTTGATCTGCTGCGCCGTGCCTTGCAGGTCCAGCAGGCAGTCGATGGCTTCCTTGGCACTGCGCGCGGTGTGGCATTGCAGGCCGAGGTTGCGCAGGGTGTGCACCGATTGTTGCAATGCCACCTGGCTGTCATCGACCACCAGAATGCGCGCATTGCCGAGCACTTCGGCGTCTTCCATGGTCAGGTCGGTCGGGGCCATTTCGATTTGCGCCGGGGCGATGCTGTGGATGACTTTTTCGATGTCCAGCACCTGCACCAGCGTGCCGTCCACCGAGGTCACGCCGGTGATGTAGGCGCGCGAACCGCCGGAACCGAATGGCGGCGGTTTGATGTCGGTGGTCAGGCAATGCACGATCTTGCTCACCGCCTGCACATGCAGGCCCTGTTTCGAACGGCTGACGTCGGTGACGATCAGGCAGCCGCCGTTCGGGTCTTCCAACGGCCGCTCGCCGATGGCGCGGCTCAGGTCGATCACCGACAGCGAAGCACCGCGCAGAGTGGCGATGCCTTTGACGTGCGGGTGCGACTCCGGCAGCTTGGTCAGTGGCGGGCAGGGGATGATTTCACTGACCTTCAGCAGGTTGATCGCCATCAGCTTGCCGCTGCGCAAGGTAAACAGCAGAAGCGAAAGTGAATCTGCGCGGGCTTTGTTGGAAGACATAAAAACCTTCTGTGGAAAAAGGTGAGCGGCGATCGCACGGATCGCCAGCAGGTATCGATGCCGGGTTATCGACTTGTAACCGGCAGGCTTTAGGGATTCCGGCGCCAATCCGACGGCGGGACTTTTATTTCATCCCCAACCGCTTCGCCATCCGCCCCAGATTCGCCCGGTCCAGCCCCAATTCGCGGGCGGCGCTGGCCCAGTTGTCCTGATTGCGCTCAAGTGCTGCGCTGATCAATTGCCGCTGATACTGCTCGGTGGCGGTGCGCAGGTCGCCGCTGATCAATGGCTGAGTGGCGGCTGCTTCGGACGGCGTCGGCGAGTTATCCACAACCTCGCGCGGCAGGTCGAGATCCATCGCGCTCAGGCTGAGTATCTTCGGCCGCACCTTGCAGTTGCCCAACGCCTTCAGTGCGCTGCGTCCGATCAAGTGTTCCAGCTCCCGCACGTTGCCCGGCCAGGTGTAAGCGAGCAGCGCTTGCTGGGCGTCGTTGTTCAGGCGCAGGCTGTTGAGGCCCATGCGCGAGCGGTTCTGTTCCAGAAAATAGCCGCTGAGCAACAACACATCGCGACCCCGGTCACGCAGCGCCGGCACCCGCAACGGGTAGACGCTGAGGCGATGGTAGAAGTCGGCGCGGTAGCGGCCGCTGCGCACCTCTTCGGCCAGGTCGCGGTTGGTCGCGGCGATCAGGCGCACGTCGACCTGATGCTCCTTGTCCGAACCCAGGCGCTGCAACTGGCCGCTCTGCAACACCCGCAACAGCTTGGCCTGGACGGTCAGCGACAACTCGCCGACTTCATCGAGAAACAGCGTGCCGCCATTGGCCAGTTCGAACTTGCCGCGTCGATCACTGGTAGCGCCGGTGAAGGCGCCGCGCACGTGGCCGAACAGTTCGCTTTCCACCAAGGTATCCGGCAGGGCTGCGCAGTTGAGGCTGATGATCGGTTTGTCGGCGCGCTTGGAGGCGGCGTGGATCGCCTGGGCCACCAGCTCCTTGCCGACTCCGGTCTCGCCGGTGATCAGCACGGTCAGGTCGCTGCCGCCGACCAGATTGATTTCTTCCACCAGCCGTTTATGGGCCTTGCTCTGGCCGATCATTTCGCGGTTCTGCTGGCCGCTGGCCTGGCGATAGACCTCGGCGCGCTGATGTTCGTCTTCGGCGCGAATCGCCAGACGTTCGATGCGCTCGGCCGCATTGACCGTGGCCGAGGCGAGGCTGGCGAAGGCTTGCAGGGCGTCGAGTTCGATCGGTTCGAAGCGCTCGGGATCGAGGGCGTCGAGCGTAATCAGACCCCAAAGCTTTTCATCGACGAACAATGGGCAGCCGAGGCAATCGTGCACTTCGAGGTGATCGTCGAGGCCGTCGACCAGTCCGTCATAAGGGTCGGGCAAATCGCTGTCGGCGGCGAAACGGGTCGGCCCTTCGCCGGCCAGCAGCACTTCAAAGCGAGGGTGTTCGCTGACCTTGAAGCGGCGGCCCAGGGTGTCGGTGCTCAAACCGTCCACGGCCAGCGGCACCAGCCATTCACCGTCGAGGCGCAACAGTGCGGCGGCATCGCAGGGCAGCAGGGCGCGCATGGCTTCGAGCAGGCGCCGGTAGCGCTCGCCTTCGGGCAGTTCGCGGGACAGGTCGGAAACCAGTGGGAGCAGGGCGGTGAGCAATGATTTGGCAGACATAGGCATGTAGTCAAAGAGACATGTTGTAGTCGAAGCGACTATAGAGTGGCTTGTGTCAATCTGACTACTTAAATTTCAAGCTATTGATTTATATAGAAAAAATAGTTGGCACGATTACTGGAGTGGACAAGGCACTTTTAGAGAAAGCTCAGGAGTCACCCTTATGCTTAGCGTCCAGGATCGTGCCATCATCAAGTCCACCGTGCCTCTGCTGGAAAGCGGTGGTGAAGCGCTGATCACTCATTTCTACCGGATGATGCTCTCCGAGTATCCGGAAGTCCGCCCGCTGTTCAATCAGGCTCACCAGGCCAGCGGTGATCAGCCCCGCGCCTTGGCCAACGGCGTGTTGATGTACGCCCGCCACATCGATCAACTCGACCAGTTGGGCGATCTGGTGGCCAAGATCATCAACAAGCACGTGGCGCTGCAGATCCTGCCGGAACACTACCCGATCGTCGGCACCTGTCTGCTGCGCGCCATCTCCGAAGTGCTCGGCGATGAAATCGCCACCCCGCAAGTGATGAGTGCCTGGGGCGCGGCCTACGGTCAGTTGGCCGAGATTCTGATCGGTGCCGAAACCGCCATTTATGACCAGAAAGAGCAAGCCGTCGGCGGCTGGCGCGGGGCGCGGGAGTTCATCGTGGCGGCCAAGGTCGAGGAGAGCGCGGAAATCACCTCGTTCTACTTCGAGCCGGCGGACAAGGGCCCGATCCTCGCCGCCGAGCCGGGTCAGTACATCGGTATGAAGCTGATCCTCGACGGCGAAGAAATCCGTCGCAACTATTCGCTGTCAGCGCTGGCCAACAAAGGTCAGTACCGCATCAGCGTCAAACGCGAACCGGGCGGCCGCGCCTCCAATTTCCTGCACGATCAACTGCACGTCGGCGCGAGCATTCAGCTGTTCCCGCCATCGGGTGAATTCACTCTGACTGCCAGCGACAAACCGCTGGTGCTGATCAGCGGCGGCGTCGGCATCACCCCGACTTTGGCGATGCTGGAAGCGGCGCTGGAAACCGAGCGTCCGGTGTACTTTATCCACAGTGCGCGCAACGGCAGCGTGCACGCGTTCCGTGACTGGATTGATGGACTGGCCGCACGTCATCCGCGGCTCAAGCGTTTCTATTGCTACGCCGAAGATGACGGTGTGAGCCCGGCGGCGGACAAGGTCGGGTTGTTGAGCGAGGAGCAACTGGGCGAGTGGCTGCCGGCGGAGCGTGATGTGGACGCTTACTTCCTGGGGCCGAAAGGTTTCATGGGGGCGATCAAGCGTCATCTGAAGGCGCTGGGTGTGCCTGAGAAGCAGAGCCGGTATGAGTTCTTCGGGCCGGCTGCTGCTTTGGAATAATTCGGAACCGGGTCGCCCTCATTCGCGAGCAAGCCCGCTCCCACAGGATTTGAGTTCGATGCGGTCCTTGTGGGAGCTGGCTTGCCAGCGATTGGCCGTTACGCGGTCCCGATTCTTAAAAAGTGTTTAAAGGTTAATCGTTTCTTAACCGGTTTATCGTTTATTCCCCGATGCTGATGATAGGCGCTCGTTCGTTTACATGATCAGGATCGTCCCCATGTCGCACTTCGCCTCTTCCCGTCGTTTCAGCCTGGCCACGTTGGGCCTGTCGCTTGCCTTGCTGTCCAGTCCGTACGCTTTCGCCGAATCCGCGTTGATCCAGCCGCAGACCCTGATCGTCGATCAGAGCCTGCCCAAGGCCCAACGTGAAGCGATGGAGCTGGCGGCGCGGCGTTACGGCAGTTTCTGGAATTCTGGTGAAGAGGCGCTGGCCACCGCCGCCCTGGCGCCGCAGTTCGTCGACAAGACTCCGCCGGAAGGCCGGGTGCAGGGGCCGACCGGGCCGTTGCTGGCGTCGAAGTTCTTTCGCACGGCGGTGCCGGACTTGAGTTGCGAGATCGAACAAATGATCGTCGCCGGGGATCGCGTGGTGGTGCATCTGCACTTTCGCGGGCATTTCACCGGCACTTTCAAGGCTCTCAAAGGGCAGGGCCAGCGTGTAGACTTCCGGGCAACCGATATCTATCAGATCGACAACGGTCGCATCGCGGCCAATTGGCATATCGAAGACAACATCAGCCTGATGGCGCAACTGCAAGCGCAGCCGCCGGCCAGCTGAACCATGGACATGAAAGGGAAACGCGATGAGCGAGGAAACGATTCGATTGGGGCGTGAGCGGCGCTATCTGGTGTTGCTGGGCATCATCTGCCTGGCGCTGATCGGCGGCGCGCTGTACATGCAGATCGTGCTGGGCGAGGCGCCGTGCCCGCTGTGCATCCTGCAGCGTTATGCGTTGCTGCTGATCGCGTTGTTCGCGTTCATCGGCGCGGCCATGCGCACCCGGCGCAGCATCACGGTGTTCGAGGTGCTGGTGGTGCTTTGTGCGATCGCCGGGGCCGGTGTCGCCGGGCATCATGTGTACACCCAGTTCTATCCGGCGGTGAGTTGCGGCATCGATGTGTTGCAGCCGATCGTCGATGACCTGCCGCTGGCGAAGATCTTCCCGCTGGGCTTTCAGGTCGATGGTTTCTGCTCGACGCCGTACCCGCCGATCCTCGGCCTGTCGCTGGCGCAATGGGCGCTGGTGGCCTTCGTGCTGGTGGTGATTCTGGTGCCGCTGCTGACCTCGCGTAACCGAAAAGCGTTGCGCTGAATCAACTTTTCGGCGCCTGCGCCGATAAAACAAACGCCTCGATTTGCGGTGATGCAAATCGAGGCGTTTTGCATTTCAGGGTCTGTGTGAAAACACCGTGACGAACAGCAACGAAGGGTGCGACAGGTGTGCGACAGGTGTGCGACATGTTGTCACACACGCACTGTCGCAGCGCGTTTCACAGGCCCGGATTGGAGTGCGGTTACAAAAAAGGATTGGTCTGTTTCAGCGTTTTTTGGTTTTTGCACGGGTGTGCCGGATCAGGCAGTTTTAACAGACTCTGGTAGATGGCCAAAAGCCTTGGCATATCGGGCTTTGCGCGGATCGCGCCGTGGGAAAAAGCTCTCGGAGCTGTCTGAACTGAGGCCGATAGACTTACATTTTTTGGTGTTTTTGTTGAGAATCGATTTCGATAACATGGGTCACTTTTGCAAAAACAGTGATGGATTGTTGCTCTGAGCGATAAAAATTATTTCGGGATAAGACATGGTGTATAGGGCGCTACCTATCTACAATCGCCCGCACTGAATTCCCGGCACTGTTCAGCCTTTATTAAGGAGGCGAGCAGGAAGTCGGGTGTCGAGCGGCCGAGAGGCTTGCGAGACACCCAGGTGTCGGTGCCTTCCAACTTTCCGCACCAAATGGAATTGGTCTGTAACAAGGCCTTTGACCACGAATTCGAATAAGAACTGAACGCTGTCCCAGGTTTTGTCGAGCGTCTGACGCGCGACGGGCGGCCCTTATTCAATCCAAAGAAAATG
Source organism: Pseudomonas sp. PHC1 (assembly GCF_046487845.1). Classification (NCBI taxonomy): domain Bacteria; kingdom Pseudomonadati; phylum Pseudomonadota; class Gammaproteobacteria; order Pseudomonadales; family Pseudomonadaceae; genus Pseudomonas; species Pseudomonas sp. PHC1. The sequence continues at coordinate 52,153 of NZ_JBJXHJ010000001.1, forward strand.
CCAACCCTTGGCAGGGTGAAGTGTTGGCGATCAAAACCCAACTGCATTGCGCAAGCTGCTTTAGAGGTCGTGAGATGAGTAAAAACAGGTACCCCAGATTACTAGGCCTAGTGCCGCTGCTCGGCACGTTGTTGCTGGGAGGCTGCAACATGACCTTGCTCAATCCAACGGGCCAGGTCGGCCTGGAACAGCGCAACCTGATCATCACCGCCACGCTGCTGATGCTGTTGGTCGTTGTGCCGGTCATCGTCATGACCTTCCTGTTCGCCTGGAAGTACCGCGCCTCCAACAAGAACGCCGTCTACACCCCGAAATGGTCGCACTCGACCAAGATCGAAGTGGCAGTCTGGACCATCCCGGTCCTGATCATCATTGCCCTGGGTTACATCACCTACAAGTCGACCCACTCGCTGGATCCGTATCGTCCGATCGAATCCGACGTCAAGCCGGTGACCATCGAAGTGGTCGCGCTGGACTGGAAGTGGCTGTTCATCTACCCGGAACAAGGCATTGCCACGGTCAACAAGATCGTGTTCCCGGCGCACACGCCAGTTAACTTCCGGATCACTTCGGATGCGGTGATGAACTCGTTCTTCATCCCGGGCCTGGGCGGCCAGATCTATGCGATGGCGGGCATGACCACCAAGCTGCACCTGATTGCTGACCGCAACGCTGAAATGGACGGTATCTCCGCCAACTACAGCGGCGCTGGTTTCACCGGTATGAAATTCAAAGCGATCGCAACTTCTCAGGAAGATTTCGACGCCTGGGTAAGTGAAGTCAAAAAGGCACCTAAACAGCTTGAAGCCGCTGAATACGCAGCCCTTGCCAAGCCAAGCCAGAACAATCCAGTCGAGCTCTACTCCTCGGTCACGCCGAACCTGTTCCAGACCATCGTCGACAAGTACGAAGGCATGAAACCGGGCAAGCCGCTGAAGCACGAGAAGAAAGAGAAAGAAGTGGCGGCAACGGATATGGACTCGAATTCGCATTCAGCTGCCGGGGCAGAGGAGTAAACGATGTTTGGTAAATTAAGTTGGGAAGCGATCCCTTTCCACGAGCCGATCGTGATGGTCACCATCTCGATGATCGCGCTTGGTGGTCTGGCGTTGTTCGCTGCAATCACCTACTTCAAGAAGTGGACTTACCTGTGGACCGAGTGGCTGACGTCGGTCGACCACAAGAAAATCGGCGTGATGTACATCATCGTCGCCATGGTCATGCTGCTGCGCGGTTTTGCCGACGCCATCATGATGCGGACCCAGTTGGCCATGGCCACCGAAGGTTCGCCTGGCTACCTGCCACCTGAACACTATGACCAGATCTTCACCGCTCACGGTGTGATCATGATCATCTTCATGGCGATGCCATTCTTCACCGGCCTGATGAACCTTGCAGTGCCGCTGCAGATCGGCGCGCGTGACGTTGCGTTCCCGTTCCTGAACTCCCTGAGCTTCTGGCTGCTGGTATCCGGCGTCGTGCTGATCAACCTGTCCCTGGGCGTCGGCGAATTCGCCAAGACCGGCTGGGTTGCCTATCCACCGCTGTCGGGTCTGCAATACAGCCCTGGCGTGGGGATGGACTACTACATCTGGGCGCTACAGCTATCGGGTCTGGGTACAACGTTAACCGGGGTTAACTTCCTCGCGACCGTGCTGAAAATGCGTACCCCTGGCATGAAACTGATGGACATGCCGATCTTCACCTGGACCTGCACCTGGGCAAACGTTCTGATCGTGGCTTCGTTCCCGATCCTGACCGCTACCCTGGCACTGCTGACCCTTGACCGTTACATGGATTTCCACATTTTCACCAATGAACTTGGTGGCAATCCAATGATGTACGTCAACCTGTTCTGGGCATGGGGCCACCCTGAGGTTTACATCCTGATCCTGCCGGCGTTCGGCATTTTCTCGGAAGTCATCTCGGCCTTCACCGGCAAGAAACTGTTCGGCCACCACTCGATGATCTACGCCTCGGGCGCGATCTCGGTCCTGGGCTTCATGGTTTGGCTGCACCACTTCTTCACCATGGGTTCGGGTGCCAGCGTCAACGCCTTCTTCGGTCTGGCGACGATGCTGATTTCCATCCCGACGGGTGTGAAACTGTTCAACTGGCTGTTCACCATCTACCAGGGCCGTCTGCGCTTCACCAGCCAGGTTCTGTGGACCCTGGGCTTCATGGTGACCTTCGCCATCGGCGGCATGACCGGCGTACTGCTGGCCATCCCGGGTGCTGACTTCGTGCTGCACAACAGCCTGTTCGTGATCGCGCACTTCCACAACGTGATCATCGGCGGCGCGGTATTCGGCTACATCGCAGGCTTCGGCTTCTACTTCCCGAAAGCGTTCGGCTTCAAGCTGCACGAAGGCTGGGGTAAAGCAGCGTTCTGGTTCTGGATCTCGGGCTTCTTCGTCGCGTTCATGCCGCTCTACGCTCTGGGCTTCATGGGCATGACCCGTCGTCTGAACGCCACCACCAACCCTGAGTGGGTACCGTACCTGTACGTCGCCATGTTCGGTGCGGTGATGATCGCTGTGGGTATCGCCTGCCAGCTGATCCAGCTGTACGTGTCGGTGCGTGACCGCAAGAAACCGGAAAACATGTGCGAACACGGTGACCCGTGGAATGCCCATACCCTGGAATGGTCGACCTCGTCGCCACCTCCGTTCTACAACTTCGCTGTACTGCCAAAGGCAGACTGCATCGATCCGTTCACCGAGGCCAAGGAAAACGGTACCGCGTACAAGGCTCCGGCCAAGTACGAACCGATCCACATGCCGAACAACACCGCCACTGGCGTGGTGATGGGCGCGCTGCTGACCGTGTTCGGTTTCGCGATGATCTGGCACATCTGGTGGTTGGCGATCGCCAGCCTGGCCGGCACTGTCATCTACTTCGTGATCCACGCAGCACGTGACGATCAGGGCTACATGGTGCCGGTTGAAACAATCGAGCGCATCGAAGCCGAGCAGCACAAGCGTCTGGTAGCGGCCGGGAAGATCCCTGCTTCCGCAACCCGTGTTGAAACCAAGTTGGAACAGGCTTAAACAATGTCGAACTTAGTGACCAATGCTGGACACGCCCATGGTCATGACCATGGGCACGATGACCATCACCACGACTCGGGCGAGATGACCGTATACGGTTTCTGGCTCTACCTGATGACCGACTGCATTCTGTTTGCGTCGATCTTCGCGGTGTACGCGGTACTGGTAAACAACGTCGCCGGTGGCCCGTCGGGCCACGACATCTTCGAACTGCCATACGTGCTGGGCGAAACCGCTCTGCTGCTGTTCAGTTCGATCACCTACGGCTTCGCCATGCTGGCGCTGTACAAAGGTAAGAAGCAGCAGGTTCTGGGCTGGTTGTTCATGACCTTCCTGCTCGGCGCAGGCTTCATCGCCATGGAGATCAACGAGTTCCACCTGCTGATCTCCGAGGGCTTCGGTCCTAGCCGTTCGGGCTTCCTGTCGGCGTTCTTCACGCTGGTCGGTACCCACGGCCTGCACGTGTCCGCCGGTCTGATCTGGATGGGCATCATGATGTACCAGGTCAACAAGCACGGCCTGACGGCGACCAACAAGACCCGTCTGAGCTGCCTGAGCCTGTTCTGGCACTTCCTGGACGTGGTGTGGATCTGCGTATTCACCGTTGTTTACCTGATGGGGACCCTGTAATGGCTAATGCACACTCCCATGACAGCCATGATGCTGGCCACGGCAGCGTTAAGTCGTACGCCATCGGCTTCATCCTGTCGGTAATCCTGACCGTCATCCCGTTCGGCCTGGTGATGTACCCGACCCTGCCGAAGTCGACGACGCTGGCAATCGTCCTGCTGTTCGCCGTGATCCAGGTGATCGTTCACCTGTATTACTTCCTGCACCTGGACCGTTCCATCGCTCAACGTAACAACGTGATTGCGTTCGTCTTTACGGCCATCGTGATCGTGCTGCTGGTCGGTCTGTCGCTGTGGATCATGTTCAGCATCCACACCTACATGATGGCGAAGTGAGGTAAACCCGATGTCGCTCAAGCACTTTATCCAAATCACCAAACCGGGGATCATTTTCGGTAACGTGCTTTCTGTGGCAGGCGGGTTCTTCCTGGCCTCGAAAGGGCATGTCGATCTGGCCGTGTTTCTGGCAGCCATGATCGGCACTTCCCTGGTCGTGGCCTCCGGTTGCGTGTTCAACAACTGCATCGACCGCGACATCGACCTGAAGATGGAACGCACCAAGAACCGGGTGCTGGTCCAGGGCTTGATCTCCCTGAAACTGGCCCTGGTCTATGCGACCGTCCTGGGTGTCGCCGGCGTTGCATTGCTGTACAAGGTGGCCAACCCGTTGGCTGCATTGTTCGCCGTGATCGGCTTTATCATCTACGTCGGCTTCTACAGCCTGTACCTCAAGCGCAAGTCGGTTCACGGCACGCTGGTGGGCAGTCTGTCGGGCGCCATGCCGCCGGTGATCGGTTACGTGGCCGTGACCAACAGCTTCGACATGGCCGCGCTGACCCTGCTGGTGATGTTCAGCCTGTGGCAGATGCCGCATTCCTACGCCATCGCGATCTTCCGCTTCAACGATTACCTGGCCGCATCGATTCCGGTGCTGCCAGTGAAGCGCGGAATCCAGGTGGCCAAGAAGCACATCCTGTTCTACATCCTGGCCTTCCTCGTGGCGACCTTGATGCTGACCTTCAGCGGTTACGCCGGCATGAGCTACCTCGCCGTCGCCGCGGCCATGGGCATGTACTGGCTGTACATGGCCTGGACCGGCTACAAGGCGGTGGATGACACAGTCTGGGCACGCAAGCTGTTCGTGTTCTCGATCTTCACCATCACCGCGCTGAGCGTCATGATGTCCCTGGACTTCAAGGTGCCGACCGAGTTGCTGCTGACGTACGCGCCGTAAGGTTCGAACGTTGTACGAAAAACCCCGTTCATCGAGAGATGAGCGGGGTTTTTTGTTGCTCGTATGATGGAGAAACGACGTCCTTTGTCGCGAACAGACGCTTTCCCAAAAGGGTACGGTATTCAGCCATTCCCCCGAAACGACTAGCTAGAAATCGACAGGTTGCGGTCGATTGGCAAAAGCCCTAGATTCGGATCCAACTACATGCATCGATCTAGAGGCTGGGCGAAATGACTGAGAGGATGACCTGCGACGAGCGCTTCATTGCCCTGGCAAAAGAGCTGAACTACGACATCAATGGCGAGAACACGGTGGGTGGCAATTACGCGCCGTTGATCCGTCATCACGATGAGATCTACATCAGCGGCATGGTGCCGCGCACCGAAGGCAAGATTCAGTATCCGGGGCGGGTGGGGCAGGAGCTGACGCTCAAGGATGCGCAGGCCGCGGCGAGTATCAGCGCGATGCGCTGTCTGGCCTTTATCGTCGATGCAGTCGGCTCGCTGGACAAGGTCAGGTCGTTGTTGCGGGTCACGGTGTACGTAAAGTCCACGCCGGATTTCGTTGACCTCAGCGAAGTCGCCAACGGCGCGTCGGATGTATTCAGTTATGTATTGGGCGATGTCGGGCGTCACACCCGCACCACTGTCGGCGTCTATCAGTTGCCGAAAAACGCGGCCATCGAAGTCGACATGATTGCCGCCGTGCATCCCTCGGCATAACCGCCGATTTGCGTCCAGCAAAAAGCCCCGCCTGAATGTCAGTGCGGGGCTTTTTCGTCAGCGCCGGTATTACTGGGCGGCGATGCTGTAACCGTCGAACGCGGTCTGCTGTTGCAGCGCGGTGATGATGTTCTTGCGGTTGATCGCGTGCTCGGTGCCGGCGTTGTCGAGGAAGGTTTCGCCTTCGATTTCCGCCTCATCGCCTTCGCCGACGAAGGTGAAGCCGAGGAATTCCAGCGCCTCGCGATCCACGCTCAGGCGCGAACGCGGTGTGCGCATGGGCAGGGTCACGCTGATGCCGTCCTTGCTGATGCTGAACACTTCGACGTCTTTCTTGGCGCGTGCGGCCTTGCTCTTGCCGCCGCTCGGGTTGCTGATCGCCTGATGGGTCTGGTTCAGCACCTTGAGGGCCAGGCCGTAAACGATTTCCTGGAACGCCGGATCGTCCTTGAAGCTGGACAGGATGCGGCTGATCGGGAATTTGCTGCTGAGGTCTTCGAGGGCGGCAATGTCGGCGGCTTCGGCGTCCTTCAAACGCTTGAGTTCACCCATCAGCTCGTAGGCCTGGTCATCATCGAAGCGGTCGTGGGCCTGACGGATCGCGGCGCGCAGTTCGCGGATCTGATCGCTCTCGCGGCTTGACTGGAATGCGTCCAGCACCATCTCGCTGATGATCTTCGCCTGTGGGAGGTGTTGTGAAAGATTGATGGAGTTTTCGTATTCCGCTTTGGACGACAGAGTGACTACGGATTCAGCGGTGTTGAAATCGGACATTGAAATTTCACTACTTTTTTAACTTGAGATGAGACGAGAAAGCGCTGGGGGCTTTTTCAGGCCGACTAATTTAGGGGAGCGCGGCGGCGTTGTCACGGAGCAAGGGGCCGGCGGTGCCGATTATTTATCCGGATGATTTGTGTCGAGCAACCCGGCACCGCGAGCGCTCTGCCTTATTCATTGGCGATAGCGTTCTCCGGTAGTCGCCGGGACGCCAGAGCACGCAGTGTCCAGTAGAGCTTCAACGAGCGGGTGCTGATCAGGCCGCCCAGGAACCCCGAAATAATCGACTTGAGCAACAGCAGGTCCGGGGACGCGGAACGCTCCGGATGCACGTCATGCTGATAATTGAAGTAGTAGTTCGCAGAAAAGAACATCAGGTACATGATCAGGATTTTTACTGTGCCCGGCATGATCAGTCCTGTCGCAGAGTCGTCAAGCACCACGCCCCGCCGGGAGAACACCAGCCATGCCGAGAAACCGCCCAGCAACAGCGCGCCGAGCCAGATGCTGAAAAACAAGGCCGGGTTGATCGACAGGTTCAGGGAGTACAGCGACCACGCCAAAAACGCCGGGGGGGTTATCAGCATCGAGGCACGGCTCTCACGGCGGGGAGAGAACGCCTTGATGCCGAAATAAACCAGCAGCAGAAAAATCAGGTAAACCCGTATCGGAGTGTTTTGCAGAATCGTGAGCATTGCGCAGCATCCATGCTGGAAAAGGAGGAGGGTGGAGCATAGCCGGGGTCACCGTAACCGTCGGCTATTTCAGCCGCAAACGCTCCATCGCAATCATCGACGTTTCAAACCCCAGGCTGGCGAAAAACGCTTCCGCACCTTCGCGCCCGGCACGCAGGACCCAGGTAATGTCGCGGTTATCGCCCATCACATGTTCAACCAGCGCCCGCCCAATGCCCGTGCGCCGATGTTGCCCGTCGACCACGACCATCGACAGGTAACCGTTGGAGATCCCATCGGTGATGCCACGGGCGAAACCGACAATCTGCTGGCCGTTCAATGCAATGGCGGTGCGTTGGGCGTTCTGGATGAGCTGGGCGAAATGTTCGGCGGTGCCGGTGCGATGGCCCCAGCCGTGCGCCTCCAGAAACTGCCTTGCCGCCTCCACTTCCGTGGGCAGGAGGTCGCGTATTGAGATGTCTTTGTTCATTCGTTGATTCCGTCCCTGGTGTATGTCCAACAGTAGTTGCGTTGCTTACGGTCTGCCCCACATCTGCATGGCGAACTCGACGAAGCGGCGCAGTTTCGGCAGCCGATAGCGATCAGGCGCGTAGAGCAGATGCATCGGGCGGTTCGGTGGCTGGTAGTCCGGCATCACGACGACCAGTCGGCCGACGTGCAGGTCCTGTTCCACCAGCGCGTCCGGCAGCATCACGATGCCCATGCCGGTGCGCGCGGCCTGATGCAGGCCGGCGGAGCTGTTGATCAACATTGGGCCTTTGACATCGACCATGATTTCGCCGTCCGGGCCGCTGAGGCGCCACTGCTTTTCCACCGATTGCCAATCATCGCCGGCGGGGTAGGCGAAGGACAGGCAGTCGTGCTGGCGCAGGTCTTCAGGCGTGAGCGGCATGCCGCGTCGGGCTACGTATTCCGGGGAGGCGCAGACGGTCAGGGTGTAGTCGATCAGGGGACGCGCGATCAGGTTGGACTGGTCGAAGTGGCCCAGCCGGAAGGCCACGTCGAGACCGCTTTCCAGCAGATCCGGGCGGCGGTTGGTCAGGATCACGTCGAGTTTGACCTGCGGACATTGCAGGGAAAACTCACTGAGCGCCGGGGCCAGGCGTTCGACGCCAAAGGTCAGCGGCGCGGTCACCCGCAGGATGCCGCGCGGTTCATCCAGCGTCTGCTCGGCGAGGCGTTCGGAGTCGGCAACCAGACCAAGCACTTCCAGGCAGCGCTGGTAGTAAACGCTGCCGAACTCGGTCAGTCGCTGGCGACGGGTGGTGCGTTGCAGCAATTGCACACCGAGCCGTTGCTCCAGCGCCCGCAGGTGATTGCCCACCATGGTCGTGGACATTTCGCACTGCAGCGCGGCCGCCGTCATGCTGCCGGACTCCACAACCTTGACGTACACGCTCATCGACTGGAACAGATCCATTATCAAGCCCGGCTTTTAAATGATTGAAGTTTTGCCGAGTTTATCCAGTTCAGGTGGATAACCATACTGCCAGCCTCTCTCACCTCGCTGGAGTTTGCCGACATGACCGCCGCCCTGATGAACACCTATCAACCGCTGGACTTGAGTTTCATCAAAGGCCTGGGCACCCGACTTTGGGATCAGGCGGGCCGCGAATACCTGGATGCGGTGGCGGGCGTGGCGGTGACCAATGTCGGCCACTCGCACCCGCGCATCGTGTCGGCAATCAGCGAGCAGGCGGGCTTGCTGCTGCACACCTCCAACCTCTACAGCATCGACTGGCAACAGTCGCTGGCGCAGAAGCTGACGCGGCTGGCGGGGATGGAGCGGGCGTTCTTCAACAACTCCGGTGCCGAGGCCAACGAAACCGCGTTGAAACTGGCGCGTCTGTACGGCTGGCGCAAAGGCATCGAACAGCCGCTGGTGGTGGTGATGGCCAACGCGTTTCATGGCCGTACTCTGGGCACCTTGTCCGCCAGCGATGGCCCGGCGGTGCGCCTGGGTTTCAATGAGTTGCCCGGGGATTTCGTCAAGGTTCCGTTCGGCGATCTTGAGGCGCTGGCGCAAGTGCAGCGCAAACATGGCCAGCGGATTGTGGCGATGCTGGTCGAACCGATCCAAGGCGAAAGCGGCGTGCAACTGGCACCGCCCGGCTACCTCAAAGCCCTGCGCGAATTGTGCAATCGTCACGCCTGGCTGCTGATGCTCGACGAAATCCAGACCGGTATCGGCCGCACCGGTCGCTGGTTTGCATTCCAGCACGAAGGCATCGTTCCCGACGTCATGACCCTCGCCAAGGGCCTGGGCAACGGCGTGCCGATCGGCGCCTGCCTGGCACGGGGCCGGGCGGCGGATCTGTTCACACCCGGTAGCCACGGCAGCACCTTCGGCGGCAATCCACTGGCGTGTCGGGTGGGGTGCACCGTGCTCGAGATCATTGAGGAACAAGGCCTGCTGGAAAATGCCAGGGTCCAGGGCGAGCGCTTGCTGAGCCGCTTGCGCGCAGAGCTGGCGGACAATCCGAATGTGTTGGCGATTCGTGGGCAAGGGCTGATGATCGGCATCGAACTCAAACAGCCGATCCGCGACCTGACATTGATTGCCGCGCGGGATCATGGATTGCTGATCAACGTCACGCGCGGCAAGACGATCCGGCTGCTGCCGCCGCTGACGATTGATGAGCGGGAGGTGGAGATGATTGTCAGAGGGGTGGCGCGAGCGCTGGGCGAGAGCTGATTTTCCCGCTTGCGCCTGAAATGGCTGCCGTTTTTTCGGCAGCCATTTTTTGCTTAATCAGGATAATCCGACAAATCCGGCGCCAGCATCCGGGTCTTCGGTGCGCCATTCGAGTTGTGCTGGATGATGTCGTTTGGCTGCCCCTGTTGATTGAAAAAAACCTGGCCGATTCCCGCCGAATTCCACAACCGTTCGCCCGCTTCGGCGTGTTCCGGTACGTACGGGACGATGCGCATGCGGCGGCGTTTGGTCAGCCAGTTGAGCGGCGAGCGCGGTGAGTAGAGCCAGCGGTTGAGGCGGTCGAACCACTCCAGCAGGGTCGGCGGGAATTCATTTTTGATGCCGCTGCTGGTGATCTGCCAGATGCGCGGGCCGGCCTTGCGGTGTCGGATCAGGACTTCGTAGACGAAGGAATAATGCACGTCGCCTGACAGCACCACGTAACTGCCCGGTGTACGCGAGTGTCGGAAAATGTTCAGGATCACCTGGGCGGCGCCGCGATGGGCCATCCAGTTTTCGGCGTCCACCAGCAGTGGATAACCGCACCAACTGAATACTCGCTGCACGGTTTCGATCAGCTTCACGCCGAAGATCGGTGCCGGCGAGACGATGATTGCCGAAGGATGGTCGAGCAGTTCCTGTTGCAGTTCGCTCAGGGCTTCCCAGTCCAGCAAACCCGACGGTTGCTTGAGCGCCATTTCGCTGCGCCAGCGTCGGGTGCGGGTGTCGAGCACCACCAGCGCCGGGCGAGTCGGCAATACGAAATGCCACTGCTGAAAGTGCAGCAGTTCCTCAATCAATCCGTCCTGCACGGGCGCGTCGAGATAGTGGTCGTCACCGCTGGCGCTCAGGCCGCGGGTTTTCTCCAGCACCGCGCTGAATGCATCCGGATTGTTGCCCCAGCCCTGACACAACATGTAGGCGATCAGTGCGTTGCCGATGATGCGTTTGGAGAACGGGTGGCCGTAGGCCGTTTCCTCCCATTGCGCGGACAGGTTCCAGTCATCGGTGATGTCGTGGTCATCGAAAATCATCAGGCTCGGCAGGTGCGCCAATGCCCGGGCCACCTGGCCGAGGCCGGCCTTGAACCCGTCGATGCGGGTCTGTTCGAGGGCGTAGCGCTTGAGGCGTTCTGGCGTCAGCGCTGGCGGCTGCGGATTGACCAGTGCCCAGGGTGTTGGCGACCACACCAGCAAATACATGGCCATGACTTCGGCGAACGTCACGAGGTGATTGTCAGCGCTGCTGCTGGTGAAAATTGGCTTGCGCGCACCACCGAAGAAACGGTCGCGCAATGTCTCGTTGCTCTCAAGCGCCGGCAGCAGATCGGCACGGTGATAGTAGCTGGCCGGGTGCTCGTAGAGTTTCGCGCTGTCGCTGACCACCGCACCTTCGAGGTGCTCACCCAACAGACCGAGGCACTCGATCAAGGCATGAATCGCCCGCAACATCGGACCGGCCACATCGTCGGCGTAAACCTGATCACCGCTCATCATCAGCAAGGCGGGTCGTTGTTGAGGATCGCTTTCGGCAGCCAGCAACCGGTCAACGCAGAGCAGGCCGTCGGCGGCCGGGTGATGGGGCTTGCGGCAGGAGCCGTGGAGCAACTGGTCGATGCGCGAACGCAGGACGAAGTTCGGGCAGGTGGCGTCGTCGTAGAGCAGGTGTGGCGCCCAGTCGGCGATGGGCTGCTGGCCATCGATCAACAGGTCGTAGTCGATGCGAGTGTCACAGGGCAGGGCGGTTTCGAGGGGGACATCGATCAGGTGAACAAACGCCCGGGTACCTACCGGAATGACCGTGCATTTCCCGCTATCGAGAGGAATGTTTCCTACGCCTTGCAGGCGCAAGGTCAACGACAGCTCGCGGCTGCCGACCAGCCAAAACACTACGCGCGTCGGTTCCAGTCGGCGCAGCAGTGGCCCGGCCAGAACGGCAGGCAACGGGCTCAGGTCATCAGGTGTCGGAGGCATCGGGGGAAAAGCTCAAGGCGCACAGGCCGGCGATGATAGCGCAGCCAGCGCCTCGAACCCTTAAACCAGGCTTAAGTGCCGGTTTTTTCCAGCTTCAGCGCGAGCAGGCGCCATTCGGCCGGCGTCGCGTCGACACGTGGCTGTTCCTGTACGGAGCAGTCGAAGCGGTACGTCACATCGTCGCCATTCATGTTTCGCGCGGTGACGGTGTTGCTGAAGGAGTAAACCTGATCCTTGAAGCGCTGCGGCGTGAGGCTTTTACTGTCGGCAAACCGGGCAGATGCGGGGAAGCGCAAGGTGCTGGTCACGAACGGGCTGCACATGACATACGCGAGCATCGATTTGTCGCCTTGGGCGTCGGCGCGCAGTTTTTTGCTCAGCGCCGTCAGGGCCTTGCGCCCCTGATCGTCACTCTGATCGATCACGGTTTGCACCGACAGCGTCTTCGGTGCGCGACTGGCGTAGTTCGGCAGCAATGCGGAATCCGCTGGAGAGGGCTTGTTGTCCGGCTCGATCGCGGCAAACGCCGGCGCGTCTTTTAGCACGGCGGGGCTGGCAAGCGCCTCGGCTTCCGGCAGCAACGAGGTCGGCTCGGCTTGCTGCTGTGCCACAACGTTTTCAGTCTGCGCGGCTTCGTAGCGATGCGCCGACGGGAACAGTGAAAAGGTGATCGCCAACACCACCATCGAAACAATGAAACCGCCTGCTACACCGACCAGGTTGGCGTAAAACAGATTCCAGCTACCGCGGTTTTTCACCACCCAGCGCCACATGAAACCCCAGGCCGCGACAAATGCCAGAAAACGCAGAAACTCCATTCGATCCTTTCCTTTAACCTGCCAGAACGCTCAAGGCAGCATGCGTCGAGCCCGCTGCAATAATGGCCAGCAAGATAGCAAAAACAGTTAAAAGTTGAGAGAGATGAAAACCAGAGTCGTCACGCCGCAGGCGAAGCCACAGATGGCGCCCAGCAGTTGACGTGCGACCGAGTGCTCCGGTTGCGGGCGGCGGGCGATCCATATCCAGACAGCGGCAAAGGCAGAAAGGGCGACAGGGTTTTCATCGAGCACTTTCCTTAACCGACTTCAGTGCGGAGCGACCGTCCAGTTACTCAATCCTGAGTGGACGGCGTGATAGCAAAATAGTAGCGTCGCGCCATTCCTCATCACCGTAACGGATTACATATGCCCATTTCTACCTTGGTCTTTCGCCTGCTCTACGCGACCACCCTCGCTGTCGTGATGACCCCGGCGTATGCCGACGACTGGGAAGAAACTCCGGAGGAGGCCTGGAAGGGCTACCTCTCCGATTGCCAGTACATGCAGCGGGCAATTACCAATCTGCAGAACGGTAGTCAGACTGCAAGAGATTCCATGCTCTATATCGAGAGCCCTCTGCGAACCCTTTCGGTACATCGTAAACACCTAGATCCCTCAAAACTCGGTTCCCCCGATTACGCTCGCTGCGAAAACCTCATCAACCAAGGGAAAGATATCGTTGCCAAGGAGCGCGCTGTATACGACGACGAGATCGCTCAGCATCTGCAACACGCGCAGACCGAACACCGGAACTCCCCGGAATACAAACGCGCTCGTGCTCTGGGTTTCACCGACGTAGGCGAGATAGGTCAGCTCGACGAGCACGCAGAGCTGGATGGCGAAGAGAATCTGAAGACGTTGATGATCACAGTCGATTTTGGATGCGGCCGGCATTTTCGCGCCGCGCAATACAATAAACCTTATGTGATCTACACCGTCGGTGCGCCGGATGGCACATGTGTCCACCATAGAAACGTCGCGGTACTGAACGGTAAGAGGGTGGACAGGGGCGACAACATTGACCGGGACGGGATCTTTCAGTACGTCGGGTGGAAGGAACTGGAGGGAGCGGATGGGTTTCCCGTCGACATTCGAGTCGTCAAGGAAATCGACTGATCAGCCAATATTTTTCTTCGTCCGACGGATAGAGGAGCTGCGCATCCAGCTGCTCCATCGAGCGTGTCTGTTTTTGAAATACAAAACGCCCGATGCATTGCATCGGGCGTTGGGTTGAACAGGTGTAAGCCTTTTTCAGGACCGGACACCAGCCTCGGCGGCAGTGGACGGCAAAATAGCAGCGTAGCGCCTCTTGCTCATCGAGCCTATAAGCTTCCGATCAGTTCGAAGCGCAGATCCAGCAACTTCCAGTCGTCAAAACCTACGTTCATGGATGGCATAGCCTGCAGCGTGCATTCGAAGCGATAGGTCAGATAGTTTCCCGCAGCGTCCTGAATCTTCATCAGACTTGTGCTGGTATAGATCTGATGTTTGAAACGCAGAGTCAAGAGTGCTTTATCGTCGGCAAACAAGGCCAGTTCCGGCTGACGCAGCGCGCTGCGTATAAACGGCTCGCACATCTGGAACGCGATCAGTCTTTTGTTGGCGTCCGGCCCGTCAATGAGCCCTTTTCGCAACTGCGCATGAGCCAGAGTCTGTTGCGCAGTCATCCCTTGAACCGTCGCCAGCTCGGAGCGGGTTGTCGGTATTTCATTGAGATAGTCTTCCACCAGACCGGACTTGAGTGGTTCTGGCGTAATACCAGGCGCACCGGCGACATACTCGGGCAATGCCTCCCCGGTCGAAGTATTGGCAGAAACCGCAGGGCCTGATTTGCCTTGCATGGTCAATTCCAGCAGTCGCCATTGGTCATCCTTGATCCCGTTGCCCGAGACGAACTGCACAGCGCAGTCGTAGCCAAGACTGACCATCGTGCCTTCCATGTTTTCGCCACTGATCCTGCTGATGAGGAGGTAGGTCTGGGATTTGTAGGCGTCGGATCGAAATTCCTCAGTCTCGTCGAACGCGGCGGAATCCGGAACGCGTAGCGTGGATTTTGCCGCTGACCGACAGATCAGCCCCGCTAGACCTCCATTGATCCCGTTGACCATATCTGCGTTGGCTCGCCATTGCGCGTATTGGCTTTTCCACTGTGGATCGAGATTGGCGGAAAGCAGCGGTGTAGACAGTCGTGGATAGCGTGGGCTGTCGGTCGGCAGCAACGGCGACGTCGCAGCGGATGCACGACTGACCGGCTTGCGTGGGACAAAGGTCCTTAGCTGGCTTTCGTTCGCGATTTGCGGCTGAGCGCCGCTGGATGTCGCGGGGGTGGGTTTCTCGGGCAGTAGTCCGCTGACGGTAACGTACACGACGGCCGCCACGATAAACCCGGCAATCACGCCGGCGAAGTGGCCGAAAGGTACCGGCCAGGTACCGCGATTCTTGACGACCCAGGCCCACATGCCTGCCCAGACCGCCAAAAACATCACGATCAACGATGTCTCCATCCCATCCATTTCCTTTCGTTATTTCGTGCCAGCACTTCAAGTCGATCCGCCGGTTGCGGGCGGCAAGATAGCAAAACAGTCACGCGTCCAATCACGTGTGGGGGAAGTAATTCACAGCAAGAAACATCAGGGTCGCCATGCCGGCGGCCAAGCCACACACCGCGCCGAGCAACTGACGTGCAACCGTATGTTCGGGTTGACGGCGATTGGCAATCCACAGCCATACCCCCGCCAGAACGCCCGCGCTGGTGATGAACACCACCAGGCTGCGATTCAGGTTGGGTGTCGCCATCGACGTACCAATGACGGCGTCGTAAATCAGCGTGAACACAATGCCGGTAACCACGCCACTTCCGGCGCCGGCAAGGTTGGCCAGCAACAGGTTCCACTCACCCCGTTGCCTCACCACCCATAGCCAGGTCCCAGCCATCACCAGCAAGCACAACACAGCATCCATTTTGGTTTATTCCCGAGTGCGCGATACAGAGGCGGTTGACAAGCCTCTGGCGAGTGGGCGGCAAGATATCAAAATAGAAGCTTTGCGCCACTTTGTTCATCTGCGTAGCTTAAAGAATGTCCTTCAAATAACCCTTGAGCGCGAGGAGCGGCTGATCCAGTTGCTCCAACGATTGCGCCTGGCGGAAGTCGGTCGACAACTTGTGCAGTTCCCGCCCCAACGGTTTCTCGACGCCACCCAAGGCATCCATCGCCAGCGCCAGGCACTCGTTCATCTTGAACTGGATCGTCTCGACATCACCCCGGCGCACCAGCAATTCGAACACGTCTTTCTGATAGTCGCCCATGACCATGTCATCGCGCAGGATCGGGCTCAGGCCTTCTTCCTCGTACGCAAGTTTGAGAGAGAACAGGGCGACGGTTTCCAGTGACGTTTCCATGCGGTGAACCTGTGTAAGGTCTCGCCGGGACGGCCAGCGGCACTTTCCGACAGACGAAAAAAAAGGCCTTGCTCAGCAAGACCTTTCTTAATTTTGGTGCCCCGAGGGAGACTCGAACTCCCACTCCTTTCGAAAACGGATTTTGAATCCGCCGCGTCTACCAATTCCGCCATCAGGGCTCAATGGCGGCGAAGTATAGAGAGGTGCCTACCGTTGGTCAATCACGTTTCATGGTCAATTTTCGATATTTCCGCTAGACTTTCCGGCCCTGCTAGACGAACCCCATCATGCGCGTTGCTGACTTTACCTTCGAGCTTCCTGATTCGCTGATTGCCCGCCATCCCTTGGCCGAGCGTCGCGGTAGTCGCCTGTTGACCCTGGATGGGGTCAGCGGCGCCCTGGCACACCGTCAATTCACTGATTTGCTTGAGCATTTGCGCCCTGGCGATCTGATGGTGTTCAACAATACCCGGGTGATTCCGGCGCGCCTGTTCGGGCAGAAGGAGTCCGGCGGCAAGCTGGAAATCCTCATCGAACGCGTGCTCGATACCCACCGCGTGCTGGCCCATGTGCGTTCCAGCAAGTCGCCGAAACCGGGTTCGAAGATCCTGATCGACGGCGGCGGTGAAGCCGAGATGCTGGCGCGTCACGATGCGCTGTTCGAACTGGGGTTTGCCGAAGAAGTGCTGCCGCTGCTCGATCGTGTCGGGCATATGCCGTTGCCTCCTTATATAGATCGCCCGGACGAAGGTTCGGATCGCGAGCGCTATCAGACCGTGTATGCCGAGAAACTCGGCGCGGTGGCGGCGCCGACCGCCGGGCTGCATTTCGATCAGACGCTGATGGAAGCGATCGCCGCCAAGGGCGTCGAGACGGCCTTCGTCACGCTGCACGTCGGCGCCGGCACGTTCCAGCCAGTGCGCGTGGAGAAGATCGAAGATCACCACATGCACACTGAATGGCTGGAAGTCGGTCAGGACGTGGTCGATGCCGTCGCCGCTTGCCGTGAGCGTGGTGGTCGAGTCATCGCGGTCGGCACCACCAGCGTGCGTTCGCTGGAAAGCGCCGCCCGCGATGGCGTGCTCAAGCCGTTCAGCGGCGACACCGACATCTTTATCTACCCGGGCCGGCCGTTCCACGTGGTCGACGCCCTGGTCACCAATTTCCATTTGCCCGAGTCCACGCTGTTGATGCTGGTCTCGGCGTTCGCCGGTTATCCGGAAACCATGGCCGCCTACAAAGCCGCGGTCGATAACGGATACCGCTTTTTCAGCTACGGTGATGCGATGTTCATCACCCGTAATCCCGCGCCGCGCGGCCCAGAGGAAACAGTATGAGTCGCACCTGTCGTATGTCTTTCGAGTTGCTTGCCACCGATGGCAAGGCTCGTCGTGGTCGTCTGACCTTTCCTCGTGGCACCGTCGAGACTCCGGCCTTCATGCCGGTGGGCACCTACGGCACGGTCAAGGGCATGTTGCCGCGTGACATCGTCGCCACCGGCGCGGAGATCATTCTGGGCAACACCTTCCATCTGTGGCTGCGCCCGGGCACCGAAGTGATCAAGGAGCACGGCGACCTGCACGATTTCATGCAGTGGAAAGGCCCGATCCTGACCGACTCCGGCGGTTTCCAGGTGTTCAGCCTCGGCGCCATGCGCAAGATCAAGGAGGAGGGCGTGACCTTCGCCTCCCCGGTCGACGGTTCGAAAGTGTTCATGGGCCCGGAAGAATCGATGCAGGTCCAGCGCGACTTGGGTTCGGACATCGTGATGATCTTCGATGAATGCACGCCGTACCCGGCTGACGAAGACGTTGCCCGTGTGTCCATGGAGCTGTCGCTGCGCTGGGCCCAGCGTTCGAAGAATGCCCATGGCGACAACACCGCGGCATTGTTCGGCATCGTTCAGGGCGGCATGCACCAGGACCTGCGCATGCGTTCGCTGGAAGGCCTGGACAAGATCGGTTTCGACGGCCTGGCCATCGGCGGTCTGTCGGTGGGCGAGCCCAAGCACGAAATGATCAAGGTGCTGGACTACCTGCCGGGCATGATGCCGGCTGACAAACCTCGTTACCTTATGGGCGTTGGCAAACCGGAAGATCTGGTTGAGGGTGTGCGCCGCGGTGTGGACATGTTCGATTGCGTGATGCCAACCCGTAATGCCCGCAACGGGCATCTGTTCATTGATACAGGCGTGCTGAAGATCCGTAACGCGTTCCATCGCCATGATGATTCGCCGCTGGATCCGACCTGCGATTGCTATACCTGCCAGAACTTCTCCCGCGCTTATCTGCATCATCTGGACAAGTGCGGCGAAATGCTCGGCAGCATGCTCAATACCATCCACAATTTGCGCCATTATCAGGTGCTGATGGCTGGTTTGCGCGAGGCTATTCAACAGGGTAC
This sequence comes from Pseudomonas sp. PHC1, assembly GCF_046487845.1. NCBI lineage: Bacteria > Pseudomonadati > Pseudomonadota > Gammaproteobacteria > Pseudomonadales > Pseudomonadaceae > Pseudomonas > Pseudomonas sp. PHC1. Next base: position 70,549 of record NZ_JBJXHJ010000001.1, read on the forward strand.
ATTGGCCGCCTTTGTCGATGCCTTCTACGCCAAACGCGGGCTTCCCGTTCCGCCTTTGGACTGAGTTTTCTGACCCCAAGATTCAACATTTGCAACTGGAGTGCTAAATGAGCTTTTTTATCTCTAACGCCATGGCTGACGCGGCTGCACCGGCTGCAGCACCTATGGGCGGCGGCTTCGAGTGGATTTTCCTGGTCGGCTTCCTGGTCATCTTCTATCTGATGATCTGGCGTCCACAGGCCAAGCGTGCCAAAGAGCAGAAGAACCTGCTGAGCAGCCTGCAGAAGGGCGACGAAGTGGTCACCACCGGCGGCATCGCCGGCAAGATCACCAAAGTGGCCGATGACTTCGTGGTTCTGGAAGTTTCCGACACCGTGGAAATGAAATTCCAGAAGGGCGCCATCGCCGCCACGCTGCCAAAAGGCACGCTGAAAGCGATCTAAGGTTCCAACTTCTACTCAATCGACGGGGCGCGCAAGGCGCCCCGCGTTCATAACGGGCGGCGTGATGCTGAACAAATATCCTCTGTGGAAATACATTCTGATCCTGGCGGTGCTGGCGATCGGTCTGATTTATTCCGCTCCGAATCTATACCCCGATGACCCGGCCATTCAGATCAGTGGCGCCAGCACGGCCCTGCAGGTCAATCAGGCCGATCTGGATCGTGTAAGCACCGCGCTCAAGGAATCCGGGATCAACGTCAAGGCCTCGAGCCTGGCTGCGAACGGCAAGGGCGGTCTGATCCGTCTGACCAGGGCTGAAGACCAGCTGCCGGCCAAGGATGTTGTCCGCAAGGCATTGGGTGATGACTACGTCGTCGCGCTGAACCTGGCACAAACCACCCCGCAATGGTTGCGCAACCTCGCTGCGCACCCGATGAAGCTGGGTCTCGACTTGTCCGGTGGTGTGCACTTCCTGCTGGAAGTGGATATGGACAAAGCCCTCGACGCCCGCCTGAAAGTCTACGAAGGCGACGTCAAGAGCCTGCTGCGCAAAGAGAAACTGCGCTATCGCAGCCTGCCGCAACTCAATGGCGCCATTCAACTGGGTTTCAGCGATGCTGACTCCCGCGAACAGGCCCGTGCGCTGATCCGCAAGAATTTCAACGATTTCGACATTGTTCCGGCCGACCTCAACGGTCAACCGGTGCTGCGTCTGGCGATGACCCCGGCCAAGCTGGCGGAAATCCGTGAATACTCCATCAAGCAGAACCTGACCACGGTACGTAACCGCGTCAACGAGCTGGGTGTTGCCGAACCGATCGTCCAGCGTCAGGGTGCCAACCGTATCGTGGTTGAGCTGCCGGGCGTGCAGGACACTGCCGAAGCCAAGCGTATCCTCGGCAAGACGGCTAACCTGGAGTTCCGTCTGGCCGCCGAGCCGGGTGCTTCGAAAGCCACTTCCGAAACTTTCGAGTTCCGTGAAGGCAACCGTCCTCCGGCGCAGATCGAGCGTGGCTTGATCATCACCGGTGACCAGGTGACTGACGCCAAGGCCGGTTTTGATTCGCAGCACGGTACACCTGAAGTGAACATCCGACTGGATGGTCACGGTGGCGATCTGATGAACCGCGCGACCCGCAGTAACGTCGGTCGCAGCATGGCGGTGATCTTCATCGAACAGCGCCCGGTCACTACTTACGTCAAGCAAGTGGTCGACGGCGTCGAGAAAGACGTTCCGGTGCAGACGTTCAAGGAAGAGAAGAAAATCATCAGTCTGGCGACCATTCAGTCGCCGCTGGGTGCGCAGTTCCGTATCACCGGCCTGAACGGCCAGGGCGAGTCCTCCGAACTGGCGCTGCTGCTGCGTGCCGGTGGTCTGGCTGCGCCGATGTACTTCGCTGAAGAACGCACCATCGGCCCGAGCCTGGGTGCGGACAACATCACCAAGGGTATCGATGCATCGCTGTGGGGCATGCTGTTCGTCTCGCTGTTCATCATCGCCATCTACCGTTTCTTCGGCCTGATCGCCACCGTGGCTCTGGCAGTGAACATGGTGCTGCTGCTGGCGCTGATGTCGCTGCTGGGTGCCACGCTGACGCTGCCGGGTATCGCCGGTATTGTGTTGACCATGGGTATGGCGGTCGACGCCAACGTACTGATTTTCTCGCGGATTCGTGAAGAGATCGCCGCCGGCATGACCGTGCAACGTGCAATCAACGAAGGCTTCGGCCGGGCATTCACCGCGATTCTCGACGCCAACCTGACCACCTTGCTGGTCGGCGGCATCCTCTTCGCCATGGGCACCGGCCCGGTGAAGGGCTTTGCAGTGACCATGTCCCTCGGGATCTTTACCTCGATGTTCACGGCCATCATGGTGACCCGCGCAATGGTCAACCTGATCTTTGGCGGACGTGACTTCAAGAAGTTGTGGATTTAAGGGGCTGCCATGTTACGTACAATCAACTTCATGGGCGTTCGCAACTTTGCGTTCGGCGTCACCGTATTCCTGACCTTGCTGGCAATCTTCAGCGTGTTCCACAAGGGCATGAACTGGGGTCTGGACTTTACCGGCGGTACGCTCATCGAGCTGACCTACGAGCGTCCGGCCGATGTCACCAAGGTACGTGAGCAACTGGTTTCTTCCGGTTATCACGAAGCCGTCGTTCAGAGCTTCGGCGCGACCACCGATCTGCTGGTGCGTATGCCGGGTGAAGACCCGCAATTGGGCCATCAGGTTGCAGAAGCGCTGCAAAAGGTCGGCGGCGATAACCCCGCTACCGTCAAGCGTGTCGAGTTCGTCGGTCCGCAGGTCGGTGAGGAGCTGCGTGACCAGGGCGGCCTCGGCATGTTGCTGGCGCTCGGCGGCATTCTGATCTACCTGGCTTTCCGTTTTCAGTGGAAGTTTGCGGTCGGTGCCATCGTGTCGCTGATCCACGACGTGATCGTGACCATCGGTATCCTGTCGTTTTTCCAGGTCACTTTCGACCTGACGGTGTTGGCAGCGGTGCTGGCGATCATCGGTTACTCGCTCAACGACACGATCGTCGTATTTGACCGGGTGCGTGAGAACTTCCGTGTCCTGCGCAAGGCTTCGCTGATCGAGAACATCAACATCTCGACGACTCAGACTTTGCTGCGGACCATGGCGACGTCGGTCTCCACCCTGCTGGCGATCGCGGCGCTGCTGTTCTTCGGTGGCGATAACCTGTTCGGCTTCTCCATCGCCCTGTTTATCGGTGTTCTGGCGGGTACCTACTCGTCGATCTACATCGCGAACGTGGTGCTGATCTGGCTGAATCTGACTACTGAAGATCTGATTCCGCCGGCCAACACCGAGAAGGAAGTCGACGACCGTCCATAACGGCGCTTTTCCAGCGGTCAGACAAAAAAGACGCGAGTTGAACTCGCGTCTTTTTTTTTGCTCCAAGGCTGGGAGAAGCGCGGGCGCGTCCCGCATGTGACGGTCAGGAGGTTCATGTGAACAAGTCAATGCTGGTTGGTGCGGTATTGGGTGCTGTCGGTGTGACTGCCGGGGGTGCTGTTGCCACCTACAGCCTGGTAAAAAGCGGCCCTGAGTATGCGCAGGTACTAGCCGTCGAGCCGGTCAAGACACAGATCAAGACTCCACGTGAAGTATGCAAGGATGTGACTGTGACCCGGCAGGCGCCGGTGAAAGATCAACACCAGATTGCCGGTACGGTGGTCGGTGCATTGGCGGGTGGTTTGCTGGGTAACCAGATCGGCGGCGGCACCGGCAAGAAGATTGCCACGGTGGCCGGTGCGGTCGGTGGGGGTTATGCCGGTAACAAGGTTCAGGAGGGTATGCAGGAGCGTGATACCTACACCACGACTCAGACTCGCTGTAACACGGTGAATGACATCAGCGACAAGGTCGTGGGCTATGACGTCCGGTATTCACTGGATGGCAAGGAGGGCAAGGTGCGGATGGATCGTGATCCAGGCAATCAGATCCCGGTCGACAAGGAAGGCAAGCTGATCCTGTCGCAGAACGAGCCGGGTCAGTGAATAGTTGATGGCTATAAGAGAAGCACCCTTCGGGGTGCTTTTTCATGCCCATAAAAAAACACCCCGAAGGGTGTTTTTTTTGGTTTCGCGAAACGCTTAGCGCTTCAGCGAGGCTGGCAGGTGCGGCTGGATCGCCGTCAGGACTGCCTTGAAGCATTTGGTGTTGCCGGCAACGACGTGGCCTTTTTCAAGGAAGTCGTGGCCGCCGGTGAAGTCGCTCACCAGGCCGCCCGCTTCCTGAATCAGCAGGGCGCCAGCGGCCATGTCCCACTCGGACAGACCCGACTCCCAGAATGCGTCGAAACGGCCGGCGGCCACGTAAGCCAGGTCCAGGCTCGCCGAGCCGGCGCGGCGGATGCCGGCCGTCTGGCCCACCAGGGCGCGGAACATGCCCAGGTAGTTGTCGAGGTTGTCCATCTGGTCATCGCGGAACGGGAAGCCGGTACCCAGCAGGGCGCCGTCCAGGCTGGTGCGACCGCTGACACGCAGGCGGCGACCGTTCAGTTGAGCGCCGCGACCACGGCTGGCGGTGAATTCTTCCTGGCGAACCGGATCCAGAACAACGGCGTGTTCCAGGCGACCACGGTATTTGCAGGCAATGCTGACGGCGAAGTGAGGAATGCCGCGCAGGAAGTTGGTGGTGCCGTCCAGTGGATCGATGATCCACAGGTATTCTTCGCCTTCGATGCCGGTGCCGGCGTGCAGGCCGGTCTCTTCACCCATGATCGAGTGATTCGGATAAGCCTTGCGCAGGGCGTCGATGATTTTCTGTTCGGCGGCGCGATCGACCTCGGATACGTAATCCTTGGCGTCTTTTTCGTCGACCTTGATGGTATCCAGGCGCTCGATGGAGCGGAAGATCAGTTCACTGGCGCTGCGGGCGGCGCGCAGCGCGATATTCAGCATGGGCTGCATGGATGTGTCACCTAAGGTTGTTAAAGAAAGCCGCGCATTCTATCAGAACTTTTCTTCAGGTGAAGGTCGCTGTTCGCTTTCATAGCTTAACGGTAGGCTGTTCTGTAAGATTTGCACCCCTTTGCCGAGTCCGAGAGCGCCCGCCGTGCTGCAAAATATTCGTGTCGTCCTGGTCAATACCAGCCATCCGGGAAACATCGGCGGGACCGCGCGCGCCATGAAAAACATGGGCCTGTCGCGTCTGGTGCTGGTTGATCCACGCGTCTTTCCGCATCACGAAGCCGATGCCCGCGCTTCGGGTGCCGGTGACATCCTTGAAAACGCGCAAGTCGTCGCCACCTTGGAAGACGCCCTGGTCGGTTGCAACCTTGTGCTCGGCACCAGTGCCCGTGACCGGCGGATTCCCTGGCCATTGCTGGATCCGCGCGAATGCGGAACCAAAGTGGTCGAGGAGGCAGCGAAGGGCGCGGAAATCGCACTGGTGTTCGGTCGTGAAGACTCCGGCCTGACCAATGACGAGTTGCAGCGATGTCACTATCACGTGCACATCCCCTCCGATCCTGAGTTCAGCTCGCTGAACCTTGGGGCGGCGGTGCAGGTGTTGAGTTATGAAGTGCGCATGGCCTGGCTGGCTGCGCAAGGCCAGCCGAGCAAGATCGAGAAAGAAGAAGTGGCCTCGGTGAAAAGCGCCGAACTGGCGACCATGGATGAACTGGAGCGGTTCTATGAACACCTGGAACAGACCCTGGTAGCCATCGAATTCCTCGATCCGGAAAAGCCGCGGCACTTGATGGCGCGCCTGCGCCGGTTGTACGGACGCAGCTCGGTCAGCCGGGCGGAAATGAATATTTTGCGTGGCATCCTCACGGAAACCCAGAAAGCGGCCCGTGGCGAGCTCCTTAAGCGGAAGGATTAATGATGTTCGAGCGTTTGCGTGAAGATATCCAGAGCGTATTCCACCGAGACCCGGCGGCGCGTAACGCTTTTGAAGTCCTGACCTGCTACCCCGGCATGCATGCAATCTGGATTCATCGACTGGCCGGCATGCTCTGGCGCAACGATCTGAAATGGCTGGCGCGGCTGGTGTCGAACTTCGGTCGCTGGCTGACCGGGATCGAGATCCATCCGGGCGCCAAGGTCGGTCGGCGCTTCTTCATCGACCACGGCATGGGCATCGTGATCGGCGAAACCGCTGAAATCGGCGATGACGTGACGATCTATCAGGGCGTGACTCTTGGCGGCACCAGTTGGAACAAGGGCAAGCGTCACCCGACGCTGGGCGATGGCGTTGTGGTGGGGGCGGGTGCGAAAGTGCTCGGACCGTTCACTGTTGGCGCCGGCGCAAAGGTCGGTTCCAACGCCGTGGTCACCAAGGAAGTGCCTCCGGGCGCCACTGTGGTGGGGATTCCGGGGCGGATCATCGTCAAGTCCGATGACGAGGTCGACGCCAAGCGCAAGGCGATGGCTGAGAAGATCGGTTTCGATGCCTATGGCGTCAGTGAAGACATGCCCGACCCGGTGGCACGTGCCATCGGCCAGTTGCTCGACCATCTGCAGGCGGTGGACGGGCGGCTGGAAGGAATGTGTGGCGCACTGAAGGATCTGGGCAGCAATTACTGTGCGAAAGATCTGCCCGAGCTGCGTGAAGAAGACTTCGCCTGCGTCAAGGGCAAGGACGAATCCAAGCTTCACTGACGCACTTGCAGGGCTGCTGCCGACCGGTGTGCCATTAGGCCGCAGACCCTGCTATCATTCGCGCGCTCTTTTGCGGGTAAACCCGACTAAAGCACTAGGTCTTATAGTTGACTTAAATGCTCGGGAATTGCATACTCCCGCCCATTCCGAACTCCGTGGTAATTGTCCATGCGACTGACTACAAAAGGCCGATACGCCGTGACCGCCATGCTTGACCTGGCGTTGCACGCGCAACACGGGCCGGTGTCCCTGGCCGATATCTCCGAGCGCCAAGGCATCTCCCTGTCCTATCTCGAACAGCTTTTCGCCAAGCTGCGCCGCAGTAACCTGGTTTCCAGTGTTCGCGGTCCGGGCGGTGGCTACCAGTTGTCCCGCGACATGCAGGGCATCCAGGTGGCTCAGGTGATCGATGCGGTGAACGAATCGGTCGATGCAACAAAATGCCAGGGCCAGGGCGACTGCCACTCCGGTGACACCTGCCTGACCCATCACCTGTGGTGCGACCTGAGCCTGCAGATTCACGAATTTCTCAGCGGTATCAGCTTGGCCGACCTCGTAACTCGCCGTGAGGTGCAGGAAGTGGCCCAGCGTCAGGATCAGCGTCGTTGCAATGGCAAGGCGCCGCGCCTGGACAAGATTGAAGCGTCCGCCGTCGAATGACAGCCAGAGAGCTAGCGGCACGCCAGCCAGCCTGATTTAGGAGATAGTCCATGAAATTGCCGATTTACCTTGATTACTCTGCGACCACCCCGGTCGATCCGCGCGTTGCGCAAAAAATGAGTGAATGCCTGCTGGTCGACGGAAACTTCGGTAACCCGGCGTCCCGTTCCCACGTGTTCGGCTGGAAAGCCGAAGAGTCCGTCGAAAACGCCCGTCGTCAGGTGGCCGATCTGGTCAACGCCGACCCGCGTGAAATCGTCTGGACCTCCGGTGCCACCGAGTCCGATAACCTGGCAATCAAGGGTGCGGCACATTTCTACGCCTCCAAGGGCAAGCACCTGATCACCTCCAAGATTGAACACAAGGCTGTCCTCGACACCATGCGTCAGCTGGAGCGCGAAGGTTTCGAAGTCACCTACCTCGATCCGACCGAAGATGGCCTGATCACCCCGGCCATGATTGAAGCCGCGCTGCGCGAAGACACCATCCTGGTGTCGGTGATGCACGTGAACAACGAGATCGGCACCGTCAACGACATCGCCGCCATCGGCGAGCTGACCCGTTCCAAAGGCATCCTGTTCCACGTCGACGCCGCTCAGTCCACCGGCAAGGTCGAAATCGACCTGCAGAAACTGAAAGTCGACATGATGTCGTTCTCCGCTCACAAGACCTATGGCCCTAAAGGCATCGGCGCGCTGTACGTCAGCCGCAAGCCGCGTGTGCGCATCGAAGCGACCATGCACGGCGGCGGTCACGAGCGCGGCATGCGTTCCGGCACCCTGGCGACTCACCAGATCGTCGGCATGGGCGAAGCGTTCCGTGTGGCCAAGGAAGACATGGCTGCCGAAAACGTGCGCATCAAGGCGTTGAGCGACCGTTTCTACAAGCAGGTCGAGCACCTGGAAGAGCTGTACGTCAACGGCAGCCTGACCGCCCGCGTTCCGCACAACCTGAACCTGAGCTTCAACTACGTTGAAGGCGAGTCGCTGATCATGGCGCTCAAGGATCTGGCGGTTTCGTCCGGTTCGGCCTGCACCTCGGCGTCGCTTGAGCCTTCGTACGTACTGCGCGCCTTGGGTCGCAACGACGAACTGGCACACAGTTCGATCCGTTTCACCTTCGGTCGCTTCACCACCGAAGAAGAAATCGATTACGCCGCGCAGAAAGTCTGCGAGGCCGTTACCAAGCTGCGCGCTCTGTCGCCGCTGTGGGACATGTACAAAGACGGCGTCGATATCTCGAAGATCGAGTGGGCGGCACACTAAATATAGAAGCCGCCGGATACAGATCCTGTAGCGACGCGGCGGTTTACGCAGCGCAGTTGCAGGGTCTCAAGAGCGGCCCTGATGAGTGAGGATTGAGAATCATGGCTTACAGCGAAAAGGTCATCGACCACTACGAAAATCCGCGTAACGTCGGCAAGATGAATGCCGAAGACCCGGACGTCGGCACCGGCATGGTCGGCGCCCCGGCGTGCGGTGACGTGATGCGTCTGCAGATCAAGGTCAACGATCAGGGCGTTATCGAAGACGCCAAGTTCAAGACCTACGGCTGCGGTTCGGCGATCGCCTCCAGTTCCCTCGCTACCGAGTGGATGAAGGGCAAGACCCTGGACGAAGCTGAAACCATCAAGAACACTCAGCTGGCCGAAGAACTGGCCCTGCCGCCAGTGAAAATCCACTGCTCGGTTCTCGCTGAAGACGCCATCAAGGCGGCTGTTCGCGATTACAAGCAGAAGAAAGGCTTGATCTGACTTTCAAGATTTGGCGACGAGTAAGGAGTCAACGATGGCTATCAGCATGACAGAAGCGGCTGCTCGACACGTGCGGCGCTCCCTCGACGGGCGCGGCAAGGGTGAAGGGATTCGTCTGGGTGTTCGCACCACAGGCTGTTCCGGCCTTGCCTACGTGCTGGAGTTTGTCGACGAGGTGGTTGCAGAAGATCAGGTGTTCGAAAGTCACGGCGAGAAAGTGATCATCGACCCGAAAAGCCTGGCCTACCTCGACGGCACCGAGCTCGATTTCGTCAAGGAAGGGTTGAACGAAGGCTTCAAGTTCAACAACCCCAACGTACGCGGTGAATGTGGCTGCGGCGAAAGCTTCAACATCTGAGGCTTGTCGTGGGTACTCCTTGTCATTTCGCTTTATTCGAGCTGCAACCGGGCTTTCGTCTGGATCTCGAGCAGTTGGCCACGCGTTATCGCGAGCTGGCGCGCGGCGTTCACCCTGACCGCTTTGCCGATGCTTCCGAGCGCGAGCAGCGGTCGGCGCTCGAACAGTCTGCGCGGCTCAACGATGCCTACCAGACACTCAAGAGTCCGGCCCAGCGTGCGCGCTACCTGCTGACCATCAGCGGGCATGAAGTGCCGATGGAAGTCACCGTCCACGATCCCGAGTTTCTTCTGCAGCAGATGCAATGGCGCGAAGAACTCGAAGACCTGCAGGACAGTGCCGACTTGGGCGGTGTCGCGGCTTTCAAGCGTCGCCTGAAAACCGCGCAGGAAGAGCTCAACGAAAGCTTCGCAGCCTGTTGGGATGATGCAGCGCAACGCGAACAGGCCGAACGCCTGATGCGGCGCATGCAGTTCCTCGACAAGCTCACCTACGAAGTGCGCCAGTTAGAAGAGCGCCTCGACGATTAACCCAGTGCCGCTTCGGTCGCACGCCTGATATACAGATAAGTCCTGATCACGATGGCCCTACTGCAGATCGCCGAACCCGGCCAAAGTCCTCAACCGCACCAGCGTCGTCTGGCTGTGGGAATCGACTTGGGCACTACCAATTCGCTGGTCGCTGCGTTGCGCAGTGGTCTTTCCGAGCCGCTGGCCGATGCCGAAGGGCGGGTCATCCTGCCTTCCGCCGTGCGCTATCACGCCGATCGCGTCGAAGTCGGCGAATCGGCCAAGCTGGCCGCATCCTCCGATCCCCTGAATACCGTGCTGTCGGTCAAGCGCCTGATGGGGCGTGGTCTGTCCGACGTCAAGCAATTGGGCGATCAGCTGCCGTACCGCTTTGTCGGCGGCGAATCGCACATGCCGTTCATCGACACCGTGCAGGGCCCGAAAAGCCCGGTCGAAGTTTCCGCCGATATTCTGAAAGTGTTGCGTCAGCGCGCTGAAGCCACCCTTGGCGGTGAGCTGGTGGGCGCGGTGATCACCGTTCCGGCGTATTTCGACGATGCTCAGCGCCAGGCCACCAAGGATGCGGCGAAACTCGCTGGCCTGAACGTATTGCGTCTGCTCAACGAGCCGACTGCGGCGGCGGTGGCATACGGTCTGGATCGGCATGCCGAAGGTTTGGTCGCCATTTACGACCTGGGCGGCGGCACGTTCGATATTTCGATTCTGCGCCTGACCGGCGGTGTCTTTGAAGTCCTGGCTACCGGCGGTGACAGTGCGCTGGGCGGCGATGACTTCGATCACGCGATTGCCGGCTGGATCATCGAGAGCGCCGGTTTGTCCGCCGACCTCGATCCGGGCGCGCAGCGCAGCCTTTTGCAAACCGCTTGCGCCGCCAAAGAAGCGCTGACGGATGCTGATAGCGTCGAAGTTGCCTACGGTGAGTGGAAAGCGCAGCTGACCCGCGAAGCCTTCGATGCACTGATCGAGCCAATGGTTGCCCGCAGCCTGAAAGCCTGCCGCCGCGCCGTCCGCGATTCAGGCGTCGAGCTGGAAGACGTGCATGCCGTGGTCATGGTCGGTGGTTCGACCCGCGTTCCGCGTGTTCGCGAAGCCGTCGCCGAAGCCTTCGGCCGTCAGCCGCTGACCGAAATCGACCCGGATCAAGTGGTGGCCATCGGTGCTGCGATCCAGGCCGATACCCTGGCTGGCAACAAGCGCGATGGCGGCGAGTTGCTGCTGCTCGACGTGATTCCGCTATCCCTGGGGCTGGAAACCATGGGCGGTCTGATGGAGAAGGTGATTCCGCGCAACACCACCATCCCGGTCGCCCGCGCTCAGGATTTCACAACTTATAAAGACGGCCAGTCGGCCATGGCGATCCATGTGTTGCAGGGCGAGCGTGAGCTGATCAGCGATTGCCGCTCCCTGGCTCGCTTCGAATTGCGCGGCATTCCGGCAATGGTGGCCGGTGCGGCGAAAATTCGCGTGACCTTCCAGGTCGACGCCGACGGTCTGCTCAGCGTCTCTGCCCGTGAATTGGGTTCGGGCGTTGAGGCCAGCATTCAAGTCAAGCCGTCCTATGGCCTGACCGACGGCGAAATCGCCAACATGCTGAAAGATTCGTTCCAGCACGCCAATGACGACAAGGTCGCCCGCGTTTTGCGCGAGCAGCAGGTCGATGCCCAGCGCCTGATCGAAGCGGTGCAGGGCGCTCTTGAGGCCGATGGCGAGCGTTTGCTCGACGCCGAAGAGCGCATGGTCATCGAGTTGCAAGTGCAGGAACTGACCGAACTGATGAAGGGCACCGATGGTTATGCCATCGAGCAGCAGACCAAGCGTCTGTCGCAAGTGACCGATGCTTTTGCCGCCCGTCGTATGGATCAGACGGTGAAAGCCGCTCTGTCCGGGCGCAATCTGAATGAAATCGAGGATATCTGATGCCGCAGGTCATTTTTCTGCCCCACGAGAAGTTCTGCCCTGAAGGCATGGTTGTCGACGCAGCACCCGGCACGTCGATCCTCGAACTGGCTCACGAACACCACATCGAGATGGAAAGCGCTTGCGGTGGTGTCTGCGCCTGCACCACTTGTCACTGCATCATTCGCGAGGGTTTCGACTCGCTGGAAGAAGCCGACGAGTTGGAGGAAGATTTCCTTGATCGTGCCTGGGGTCTGGAAGCCCAGTCGCGCCTGGCGTGTCAGGCAATCGTCGGTGAAGAAGACATCACCGTCGAAATTCCGAAATATTCGCTTAACCATGCGGCCGAAGCGCCGCACTGACTGGTAAGACTGTCATGAGCTACGGTTGGAATGATGTTCAACGTATTGCAGAAGAGCTGGCCGAAGCCAAGCCGGATGTCGATCCGCTTTCTGTCAATTTCGTCGACTTGCAGCGATGGATCATGGAACTTCCCGACTTTGACAACACCTCTGGCCGGGTTGGCGAGAAAGTGTTGGAAGCGGTTCAGGCCCTCTGGATCGAAGAAGTAGACTGATCGTCCTCGCAGGTTAGGCAATACCCAAGAACCCGCGTATAATTCGCGGGTTTAATTTTTCGCAAATTACCGTTTCTGGAGTTACACCATGGCTGTTCAACGTACTTTCTCCATCATCAAGCCTGACGCCGTTGCTAAAAACGTGATCGGCAAGATCACCACTCGCTTCGAAGACGCTGGCCTGCGCGTTGTAGCTTCGAAACTGAAGCAACTGTCCAAAGCCGAAGCCGAAGGCTTCTACGCTGAGCACAGTGCTCGTGGTTTCTTCGGCGACCTGGTTGCCTTCATGACTTCCGGTCCTGTTGTTGTTCAGGTTCTGGAAGGCGAAAACGCCATCGCACGCAACCGTGAGCTGATGGGCGCTACCAACCCTAAAGAAGCGGCTCCAGGCACCATCCGTGCCGACTTCGCTGAATCGATCGACGCCAACGCTGTTCACGGTTCGGACTCCGAAGCCGCTGCTGCCCGCGAAATCGCTTACTTCTTCGCAGCTACTGAAGTAACCACTCGCTAAGCATTGGCTTAAGAGTGAAGGTGAATCCATGACGATATCGACTGTTAAAACCAACCTGCTGGGTCTGACCCAGCCGGAAATGGAAAAATTCTTCGACTCAATCGGGGAGAAGCGTTTCCGTGCCGGTCAGGTAATGAAATGGATTCACCACTTTGGCGTCGATGATTTCGACGCCATGACGAACGTCAGCAAGGCCTTGCGCGAAAAGCTCAAGGCTGTTGCTGAGGTCCGTGGTCCCGAAGTGGTCAGCGAGGACATTTCCAGCGACGGCACCCGCAAGTGGGTGGTGCGCGTGGCGTCCGGCAGCTGTGTCGAGACCGTTTACATTCCCCAGGGCAAACGCGGCACTCTGTGCGTTTCGTCCCAGGCAGGCTGTGCCCTGGACTGCAGTTTCTGCTCCACCGGCAAGCAAGGCTTCAACAGCAACCTCACCGCCGCCGAAGTCATCGGCCAGGTGTGGATTGCCAACAAATCCTTCGGCAGTGTTCCGGCTACCATCGACCGCGCCATCACCAACGTGGTGATGATGGGCATGGGCGAACCGCTGCTGAACTTCGACAACGTCGTGGCCGCCATGCATCTGATGATGGATGACCTGGGCTACGGGATCTCCAAGCGCCGCGTGACCCTGTCCACGTCGGGTGTGGTGCCGATGATCGATGAGCTGGCCAAGCACATCGACGTGTCCCTGGCGTTGTCCCTGCACGCACCGAATGACGCATTGCGTAACCAATTGGTGCCGATCAACAAGAAATATCCGCTTAAGATGCTGCTCGAGTCGTGCCAGCGCTACATGTCCGCCCTTGGCGAAAAACGTGTGCTGACCATCGAGTACACGTTGCTCAAGGACGTCAATGACAAGCTTGAGCACGCCGTGGAAATGATCGAGCTGCTCAAAGATATTCCGTGCAAGATCAACCTGATTCCGTTCAACCCGTTCCCGCATTCCGGGTACGAGCGGCCGAGCAACAACGCCATCCGCCGGTTCCAGGATCAGCTTCACCAGGCCGGTTTCAACGTCACCGTGCGCACCACTCGCGGTGAAGACATTGATGCGGCTTGTGGTCAATTGGTAGGGCAGGTGCTGGATCGCACCCGTCGCAGCGAACGTTACATCGCCGTGCGCGAATTGAGCGCCGACAGCGATCTGGCACAGAACGCCGCGAACACTAACTAAGAGAGGATCTCTATGTCCCTGCGCTTTGCGCTGCTGTTGCTGTTGGCCAGCCTGTGTGCTGGTTGTGTCCTGTCGGGTGACTACAACCCGATGAAGACCAGCAAGGGCCGTGACGAAGCGCGGGCTGCCTACGTGCAGCTGGGGCTGGGATACTTGCAGCAGGGTATGAGCGAGCGGGCCAAGGTTCCACTGAAGAAAGCCCTGGAGCTGGACGGCTCGGATCCCGACGCCAATGCCGCGCTGGGGCTGGTTTTTCAGGCCGAAATGGAACCAGAACTGGCTGACGAACACTTCCGCAAGGCTTTGTCCTCCCGTCCCGCCGATGCGCGCATCCTCAACAATTACGGCAGTTTTCTCTACGAAGAACAGCGTTACAAGGAAGCCTACGAGCGTTTTGAACAGGCGGCCGCCGATACCCTGTATCCTGAGCGTTCGCGGGTGTTCGAGAACCTCGGCATGACGGCGGCCAAGCTCGGGCAGCGTGATCTGGCGCAACAGCAGCTGGAAAAAGCGTTGCGTTTGAACCGTCAGCAACCGCGGGCATTGCTGGAAATGGCTGAGTTGTCATTCGAAGACAGGCATTATGTGCCCGCGCGTGACTATTACGATCGTTTCAGCCAGCTCTCCGAGCAAAATGCACGTAGTCTGTTGCTCGCCGTTCGGTTGGCAAAAGTATTTGAAGATCGCGACAAGGCCGCCAGTGCCGGCCTGCAATTAAAACGACTCTATCCCGGTACGCCGGAATATCAGCAATACCTGTCGGAGCAATGATGAAAGCGGCGCATCCCGAAGTTGTAGCAGCGAATCGCGTTAACCCCGGTGAGACCCTGCGCCAGGCCCGCGAAAGCAATGGCTGGTCGCTGGCCGAAGTGGCCCTCAAGCTCAACCTCACTGTGGCCTCCCTGAGCAACCTTGAAGCCGGCGCGTTCGACAAGTTGCCCGGGCATACCTTTGCTCGCGGCTACATTCGCGCCTACGCCAAACTGCTCGGTATGGACCAGACCGTTCTGGTCCAGCAATTCGACCAGTCCACGGGCACCGATTCCCAAGGCAGCAATGTCCACGCCCTGGGTCGTATCGAAGAGCCGGTACGGGTTTCCCACACCATTTTGCGTATCGTCAGCCTGTTGCTGCTGATTGCGGTGATTGGCGGTGGTTTCGTCTGGTGGCAGGATCAGACCTCGCAGCGTACCAGGGACCTGATCGGCCTGGCGCCGGAGCACGTCGAAGTCGAAGGCGCCGACGGCACGACCCAGATTCATCCGCTGGACGAGCCTGAAGATCAGGCCGTCGCGGAAGGCGAAGCCGAGGGCTCGACGGCTCTGGCGCTGCCTCAATCGGAAACCACGGCTGAATCGACCGGTGCCGAGACCGAGGCCGCAGCCGCAGCTCCAGCGACCGCACCGGTTGCTCCGGCGCCTGCTGCGCCAGCCGCTACTCCGGCTGCACCGGTTCATACGCCAGCGCCTGTGGTTGCTGCTCCTGCGAATCCGGCGCCTGCCGCTCCGGCTGCGCCTGCACTGACCGTCACTGCCCCGGCAACCCCGGCAACCCCGGCCGTCGCTGCGCCCGCGCCGACAGCGCCAGTTGCTCCGGCTGCAGGTCAAGGCCAGGTTCAGGTGCAGTTCATCGCCGATTGCTGGACGCAGGTGACCGATGGCAGCGGCAAGGTTCTTTACAGCGGCCTCAAGCGCAAGGGCGACAGCCTGTCTGTCGTCGGCAAACCACCGTTTGCCGTGCGTCTGGGCGTTGCCCGTGGCGCGCAGGTCAGCTACAACGGCCAGCCGGTCGATGTCGCTCCGTTCACCAATGGCGAGACTGCTCGCCTGAAGTTGGGTCAATAAGTCATGCACGGCGAATCTCCAATCAAACGTCGCGAATCGCGCAAGATCTGGGTCGGTAACGTGCCCGTGGGCGGCGATGCCCCTATCGCCGTGCAAAGCATGACCAACAGCGACACCAATGACGTCGCTGCCACCGTCGCGCAGATCAACCGTCTGGAAGCCGCCGGCGTCGACATCGTCCGCGTTTCGGTGCCGGACATGGACGCCGCCGAGGCGTTCGGCAAGATCAAGCAACTGGTCAAGGTGCCATTGGTTGCCGACATCCACTTCGACTACAAGATCGCTTTGCGAGTGGCCGAACTGGGTGTGGACTGCCTGCGCATCAACCCGGGCAACATCGGTCGCGAAGACCGCGTGCGTGCGGTGGTCGATGCCGCCCGTGACCGCGGGATCCCGATCCGCATCGGCGTCAACGCCGGTTCCCTGGAAAAGGACCTGCAGAAGAAATACGGCGAGCCGACCCCGGCCGCGCTGGTCGAGTCCGCCCTGCGCCACGTCGAGCACCTCGAACGCCTGAATTTCCAGGACTTCAAGGTCAGCGTGAAGGCTTCTGACGTGTTCATGGCCGTCGAAGCCTACCGTCTGCTGGCCAAGGAAATCGTTCAGCCGCTGCACCTGGGCATCACCGAAGCCGGTGGATTGCGCTCCGGTACAGTGAAATCCGCCGTGGGCCTAGGTATGCTGCTCGCCGAGGGGATTGGCGATACTATCCGCATCTCGCTGGCGGCCGACCCGGTCGAGGAAGTGAAGGTCGGTTACGACATTCTCAAGTCTTTGCATCTGCGTTCCCGTGGCATCAACTTCATCGCCTGCCCGAGCTGCTCGCGGCAGAACTTCGATGTGGTCAAGACCATGAACGAGCTGGAAGGGCGCCTTGAAGACCTGCTGGTACCGCTGGATGTCGCGGTGATCGGTTGTGTGGTCAACGGCCCCGGCGAAGCCAAGGAAGCCCATATCGGCTTGACCGGCGGTACGCCGAACCTGATTTACATCGACGGCAAGCCGTCGCAGAAGCTGACGAATGACAATCTGGTGGACGAGCTGGAAAAGCTGATCCGCGAGAAAGCGGCCGAGAAGGTCGAAGCTGACGCAGCGGTTATCGCGCGCGGCTGATCGAACGAATTAAGGAATTTCTGTGAGCAAGTCTCTGCAAGCCATTCGTGGCATGAACGACATCCTGCCGGAACAGACGCCGGTATGGCGCTATTTCGAAGGCACCGTTTCGCGTCTGCTGGACAACTACGGTTACAAGCAGATCCGCATGCCGATCGTCGAGTTCACCGAGCTGTTCAAACGCTCGATCGGTGAAGTGACCGACATCGTCGAAAAAGAGATGTACACCTTCGACGACCGCAACGGCGACTCCCTGACCCTGCGTCCGGAGGGCACGGCCGCGTGCGTGCGTGCAGTGCTCGAGCACGGCATCACCGGCGGTGGTCAGGTGCAGAAGCTTTGGTACATCGGCCCGATGTTCCGTCACGAGCGTCCGCAGAAAGGCCGTTATCGTCAGTTCCACCAGATCGGTCTGGAAGTGTTCAACCTCGACGGTCCGGACATCGACGCCGAACTGATCGTGCTGACCTGGCGCCTGTGGGGCGAGCTGGGCATCCGTGATGCGGTCAAGCTTGAGCTCAACAGCCTCGGCACCAGCGAGTCCCGCGCCCGTTATCGTGAGGCGCTGGTCGAGTACCTCTCGGCGCACCACGACAAACTGGACGAAGACAGCCAGCGTCGCCTGAAAACCAACCCGCTGCGTGTGCTCGACACCAAAAATGCCGACACCCAGGCCGTGCTGGTCGATGCGCCGAAAATGGCCGACTACCTGGATGACGAATCCCGTGCCCACTTCGAAGGCCTGAAGGCCCGTCTGGATGCCGTCGGCATTCCTTACGTGCTCAACCCGAAGCTGGTGCGTGGTCTGGATTACTACAGCAAAACCGTATTCGAATGGGTCACCGACAAGCTCGGCGCCCAGGGCACCGTCTGCGCGGGTGGGCGCTATGACGGTCTGGTCGAGCAGATGGGCGGCAAGCCGACCCCGGGCGTCGGTTTCGCCATGGGCATCGAGCGTCTGGTGCTGCTGCTGGAAACCCTGGAGCAGATCCCGGAAGAAATCTCCCGTCAGGTCGACGTCTATCTCTGCGCCTTCGGTGAAGAAGCGGAGCTGGCCGGTCTGGCCCTGGCCGAGCGGGTACGCGACCAACTGCCCAACCTGCGCCTGCAAGTCAATGCCGGCGCCGGCAGCTTCAAGAGCCAGTTCAAGAAAGCCGACAAGAGCGGTGCGTTGTACGCACTGATCCTCGGTGACGACGAAATGGCCCAGCAAGTGGTAGGTTTCAAACCCCTGCGTGGCCAGGGCGAACAACAAAGCATTGCCTGGGATGCCCTCGCTGCACACCTGGCCACCTGCGTCGTGCAGGGTTGAAGCTGTCCAAACAGCCGATTTAGCGATTAAGGAGTATTGGGGTGTCGAGTACCGAAGACGAACAGTTGGCGGATTTGAAGGACTGGTGGACACGCAACGGCAAACCTCTGGTCACCGGCGGCCTGTTGGCGCTGGTCATCGTGTTCGGCTGGCAGGCTTATCACAAGTATCAGAGCAACCAGTCGCAAGGCGCCTCGGTGCTCTATCAGCAATTGCTGGAAACCACGCTGACCCCGGACGGCAAGCCTGACGCCGCGCGCGTTGCGGATCTGGCCGGCAAGCTCAACAGCGAATTCGGCGGTTCTGCGTACGCGCAGTACGGCAGCCTGTTCGTGGCCAAGGTCGCGGTCGACAGCGGCAAGCTGGACGACGCGGCGACCGAACTCAAGGCCATCGTGGCCAAACCGGCCAACCCGGCGCTGGGCGAAATCGCCCGTCAGCGTCTGGCGCAGGTATTGGGCGCACAGAACAAGGCCGATGAAGCCCTGAAACTGCTCGAAGGCGATGCCGACAAGTCGTTCCTGGCCACTCGCGAAGAACTCAAGGGCGACCTGCTGGTGCAACTGGGCCGTACCGACGAAGCGAACGCGGCGTATCAAAAAGCCAAGGCGGCACTGTCGGATGAAGCGGCGGTCGGTGGCCTTCAAATCAAGCTGGACGACCTGGCCAAAGGGGATGCGTGACGTGATCCGTTGGAAGCATGCAGCATTGCTGGCTCTGGCCATTCTGGCCGCGGGTTGCAGCAGCAACAGCAAAAAAGAACTGCCACCGGCCGAGCTGACCGACTTCAAGGAAGAAGTGGTCCTGCACAAGCAGTGGAGCCGCTCGATCGGTGACGGTCAGGGTGAAACCTACAACATGCTGGTGCCGGCGATCGACGGTGACACCATCTACGCGGCCGACGTGACCGGTATCGTGATGGGCCTGGATCGCGGCAACGGCGACGTGAAATGGAAGAAAGACCTCGAACTGCCTGTGTCCGGCGCCGTTGGCGTGGGTTACGGTCTGGTCATGGTCGGTACCCTGCGCGGTGAAGTCGTTGCCCTCGACGCCATCAACGGTGAAGAGAAGTGGCGCTCGCGCGTCAACAGCGAAGTTCTTGCGCCACCGGCCAACAACGGTGACGTGGTGGTGGTTCAGACCCAGGACGATCGCCTGATCGGTCTGGACGCGTCCACCGGCAATCAGCGTTGGGTGTATGACAGCACGCCGGCCGTACTGACCCTGCGCGGCACCAGCGCACCGATCGTCACCAACCGCCTCGCGGTGGCTGGCCTGTCGACCGGTAAAGTGGTCGCTCTGGACATTTCCAACGGCGTGCCGGTCTGGGAACAGCGGATCGCGATTCCACAAGGTCGTTCGGAGCTGGAGCGCGTGGTCGACATCGACGGCGGTCTGCTGCTGTCCGGCGGTACCCTGTACGTTGCCAGCTATCAGGGTCGCGTTGCGGCACTGGATCTGGAAAGCGGCCGTCAACTCTGGCAGCGCGACGCGTCGAGCTACGCCGGTGTTGCCCAGGGTTTCGGCAACGTCTACGTAAGCCTGTCGTCGGGCACCGTTGAAGGCGTCGACGAGCGTTCTACCACGGCCCTGTGGAGCAACGACTCGCTGGCCCGTCGTCAACTGTCGGCGCCGGAAGTGTTCTCCAGCTACGTTGCAGTCGGTGACATGGAAGGTTACCTGCACCTGCTGAGTCAGGTGGACGGTCGATTCGTCGGCCGCGAGCGCATCGACAGCGACGGCCTGCGTGCCCGTCCGCTGGTGGTGGGTGACACGATTTATGTGTATGGCAACAGCGGCAAACTGGAAGCCCTGACCATCAAGTAACAACTATGCTTGGGGTTAACTCCCCAGGCGGCCTTGCTTCTGCAGGGTTTGCAGCACCCACGGGTGTTGCCCCGAGCACCAGCCGCTGCCTCGCAGCGGCTTTTGTATTTTCTGAAATAACGAAGTGGAGAGCCGCATGGTTCCCGTAATCGCCCTGGTGGGCCGACCGAACGTCGGCAAGTCCACCTTGTTCAACCGCCTGACCAGGACTCGCGACGCCATTGTCGGCGACTTGTCCGGTCTGACCCGTGATCGCCAGTACGGTGAGGCCAAGTGGCAAGGGCGTTCCTACATTCTGATCGACACCGGCGGTATCTCCGGTGACGAGCATGGTATGGACGAAAAAATGGCTGAGCAGTCGCTGCTGGCCATCGAAGAAGCGGATGTCGTTCTGTTCCTGGTAGATGCCAAGGCCGGTTTCACTGCCGCCGACCAGATGATCGCCGAACACTTGCGCAAACGTAACAAGCGTTCCCATGTGGTGGCCAACAAGGTCGACAACATCGACCCGGAAATGGCCCGCGCCGAATTCTCCCCGCTGGGCATGGGCCACGCGATCCCGATCGCCGGCGCCCACGGTCGTGGCATCACTCAACTGCTGGAAGCTGCCCTGAGCGACTTCCCGCGTGATGATGACGAGCCGGCGGAAGGTGAAGAGGAAGAAGTGGTCGCCGAAGGCGAGGAAGCCAAGCGCATTCCTGGCCCGAGCGAAAAAGACGGAATCAAGATTGCCATCATCGGCCGTCCGAACGTCGGCAAGTCGACCCTGGTCAACCGCATGCTCGGTGAAGATCGGGTAATCGTCTACGACCAGCCCGGCACCACCCGCGACAGTATCTACATCCCGTTCGAGCGTAACGACGAGAAGTACACGCTGATCGACACCGCCGGTGTGCGCAAGCGCGGCAAGATCCACGAAGAAGTCGAAAAATTCTCCGTGGTCAAAACCCTGCAGGCGATCAAAGACGCCAACGTGGTGATCTTCGTGATGGACGCCCGCGAAGGCGTGGTCGATCACGACCTCAACCTGCTGGGCTTTGCCATCGAGGCGGGGCGTGCGCTGGTGATCGCGATCAACAAGTGGGACGGCATGACCCCGAGCGAGCGCGACTACGTGAAGGTCGAGCTGCAACGTCGTCTGTTCTTCGTCGATTACGCCGATATTCACTTCATCTCGGCTTTGCACGGCACGGGCGTGGGCAACCTCTACGCCTCGGTGCAGAACTCGTTCAAGTCCGCGGTCACCCGCTGGCCGACCAGCCGCCTGACGCAGATTCTCGAAGACGCGGTCAGCGAGCACCAGCCGCCGATGGTCAACAGCCGCCGGATCAAGCTGCGATACGCTCACCTGGGGGGGGCGAACCCGCCGATCATCGTGATCCACGGCAACCAGATCGAGAAAGTGCCGAAGTCGTACGTGCGCTATCTGGAAAACACTTACCGCCGTGTGCTCAAACTGGTCGGTACGCCGATCCGGATCGAGTTCAAGGGCGGCGAGAACCCGTACGAAGGCAACAAGAACACGCTGACCGACCGTCAGGTCAACAAGAAGCGTCGCTTGATGTCGCACCACAAGAAAGCCGACAAAAAACGCCGCGACAAGAAGTAAAAAGAGCCGCTGCGAGTTTCCAGCTGCAAGCTTCAAGTCAACGCGGAAGCAAAGAGGGCTCTGTTCAGAGCCCTTTTTTGTGGGCGATGGATTGATGCTTGAAACTTGTCGCTTGCAGCTTGAAACTTGCAGCTCACCTGCAAGGGGCTCCCGATGATCACCAGCAAGCTGCCGAATGTCGGCATCACTATTTTCACGCAGATGTCTCAGCTCGCGGCGCAGACCGGAGCGATCAACCTTTCCCAGGGTTTTCCCGATTTCGACGGCCCGCAGGCACTGCGCGACGCGGTCGGTCGACACATCGCCAGCGGTCACAACCAGTATTCGCCCATGACCGGCCTGCCGACGCTGCGTCAGCAGATCGCGGCGAAGATCGCCCGCAGTTATGGCGTCAACGTCGATGCCGACAATGAAGTGACCGTGACCCCTGGCGCGACCCAAGCGATTTTCTGTGCGATCCAGGCGGTTATCCACAGCGGCGACGAAGTCATCGTGTTCGACCCGGCCTACGACAGCTACGAGCCATCGGTGGAACTGGCCGGTGGGCGCTGCGTGCATGTGCAGCTTGGGCTGAAGGATTTCTCCATCGACTTCGAAAAGCTCAGCGCAGCCCTGAGCCCACGCACGCGGATGATTATCCTCAACACCCCGCACAACCCGAGCGGTGCGCTGATCAGTCGTGCCGAGCTGGATCAACTGGCGGCGTTGATCCGCGACCGCGACATCTACGTGATCAGCGACGAAGTCTACGAACACCTTGTGTTCGACGGCGTGCCGCATGTCAGCGTACTGGCCCATGAAGAGCTGTATCAGCGCGCCTTCGTGGTCAGCTCGTTCGGCAAGACCTATCACGTCACCGGCTGGAAAACCGGCTACGTCGTGGCACCGCCGGCCCTGACGGCGGAGCTGCGTAAGGTGCATCAGTACGTCAGTTTCTGTGGCGTGACACCGTTGCAGTACGCCCTGGCCGATTACATGGCCGAGCACCCGGAACACATCGAAGAGCTGCCGGGTTTCTATCAGGCCAAGCGCGATCTTTTCTGTGATCTGCTGGCGCCGTCGCGATTCGGCTTCACCCGGGTCACCGGCACCTATTTCCAACTGGTCGATTACTCGCAGATACGCCCAGATCTGAACGATGTCGAGATGGCGATGTGGATGACTCGCGAGCATGGCGTGGCGAGTATTCCGGTGTCGGTGTTCTACCAGGATCCACCTGAAGGCCAGCGTCTGGTGCGCCTGTGCTTTGCCAAACGTGAGGAGACGCTGCGGGAAGCGGCGACCAAACTATGCGTGATCTGAGTGCGTTGCCTGATCTCAACCTGGCGCTGATCCAGACCAGCCTGACCTGGCATGACCGTCGGGCCAATCTCGAGCATTTCGACGCGTTGCTGGAGCAGGCGCGCGGTGCCGATCTGATTATCCTGCCGGAAATGTTCACCACCGGGTTCTCCATGGAGTCCGAAACCCTGGCCGAAGCCGAAAACGGCCCGACCAGCAAATGGCTCAGGACCCAGGCGGCGAAGCTGAACGCCGTCGTTACGGGCAGCGTGATTATCCAGGCCGCCGACGGCAGCCATCGCAACCGCCTGCTGTGGGCACGACCGGACGGCGAAGTGCTGCATTACGACAAGCGCCACCTGTTCCGCATGGCCGGCGAGCACAATCACTACACGCCCGGCGAGCGCCAGGTGCAGTTCGAACTCAAGGGCTGGCGGGTGCGGCCGCTGATTTGCTACGACTTGCGCTTCCCGGTGTGGAGCCGCGACGCTCAGGACACCGACCTGCTGCTGTACACCGCCAACTGGCCGGGTGCACGGCGTCAGCACTGGAACCGGTTGCTGCCGGCCCGGGCCATTGAAAACCTGTGCTATGTGGCGGCGGTCAACCGGGTTGGCACCGATGGCAAGGGTTTCGCGTATACCGGAGACAGTCAGGTGCTGGATTTCCAGGGCGAGACGTTGCTGGCGGCGGGGGAGGCTGACGGGGTGTTCAAGGTGGTTCTGGAAGCGGCTTCGCTTGCCGCTTACCGCGAGCGCTTTCCGGCGAATCTGGATGCCGATACCTTCGAGTTCACCTGATAGCCCAAGTCACCTGGATCGTTCCCACGCTCCGCGTGGGAATGCAGTTCGTGACGCTCTGCGTCCCTTGAGGCATTCCCGCGCAGAGCGTGGGAACGATCATCGCGATCAGAACGAAAAAGGCCCCGGGGGTGCAAACCCCGGGGCCTTTTGCGTTGCAGCGGTAGTTACGCCGCTTTCGCTTCCGGCTGGCTCAGCGAGCGGTTCAGCGCGCTGAACAGGGCCTTGAAGCTGGCGGTGGTGATGTTTTCATCGATGCCCACGCCGTGTACTGCACGTTCGCCATTCACACGCAGTTCGATGTAGGCCGCCGCCTTGGCGTTGGTGCCCGCGCCGATGGCGTGTTCGTTGTAGTCCATGATCTCCACCGGAATCGGCAGACCGGCCACCAGCGCTTCCAGCGCGCCGTTGCCCTTGCCGCGCCAGTGCAGGTTGGTTTCGCCCTGACCCTTGCTCGCCACTTCCACTTCGACGGCGCTGTTGCCGTTTTCTTCCTGCAGGCGATGGCTGACCAGCGCGTACGGGGTGTTGGCTTGCAGGTATTCGCTGTGCAACAGCGCGTGGATTTGCTGGGCAGTCATCTCCAGACCCAGGCGATCGGTTTCACGCTGCACGACCTGGCTGAATTCGATCTGCATGCGACGTGGCAGGCTGATGCCGTATTCCTGTTCCAGCAGGTAGGCGATGCCGCCCTTGCCCGACTGGCTGTTGACGCGGATCACCGCCTCGTAGCTGCGGCCGATGTCGGCCGGGTCGATCGGCAGGTACGGCACTTCCCACAGGGCATCGGGTTTCTGCTGGGCGAAGCCCTTGCGGATCGCGTCCTGGTGGGAGCCGGAGAAGGCGGTGTGCACCAGGTCGCCGACATACGGGTGACGTGGGTGAACCTGGATCTGGTTGCACTCTTCGACGACCTTGCGCACGCCGTCGATGTCGGAGAAGTCCAGTTGCGGGTCCAGGCCCTGGGTGTACATGTTCAGTGCCACGGTGACGAGGTCGACGTTGCCGGTACGCTCGCCGTTGCCGAACAGGCAGCCTTCGACGCGGTCGGCGCCGGCCATCAGGCCCAACTCGGTGGCGGCCACGCCGGTGCCACGGTCGTTGTGGGTGTGCAGGCTGATGATCACGCTGTCACGGCGGTTGATGTTGCGGTGGAACCACTCGATCTGGTCGGCGTAGACGTTCGGGGTCGCGCATTCAACGGTGGCTGGCAGGTTGAGGATGATCTTGTGCTCAGGCGTCGGGTTCCAGACCTCGATCACCGCGTCACAGACTTCCTTGGCAAATTCCAGCTCGGTGGCGCTGAAGGTTTCCGGCGAGTATTCGAAGGTCCACTCGGTGTCCGGCTGCATGGCGGCGTATTTGACGAACAGCTTGGCGGCGTTCACGGCGATGGCCTTGATCCCGTCCTTGTCCTGGTTGAACACGATGCGACGGAAAGAAGGGGAGGTGGCGTTATACAGGTGAACGATGGCTTTCTTCGCCCCGCGCAGGGATTCGAAGGTGCGCTCGATCAGGTCTTCACGGCCCTGAGTCAGCACCTGGATGGTGGTGTCGTCCGGAATGTGGCCGTCTTCGATCAAGGTGCGCACGAAGTCGAAGTCGGTTTGCGAAGCGGCCGGGAACGACGCCTCGATTTCCTTCACGCCCACCTGCACCAGGGTTTTCCAGAAACGCAGCTTTTTCACCGCATCCATCGGCTCGATCAGCGACTGGTTGCCATCACGCAGGTCGGAGCTGCACCAGATCGGCGCGGCATCGATGGTTTTCGACGGCCAGGTACGATCCGGCAGGTTGATCACAGGAAACGCGCGGTATTTCGAAGACGGGTCTTTGAGCATGCTCATCGGGAAATTCCTTATTGTCTGGGCCGAAAAGAGGCGGCCTGCCGGTGGAACGAACGTTCTTGGAAAAGCGTGGGACGAGGCGCAGCGATTCAGCCCGGCAGTCGTGCGCTGACGAGGCACAGGCTGCGGTGCTGGCGAAGCTGAATGAGGGTGTGAGAGGTTTTCATGCCTTCAACCCTAACCGCGGGGGATGAGGATGGCAAGCAGTCGAAAAAAATTGAGAGGAATACCCGGAAAGCGGTTTTTTCCGAGATTTTATTCTTGATATGGCGGTAATTGTTGGCGGGGATTGCGCGGAGCATTCGTCGTGCGCAATCCCTGCCGGAGAGTCTTCAGCCTGAAATCAAGGCTGGAATGCACCAATGAAAATCGCTGGATCGACCCGCGCATCGTTCAGACTGATGTTCCAGTGCATGTGCGGCCCGGTCGCCCGACCTGTGGCCCCCACCTTGCCCACCACCGCGCCCCGCGCCAGTTGCTGGCCGTTCTGCACATCAATCTTCGACATATGGCAGAACATGCTGATGAAACCCTGGCCGTGATCGACGAACACCGTGTTGCCATTGAAAAAGTAATTGCCGATCAGGATCACCTTGCCTGCCGCCGGGGTCTTGATCGGCGTGCCCGCCGGTACCGCGAAGTCCAGACCTGCGTGCGGATTGCGCTCTTCACCGTTGAAGAAGCGGCGCACGCCGAACTTGCTCGACAGCGGCCCGTTGACCGGCTTGTCCAGCAACAGGTTGCTCGGTGTGTTCGGGCTGAAGCTGCGGTAGGCCTTGATCTGCTCGGCCAGTTCGCCCTCGATGCGCTTGAGGTTGGCCGGGTTCGGATTGACCTGCTGGGTGTTCTTCAGGGTGATGTGCTGTTCCGGGTACTTCTTGTTGCCGACGCTGAAGTTGAGGTTGCGGTTGCCACTGCTGATCTGCTGAACGCCGGGTTTGACGGTCAGCGCAATGCCGACAATCGCCAGCCAGTTGTTCTGTTCCCTGACCACCAGCACCGGTTTGCCCTGATACGTGGCTTTCGGCGCTTGCGCGGCGCTGCCCAGATCAATGACAGCCACGCCGCCCGGCACCGGTTTGTTCAGCAGGCGGGTGATGTAACTGTCGGCGTGGGCGTTGAAGGTCAGGCACAGCAACAGCAGCGGAGCGAGAAAGCGCGGCATGGATCAGTCCAGTAAAGAGAGGGTGACGGGCGTCAGGTGATTGTCCTCGACGCGCACTTGCAGTTCGCCTTCGCCCAGCCTGGCCTTGAGGCGTTGGCCAGTGTGGGTCTGCGCGGCGTTGCGGATCGCGTTGCCGCGTTCATCCAGCAGAATGCTATAGCCGCGACCCAGGGTCGCCAGCGGGCTGACCACGTGCAGGGTCTGCATCTGGCTTTGCAACTGTAAACGGCGGCGTTTCAGACCTTCGTTCATCGCACGTGGCAGGCGTTCGGCGAGACTGTCGAGACGCTGGCGCAACAGGGTCAGTTGGCGTCCCGGGTGTTGCCCGGCGAGGCGGGTTTCCAGGCGGATCAGGCGTTCGCGGCGGGTATTGAGCTGGCGCTCGAAGGCGCGGCGCATGCGCATGTCCAGATCATCCAGACGCTGTGCCTGCTGGCGCAGACGTTCGCCAGGATGGCGCAAGCGGCGGGTCATGCCTTCAAGGCGCAGGCGATCGCGCATCAGGCGGTCACGCATGCGCATCACCAGCCGGCGATGCAGGCTTTCGACCTGCCGGATCAGGTGGCTGGAGTCCGGGGCAAGCAGTTCAGCCGCAGCGGACGGCGTCGGTGCGCGCACGTCCGCCACGAAGTCGCTGATCGACACATCGGTTTCATGGCCGACTGCACTGACGATCGGCGTGACGCAGGCGTCCACCGCGCGGGCCACGGCCTCTTCGTTGAAACACCAGAGGTCTTCCAGCGAGCCGCCGCCACGGGCCAGGATCAGCGCGTCGAAACCACGGGCATCCGCGAGTTTGAGGGCGCGGACGATTTGCGCGGTGGCTTCGCGGCCCTGAACGGCGGTCGGGATCAGCGTCAGCTGTACCTGCGGTGCGCGGCGGCGGAATACGCTGATGATGTCGCGGATCACCGCACCGGTCGGCGAACTGATGATGCCGATGCGCTGCGGGTGAGCCGGCAGCGGTACTTTGCGCTCGGCACTGAACAGGCCTTCGGCGCTGAGCTTTTCCTTCAAGGCATCGAAGGCCAGACGCAGGGCACCGTCACCGGCCGGCTCCACAGTGTCGAGGATCAACTGATAGTCGCCACGCCCTTCGAACAGCGAGACCTTGCCGCGCACCTTGACTGCCAGGCCATCCTTCAGTGCCTGCCGCACGCGCGCGGCATTCTGGCGGAACAGCGCGCAACGCACCTGCGCGCCGCTGTCCTTGAGCGTGAAATACACGTGGCCGGACGCCGGGCGGGCGAGGTTGGAGATTTCGCCTTCGACCCAGATGTTGCTGAACACGTCTTCGAGCAACACCCGCGCGCGGCCGTTGAGCTGGCTGACGGTCAGGACTTCGCGGTCCAGGCCGAGTCTTGCAAAGGGATCTTTAATCATGGGGCGCAGTTTAAAGGCATTCGCCGGTGAATGTCTGGAGGAAGTGTTGCACCAGAGGCGTGGGATTTTGCCGAGACGCGAGGGCGACGGTGCTTTGGCAATCGCCGGTCAGTGGCAGGAATCTCACACCGGCAGGCGCAATGTCCTGCATCGATTCCGGCAGCAGAGCGATGCCGAATCCGGCCTGGATCAATTGCAGCTGTGTGGTCTTGCGCGACATCACCCGCGCAGCCTGTGGGAAGAAGCCGTGACGCATGCACAGCTCGGCGCACAAATAGCTCAGCCCGCCGCGCTGCGGGTGCGGGATAGAGATGAACGCTTCGTTCTTCAATTGCGCCAGGTCGACGGCGTCCGCCAATGCCAGTCGATGATTCGCCGACACGGCAAGCAGCAAGCGTTCGGTGTAGAGCGGCACAATTTGAACACCTTCACGCTGACGCAACACCGGCAGGCGCAGAAGGCCGATATCGAGGCAGCCCTCGGTCAGTTCTTCAAGTTGTGCTTCCGATGACAGCGTGCCGATATCCAGCGAAACCCCGGGCTGCTGCTCCAGGTAAGCGCTCATGTCGCGCAACAATCGGCCACCGATCGGTACGGTACTGGAGTGACAGACACGCAAGGTGCCGCGCTGGCCCTGGCCGATTTGCGTGGCCAAAGTGCTCGCCTTGTTCAATTCATTGAGCAGGTTTCTCGCCCGGGGCAGGAACGCTTCGCCAGCGGCGGTGAGCCGGGGCTGGCGCGCGGTGCGTTCGAACAGCGGCGTGTGCAGGCGGGTTTCCATGTCCTTGATCTGCCGGCTCAGCGCCGACTGAGCAATGAACAGCCGTTCGGCTGCGGCACTGAAGCTGCCGCTCTCGGCGATTTCCACGAAGTAGCGTAATTGACGGGTTGAAAGCACGAGGCATGCCTTTTCGAGATGGCTTGGCAGTTTCGATGATATTAGTCGCAACCCTCGGCGCTGGCTAAAGTCATCGCAGGCTTATTAAGGAAGCGAGCGAATGAGTGGGGCGGGGTTGTTGAGCGAATGGTCGTGGGGCGCGCAGGGCTGGGTGGTGATCGGACTGGCCATCGCGCTGGCCTACATCGTGTTTGGGATTGCCGGATTCGGTACGGCGCTGGTGGCGGGGCCGATTCTGATTCTGTTCATGCCGCTGTCGAAGATCGTGCCATTGCTGGTGCTGCTGGATTTTGTCGCGGCGTTCGGCAACCTGCTGCCGTCGCGGCGGGATGTGGCGAAACCGGAACTGCTGCGGCTTCTGCCGTGGATGGCGGTGGGGTGCACGCTGGGGGTGATTTTTCTGCTTAACCTCAAGTCCGATCTACTGTTGCTGTTGATGGGATTGTTCATCAGTGCTTATGCGATCTACAGCTTGTGGATCAGGGCGCGACCGGCGCAGTTGTCTGCCGGGTGGGCGTTGCCGATGGGGACGGTGGGCGGGCTGTTCGGCGCATTGTTTGGCAGTGGCGGCTTTCTTTATGCGATCTACCTCAACAGTCGACTGCCCAAGGACGCGGCGCGGGCCACGCAAAGTGCGCTGATCAGTTGCAGCACGGTGGTGCGTTTGAGCCTGTTTGCCATCGCCGGGGTGTATGCCGAGCTACCCTTGTTGATGCTTGCGCTGTGCCTGATGCCGGCCATGGCGCTGGGCTTGTGGGTCGGGCGGCGCTTGACCATGCGCTTGTCCCGCGAGGCCTTCGTGCGGCTGGTGACCTGGCTGGTGCTGGCGAGCGGGATTGCGCTGATCGGCCGCTATTTAAGCACTTGACCGGATTTTGTCAGGGATTAAGCTGCCGGCCGCGTTCGTCGCAGAACATCCTTTGACGCAGCAGGCTTGCACCATGAATTCCCAAAGCATCATCGTCCCGAAAATCTCCAATCTGCCGGTGCATGAACCCCGGGCCCGGGCGATTTTGCGCTGGCTGGTGCGCAAGAACATCGTCAAGGAAGAACTGAGCACCTGCGGGCGTACCGGCAATCGCATGGCCTACGCCATCGCCGATGGCGCCCGCGCGGTGGTGCTGCACCCCGAGGCGCTGCCGTTCGGTGAGCCGATCAATGGGCTGGAGGTCATCACCAAGCGTTGCATCTACACCCCGGCCAAGGGTTTTCTCGAAGAGGCCGGTTGCGCCGAGTGCCGTCAGGAAATCGGCGAAGCGCTGTTCGAAAGCCTGGAAGACTGGATGCCGGGGCGCACCGACAACTTCACCTGTCCTGAATGCGGGCATGAGGACGACATCAACGGTTTCCTGTTTTTGCAGGAATGTGGTTTTTCCAACCTCGGTTTCATCTTCAACAACTGGCTGGAGGCGGGCTTCAAGCAGAGTTTTATCGACGAATTCGCCGACTGGCTGGATCAACCGGTGAGTTGGGTCAAGGTCGAGTTGTAGGGGGCGTTTTTCCCGTACATCAGCAACATTGATATAAGACAAGTTTTACATTGAGCCCGGTAGGGTGTCTGAGTATAATGGCGCGCTTCCATTTTCCCGCTCGGGAGCCCCCGCGATGCTGCGTATCAGCCAAGAAGCTCTGACCTTCGACGACATTCTCCTAGTGCCCGGTTATTCCGAGGTGCTTCCTAACGAAGTCAGTCTGAAGACCCGCCTTACCCGTGGCATCGAGCTGAACATTCCTCTGGTTTCTGCCGCCATGGACACCGTCACCGAAGCCCGTCTGGCAATCGCCATGGCTCAGGAAGGTGGCATCGGCATTATCCACAAGAACATGACCATCGAGCAGCAAGCTGCCGAAGTTCGCAAGGTCAAGAAGTTCGAAGCCGGTGTGGTCAAGGACCCAATCACCATCGAGGCTGACGCCACGGTTCGTGATCTGTTCGAACTGACCCGCATGCACAACATTTCCGGCGTTCCGGTGCTGCACGATGGCGACCTGGTCGGCATTGTCACCTCCCGTGACGTACGCTTCGAAACCCGTCTGGATGCCACCGTTCGTGAAGTGATGACGCCCAAAGAGCGTCTGGTCACTGTTCGCGAAGGCGCCGACAAGAACGAAGTCCGCGAGCTGCTGCACAAGCACCGTCTGGAAAAAGTCCTGATCGTCGACGACAAGTTTGCCCTCAAAGGCATGATGACCGTCAAAGACATCGAAAAAGCCAAGGCCTACCCGCTGGCCAGCAAGGACGACCAGGGTCGTCTGCGCGTCGGCGCGGCGGTCGGTACCGGTAAAGACACCGGTGATCGCGTTGCCGCACTGGTCAATGCCGGTGTGGACGTGGTGGTGGTCGACACCGCACACGGTCACTCCAAAGGCGTGATCGACCGCGTTCGCTGGGTCAAAGAGAATTTCCCTGAAGTGCAGGTGATCGGCGGCAACATCGCCACCGGCGCCGCTGCCAAGGCTCTGGCCGAAGCTGGCGCCGACGCCGTCAAGGTCGGTATCGGCCCTGGCTCGATCTGCACCACCCGTATCGTCGCCGGTGTCGGCGTTCCGCAAATCAGTGCCATCGCCAACGTCGCCGCAGCCCTTGAAGGCACTGGCGTTCCGTTGATCGCCGACGGCGGCATCCGTTTCTCCGGTGACCTGTCCAAGGCCATTGTGGCCGGTGCGTCCTGCGTGATGATGGGCTCGATGTTCGCCGGTACTGAAGAAGCGCCGGGCGAGATCGAACTGTTCCAGGGCCGTTCGTACAAGGCTTATCGCGGCATGGGTTCGCTGGGCGCCATGTCCCAGGCTCAAGGTTCCTCCGACCGTTACTTCCAGGACTCCTCGGCAGGCGCCGAGAAGCTGGTTCCGGAAGGCATCGAAGGCCGTGTTCCTTACAAGGGCACCCTGAGCGCGATCATTCACCAGTTGATGGGCGGTCTGCGTTCTTCGATGGGTTACACCGGCAGCGCCAACATCGAAGAAATGCGCACCAAGCCAGAGTTCGTGCGGATCACCGGTGCCGGCATGGCCGAATCCCACGTCCACGACGTGCAGATCACCAAGGAAGCGCCAAACTACCGCGTAGGTTGAGGCTTCAAGCAAAACGTTAAATGACCGGGGCTGTTTTATTCAGCCCCGAGTTGTTTCTGAATCAAGACTGTTTCTGAATTACTTAGACGAGACTGAATCATGGCCCTCGACATTCACGCTCACCGCATCCTGATCCTCGACTTCGGTTCGCAATACACCCAACTGATCGCTCGCCGCGTGCGCGAAATCGGTGTGTACTGCGAACTGCACCCGTTCGACATGGACGAGGATGCGATCCGCGAGTTCGCGCCAAAAGGCGTGATCCTCGCCGGCGGTCCCGAGTCCGTGCACGAAGCCAACAGCCCGCGCTGCCCGCAAGCGGTGTTCGATCTGGGCGTACCGGTCTTCGGTATCTGCTACGGCATGCAGACCATGGCCGAGCAACTGGGCGGCAAGGTTGAAGGCTCCGAGCTGCGTGAGTTCGGTTATGCCCGCGTTGACGTGGTCGGCAAGAGCCGTCTGCTCGACGGCATCGAAGACCACATCGACGCCGACGGCCTGTTCGGCCTCGACGTGTGGATGAGCCACGGTGACAAGGTCACCAAAATGCCGAGCGATTTCCACATCCTGGCCAGCACCCCGAGCTGCCCGATCGCCGGCATGTTCAACGACGAGCGCGCTTACTACGGCGTGCAGTTCCACCCGGAAGTGACCC
This sequence comes from Pseudomonas sp. PHC1, assembly GCF_046487845.1. Classification (NCBI taxonomy): domain Bacteria; kingdom Pseudomonadati; phylum Pseudomonadota; class Gammaproteobacteria; order Pseudomonadales; family Pseudomonadaceae; genus Pseudomonas; species Pseudomonas sp. PHC1. The sequence continues at coordinate 103,401 of NZ_JBJXHJ010000001.1, forward strand.
ACACCAAGCAGGGCGGTCGCATCCTGTCGCGTTTCGTGCTCGACATTTGCGGCTGCGAAGCCTTGTGGACTCCGTCCAAGATCGCCGAAGACGCCATCGCCAACATCCGCGCGCAGGTCGGTACCGACAACGTGCTGCTGGGCCTGTCCGGCGGTGTGGATTCCTCGGTGGTTGCGGCGCTGCTGCACAAGGCCATCGGTGATCAGCTGACCTGCGTCTTCGTCGACAACGGGCTGCTGCGTCTGCACGAAGGCGAGCAAGTGATGGCCATGTTTGCCGAGAACATGGGCGTCAAGGTGATCCGTGCCAACGCCGAAGACCAGTTCCTGAACAACCTGGCCGGCGAAGCCGATCCAGAGAAGAAGCGCAAGATCATCGGCCGCACCTTCATCGACGTGTTCGATGCCGAATCCTGCAAGCTCGACAACATCAAGTACCTGGCTCAGGGCACTATCTACCCGGACGTGATCGAGTCGGCTGGCGCGAAAAGCGGCAAGGCCCACGTGATCAAGTCGCACCACAACGTGGGCGGCCTGCCGGAAGAGATGAACCTGAAACTGGTCGAGCCACTGCGCGAACTGTTCAAGGACGAAGTCCGTCGTCTGGGCCTGGAACTGGGCCTGCCGTACGACATGGTCTACCGTCACCCGTTCCCGGGCCCGGGCCTGGGCGTGCGGATCCTCGGTGAAGTGAAGAAGGAATACGCCGACCTGCTGCGTCGCGCCGACCACATTTTCATCGAAGAACTGCGCAAGGCCGACTGGTACCACAAGGTCAGCCAGGCCTTCGTCGTGTTCCAGCCGGTGAAATCGGTAGGCGTGGTCGGCGATGGCCGTCGTTACGCCTGGGTCGTGGCCCTGCGCGCCGTGGAAACCATCGACTTCATGACCGCACGTTGGGCACACCTGCCTTACGAACTGCTGGAAACCGTTTCCGGCCGCATCATCAATGAAATCGAGGGTATCTCGCGCGTTACTTACGACGTGTCGAGCAAGCCGCCGGCGACGATTGAGTGGGAATGATCCCGCGTCGCGCCCTCTAGAATTCAAGGTTGGATTCGCAGAGGCGCAAAAGGGGTTAAAGAAAATGCCAGTCAGTTAATCTGACTGGCATTTTTGTTTTTGGGCGGAAAGTGTGGAGGCGGGCGCGGGTATTAGAGGAACTGTGACCGAATCAAATCCGTATCGAACGGTGTTATCCCTTGATCAGGTGCAAACACCGCTTGTGCCTGCTGCGGCGAAGCCACTCGTTCGCCTCGTGCTCGCACATGCAAATCGAACAATGTCTCCAGATCAGGCCGTGGTGTATGTACCAGAGCTCGCAGCATCAACGATATTCCGCTGAGGTTGTTCCCGACATTGTTCCACCGGGGAGCTGAAGTCAGTCCCAGGTCGGCCCAGATCACGCGCCGCTCTTGCAAGTCCATCACAAATGGCAGACAGATCTGTGTGTCGGACGCGATATCGATTCGATCAAACACGGTTCGCGGCTCGAATATTTCACCCGATGCCGTATCGGCGCGGGCCATCCAGCCAGCGAAGCATTCGGGAAGGTCGCAGTACGGCTGTTCGGTGAACGAGTTGATAGACGTGACGACGTAACGGATGCCTTTCTCGACGAGGACGTCAAGATCGAGGTCGATGAACTCGGAGGCCCCGTTGGGCGCGTCGACGATGTCGCCGCTGTGGTAACCGCCGAAATCCCTCAGGTTGTAATACGCGACCGTTTGTTTGAATACGAAGTTGGTGTCAAAAAATGCAGCGGACAAGTCGATGTCGGTGCGCGCACCACCATTCTTCCACCACAGGAACAGGCGAATGAAACGTGTGTCGGGCATCGGCAAGCGACTGCCTCGCACCAGCGTGCGCAGTGACTTCGATGAAGCACGCTGCGCCAACGGTACCCGGTAATCGCGTAACGCTGGATCGATGAAACAGCGGCCCAATGGCGGCAGTGACGCGAAGCGCTTTACCAGAGCGTCTTCACAGATTCGCGCTGCGCGCGCCAACACTTCAGATGTGAGAGGTTCGCGGCGATCCTGGATGCCAAAGATTTTGGCGAATGAACCTTTCGGTGTGAAGGCTCGAAGAGGCAGGGGGCGCGGCGCACGTGACTGGGCCAGCAACTGCAGCAGGACAGGCGAGGACACTTGTGGTGCAACAGCCTCGAACGCATCGAGAACCGGCTCCGGTTCCGTCGCGCGCCGCAGTGTCGCGTCCAGCCGTCGTGCGAACTCACCGGGACGGTTTTGTAGCACGGGCACAAGTTCGGCAATCTCGCGCTGGGCGAACAGTGTTTCGACACGTGAACCAAACGAGGCTGGCGATTCGTTGCGACGCGCTGCGGTGATGGCGGCCAGCGCTCGTGGGTACTTATCGGCGTAGTCACCCGGATGAAGCACTTCAGCCAGGCGTTTCCATCGCTCGGCTTGCCGCATAACGTCTTCTCTAGCGTTGGGTAATCGATCGAGCAGACTCAACAGCAGACGGCGCATCGAGCGCTTCATCGCTTTGAAACGTGTCGTGGCGGTGGCCAGTGACACGTCTCCGTCATTCAGTGCGATTGCAAGTCGAAGCACGTCAGTCGCCGTTTCGACGTTTTGCTCCAGGAATGCGTCCACCCGAGCATCGCCAGCGACATGCAGGATCAGTGCGCCGCCAATCTGTGCCCGGATCTCCCGGAACGGGATGACCTCAGGCAGCAGACGGAACACATCATTTTTGTACTCGCGGATAAACCACGCGACATCGGCCGCTTCCTCTTCGGAGAGCGAAGTGCGTGATGCAGCCAGCGACTCGAGCAGTGACTCGAATTCAGGGATGCTTCCCGGTTCGATAACCCAGGGTATGAAGTTGCCTTCAAGCAGTGGAGGTCGAGATTCTTCAGTCGCTGGTAAACGTCGAAGCGAGAGGTAATGCATGACGGCGTTAAGGTACAACTCGGCTTCTGAGGCCGACAGAACCTGCTCTGGAAAGTCAGGATAAAACGGCCGGTGGTGCACATGAGCGCCACTTCTGCGCCGAAGAACTCTGACAATGTCACGCAACCAGTACTTGAGTTCTGTCGCCGACAACAGGCCGATTTGTTCAATCAGAGGCTCTGACAGTACGCATCGGAACGCCGCGATTTCCCGGATAGCCGACGCGACCTGAGCGCGCGTGGCACCGCCAGTGCCCATCGGGACGTGAACTTTGCTACGGCGACGCAGGAACAGCTCCTGATTCATGCTTGATTTTCTCCTTGAGGCGCCGTCGTGGACGAGCTGCAGCATCGTATCTACAGCTGATGTAAAAACGCCTGCAAGCAGCAGGCGCGGTGTGGAGAGCGGAACCCCTAGGTCATCAGGGGTTTAGAAGGAAGGTGTTCCATAGCCACGCGGGCATTCTACGGAAGGTAGTCCCTGTTTGTCAGGCTGGTGCGAATCTCAACGGTAACTGACTGCTTCACTAGAGGGGCTGACCACGCCCTGAAGGCATAAACGCAGGCGATTCAAAAAGCCGTGTGGATCAGTGATTCACACGGCTTTTTTGTGTTCAGTTACAAGGGTTTCGACCAGCCGGCCAGCGTCATGCCGCGTTGATCAAGTGCCTTGAGCAGCGCATCGATGCTGTCGAAGCGTTTTTCATGGAGTGTGGGCCATGATGGTCGTTCGATGAAAAAACGGCCGGATTCGAACTCGATCGGAGTCTGCACCATCTGGTTCTCGCGGGATCGGTGGCACAGGAGGGTTTGCCGAGGTTCTCGCTTCAAGGTGTACATCCCCGGTCGGGTCAGCAGTTTTTCCAGTTCCGCTTTTGTTTGCGCATACCAGGGCGTTTCTACCTGCAGACGCAAGTCGCCTCTGGCCACGCCTGCCGAGGCGCCATTGTCGTCGAAAAACGTTTTGCCCGGATCGGGTTCGATACCGTTCGAGTGCCCTTGGGCCACATCCTCGACGCGCAAACCAGCAGCGCCTTCCAGCTCACTGACCCCCGCGACACCTTCAAAGGTGTTGGAGTGGGAGTTCCCCATCAGCGCCACCCAGCGGTGTGCACCGCGTGCTGCCTGATCTGCGCTGATCACGGTCCGGGCATGGAAATTCATCATTTTTTGCCGGATCGCCAGTTCGCGTGTGTTCATCCCGCCCAGCTGGTAACTTGCCATGCAGTCTATAGCCTGAACCCGGATGCCATGCTTGTTTGACTCGATTACCAGGTTGAGAAAGGTATAGCGCCCGGTCGGATCGGTCAGATGTCCCAGGTCCTGACTGATCAGATACCACTCAAGACTCCTGGGCATTACCGATGTCCTGGCAAAGTTGTCCAGTGCCGCCTGGTGGAAGTCTGTCAGCAGATGTTCCAGATAGATTGTTTTTACACCGTTCCTGGCCAGGGTTTGCATATTGTCGATAAGAAACTGTTTGGCACCGATCTCTGAATGGCTCTCGCCGACAACCAGACCTGAAAACTCTTCGAATAGCCGGGCGATGATGGTGGGGCCTGACGAGGCAGGGTCCAGTGGCGGTATGGCCGGGCGCGGGGGAAGGGGTGGATCCGCGTAAAAGCGGACTGCATCCTGTTGCAGTTGTGCTCTCAGGGACTTGAAGTCGGCATAGGCCTCGGCGGATTCGTTGACCGCAAAAGCGTCTGACAGCAGGAGTGGTTCATGGCCGTTGACCGCTTCCGTCAATGCCTGGCGGTGCTGAGGCGGGATGTCATAAGGCGAAGCGACCTGCGGCGTATCCGTCACCGTCGAAGCGGGGGAAGACATCCCCGTCGCGCTGCCGGCCGAGGCTGAAGGCGTGGGCTGCGGTTCGCCGACGACAGGTGATCTGCCGGGCGGCGCCTTGGGATCGATGCGGACCCGCGTCAGACTCAGGCCTTCATCCTCCAGCGCCTGGCATAGTGCCTGGACACTCTCGAAGTGGCGACCACTGATAGAAGTCCAGCGTGGTCGTGTCACGAAGATACCGCCTCCCTCTTGCTGGACAGGCGTGTTCACCAGTTGGCCGTTACCACTGCGATGGACCAGCATCGACTGGCCGTTTTCGACCTTAAGCATGAACATGCCTGCGCGTGGCAGTGCCTCGTCGAGCGTGCGTGCCGTGGTGAGGGGGGCAGGCGCTTCCAGTTGCAGTCTCAAGTCACTCTTGATCTGGTCCACGGGCCGTTTCAGCAGATCGAATATTTTCTTGCCAGGGTCGGTCGTGATTCCGCGCGCCAGGCCCGGATCAACCTCCTCGACACGCAGCGAGACGGCGCCTTCCAGTTCACTGAGCCCGGAGACGTTGCCCATGGTGCTGGCGCGCTCCTGATCGACCAGTGCGACCCAGCGATGTGCGCCTCTGGCTGCCTGGTCCGCACGGATCACGGTGTCGGAAAAGTAATTCATCATCTTCCGGCTACTGATCTCGGATGTTTGCTCCATGAGCGGAAAGCGCCGGCTGGCCATGCAGTCGAGGGCCTGCACGCGGATATGATTCTTCTGTGCGGTCCTGACCAGTTCAGTGTACGCGTGGGGTGAGGCCGGATCAGTGCCGAAGCGGGAATCCAGAAATTTCAGATAGTCTTCCAGCGCGGGGGACATCTTGCCGGTCTTGTGGAAGGTATCGAGATCCAACTGATGAAAATCGGTCAGCAGATGATCCAGGTACAAGGTCTTGACCTTCTGTTTGCTCATGACCTTCAGGTTGTCGATCAGCACTTGCCGGGCGCCCGAGGTGGCGTTGTCCTGACCGATGACCAGGCCGGGCGCTTCCTTGAGCACGCGCTTGCTCATGTCGGAAAAGGAAGTGCCGGTCTTGAGTGCAGGCACCGTTGGACGCGGTGGCTGATTCGGGGCGGCATAGAAGTTGATGGCGTCGTCATACAGACTGCGGCGAGTGGTTTTGAACGCCTGATAGAGGCGGTCACTGCCTTTGACGCTGTCCAGCGGAAAGTCATCGACGCGGGCTTCTGCCAAGGGCTGCATCGTCGTTCTGGATGAGCCGGGGACATCATAGGGCATCGGTTCTGTCGAGACATCGGGCAGCGGATCGGCCGTGTGCCCCCAGGGCCACTCGCCGAAAATTTTCATACCGCCCCTGAGTCCGGGGCGTGCGACAGTCTCCCATTGGCGCGCCTCATTCAGGCGCACCGGCACGTTGCGATAAAACGAATGGGGATTGGCCGGATCGATGATGACCCAGCCACGCATCTGTTCGACGTAGCGAACCTGATAAAAGCCGTCGCCGGAGGCACGGCGCATGTAGATGTACTGCTTGCCGGACGCCGTCTGAATGATGTCCTGAAATTTGAGATTACCGGCTTCGATCCGCGTCCCCTCGCCGGGAACCGTCTTGAATGACGCGAGAAAATCTTCGGGTTGTGCAGGTAGCACTTGCTTCGGTGCGATTTGCGCCAGGTCAGGCAGTGGCGAACGAGCTGCGGCCGCTGCGGCAAGTTTTTCCTCTGCTGCAATGGACAGTCCGGTTTGAGCAATGGCTTCCTGCGAAGCAATGACGGTATCGGTCTCGGCGATCTCCGGCAGTCGACCACTGCCTTTGATAAACGTAGCGTTGAACAGCGTATCGATGGCGGTAAATATGGCGCCGGTCACGGCAGCCTTGCGCGCCTGAGGGGTCTTGCCATTGACCGCTTGATCGATTTGCAGACCGACGTTGGCGATACCGGCACCGACAACCGCCAGCGCCACCGGCCAGCCAACCGCTGCCATGGGACCAAACATTCGATTAAAGGCGTTGAGGTAACCGATCCACAGCTTTTTTCGCAGATCGCCATTGGTATGCATCATGAACTCCGCATCGCTGATCATGCGGGCCTGGGTGGCTGTCGACAGGAAAGAAAAGATGTCCTTGTCCAGCGCTTCGCCGGTGTGGGCGACGAGCGTGTGATCATCGCTGTCCCAGGTACTGACCAGCAGGTCCAGTACATGGTTGAGCCCGACATTCTCGATATGCGGCGCGCGCCAAAGCTCCGAAACGATTCCAATCATGGGCTCCAGGAGCCCGAGCCAGCGCCGTTTTGCGACGGCTCGCCAGGACGTGTCCTCCATGATGTCGTGATCGGCGACCTGGAAATGCGCCATGAAGCGCTTTCGATCCGAAGGCGTTCTGATCTGCGACAGTACCCACCAATGCAGGTCGCGAGCGTTCTGCAAGGCGTGTACACCCCAGATTTCTCCCGGTACGTACAGGATTGCGCCGCCCTTGCCATCGGTGATGCACAGGATGTCGGTCGCAACGAAGCCGCCGATTTTCAGCAGACCCACGCGCAGGCCATCGGGCGGCAATGCCTCATCCTCAAGCATCTTGCGTGTGACCGGCCAGCTCACATTGCCGGCGATGGCTTTGACAGCCACCTTGAAATTGTCATCCGACAGCCGACCGCTTTCGCGATCTTCCATGGCCTTGGCCAGAAAGGTGCATTTGGCCAGCGTGCGGAATGTCGTGCCGTGTTTGTTCCAGAAAGAATCCACTTTTTGCCGGTAGCGGTCGGCAAAGTTGATCGCCCAGAATGTCTTCAGCACATCGCTGCTGTGCAGCCGCACTTCGTTGGTTTCGTTGTAGGTGCTGGCCTGCGGACCGGCGGTGTAGAAACCGGCATCGGAATCCAGGAGGTCGGCGTTGTCCTGGTCGTGCACGCTGAATCGCTGGATCACCAGTTGTGGCAGTGTCATCGATTCGCGCGGGGTTTCGAACAGGTGCTCCCAGCCTGTAAAGGTTCGGGGGCTGCTCTGGGCCGCCCGAAATCGATGCCAGTAAACCTGCTCCGGTTCCAGATCCTTGATGCCATGACGATCAAGAATGTCCCTGGCAATCGCGCAAGCCATTTCGTACATGTCGGGGCAGGCCTCGACCAGTGCCGGCACCAAGGCCCTGAGCGCCTTTCTGTCATCGGAGTTGGGCAACGTGATGTCGTTTGTTGTGTCCACAGTCTTTCCTTGAGCGTGGTGGTTGAAAAAACACCGCGATCATTTCAAGTTCAGACGAGAGTCGTCTGTCAGACGCGAGGACTGTCTGTTGTCGTATCAGATCAAAAGGTGGATAGGAAAACTCCGCAGCGAAGGCATGCCCCCGACCCGGGCAAGCCGAAGGAAGCGTGCCCGGTGTCGGAAAAGAATATCGCCTCGTCGTTGGATCAGTTCGGCAGGCGGCTTTGCAATTGCAGGCCCATTTGTTTCAGTGCGCTGGATAACTGTTCAAGGTTTTCGTAAGGAATACGATGAATCGAAGCCCAGGATGGCCGATCGATGTAATAGCGTCCATCAGCGAAGGTCTGGATCGGGGTTTGCACCATCTCTCCATTTACGCTGCGGTGAAACAATCGGTAGGTGCCTTGAAAGCGTTCAAACACATACATGCCCGAGTGATAAAGCAGTCGGTGTAACTGCAACTCGCTTCGGCTCACCGGTGGCGCTTCCATTTTTAGCAGCATGTCGGCGTACAGCGGATCGGAGTTTCCGCGCATCGTTGCTGTCTGCGGGTGCGGGCCTCGTTCGAAGTCGATGCCCGGGTCTGTCGTCAACTGTTCGCCTTGCCCCGGATCTACCTCTTCAATGCGGATCCCGATCCCCCCCTCCAGCTCGCTGATGCCGGCAGCGCCCCTGAATGTGTTGGTGTTTTCCACCCCCGTCAGCACCACCCATTTGCCGACGTCATTCAGCGATTTGTCCATGAACATGATGTCGGCTGTAAGGTGATTGGTCGCGATCTGTTCTTGTGGTCGGGTCAGCGAAACGGGTTTTCTATACATCGCCGTACAGTCGGTAGCCTGGACCCGAATGCCGTTCTGCCTGGCACTTTTCACCAGTGCCAGTTCGTCGAACTGTGCCGCCGGGTCGGTGCCGAGCCGGGCCAGATACTTTTGCAGGTCGTCGGACATGACCCCGGACTTGAAATAGTTGTTCAGGTCAGCCTGGGCGAAGTCGCTGAGCAACCGGCGTACGTAGAGGGTTTTGACCCCTTGGCGCGCCAGAGCGGGCATGTTTTGAATGATCAGTCGCATGCTGGTGATGCGCCCCGGGGTTTCGCCGATAACCAGGCCCGGCGCGGCCTCGAGTGCCTGGGCAATGAAATCCGCGAAGGTCGTTGAAGGAGTGACAGCAGGAATCGGCGGGCGGGGCGGCAGGTTCGTCCATGAAAGATCGTGGTAGAAACGTCTCGCGGAAAACAGCAGGGCTCTGGCCTTCTCGGTGAAATTCGGGGTGTATCGATCCGATGCGATCAACCCGCCATCAGGGCCGACCTGCAGCTGAACATGCGTTTCGCGCAATTGCATGGCCCATCGTTTCAGTTCCTGCTGACGCGCGGGGTCGACGTCGTACGGCGTTCTGACCAGGCGGATGTCGTTTGTTACAGGCGAAGCTGAAGTCGAAGGCTGAGGTTCGGCGGTCACTGGCGTTTGTGGGGCCGATTGCGGCGGGGGTTGTTCTGTTTCTTCGGCGGCCGTCTCGAGCGTGTCGAGTTCCATGGTGACCTCCAGGGTGCATTGTTTGCCAAGACACTGACCGCCGCCCTTGAGCCCCAGTGGAGTCATCCGTTCCCACACACCTTCACTGTTCAATCGCACCGGTAATGCATTAATCAGCTGATTGGGTTTGCCCGGGTCGACGATCGCCCAGAATCCGCGACCTTGTGAGTCGTTGAAGTACCGCACGTAATAAGCTGCATCGTTCATCACGATTGCACAGGAAGGCTCGGTGTTCAGCCTGTAGATCCCCTGGTATTTGCCGGGCTCCGATACCGGTGTCAGTCCGTCCAGCACTTCGTTGGACTGATACTTCTGCGGGACCCTGGATCGCGGCAGGGTCTCGGACGGGCCGGGCGACAGCTCTTCCATGGCAGGAACAATTTCGTTCGGATGCTCCGACTCCAGTTCCGATGCTGCACCGGCGTCAGTCACTTCGCTTGATTCGATCGCTTGCAAAGACTCATCAAGCTCCGCCAGTGCCCCGGTTCCCTTCAGGAACGGGATATTGAGCAGCGCATCGATACCACTGAGGACCGCTGCGAGAACACCTTCCTTGCGCTCCCCGGCGGTTTTGCCGATTACCGCCTTGTCAATGTTCAGGCCCATGTTCGCAAGGCTGGCGCCAATCACCGGCAATGCGACAGGCCAGCCCACCATGGCCATCGGTGCGAACACTTTCAGGCCGGCACTGAGGTAGCCGATCCACAATTTCTTGCGCAGATCGCCATTCGACGTCAAAGACAGGTCGGCTTCGGCAAACATCGCATCGCGAGTGGAATCGCGAAGCCAGGTGAATGCATCCCCTGTTATTGCCCGTTCCCTTGAATTGACCAAATGATGGTCACTGTGGCTCCAGGTGTTGACCAATCGATCTGTCAGATCATTGATGTTCTCGCTGATCGAGTGTCGGTCGGCCAGTTGGAAATGATCGAGAAGACGTTCACGGGGCACGTTGTCTTTCAATTGTTGCAGGGCCCACCAGTGAAGAGCGGCGGGCGTGTCCAGCACGTGGAACGCGTCGCTGCTTCCGGGTACATAAACAATTTGCCTCCCCTGCGAGTCGATGATGCGCAGCATGTTGGTGGCCACATGACCGTCGATTTCCAGCCTGCAGACCCGTAGACCATGACCGGGCTCGGCTTCGCGTTGCAGGGTGTGCAGGTTGACGGGCCAGGTCAGCGGGCCGCACAGCGCATTGATCACTGCCTGAAAGTCTTGGTCACTCAGGTGGCCGAGATCTCGCGCTTCGATGGCTTTATGGAGGAAGCTGCATTTGGCCAGGGTGCGGAACTCGCTGGCGTGACGGCTCCAGAAGGTTTGCAGTGCGTTGCGGTAGCGCTCGCTGAAGTTGATGTTCCAGAAGTCGTTCAAGACCTCGTTGCCGTGCAGGCGCACTTCGTTGGTTGCATCGAAGTTTTCGGTTTCCGGGCCCGCGGTGTAAAAACCGCCATAGAGATCCAGCAGGTCTGCGTTGTCCTGATCCGTGGCGCGAAACCGGTGAATGACCAATTGCGTCAGGGTCAGGCTTTCATAGGGCTTTTCGCCGTAGTGCTGCCAACCGGTGAATGATACGGACAGGCTCTGGGCGGTTCTGAATCGGTGGAAATAGACATGATCGGGGTCGACGCCGGTCATGCCGTGTCTTGCGAGCAGCTCGGTGGCAACCTGACGGGCCGTGTCATTCAGGCTCGGACAAGCTGCGACGACTTGCGTGGCCATGTTCCTGAGGGCGGCCTTGTCGGCGGCGTTTGGCAGGGGACGGGGATCTGCTGGGGTCATTCGCTCTATTCCTTGAGAGAGAGGTCGACAGAGTCACTCATTCACACAGGGACCCTGCGGTATCCATGTACCACCCGCCCGATCAAACTGCGGCCATCCGCCGCGTCACCCTTACTGTTTCGCAAGCGCAGGTGTATCGTATTCGCCTTTTGCGGGCGCCCTGGCCTGCGGTTGATATGTGAGGTAGTTGTGTCCATGTCCTTTTCCCGTCGACAAATCCTCGGTGGCCTGGCCGGTCTTGCAGTGGTTGGCGCGGGAGCCGGTGGTGCGACGCGTTACTGGCTGGGCAAGGTGGCCGATGCCAATGCGGGACATGACTACGAGTTGATCGCCGCCCCACTGGACGTCGAGCTGGTGCCGGGGCACAAGACCCAGGCCTGGGCTTTCGGCCCGTCGGCGCCGGGCACTGAGTTGCGCGTGCGTCAGGGCGAGTGGCTGCGGGTGCGGTTCATCAACCATCTGCCGGTGGCCACCACCATTCACTGGCACGGGATTCGTCTGCCGCTGGAGATGGACGGCGTGCCGTACGTGTCGCAATTACCGGTGCTGCCGGGCGAATACTTCGATTACAAATTCCGGGTGCCGGACGCTGGCAGCTACTGGTATCACCCGCACGTCAGCAGCAGCGAAGAACTGGGGCGCGGTCTGGTCGGGCCGTTGATCGTCGAGGAACGCGAGCCGACCGGGTTCAAATACGAAAAGACCCTGAGCCTGAAAAACTGGCACATCGACGACGAGGGCAACTTCGTCGAGTTCAGCATCCCGCGCGAAGCGGCCCGTGGCGGTACGGCGGGGCGGCTGTCGACCATCAACGGCGTGCCGACTCCGGTGATCGAACTGCCGGCCGGACAGATCACCCGTGTACGCCTGCTCAATCTCGACAACACCCTGACCTATCGCATCAACATTCCCGGCGTTGAAGCGCAGATCTATGCGCTGGATGGCAACCCGGTCGAGCCGCGCCCGTTGGGCAAGGAATACTGGCTCGGCCCCGGCATGCGCATCTGCCTGGCGATCAAGGCACCGCCGGCCGGTGAGGAACTGTCGCTGCGCAACGGTCCGGTTCGATTGGGCACCCTGCGTTCGGTGGCCAACAACGACGCGCCGACCGACTGGCCGAAAGCACTGCCGGCCAACCCGGTGGCCGAGCCGGACCTGGCCAAGGCCGAGAAACTCAACTTCAATTTCGAATGGGTCGGTTCGGTGTCGGTGAATGTCGACAACGGCAAGCCACCGAGCCTGTGGCAGATCAACGGCAAGGCCTGGGACATCACCGACAAGACCTGCGCCGACCGGCCGATCGCCAGCCTGAAACTGGGTCGGAGCTATATTTTCGAACTGAAGAACATGACCCAGTATCAGCACCCGATCCACCTGCACGGCATGAGCTTCAAGGTGATTGCGTCGAACCGGCACAAGATCGTGCCGTACTTCACCGACACTTATCTGCTGGGCAAGAACGAACGCGCGCAAGTGGCGCTGGTGGCGGATAACCCGGGGGTGTGGATGTTCCACTGCCACGTGATCGACCATATGGAAACCGGCCTGATGGCCGCCATCGAGGTGAAGTGATGCGCCAGATTCGCCCCGCGGCGATTATCGACCGCAGCCGTGACCGCGACTTCATGCGTGAGGCGCTGGAACTGGCGGCACAGGGCGCAGCCCTCGGCGAAGTGCCGGTGGGCGCGGTGCTGGTGCAGGATGGCGAGATCATCGGTCGTGGCTTCAACTGCCCGATCAGTGCCAGCGACCCGAGTGCCCACGCGGAAATGGTCGCCATCCGCGCCGCCGCTCAGGCCGTCAGCAACTATCGCCTGCCGGGCAGCACGCTCTACGTGACGCTCGAGCCGTGCAGCATGTGCGCCGGGCTGATCGTGCATTCGCGGATTGCCCGCGTGGTGTACGGCGCGCTGGAGCCCAAGGCCGGGATTGTGCAGAGCCAGGGACAGTTCTTCACTCAGGGCTTTCTCAACCATCGAGTGCTGTATGAAGGTGGGGTGCTGGCGCAGGAGTGTGGGGCGGTGTTGACCGAGTTTTTCAGGGCGCGGCGCGCGAAACCGGCAGACTGAACACACATCCAATGTGGGAGCGGGCTTGCTCGCGAATAGGGAGTTCCAGGCGACATTGATGTACCTGACACACCGCCTTCGCGAGCAAGCCCGCTCCCACAGGTTTTGTGGTGTTCGGAGGATTTACTTCTTCGCGACAATCACCGCCCGCATCGGCGCCGGCAGCCCTTCGATCGTCTTGCTGTGATCCAGCGGATCAAGGAAATCGCTCAGCGACTGATACTTCATCCACTCCGTCCCGCGCTGTTCTTCAACGGTGGTGGTGCTCACGTCGACGCATTTCACATCGGTGAAACCGGCACGACGCAACCACAATTCCAGCGCCGGCACCGATGGCAGGAACCACACGTTGCGCATCTGCGCATAACGGTCTTCCGGCACCAGCACCTGATGCTTGTCGCCTTCGACCACCAGCGTCTCCAGCACCAGTTCGCCACCCTTTACCAGGCAATCCTTCAGCGCCAGCAAATGCTCGATCGGCGAGCGGCGGTGATAGAACACGCCCATGGAAAACACCGTGTCAAAGCCTTCCAGATTCGGCGGCAGGTCTTCGAACGGGAACGGCAAGTGCCAGGCATTCGGTTCGGACAGATAACGCTGCACCGCCTGGAACTGGCAGAAGAACAGCCAGTTCGGATCGACGCCGATCACGCTGTCGGCGCCGGCGCCGAGCATGCGCCACATGTAGTAGCCGTTGCCGCAACCGACATCGAGGATGCGCTTGCCCTTCAGATCCAGATGCGGAGAGACCCGCGACCACTTCCAGTCCGAGCGCCATTCGGTGTCGACGTGCACGCCGAACAGGTCGAACGGCCCCTTGCGCCACGGCGACAGGCCCATCAGCGCCGTACGCATTTGTGCGCGGGTTTCGTCGTCGCAATCGGTGTCCAGTTTCAGGCCGTCGAGCAGGTCGACTTCGGTCGGCTGGATCTTCGGCAGGGCGTCCAGCGCACTTTGCCAGCGCTCCAGATCGCCGTGACCTTTCTCCATTTTCTTGTCGAGCTGCACTTGCAGGGTGCTGGCCCATTCGGCCAGCGGCGTGCCGGCCAGACGGCGGGCGAGGGGGGACAGATCAATCATGGCAAGGCAATCAACGAGGCAAAGTTAAGACACTGGAACCACGGCACGACTTTCGAGAACCCGGCGGCCAGCAGGCGTTCGCGGTGTTCTTCGAGGCTGTCGGGCTTCATGACGTTTTCGATGGCGCTGCGCTTCTGGGCGATTTCCAGTTCGCTGTAGCCGTTGGCGCGTTTGAACGCGACGTGCAGGTCGGTCAGCAGCGCGTGTTCTTCGGCGTCATTGAAGCGCAGCTTCTCCGACAGAATCAGCGCGCCGCCCGGCAGCAACGATTGGCGAATACGCGACAGCAGCGCCGTGCGCTGATCCGGGGCGATGAATTGCAGGGTGAAGTTCAGTGCCACCACCGAGGCCGGTTTGAAATCGAGGGCGAGGATGTCGCCTTCGATCACCTCGACCGGCAGCAACTCCTGGAACATCGAATCCTGACCATTGAGGTATTCGCGGCAGCGCTCGACCATCGCCGCCGAGTTATCCACTGCGATCACCCGGCAACCGTCGGTGCGCACATGACGACGCAAGGCTTGAGTGACGGCCCCAAGCGATGAGCCAAGGTCGTAGAGCACGCTGTTCGGTTGGGCGAACTGCGCTGCGAGCACACCGAGGTTTTCGACGATGGTCGGATAACCCGGCACCGAGCGCTTGATCATGTCCGGGAACACCCGCACCACGTCTTCGTTGAAAGCGAAGTCAGGCACCTGGGCCATCGGCTGGGCGAAAATGCGATCGGGTTCTTTACTCACGGCGGTTCCGGCGGTGTCGATGAAAAGGCCGGCATTTTAGCCAAACTGGCGTCGGGATGCTTGGGTTGTCTGATAAAGCGTGGGGGGCCTGCAAAGGACGAGCGAATGGGGGCTTGGCAACGGGTGAGACTGGAAAAGCCTGTTGAATGACCAGAACGAAGAGAGAGCACTGGCCATTCACTGTTTAGAGCAAGATCATGAACTGCGGGTGAAGACATTCAGATGTGCAATGCCTTTTATGTGCAGTTCCTCTGTCCTGTTGTCTTTGCCCTTGAAGTCAAAGTCGATGAGGTAGCGCAATGCTTCTTGGTTTTTTGAAATGACTTCGACTTTAACAATGCCGACTTCTGCTTCGTATACATAAGAGGTTGTAAAATTATCGTTTGCTCCATTTTCATAGTAATAAAGACTTTGAAACGGAAAGGCTGGATCTGCTGGGTTGTAAGTTCCCGATTGGATGTCGCTGGAGAAAATCAGAAACATCCCTTTTTTGGAATCTTTGAAACCAGTCTCGTACGACCGGGCAATGAATGCGATTTCAGAGCTGTTGTCGTCTTTAAAGAATTGAATATTTTGAGTGTGGAGGTCAACACGGTTTGAAATCGAGGCTTTAACATCGCCGTTCACGGAGATAAAGGGATCCGCTGCACTTATTGAATTTTTGTTTTTGAATACGCTCATGGTTTTCTTCCTTTGATTACGTTTGGGGTTATTGACACAACAGGGATCGTAATCAGCGAGCGGACGTCGAGCTACTGTCAGATCTGACAGGTTTTTATAACGTTTCGATATTGAGTCGTGGACTTTGTGGTTAGGGTGTCTGATTGATCGATTGTTCCTTATTGAACGCAGAAGCAACAATCCCCCACTGCCCCAGCCAGTAACTGAGGATGATGATGTAGGGCGCTGCATTGAACGGTGACACGAACCGGTTGATGCCTATCACACTGTCGGAGAACACGAACGCCACCGCGCCGCCCGCTGCCAGCAGCGCCGAACGTTGCGGCACGCCGCTGCCGAGTCGGGCCAGGGCACGCCAGAGCATGGCGCTGATGGCGGTGCCGTAGACGATCACTGGCACGGTCAATGGCCCGAGTCCGCTGGAAATCAGTATTCCCAACAACACGGCTCCAACGCTGAGCGCCAGGATCAGCGGCAGCAGGGCCAGGCGTCGGCAATCGCTGAGGTAAGCCTTGAGATACGCCAGATGCGCGACCAGAAACGCGCCGAGACCGAAGACGAACAAATCCCCCGGCCACGCCAGCAACACATCGCCGACCAACGAAAAAATCAGACCGAGGCTGATCCAGCGCCGATAGTCACTCGGCGGCGCATCGTGCAGCCAGCCCAGCAACGCCAGCACCGGCAGCGGTTTGACCAGCAGACAAAGCAACGCCGCATGGGTGCTGACGCCGTAGAGAAAGGTCACGGCGCCCATCAGCGCGAGGATCAGCCAGCCCACGATCAGTTCACCGAAATGGCGCAGTCAAAGGTTTCCACCGGCAACACTTCCGGCGCCCACGGTTGTTGCGAAGTCAGGCGCAGACGACCGGTACCGGTGGCGAAGGCCTGGAAGCGCCAGGTCGACAGACCAGCCGCGCCGACCACGCCGGCATCTTCCGGGTTGCTGTAGACCTCGGGGCTGAGGGCGCGCAATACGCCGCCGGCGGAATCCTGGATGGCCCAGCGGTAACCGGTGGTGGGGTTGCTCGGGAGCATGACGATCAGGTTTTGCCCGTTGGTCAGGCGCACCGGGCATTGGCTCTGTTTTTCCACGGTCACGTTGGTTTTCGGTTGCGTGGCGCAGGCGGCCAGCAGGGCGAGGGACAGGGGGACAAACAGGCGAAGGGGGGACATGGATTCAGTGGCTCCGGCGTTGGCGACGAACGGCGAGCATAACTGAAGATGAGACAAAGTGTGACGGTCGAGGGGGGCGCCTGTGACGACGCTGCTCGCGAAAGCGGTGGTCCAGGCGCTACTGATCTATCAGAAAAGCCCCCTCGCCACATCCGCAAACCGCTTCGCGAAATGCACGGTGATGCGCCCCGCCAATCGGCCGAGCATCCACGATCGATTTCGAGTCGTCATTCAGGGGCATGCCCTGTTTTCGGTGACTGGTTGCGGGCGAGAAAAAGCAGGGACTTCGTGCTGACGTTGGTCCACAGCGAGGGCAACCGCAGCAGCGCTGATCGTGCATCCATGGGGTACACGATCAGCAGTGCCTTGTTGTGCCGTTTAATTGACAACTGCGATGCGTCCCTCAATCTCATAGGGGCTCGCTTCAGGAGATACCGTAACCTTGAAATCTGCGATGTAGATATTTTTGCTACGGTCAATCTCCAGAGTTACTGTTCCACTCAAGGCCGTGGTTTTCGTTATATTTGATTCGATATAACTCAGCTCAAGGATGTCGTTGGATGGAATAGTGTACGTACCACTCGTTGTTTCTGATTTGAGCAGCAATACAGCTGAATAAGTAACTGTTCCATGGTCTTCCGTTGAGGAGATCTGGATTTTGTCCGGGTAGTGATATACCGATGTGAATTTGGATTCATATTTGCCATTGGGGAAGTTTATCTGGCAGCCTGAAACGGATTTTTGTTTTTGTGGCATTTTTTGATCCTCATTCACTATGCGTAGCGATCATTGGTGGGAGCCACAGTTTTGCTTGGATAGATTCAAGCAGGCACCTGTCAATGTTGACAGTTTTTTATAATTTTTTGCGATGGTGGATGGTTTTTTAGTGCGGAAGTTAAGGCTGGTGTAAAAGAACGCTCAACCAATGGGCGTTTAAGGCAGCCTGTTTTTGAAATTTGATATGGCATTTGCCCCTTGGGTGGGGATTCGGAGGGGACAGTAGGTTATGTGACCAGTAATAAATAGGGTCACATAACCTTTATTGATTTACTTCCTGATCAGAATAGAACTTTCGCCACATCCGCAAACTTCTTGGCGAAGTGTACGGTGATGCCTTCTTTCAAATAATCCGGCAACTCCTCGAAATTACCCCGATTCGCCTCCGGCAGAATCAACTCGAAAATCTTCTGCCGCCGCGCCGCAATCACCTTTTCGCGCACCCCGCCAATCGGCAGCACATGCCCGGTCAGCGTCAGCTCGCCGGTCATCGCCACACCTTTTTTCGGCGGCTGGTTACGGGCGAGGGAGAGCAGGGCACTGGCCATGGTCACGCCGGCGCTCGGGCCGTCTTTCGGTGTCGCGCCTTCCGGCACGTGCAGGTGGACGAAAGCCTCGTCGAAGAACTTCGGATCGCCACCGAAGGATTTGAGGTGCGAACTGACGTAGCTGTAGGCGATCTCCGCCGACTCCTTCATCACATCGCCCAGTTGCCCGGTGAGTTTGAAACCGCGATTGAGCGTGTGAATCCGCGTGGCCTCGATCGGCAAGGTCGCGCCGCCCATGCTGGTCCAGGCCAGGCCGGTAATCACGCCGGTACCGGACAGCACCTGCTCGTTGCGAAACACCGGATGGCCGAGTGACGCTTCAAGGTCTTTCGGGCCGATCTTGATCACCGCTTTCGGGTCGTCGATCAGCTTCATCACCGCTTTGCGCACCAGTTTGCCCATCTGTTTTTCCAGCTGGCGCACGCCGGCTTCACGGGCGTAGCCGTCGATCAAAGCCTTGAGGGCAGTATCGCTGATGCTCAGGCTGCCCTTGGACACGCCGGCCTTTTCCAGCAGTTTCGGCCACAGGTGACGCTTGGCGATGGCGACTTTTTCTTCGGTGATGTAGCCCGACAGGCGAATCACTTCCATCCGGTCCAGCAACGGGCCGGGAATCGAGTCCAGGGTGTTGGCGGTGCAGACAAACAGGACTTTCGACAGGTCCATCCGCAGGTCCAGATAATGGTCGAGGAATTCGACGTTCTGTTCCGGATCAAGCGTTTCCAGCAGCGCCGAGGCCGGGTCGCCCTGGTAGCTCTGGCCCATCTTGTCGATCTCGTCGAGCATGATCACCGGGTTCATCACTTCGACGTCTTTCAGCGCCTGCACGAGTTTGCCCGGCTGCGCGCCGATGTAGGTGCGGCGGTGGCCCTTGATCTCGGCTTCGTCACGCATGCCGCCGAGGCTGAAGCGGTAGAACGGCCGGCCGAGGGATTCGGCGATGGACTTGCCGACGCTGGTTTTACCCACGCCCGGCGGGCCGACCAGCAACACGATGGAACCGCTGATTTCGCCTTTATAGGCACCGACCGCGAGGAATTCGAGGATGCGGTCCTTGATGTCCTCAAGCCCTGCGTGGTGTTTGTCCAGCACCTTGCGCGCGTGCTTGAGGTCAAGCTTGTCCTCGCCGTACACGCCCCAAGGCACCGAGGTCGCCCAGTCGAGGTAATTGCGGGTGACCGCGTACTCCGGCGATCCGGTTTCGAGGATCGACAGCTTGTTCATCTCTTCTTCGAGGCGTTTTTGCACCTGCGTCGGCAGGACCTTGCCTTCCAGGCGCTGCTCGAACTGTTCGAGGTCGGCGCTGCGGTCGTCCTTGGTCAGGCCGAGTTCCTGCTGGATGACCTTGAGCTGTTCCTTGAGGAAGAACTCGCGCTGATGCTCGCCGATCTTGCGGTTCACTTCGGCGGAGATTTCTTTTTGCAGGCGCGCGACTTCGACTTCCTTGCGCAGCATCGGCAGGACTTTTTCCATGCGCTTGAGCATCGGTACGCAGTCGAGGACTTCTTGCAGCTCATTGCCGGTGGCCGATGTGAGGGCGGCGGCGAAGTCGGTCAGCGGCGACGGATCGTTGGGGCTGAAGCGGTTGAGGTAGTTCTTCAGCTCCTCGCTGTACAGCGGGTTGAGCGGCAGCAGTTCCTTGATCGCGTTGATCAGCGCCATGCCGTAGGCCTTGACCTCGTCGGTCGGCTCGGTGGGCTGGTGCGGGTATTCGACTTCCACGAGATACGGCGGGCGGTGGTGCTTGAGCCAGGTCTTGATGCGTACGCGGCTCAGGCCCTGGGCGACGAATTGCAGTTTGCCGTTTTCGCGGCTGGCGTGGTGCACCTTGACCAGGGTGCCGTATTGCGGCAACGCCTTGGTGTCGAAGTGGCGCGGGTCTTCCTGGGGCGTGTCCATGAAGAACAGGGCCAGGGAGTGGTGTTCGGATTTGCTGACCAGTTCGAGGGTTTCGGCCCAGGGCTCTTCGTTGACGATGACCGGCAGGACCTGGGCCGGGAAGAACGGGCGGTTGTGGATCGGGATGATGTAGACCTTGTCCGGCAGGTTCTGGCCGGGCAGGGCCAGGCCTTTGCCGGGGACGTGGTGTTCGATGTGGTCTTCTTGGGCTTCGGTGTAGTCGTCTGGGTTTTCAGGGAATTCTTGCTGGTCGCTCATGGGGCACCTGCGCAATTGGGTATGGCTGTTAGATGGGGCAGGGGTTGGGTGGTTTCAATGGGGGTGGGTGTTTCTGCTTGTGTGTTCAGGGTTTTGACAGGGTTTTGGACTTGGCGGCCTTTGGGCCGACCATGCTCTTGGGGTTTTGGGTGAATATCCGTTTCTTCGGGGGTTGCGAATGGCGGTTCCGCTCTTACAGCGGCTCACTTTTTCAAACGCCAAAAAGTAAGCAAAAGGCTTGGCCCCTGCGTTCGGCCCCTCGCTGGGGCTCGGCGTTCCTTCGTTCCGGGATTCATCCGGGGGCATCGCCTACGGTTTGCTTCGCTGCACCTCCTCTCGATGCATGCGGCTTCGCCGCACGGTCGCTGCGCTCCCACCCCCGGATAAATCCCTCCACTCAGCCTTCCGATGGGGCCGGCACGTCAAGAGCGGTACTCGAGCTAACGCTCATCGTGGGGAGTGGTGAAAGGCGAAGGGCGGAGGGCGGAGGGCGTGCTGCTTGATCGTTCCCACGCTCAGCGTGGGAATGCAGCCCGGGACGCTCTGCGTCCCAATCGATCTGCCAGCGAATACGGTTTGTGGCTGGCAGTCGATTTCGTGAGGGTGGCAGCTGTGCGCGGGTTCGCAGACCGGATCACTCGGAAAACTCCGGCACACCCGAAGGTATCCCGCGCACAGCCACCATTAACAAACGAAAAGTACCGAGGCAATTCGGATTGGGGTGGCGATTATGCACCAAGTGAACTGCACGGACTGCGACGCCCGTTCGCTGAATGTTTCAACACCCCCCAAAGCCTATCCACCCCATTTCCGAGCGACAACCGACGCGGCATGTCAGAAACATCCCCTGCAAACACCCTGTCTGTAGGACATACACACCCTGTGTAAAAAACGCAGCCCACAAAAAAGGCGACACCCCTCACAGGGCATCGCCTTTCCTTTTACCGCCGTTACAACTTATTCCGGCAGTTTGTACGCAATCACATAGTCACCCATCTTGGTGCCCAGCGAGCCGTGACCACCCACCACGAGCAGGACGTATTGCTTGCCGTCCTTGCCGGTGTAGGTCATCGGGGTTGCCTGGCCGCCGGCTGGCAGACGCGATTTCCACAGTTCTTTACCGGTGTTCACGTCGTAGGCGCGCAGGTACTGGTCGAGGGTGCCGCTGAGGAAGCCGACGCCGCCGGCGGTGACGATCGAGCCGCCCATGCTTGGCACACCCAGGGTGAAGCCGATCGGGATTGGCGAGCTGTCGCGGCTGGTGCCGTTCTTGCGTTTCCAGACGACTTTGCCGGTGGTCAGGTCGATACCGGCGACGTAGCCCCAGGCCGGAGCCTGGCACGGTACGCCCAGTGGCGACATGAACGGGTGCATGATCACCGCGTATGGCGCGCCGGTGTTCGGCTGCACGCCAGCGGTTTCGCTCTCGCGTTTGCTGCCGGCCGCGACTTTCTCGCGTGGCACCATTTTCGAGACGAAGGCCATGTAGTTCGGGCTGGTGAACAGCATCTGGCGAACCGGGTCGACCGAGACGCCGCCCCAGTTGAACACGCCGACGTTACCCGGGTAGATCAGGCTGCCCTGTTCCGACGGAGGCGTGTATTGGCCTTCGTAACGCAGTTCCTTGAACTGGATGCGGCACAGCATCTGATCGAACGGGCTGGCGCCCCACATGGCTTTTTCGGTCAGTTCCGGGGCCAGCAGGTTCAGGTCCGAACGGGCCTGGGTCGGGGCGGTGTGGTCGCCTTTCACGGCGCCTTGCGGAACCGGGATTTCGCGGATCGGGATGATCGGCGTGCCGTCGCGACGGTCGAGGACGTACAGGCTGCCCTGTTTGGTCGGGGCGATCAGCGCAGGCTTGATGCCGTCGACGGTTTTCATGTCCAGCAGGGTTGGCTGGCTGCCGACGTCCATGTCCCACAGGTCGTGGTGGGTGAACTGGTAGTTCCAGCGCACTTTACCGGTGGCCAGGTCCAGAGCCACGATGCCGGCGCTGAATTTCTCGGCGCCCGGGGTGCGGTCGGCGCCCCACTGGTCCGGGGTCTGGTTGCCCAGTGGCAGGTAGACCATGCCGAGTTTTTCATCGACGCTGGCCAGCGACCACATGTTGGCCGAGTTACGGCTGTAGGTTTCGCCCGGCGCCAAAGGCTCGGTGGCGTCTGGCTTGTCGCTGTCCCAGTTCCAGACGAGGTGACCGTCACGCACGTCGAAAGCGCGGATCACGCCCGATGGCTCGTTGGTCGATTCGTTGTCGGTCACGTGGCCGCCCATGATCACCAGATCACGGGTGATGGCGGCAGGCGAGGTGGAATAGTAGCCACCGGCGGTGAACGGGCCGATCCCCTGGGTCAGGTCAACCACGCCGTTGGTGCCGAAGCCTTCGCAGATCTTGCCGGTGTCGGCGTTCAGTGCGATCAGACGGGCATCGGCGGTTGGCAGGTACAGGCGACGCGGGCAGGCCTGAGCGACGGCTTTGCCGGCCTCGGAGATGACGGCGGAGGCCGCGTTTTCAGACTTGGCGTAAGCGGCTTCGTCGTAGTACGACACGCCACGGCAGGTCATGTGGGCGAAACCCTTGAAGCCGACCGGGCTCTTGATCTGCGGGTCGAAGCGCCACAGTTCCTTGCCGGTGTCCGGGTCCAGCGCCAGCACTTTGCTGTGCGCGGTGCAGGCGTAGAGCATGCCGTTGGCTTTGAGCGGGGTGTTTTCGTTGGTCAGCTCGACCGGGTCATCGGCGGTCGGCAGGTCGCCGGTCTGGATGCGCCAGGCTTCCTGCAGCTTGCCGACGTTGGCCGGGGTGATCTGCTTGAGTGGCGAATAGCGGTCACCGAACTCGGTGCGGCCATAGGCCTGCCAGTCGCCATCAGGCATGGCTGGCGCGGTGCTGGTGGTGTCAGCGGTCTCACGACCCAGTTCGCCAAAGATTTCGCCCGGGTGGGTGAACAGGCTGGCCAGGGCGGTGACGCCGGCCAGAATCACAGCCACGGTCAAACCGCCGGTGCCCATCGGCGCCGGGCCTGCGAGCAGCAGCGGACGACGGAACCATGGCAGCAGCATCACGAAACCGAGGACAAACCACAGCGCCAGGCGCGGCACCAGTTGCCACCAGTCCAGACCGACTTCCCACAGGGCCCAGACGGTGCTGGCGAACAGCACGATGGCGTACAGGCCCAATGCTGCGCGACGACGCATCAGCATCAGTATGCCGGTCAGCGTGATGCCGATACCGGCCAGCAGGTAATACAGCGAGCCGCCGAGCGTACTCAGCTTGATTCCCCCGGCCAGCATGGCCAGGCCCATCAGCAGAAGCAGAATGCCGAGCAGGTTCGGCAGAAGACGGCTTCGACTCGAAGCACCTTCAGTGCTCATAGTGTGATTCTCCGTGACGTTTATGTAGTCCCGCGCTGTAGTCACTGTAGATGACGATTTGGCGTGGGCATGGTTCAAGTAAAACTTGTGTAGCTAGCTAAATTTCTTGTGGGGGCGATGTCGGTCAGAACGACGACTGGATCTTGATCCCGCCGATCAGCGCGTCATCGACCTTGTCCACACCCCCTGGATGGCGGATGTATTGCAGGTTCGGGCGCACGGTCAGCCAGTTCGCAACGTGCACGCCGTAGTAGAGTTCGGCGCTGTATTCGGTGTCCTGCGGTGGCAGGAAGGACGGATCGTCGTAGTCGTAGACGGCGCGGGCCTGGTTGGTCGCCTCGGCGTTCTTGCGGTAGGCCGGGTTGACGTGAACGCGGGCCAGGGCGAAACCGATGTCATCTTTGGCGCGGGCGTCGAACAGGCCTTTGTAGACCACACCGGCCTGGACGTAGTTGTCGATGGCGTTGGTCTTCTTGTCGTGCATCGTGCCGTTGGCAAACACGCTCAGGCCGCGGGAGTTGTCGCTGGCCACGCTGGTGATCTGCTGCTGCACGCCGAGCCACACGCCGTGTTTGCTCGAAGCACTGCGATAGGCCTCGCCGCTCAGGGCCGCCGGCTGGCCGTTGCGGTCTTTATAGGCGTCGGTGGCCTTGGCATTGCTGTAGTAGTAACCGGCGCGGTATTCGCCCGGCAGGCCATTGAGTTTCGGCTTCCACACCAGTTCGATCGGCAGGATCGCGCCCTGGGTGCCGCTGCCGCTGAGTTTGAAGCCGTTGCCGCGATCAAGGTTCGACGGGTTCTGCTCATAGGCGCCGACTTGCGCGTACAGCTCGGGTGTCAGGTGGTATTTGACGCGCAGCGCCCACTGGCTGACCGGCCAGTTGTACCAGATGCCGCCGACCCAGTTGCCCACCTGCGAGCCGCAGAACGCCAGGTTCTGGAAGTCGCACGGGAAGCTGTTGAAGTCTTCGCCTTCACCAAAGCGGCCGACCTTGATGTCGAGCTTCTGATCGAAGAATTTCTGCTGGTACCACATCTGCGTCAGGCGGGTGGTCTGGCCACGGCCCCAGACTTCCTGGGCCGAGGTGAAGCCACCGACACGCGGGTCGTTGATGCGGTCGTTGCTGATGTTGTTGCCGCTGCGCTTGGTCACGGTCAACTGAAATTCAGCGTCGTTCCAGCCCAGCAGTTTTTGCAGGTCCAGGTGGGTGCCGAGGCCCCATTGGTCGCTGTAGCGCGCGGTGCGGTCATGGTCGTAGCCACCGTGCAGGTTGCTGCCCATTTCGCCGGTGTAGTCGAGCTTGAAGTCGATGCCTTCCGCCGAGAGTTCGCTGCGTGTGCCGTTCCAGTCACCGAGCATCCACGGTGATTCACTGTCGAAGGCCGGGGCGGCCTGGGTGCAGGTGGCGAGGCCAAGGGCGGTGCAGCCGCCGATCAGTCGCAATGTTGAGATAGCGCTGTCTCGGGAGAACGGAAAATCGGGCATGAATAGGGTCTTTCTTGATCTTTTTTGGGGGATAAGCTGGCCGCTACGATTTGACGCAGGCAGTGAAGCGGTTCAGCAGAAGGGCGGCAGGATAATGTCCCGTTACAAAAACACAAAGGGCTTTTGCTGACATGAACCCTTTCGGATTCGGTAACAGTGCGTCATTCGATCACATTGCCGGTGTCGACGGAGCCTGCGATCTTGTGCGGTTCACCTACATTTGAAGGAAGGCCTTCCACCGGCTCTGCCCCTCGGCTAAGGTGCGCGGCTTCTGCATTTCCACTTCGCCCAAAGGCCCGGCATGAACGACCACAATCCCGATCCGCTGCACGGCGTGACCCTCGAACAGATCCTCAATGCGCTGGTGACCCACTACGAATGGTCAGGCCTGGCCGAGCGCATCGACATTCGTTGCTTCAAGAGCGATCCGACCATCAAGTCGAGCCTGACCTTTTTGCGCAAGACGCCATGGGCACGGGAAAAGGTCGAGCGGCTGTACGTGAAACTGATGCGCACCAAGCGTCCGCTCTGAGATGAACGCCGTGTGGCGGCGACGCCTGATCACTTCGGCTGCGGTGCTGGGCTGGGCCGGGCTGGGGATTCAGCTGTACCTGATTTTCTTCGCGCGACTTAGCGTCGGCGCCAGTCTGCTGGGCGGTCTGGTGAGTTTTTTCAGTTACTTCACCGTGATCACCAACACCCTGGTGGCGGCGGTGTTGACCTGCGCGGTGACCGATCGTGAATCCGCGGCACGCCGCTGGTTTTTGCAGCCTTGGGTCAGCAGCGGGATTGCCGTGAGCATTGTCGTGGTGGGCCTGGCCTACAGCATTTTGCTGCGGCATCTGTGGCACCCGCAGGGCTGGCAGTTTATCGCTGACGAATTGCTCCACGATGTAATGCCGCTGCTGTTTCTGGCTTATTGGTGGCTGTGCGTGCCGAAGGGCACCCTGCGTCTGAAGCATCTGCCGCTGTGGCTGATTTATCCGCTGGTGTACTTCGCTTATGCGCTGCTGCGCGGGCATTTGCTGGGGGCTTACGCGTATCCGTTCATTGACGTGGCACTGCTGGGTTATCCACAGGTGTTCGTCAATGCCGGTGGGATTCTGCTGGGGTTTGTGCTGATGGCGTTACTGGTGATCGGCATCGATCGCTGGCAGGGGCGGCGCGCTTAGCGCCGCCGCTCGTTTCACTCTTCCTCGGAGCCTTCGGCGCGCCAGTAACCGACCGCTTTGACGAACTTCTCGTCCAGACCATGCTCATCGAGCAATACCCGGCGGATCTGCCGCGAGACTTTCGTTTCTGTCGCCACCCACGCATACAGATTGCCCTTTGGCACCTGCAATTGTTTGATGGTGGCAAGCAGATTGTCTTTGCCGCCCTCACGCAGCACCCAGATCACGTTGACCTGCGCCGCACTTTCCAGTGTTTGCTGCTCCTTGCCGTTTTCCACTTCGATCACCACCAGCGCCTTGCGATTGGCCGCCAGCCCTTCGAGGCGGCGGGCGATCGCAGGCAGGGCGGTTTCGTCGCCGATCAGCAGGTAGCTGTCGAAGATGTCCGGCACGATCATCGAGCCACGGGGGCCGCCGATGTGCAGGAATTGCCCGGGCTTGGCCTGTTCGGCCCAGGTCGAGGCAGGGCCGTCACCGTGCAGGACGAAGTCGATGTCCAGTTCAAGCTTGTCGAGGTCGTAGCGGCGCGGGGTGTAGTCGCGCATTTCGGGCATCGGCACGTCGCTCTTGCCAGCGCCGAGCACCAGGGTTTCCAGCGCCGCGGCCTGTTCGGCGTTCTGCGGGAACAGCAGTTTGACGTGATCGTCGGTACCGAGGCTGATGAAGCCGGCCAGTTCCGGTCCGCCGAGGGTGATGCGGCGCATGCGCGGGGTCAGGTCGACCACGCGTAGCACTTCCAGGCGACGACGTTTGATTTCATGCATGACGCGGTGAATGGTTTGGGTATCGACTGAGGTCATTCGGCTTTCTCCGGGGCAGATTGAACGGCGGGGCCGTCGACGATGGCTTTGGCGGTGTCGTTGAGCAGGTCGCGTACGCGCAGGATTTCTTCCGGGCTCCAGCGCCCGTGGTGCATCTGCAAGGCGTGACGCAGGTTGTGCACCGCCTCATGGATTTCCGGCGGCCGGTCGTGGCCGCGCAACGAGCGCTTGCTGACGTCGATGCGCATGCGCACGCCATCCAGCGCCACCGCCTGTTCGCTGAGGGATTGGCGGCCGGTATCGGTCACGGCATAGCGTTTTTTGCCGCCCTCGGCATCGCCGGTGATCATTTCGCTTTCTTCAAGAAACGTCAGGGTCGGGTAGATCACACCGGGGCTGGGGCTGTAGGCGCCATCGAACATGGTTTCGATCTGGCGGATCAGGTCGTAGCCGTGGCACGGCTGTTCGGCGATCAGTGCCAGCAGCAGCAATTTCAAATCGCCCGGGGCGAATACCCGCGGGCCCCGACCGCCGCGTTCGCGACCATGGCGTTTCTCGAAGCCGTCCCGGCTGTCGCCGTGGTCGCGGTGGGGGGAATGATGGTCTCTCATCTCTGTCTTCTCTCGTCGTATTTAGATACAACGTAAGATATATCTTAAAGATTCGACAAGCGTTTTTTTACTGAGCGTGAAGCTGCCCTGACGAGTGGTCGGGACGCTGAGGGCCAGTCTCGCGCCTCCCTTTGGAGCGAGTAAGTTTCTTCTGGCGTGATGACTGTGAAGTTAAAGTCATAGCTCTAGGAGTGGTTGAGCATATACTCTAAAAAGAGCCGTTGTTGCCGAGTTTGTTAGTTGTAAATGCTGTATGGTTTTTTATCTTGAAGTGTATGTAGGGTCTAACTTACAGGCGTTGTCATGGATATTTAAAATCAGACGTTTTTTCTTTATGGTTGTGAGCATGTTTAACTACACGCTCGTGGGAAGTTGCCTGCTTACTTTCCATTGATAACCCTCGATCATGCCCCGGCGTTGAAAGTTCAAACCGGCACAAACCGTCCGGGCAAGCGCTGTTTTGAACTTTCAACGCTCCATCCTTTAAAAAGACAGGGTATGAATGATGTTCAAGAAAATCGCAATGGCTGCTCCACTGGCTGCACTGGCACTCGGTTCCTCCATGGTGTTTGCCGCAGGCGAAGCGCGTCACTCCATCAGCCTGGTGGCCCACGTGCCGACCAACGGTTTCTACGTGGTTCCGGTCGACCCTGACCTGGTCAGCAAGGATCAGGACATGAGCTTCAGCCCGATTACCGGCACCATGAAACCGGTCAACGGCTTCTTCGATGTGCGTAACAACAATGGTTCGGTACACGGTTCTCTGGAAGGTGTACCGAAACTGGTCGGTGGTTCGAGCATTATCGATCTGGAAGTCAAGTTCAATAATGTGGTGCTCACCCAAACTCCGCAAATGGTGGTCGGTGAAGCCGAGTCCGATGTGAACTATCGTGCGCCGCTAAGTATTACCGCCAAAGGCACTAACTTCACCCCGGGTGACTACACCGGTTCGGTGACCATGATGTTTGACGCGGTTACTCCAGTGGCCAGCGTCAAGCTCTGACATCTGAAAGTAACGAAAGCCGGCTGACAGAGTTGTCTGTCAGTCGGACTTCTTGTCTGTTTGTAATCAGAGTAACTGTTCATGTTCCCGATGACGCCCATCGCGGCTGCGCTTGCGTTGCTGTTTTGTGCCGCAGCCGTGGCGGCACCTGCGGCTTCCGGTACGACACCGCGAAGCCTGTTGGCTCAGGCCAAAGGTTTGCCGACGGATTTTGAAGAGCACTTTTTCGATGTTCCATTGGCCGTGCGGGTGGAGCTCGATCAACAACCGCTGGGCGAGGCCATGGTGGTCCTGTCCCGCGATGATCGGCTTACACTGCTGGAATTCACCGATACTCAGGACAGTCGCTTCAGCGCCGTCGAACGCGACGTCTGGGCAAGCTATCTCAAACCGGGCGTTGCCCTCGGTGCGTGCACCGGGCAATGCCCCGAACAAATGCTGGCGGTGCACTACAACCTGGAAAGCTCGCTGGTATCGATCGTCACCGAAAACGCCGAACGCGACACCGAGGCCAAGCGCTTCTATGACCAGCCCGACGGCGGCAGCAGCGGTCTGATCGTGCGCAACCAGCTCAACCTCAATGGGGGCCAGGAACAGGATCTGGGCGGTCGTTTCGGCCTGGAGGCCAGCGCCAGCCTGGGTAACTGGAGCCAGACATTCAACATGCAGCTGGCCCGTCTTGGCGGGCCGGATGACCAGCTGTATCACGCCGTGCATGAACTGCATACGCAACGTGAATTGCAGGGCAGTTTCGTGCGGCTGGGCTACTTCACGCCGGCATCCGAGGGCCTGACCCGCCAGCCCCGCACCTTTGGTACCAGTCCGGATACCACCGTTGGGGTGATGTACGGCAGTTCCGACAGTCTGGCGATCAATTCACCCAAGCCGAGCATCTACCCCATCTATGTCACGGCCAACCGGCAGGCATCGGTGGAGGTCTACCGCGACGGTTTGTTGATCAACACGCAATCGGTGCCGGCCGGGTTGCAGACCCTCGATACCCGGCCCTTGCCCGGTGGAATCTATGAAGTCGAAGTGCGCCTGATCGAGGATGGCCAGACCACCTCGACCACCCAGGAGCTGGTCTACAAGCCGAACAACTGGCGCAACCTCGACGAGCGCTGGCGCTACAACCTGTTCGCGGGGCAGGAAGCCAAGTTGTTCAGCAACTGGGACCGCCAGGCCAGCGGCGACCCCACGGCTGGGGCATCGATCAATTACCTGTGGCACCCACGGGTGATTCTCGGACTCTCGGCACGGCAGCTCCGCGAAAAACTGCAATACGGCAGCTCCATCGACTGGACGCTGGCCAACAGCGTCAGTCTGTACGCCAACGTTTACCAGACCGAAGATCACGGCACCGGGCTGGACGTGCAGGGGCTTTACAATTACGGCTCCGGCAGTCTGGTGATCAGTCACAACCGCAGCTGGCTGGACACCACGGACATCTACGACACGCTGCCGGATGGCACCCGGGTGCGTCAGCGCAACGTGTTCGTCGGGCAGACCAGCAATTCGTCGCTGGCGCTCAATCACCGGGTCAGCCGCAAGAGCTCGATCAATGCCCGCATCTCCCACAGTGAAGGCAACACCGAAGGGATCGGTGTCGATCTGGGCTGGAACCAGCGCACCGTGTTGTTCGGCAGCGATGCCAACTGGCGGCTTTCGCTGTTTGATCGACCAGGCAGCTTCAGCAGTGGCGATGCGCGCAATCGCGGGGTCGATCTGAGCGTCAATCTGGCGCTTGGCGGGCCGGGTCAGCAGATCACCGGCAGCATTGGCTCGCGCACGGCACGAGAGGGCGGGCGCGACAACAATGCCTCCCTCGGCTGGCGCATGAATCTGCAGGACCACGTCCTGCAAAACGTCTCGGTGACCGCGCTGACCGACACTTATGGCGTCGGCCTGTCCAGCCTGGCGAGCTTTCGCACCGACTCGCTCAATGGCGACGGTTTTTTGCAGCGCTCTTCGTACAACGGCAACTTCACCGGCGGCCTGAACCTGGACAGCACACTGGTGATGGGCGGCGAGCAGATGGTACTGACCAGCCAGCATGACATGCGCGGCGCCGGCATGATTGTCGATGTCGAGTCCGATATCGATGACATCGCATTGCGTGCCGATGACTTCAGCGGTGGCAGCGCACCGCTGCGCCCGGGCCGCAACTTCATCCCGATCACGGCCTATCAGAACAGCTCGGTGAGCTTCGACTTCGAGGGCAATACCGTTCCGGCCGCCACGATCGAGCCGGCACGCACCCGCTATCACATGAACAAGGGCGGCGTGGAGTACCGCAAGGTGCGCGTGATGAAAACCATGACCGTGCTCGGGCGGCTGGTCGACGCACAGGGGCGACCTCTCAAGGGCCACCATGTGATCAACCACGCCAGTCGCGGGGTGACGGAGGTCGACGGTTTCTTCTCGATGGAAATGAACGCCGGCTCACCCACGCTCGAGGTGCGTCAGGGACAACAACTGCTGTGTCAGTTCCGTCTCGACGCCGATCGCCACCGCAGCGAGAACAACGTGTTGATGATCGGTGATCTGCGTTGCACGCCCGACACGTTGGCCGACGTCAATGCAACCGATCAGAAGGCAGGCTGAATCCATGAAAAGGTTTACAGGGTGGCTGGGACTGTCAATGGCGCTGGGCTCGTCGCCGGTAGAGGCGGCCAGTCAGGAGATAAGGGCTTTGTTCCAGCCTGATCCTGCGCATCCGAACAAGAACGTCTTCGTCAATAAAACGCCCAGTACCGGGTATTGCGCAGATGCTCCGGAGCAGTGTGCTGAGCACAAGATGTTCAGCATTCAGTTACCGATCCGTGTCAATTCCAACCGCAGTATCAAACCGGGTGACAGTATCCCGTTGAAGGTGCCGGCCAACTGGCGGCAGCTGACGGTGACCAACAGCGCAACCCAGGAAGCGGAAACGGTTGAAATGCGCATCATCGGGATCGGGTCGTGGTACGCCCTCAGTGACACTGCGGCCAATCTGGTCGGGGTTTCGGACGTTCTCGAGGGCCATCAAAAGCTTTGGACCTCCAGCAGTTGGGTCTATGTGCCTCCTCCCTGCCAGTACAGCGGTGTCGGGTATTACTGGCCGGATCGCTATCGTTTTTTCTGGAAGGCGCCTGTCGAAGCCAGTTGCACCAAGGTGGCCGCCTACACGATCCCGGCCATGTCGTTTGAAAGCGTCGATTTTGCCTACGAACTGCGTACTCCCAATCCGCTCGGGATGTCTTCGGGTCTTTACACCGGATCGTTGACCTACACGCTCGGCCCGGGTGGCGACTTCGATTTCGGCCCCCTTATGGAGCCAGACGACAGAAGCCTGAGTCTCGACTTTGTCCTGGACGTGCAGCACACCCTGAAGGTCGATCTGCCACCCGGTGGCAACAAGGTGACCCTCGAACCTGCCGGCGGCTGGCAGAGCTGGCTGGAAAACGGTCGCAGACCGACCCGGATCTACCGCGACCAGCCGTATTACCTGTCGGCCTCTTCACGCTTCAAAGTGATGATGCAGTGCAACTCGCTGGGCGGGACGGCGTGCCACATGGGCAGCCCGACAGGACGAAGCGCCCAGGTGGAAACGACGATGACGGTACCGCCGGGGATCGTCGGCCCCGGTGGTGGCGAGGGCTGGAGCGGCAAATTGCATCACAACACCTGGATTGGCCCGTTCCAGCCTGTTCAGTACGTCGATCGCAAGGCGGGCAGTCTGCGTTTCGAGATTCCTGAACGATATTTCTACAGTTTTCTGCAACCCGGCGTCAGCGACACGCTCACGGGCTATATCACGATTATCTGGGACTCGGAAATCTGACGAGCCGGATCGCTCTCTTTTCATTGTTAAAAAAGGTTGAAGACGATGACACGCCTGTTTCCGCTTTTACTGCTCGGTCTGCTTGGCGGGCCTGTACTGGCCGGGCCCCAGATCAATGTCGGCACGGTCTATGACTACCTGGACGGCGACAAGAGCACCTACCTCAAACGTGTATTCAACAGTGGTGACAGCACGGCCTTCGTCAAGGTCAACGTGCTGGAAATCGTGTACGACGACGAAGGGAAACCGCAGGAAATTCCGTTGGAGAATGCCGCCGGCGGTGCCTCTCGCGATGGCGTGATGGCGAGCCCGGCGCGCCTGATTGTTCCGGCCCAGGGCATGCAGGGAACGCGACTGCTGTACATGGGCGAACGGACACGCGAGCGCTATTTCCGTGTGCGTTTCATACCGGTGGTGCCGGAAAAGGAAGATGCGTTCGTGGTGGGGGACGAGGAACGCGAGGACTACGCCAAAAGCCTGGCGGCGGGGGTCAACCTGATGACCGGTTTCGGCACCATCTTGTTTGTCCGTCCCAAGGACACGCGCTTCCAGACGACGGTCGAGGAAAACGACCGCCGTTATGAACTGCGCAACAACGGCAACTCGGTGGTCATCGTCGATGAGTTCAAAAGCTGTTCGTTGCGCGACGACACCGACTGCGGGGCGGTTACCAAGCACCATGTACTGGCTGGCAAGTCCTTTGGTTTCGACAAGGAAAAGGGACGTGAATACCGCTTTTTTCTGATCGAGGGTGGCAGCCGCAAACCCCTCAAGGTCGTGAGTCGATGATCCCGCTCTCCATGGACGCAGCAGGTAACAAGGACATGAACAAGCAATGCACGCGCCTGGCACTGATGGTGGCAGCCAGTCTGATGAGCTCTCTGGCCGGGGCGGCCAGGGAAGAACACGTCTTCGAAGTGTCGCTGACGATTCCGAGCCGGCCGTTCTACGTCATCCCCTCCGAACCGGACTGGGTCCATCGCACGCAGCAACTGTTCTGGGACTACGCCACCTCGACCCTGAGCAGCCTGCGCAAGAATTTCGACGTGCGGCACGACACCAGTGCAATCGAGGCGCGTCTGGACAGTCCCGCCTACCTGTCGAACGGCCGGTCGGGTGAGGAGATCTGGCTGAAGGTCAGTTTCAATGGCGTTGTACTGGGGCCCGAGGTGCCGCCACGGGAAGTGGTGTCGAAGGAAGACGCGGCCGTCGGCAAACGGGTCCTGCTGGAAATTGAACCGGTGAAGCCCACCGGTGGATATCGACCGGGAGAATACAGCGGCAATGTGATGCTGCTGTTCAACGCCAGGGCGCCGGGTGCATGAACGATAGCGGCCCCTCTTTATGGATCAGCAGGCGATTGGCAATGATGAAAAGCGTTACAACCTGGATGGGCGTGCTGGCGGCCCTGAGTCTGTCGACGGCGCAGGCCGTGAATCAGGAAATCCGGGCAGTGTTCCAGCCCGATCCTTCCAAACCCGGCAACAACATGTTTATCAACACGACCCCGAACAGCGGTTATTGCGCGGATTATCCCGGGCAGTGCGCGGACAACAAAATGTTCAGTATCCGGGCTCCGCTGATTTTCCAGGCAGTGCGCTCGCTGTCGCCCGGTGACGGCGTTTCGATACGCATGCCTTCCCACTGGCGCCAGGTGGTGGTGACCAACAGGAATACGCAAGAGACGGCGATCGTTGAAGTGCGCATGACGGGCGTCGGCTCCGAATACCATCTGAATCAGTCCGCCGCCAGTCTGGTGGGCGTGACCGATCCTGTCGAGGCCCACAGTTTGCTGTGGGGCAGTGGCTGGATGTACGCCCCGACGCCCTGTCAGTACGCCGGCATCGGTCTGGCCGGCTCCAACACGTTTCGGTTTTTCTGGAAGGCTCCGGTCGAGGTGGCGTGTACCAAATTCGCCGCTTACCGGATTCCGTCGATGGCGTTTTCCACCCTCGACTTCGCCTACGAATTGCGCACGCCCAATCCTCTGACGATGTCGAGCGGACAATACACCGGTTCGATGCCTTATATGCTCGGCTCGGGTGGGCACATTGATTTCGGCGCGCTGATGAGACCATTGGACAGCCACCTGACCCTGGATCTGGTTCTGGATGTGCAGCACACCCTTAAAGTCGACCTGCCACCCGGTGGGAGCAAGGTGGCTCTGGAACCCGAAGGTGGCTGGCAACGGTGGATCGCCAGCGGTACCCGTCCTGCGCGGATCTACCGTGACCAGGTTTTCAATATTTCCGCCTCCGCTGCTTTCAAGGTCATGATGCAGTGTGATTCGTTCCAGCCTTCCGGGCCCGATTGCCGGCTGAACGGGCAATCGAACACTGCGTGGGTACACACCACACTCAGTTTGCCCGGTGGTATCACAGGGCCTGATGGCGCGCCGGTCAAGGATGTGCCGTTGATGAACTACGCATGGGTGGGACCCTTCCGGCCCGGCCAGTATGTCGACCGCAAGTCGGGCAACCTGCGGTTCGAAATGCCCCGGGAGGCCATGGATTACCTGTTTCGTCCCGGCATCAATGACACGCTCAAGGGCAACATCACGGTGATCTGGGATTCGGAAGCCTAGAAATGGAAAGCGCCCCTGAAGGCCGTAGTTGCCTTCAGGGGGGGGGCGTCAGATGCCGGCCCGAGCCATGGCCTCGCGGGTCAGACGCCTGCTCAGTTCGCGCTCCTGATAGCCGATGTCCCGTTGCCGGCTCTCGAATACCGCCTGGCTCATCTCCTCGCCGGCCAGCACTTCATCCAGAGGGATGGAGAGTTTTTCGGCGAGCTTGACCAGCCGCTTGAGCAGCTCGGCCGATTCCTGGCCCTGGCTTTGTGCTTCCTGCCATTCTTTGGTCAAGGACAACAGCTCCAGTCTGCCCTGATAATGGTCGGTGTTTCGGGCGAAATCACTCGGGTACTGCTTGCGCAAGTATTGCTCCCAGAACGGCTGTTCGATCATCTGGTTCACCAGACCGTCGCCGGCTTCCGCCTCGATGATCGTGGTGTACGCCCTGTTGATGGTCGAATCCGTGACGCCGGCAGTCGGGCGGAATCTCATGGCTTCCGATTGCCATGGCAGTTCCAGGCGCTTGGCGAGCCCGGTTTCATAAGCCAGGTGAACTTCGACCTGGTCGGGATCGCCCGCTCGTTTCCTGATGTCGGCCCGTGCAATCCCGGCGACCTGCTCAAGGCGCGCAGAACCTTTGGCCAGCGCCACCAGTTTGCCTTCTACCTCGCCGGCGCTGATTGAAAAGTGTCGGGCTTCCGAAGCCAGTACCTTCACCCCCATGTTGTTGAAGAGTTGCGCACCGGCATCTGCACAACCTTCGGGGTCGGTGGACATGAGGAACAGTTCCTCGCGTAACGCGGTGTCGATATCGATGGCATTGACCATGCGCCACACACGATCGGTGAGTTGCGCTTTCGCGCGCCCTCCCTGCCGGTAATCGGCCGATTGGGTCAGTCTTTCCAGCACTCTGAAGAAACCGTCGGATTGCGGTTCGTTCACCAGGTCATGCCAGGCTTCCGGCCGATGGACACCGGTACCGGGAGATTCACTGTACAGGGACGCATCATCGGCTGGTGACCAGCGTTTCATCAGGTCTTCTGCGGGCGGCTGATAGGCGACTGTCGGACTGATGCCCACGGATTCGCGGTACAGCTCGTATGACTGGCGCAACGCCGGAGACAGTTTTTCAACATCGATCCGGGTGCGGGCGATCAGGAAGGCCTTGTCCGAGCCGGGAGCAACGTCGGGCATCGAGCGGATCCAGTTTCTTCGCAGATCGAGAAAAAAGCCCTTGGGCCGCGCAAGGCTGAACAGCCCCAGTGGCCAGTCGTTCACATCCGTATTGGCCAGGTTCAATACCTTGAGCTTCGGCATGCGGTGGATGAGCGGCGGGTCACCCAGCGGGTTGTTGTCCAGCCTGAGGACTTCGAGGTGTTTCAGGTTTTGCAGTTGCTCGATGGCGCGCGGTGTCAGCTCGATCATATTGTCGCTCAGGCGCAAGGTTTTGAGCCGAGGCTGCTGGCCGATGCTGTCGGGCAGGGTTTTCAGACCACAGTGTCTGGCGCTGATCTGTTGCAGGTTGGGCAAGTCCTTGAGCAGGCCGCGGGGACCGGGAGAGAACGGCTGCCCGTCCAGATTGACCGTGGTGATCTGCTCCAGCCAGGGTTTGAGATCCGGCATCTGTTTCCACCAGCGTTCAAGGTCGCGCGGCAGGACCTCCGTGGACAGGTCCAGGGTATAACCGCCTTCCAGGCTGCTACTGCGCTCACCGAATGCTTCGGACTTTCTTTCGAAGCACGCCATCAGACGCTCGGCGATGAACCTGCCGCCCTTGCGTTCGTAATCCCAATAGGTGTCCGGCAGGCGTCCGCCGTCATCCGGGTCATAGTCCTGCAGATAACGCTGGCGCCAATCCTCCAGTTTTTGTTTCAGGCCCTGGCGCTCCTGTTTGAGCCGCTCGATTTGCTGGTGAGGGTCGCCATTGGCGTGCAATGAGCGAGTGAATGCGGCCACCTCGCTTTCATCGAAGTGCGCAAACATCTCCTTCACTTTGGTTTCGACGGTTTTTTCCGCGAACGGCCAGAGGACCTTTGACAATCCAGGCCCTCGTACCAGCAGCTCGGTCTGTCGCGGCGCAACGGCGCGCAGGGGCGGGCGGGCGAGCAGGGTTCGACGTTCGCTCGGCGGTGCGGTCTTGGCCACGATCCACTGTCTGAACATTTCCCCCTGATCAGTGCGATAACCCAGCGCAGCACGTTTGTCCTCGGGCAGCGCGAGCAGGGTCGCGCGATAGAAGTCATGGGCGTCATGCCGTTTTCGGTGAGCGTCGTCGAACACTTCGTAGCGGCCACGCTCGTCCCTGATCAGTGTACGCAGCGTACCGGCGCTCTCGGGGCCGGCGCTGGTGCGCAGAGGACCGTCAGGGGTTCCGTCTCGCACATCGATACGCAGATCTTCGAAGGTGTCGGTGTGAATCTTCAGGGTATTGAGGATGAGCCGTTCGGTATCGGTTTTCAGCAGCGCCGGTTCATGCAGACCCTCGGCGGCGCGCGTCGCCCGGGTTTCGAAAGCGCTTTCGCGAACCATGTTCTTCACGCGCAGCGGGATCCGGTGTTGTTCGGCCATGATCCGTCGTTCGCCGTCCGTTGCCTGTTCCAGTAACGGACGAGCCACCGAGGATGGCAGTTGTGGGAATTCGCTTTGCAGCAGGCGCACCTGTGGATCGTCGGATCGGTCCTGGAGTCGGTACTCGTATTCGAAAATCTCGGGTGTCCGGGTTTCCACGACTCGCGCCAGTGTGTCGCGCAAAGCCTGTATCTGCCGGTCGCGGGGATAGGGCCTGCCCAGCAGCGCGGCCATGTCCGGTTCACCCAGAAACGCCGTCAGCCGTTCGGGCAACTGGCCGCTCATCATGTCAGCCAGGCTGATGTGCAGCGTGTTTTCAGCGGTAGCGTCCGGATGACCGTACTGGCGAAACCCCCCGCTCATATCCGCGTTTTCATAGACTCTCAAACCCTTGTTGGCGGGCCATCCCGGCAAGCCCGGGGCGATGGTCTCGAACCAGAACGAATCGGCGGGCAGCGGTTGCCCCGTGCGCACCCGGTGACTCATGTCACGGACGCGGTCCCAGGTCCTGAAGCGGGCAAGGGTGTCTGCCAGCAACGGAGGCGGTGCGGCATTGTCGACATGCAGGCGGCGCAGCGAGTTGTCGGGGGTGTCGCTGATGCTGCGCAGCTTTTCCAGTTCGGCGTGGCTATAGCCCTCGGCGAAGTGGCCCAGCCGCTGCATCAGTCTCGTTCCTTCCCAGTCTTGCGGTGTCTCGCCTTCCAGGACCCAGGCACCCTGGCCGTTATGACGCGCTTCGGGCCGGTAGGCCTGGGCGCGTGTCGGGTGAACGACGCGATGTGTCTTGCCTTTCGGATCGAGCTGCACTTCGTAGCATTTGCCTTCGATAGGCAGCAGGGTCTTGCCCGAATGATGGTGCAGGCCAAGGGCGTCGGGTTTTGATGTCTGTGGCAACGCCGGCTCCGGTTGCTCGTAAGGCCTGAGATCCGGGAGCCACAGACGCATCTTGCCGTCGTTCGACCGCACCGGTTTCATGCCTTCGACGAGGGACGACAGTTTGAGCTTGAATGCATTGCCGATCGTTACACCGCCAGCAAAGGCTGCCAGTTGCAGGACATCGATGGTCACGCCCATGACATGCTCGCCCAGTTCGACGTAGTGCCCTTCGATCAGGTCCCAGACGCCCTCGACCGCTTCGTTGACGATCTGATACACGGTGTAGGCCAGCATGGCTTCGCCCAGCAATGGTACGAAGGGGGTCAGCACCAGCAGCGCCACGTTGAAAATGTCCGAAGCGATTTTCTTGAAGTTTTCCCACCAGGCCCAGCGTGCGCGGCTGTCTGCGTCCGCAGTGGACACTGCGATGACTCGCGCATCGTTGAGGATCTTGTTGAGTTGTTGCTGATAGAGATACGTC
Source organism: Pseudomonas sp. PHC1 (assembly GCF_046487845.1). Classification (NCBI taxonomy): domain Bacteria; kingdom Pseudomonadati; phylum Pseudomonadota; class Gammaproteobacteria; order Pseudomonadales; family Pseudomonadaceae; genus Pseudomonas; species Pseudomonas sp. PHC1. The sequence continues at coordinate 142,576 of NZ_JBJXHJ010000001.1, forward strand.
CACAGCGGTTCAGTGATCGGGGGCGCGCTGAATTGCAGCTGTGGTTTGTCCACAGGCGTTTTACGCCAGGACGGGCGCGGGTCGCCTCGATCCTTTGGGTACCATTTGACGACGGTGAGCCGTTGTTCAAGTCCGGCAAAGAAATGGCCGCGCTGCTCGTGATCGACGAACTGACTGAAGAACTGGCGATACGTGAAGCCGCTGGACTGTGCGGTCTGGTTGTCTCTCAACTGTCGGCTCAGCTCGTTCATGAATTCGATTGTCGAGGCGTACTCCTTGAGCGGGTGCTCGGGATCATGGGGCACGTAGGCGATCATGGTCTGCGCGTGCTGCTTCTGGTCGGGATCCGGTCGGATGATCAGGATTCCGGTGAGGTTCAGATCCATCATGCCCAGCTCACAGACCGTCATGGCTTGCTCACCCAGCTTAAGGTGCGGCCGCCCTTCGAGCAGGTCGTGGATGAGCAGATGGGCCTGCCGGCCAATGTCTTTTTTCGCCAGCGCAATGTGCGCTGCCGCCTTGAGCGCCGCTTGCTGGCTGCGCTGTACATGCAATTTCAGCCAGGCCTGGGCGACCGGTTCCTTGTTGAGCAGATAGTCTTCAAGGTGGGCCTTGTATTGCGCGCCGATGTCCAGCTCCCTGCACAGTGCCTGGAACTGGCTCACACTGATGATTTTGTCGATCGGTGAAATATCGAAAAGCTCACGCGCTGCATCGGTCTTTTCAATGAACGCGGAGTCTTTCTCGAATGTTTCGTCATAGGCAAAGTTGTGCAGTGCCGCATCCAGCAGGGAAACTGTTCTTGCGGTATAACCCGGTGCAATCTGAATGACCCACCAGTTGCTTTCCTTGGGAATATATAAACGCAGGAACGTATTTTTAACGTCGACATTGACGTTGAATCTTTCAAGCAGTTTCGCCTTCAGCAACGGTTCGGCGAATGCACCAATGTCCTGCAGTTTCGCCAGCAGCCTGTCGATCTTGTTCTGCGCACTCCAGGCCGTCTTGTTGGCGCTGTTGATACGCTCGATGTGTCTGGGATCCGCCTCGCTTATCCACGCTGCACTGCGTCGGGGCGCTCGCCTGAGTGCATGACTTCGATGCAGTTGCATATCCAGAAAAGCGGAATCGATGTGTGACTTAATCAAGTCGTAATGTTGCCCTTTGTATTCAGTTATTGCAGTCATTGCTAAAGCCTTGAATCAGTCAGGAGTTTCAAGGCTAACGTTCAGGGCCGGGAATGATTAGTTTAAAAGCTTGCTGCCGGACTGCTGTTTTCAGCGTCGGTTGATTGAATATTGGAATATATAAAACAAATAGTTAACACCCCGCGTAATTCACTCCGGGCCAGGTGCCCGGGCGTTCAAGGACGCCACCGCCGGAGCCTCGGGTGTCAGACATTGCGAGTCGCTGCCCGGTTGCAGGTATGGCATCAGGATCGGTGCCATGCCCTTGAGTACCTGCACCGGCAGGGCCGAGGTGAATTTGAAGTTCTCCGCAGAGCGCCCCGGAACGTACGCCGTGAGCGTGCCGAAATGGTGGTCGCCGATGTAGAACACGAAAGTGGCAGTGCGGTTGATCGACTTCGAACTGAGAATCCGTCCGCCGGAGCCGATTGCTTCGATCCGGTTGTCGCCAGTGCCGGTTTTTCCGCCCATGGTCAGCGGTGTTCCATCGGCCAGTTTGAAACTGCCGGAAACACGTTTGGCCGTTCCCGAGTCCACCACTTGCGACAGCGCTTCGCGCATCGCGGTAGCGACTTCCGATGGCATCACCCGTTTGCCGACGTGAGGGTCATTGACCAGTCTGGTTTCGTAGGGCGTGCCGGCGGCAAAGTGCAGGCTGTCGATGCGCAGGGTCGGCATGCGCACACCGTCGTTGAGGATGGTGCCGATCAGCTCGGCCAGTGCAGCAGGGCGGTCGCCGGAGCTGCCGATGGCGGTGGCCAGCGACGGCACCAGGTGATCGAACGGATAGCCGACTTTCCGCCAGCGCTGATGGATGTCGAGGAACGCCTCGATCTCCAGCATGGTGCGGATCCGGCTGTCGCGGGCGCCCTTGTGCTTGCTCTTGAACAGCCAGCTATAGACCTCCTGACGCTCGAACTGACTGGCCTTGACGATGTCCTTGAAGGTCGCATCGGGGTGGTTGAGCAGGTAGCCGATCATCCACAGGTCCAGCGGGTGGACCTTGGCGATGAAGCCCTGATCCGGCAGGTCGTAGGTGCCGGGGCCGTAGGCCAGGTAGAGTCGTTCGAGGCGTTCGTCGGTGAGTTTTTTGGTGATTTTGACGCCCTTGAGGTGCGAGCGCACAAAGGTGTTGAAGTCTTCCTGACTGGCATTGGGCAGCAGATAACGGTGCACGGCGGCCATGCGGATCGGGGTCGGGCGCATGCTGTCGAGAAAGGTATCGAGCCGGGCCTGGGTGTTCTTGTTCCGGTATTTTTTCCAGAACTTGAGCAGGAACGCGGTGCCTTCACGGTCGGCGAACGAGGCGAGGTATTCCTGACGTCGCGGGTCGCGGTCGTCCTTGAGCAGTTCGGCGCTGTTGTTCGGGCCGGAGTAGGTGCTGTAGCGCACCAGGTCGCGCATCAGGCGAATGAACGGCAGGTTGATCGACTCGCGCAGGGCATCGCGAAGGGTCGGCAGGCGGCCGTTGTCTTCCTTGCGAAAATTATGAAACGTGTGCAGCCCGCCACCGGTGAAAAAAGCTTCACCGGGACTGGCCGAGTATTTGCGGTCGAGGGCGGCGCCGAGCATTTTCGACAGGTCGTGATCCTTGTTCTGGATCAGGTAATCGATCACCCACCGGCTCAGGCGATCCTGATCAGGGACCTCGACCTTCTTCAGTTCCGGCAGGCTCATCGCGGCGTATTTGTCGTGCAGCTCTGCGATGATTTGCAGGTAGGTGGTCAACACCCGCATCTTGGCAGTGGAGCCCAGCTCCAGTTTGCTGCCCTCATTGATGTCGAACGGTTGGTCGGTGCTGTCGGTCTGCACCCTCACGCGGGAGCCGTCGGGCGTCAGCTCGAACAGGGTGAAGCTGTAGCGCACCTGGGCGGTGCTGGTGGGCGTGAGCAGGCGTTCGCCCATCAGGCCGACTTCGGTCGCGTAGGCCGGGTCGGCCAGTCGTTTCAGGTAGGCGGTGGCCTGGGTTTGCAGCTCGCCTTGCAGGGTGCTGGTGGCAGACAGGTCGAGGCGGTCAAGGTCGTACAGCGGACGGTTGAGCATCGACGCCAGCCGGCTGCGAGCGACAGTGATGCCCTTGTTGGTTTCGATCGGTTGAATCGTCGGCTGAGTCTGCCAGTCGCGATAGCTGATGGTGCTGGCCAGTGCCGCATCGGCCAGGGCGGCGTCGATCACCCCGTTCTGTTTGAGCAGGCGCAAGTGGCTGTCGGTCAGTTCGACCAGTTCTTCGCGGCCCTTGGTCAGGTAATGCGAAGGACGGCGCTGGGCGATCATCAGCGAGAGCATTTCGCGCAGGGCCAGACCTTTCTCCGCCATGGATTGCGGATCGGTCGCCGAGCTGGAGAGTTTGCGGTTGGCTTCGTTGAAGTCGGCGCCGTACCAGACCCGCAGGCCCTCGGCCATGCCGTGCACTTCGCCATGCCCCGGCACCGCCGACAGCGGCACGCTGTTGAGGTAGTCGCGAATGATGTTCTGCCGCGCCTGCAAGGTGTCCGGACCGCCCTGATAGGCGCGCACGCTGGCGGAAATCATCTGGCGGATTTTCTCGGCGCCGGACACCGTCAGGCCATCGGGCGAATGACGGTATTTCTCAAGTTGGGTGGCCAGGGTGCTGCCGCCGGCCGACTGGCCAGGCAAATGCAGCAGCTTGGCAACCTGCGACCAGGCCGCCATGCCGAAGCGCGGCCAGTCCACCGCCGGGTTCGCCAGCGGTTGCCTGGGGTCGAGCAGGAAACGGTTTTCGATGAACAACAGGCTGTTGACCACCACCGGGGGGATCGACTCGAAACTGGGATACAACTGCTGCGGGTAGTTGTACTGATACAGCGGCGCCGCGCGGCAATCGGTGATCGACAGCCCGGCCTGGATCTTCTCGGGAAAGGGCACGAACAGGCCCTTGTCGGTGTAGTTGAGCAGGGCCGGGGAGAAGCGCGTCTGCTCGGTGATCACGTAGTTGCGCTTGATCAGCCGTGGCAGGAACTCGTCCAGCGAACTGTAACCCAGACGCAGGTCAAACGGCCCGTTGCCCGGATAGCGGATCGCTTCGCTGGGCCCCGGTTGCAATTCGTATTTGAGTTTGGCGGCGTACTGGCTGACCTCGCGGGACTGAAAACGCGAGGTGCGCATTTCTTTCATTGCGGCCAGGCCCACGACAATCGCGATGATCACCAACAGGAGCCAGAAAGCCTTCCACCCATGCCGGTTACGACGGGGTTTTTCAGGTACAGGCGCTTCATCCATACGTTCAGTCGGAACCACTTTTTCACTCGAATCGGTTTGCCACAAAGCGCCCATAGTCGATTGATCCATTCACGCAGATTGATCGGACTTGTCTGAAGCTTAGTCGGTGCTTGGCGTCGGTGAAAAAATTGTGAAGGACAGGGATCAAGCGGCGCCTGAACAAATCTTCATGGCCGGCCACTGCATGACGTTGCACCATTGCTGTGCAATACTCGGCGCCCATTTGTGCGGTGAATAATCCTCGAAATGCAGGATGGTTTGTCTCGTAAACCGTGTATTTGACGAGTTTTACGTCTGAATCAGATGCCTTATAGAGTGAAAAAACCTGTCGCAAGCTTTTTATACTGCACGCCCCGCTGATCCCGCAGGTTGCTTTTGCGGGACGGTCCTGCCCACGAAGCAGGGCCGGTTTTACCCAGACGCAGGCCTATCGGCCAACGTTTGAACACTCGGTGGTCAATCCAATAACAAGACGAGGAAGTCCCCCATGCCAGTCGGCAATCACCCGCCCCATGGCGACACCGCACAAGGCGGCCCGCTCAAACGCGAACTCGGTGAACGGCATATTCGCCTGATGGCGCTCGGTGCCTGTATCGGTGTCGGTCTGTTTCTCGGTTCGGCCAAGGCCATCGAAATGGCCGGCCCGGCGATCATGCTGTCTTACATCATCGGCGGTCTGGCGATCCTGGTGATCATGCGCGCCCTCGGCGAAATGGCCGTGCACAACCCGGTTGCCGGCTCATTCAGCCGTTACGCACAGGATTATCTCGGCCCGTTGGCGGGTTTTCTCACTGGCTGGAACTACTGGTTCCTGTGGCTGGTAACCTGTGTTGCCGAAATCACCGCAGTGGCGGTGTACATGGGCATCTGGTTCCCCGATGTTCCGCGCTGGATCTGGGCGCTGGCGGCGCTGCTCAGCATGGGCTCGATCAACCTGATCGCGGTCAAGGCCTTCGGTGAATTCGAGTTCTGGTTCGCTCTGATCAAGATCGTCACCATCATCGCGATGGTCATTGGCGGTGTCGGCATCATCGCGTTCGGTTTCGGCAACGACGGTGTGGCGCTGGGCATTTCCAACCTGTGGGCCCACGGCGGCTTCATGCCCAATGGTGTGACGGGCGTACTGATGTCCCTGCAGATGGTGATGTTCGCCTATCTGGGCGTGGAGATGATCGGCCTGACCGCCGGTGAAGCGAAGAACCCGCAGAAGACCATTCCGAATGCGATCGGCTCGGTGTTCTGGCGGATCCTGCTGTTCTACGTCGGCGCGCTGTTCGTGATCCTGTCGATCTACCCGTGGAACGAAATCGGCACCCAGGGCAGCCCGTTCGTGATGACCTTCGAACGCCTGGGCATCAAGACCGCCGCCGGCATCATCAACTTTGTGGTGATTACCGCAGCGCTGTCGTCGTGCAACGGCGGCATCTTCAGCACCGGGCGCATGCTCTACAGCCTGGCGCAGAACGGCCAGGCGCCGGCCGGCTTCGCTCGCACCTCGAGCAATGGCGTGCCGCGTCGGGCGTTGCTGCTGTCGATTTTCGCCCTGCTGCTGGGCGTGCTGCTCAACTATCTGGTACCGGAAAAAGTCTTCGTCTGGGTGACGTCGATCGCCACCTTCGGCGCGATCTGGACCTGGGTGATGATCCTGCTGGCCCAGCTCAAATTCCGCAAAGGCCTGAGCGCCAGCGAACGGGCCGGGCTGAAGTACAAGATGTGGCTGTTCCCGGTCAGCTCGTACCTGGCGCTGGCGTTCCTGGTGCTGGTGGTGGGCCTGATGGCGTACTTCCCGGACACTCGTGTGGCGCTGTATGTCGGCCCGGCGTTCCTGGTGCTGCTGACGGTCTTGTTCTACGTGCTCAAGCTGCAACCGAACGATGCGTCCCAGGGCGCGGTGCGTTCGGCTTCGTAATTTTTCAGCGCTGAAACTCGAAAGCCCCGGTCGAACGTCCGGGGCTTTTTCATGACGGTGAGGTTGACGCCGCTGGTCTGAAAACGCTGCAAAAAACGACTTCTGATTCAGAGTCATGTTCCAAGCTCTATCACTGTCGGCTTCAGCATCACAGTGACGGAGGCACTGAAATGAGGATCAGCGATTTTCTCGTACGAGAACTCGGCCGCCGTCAGGTCGTGCTGTTCTTCCTGCTCGCCACGCTGCTGTATATCCTCCCGCTGATCCTTGCCGACTTTCCCTACATCGACGACAACTGGCGCACCCTGGCTGCGGGCAACGCCTGGGCGGGGCAGGGGCGGCTGTTCATGGACTGGCTGTATCAGGCGCTGACCTTCACCGGCGCTGCGCCGAATATTTTTCCTCTGCCTCTTTTATTCGCCTCTGTCGGCATGTCATTGGCCCTCACGCGGCTGACCTTCGACTATTTCCCCGAACCGACCCTGGCCTGTTGTCTGGTGCCGTTGCCGCTCTGGTACAACCCGTTCCTGCTGCAGAACCTCTCCTATCAATACGACGGGGCCGGCACGGCCCTTAGCCTGGTCGCGGTGATTTACGCGATCACGTTTTGCGCTGCTTCACACATTCAGCGATGGCTGGTGCCGTCTGTTTTGCTGGCGCTGGCGATCGGGCTGTATCAGATCAGCCTCAATGTATTTCTCGGGCTGTGCTGCCTGGAGCTGCTGCGCAATGTTCACCAGCGAGTGCCGTGGGATGAACTCTGGCGTCGGTCGGGCTGGCGGTTGGCGCAACTGCTGCTGGCGGTGTTGATGTACAGCGTCACGGCCTATCCGTTCACTGACCACGGACGCACACAATTGCTGAAGGTGAGCGCTGATCCGTTGCTGCAGATCGGCATCAATATCGGTCGGGTGATGGAGAAAGTTGAGCTGCTGTTTCACGGCGGCTACACGATGGTTTTTATTGCGCTGGTGCTGTGTGCCGTGTTCGGCGCCGTGCAATTGGGACGGCGGATTCGCGAGCGCAACATGTCCCGCGCCAAGGGCTTGCTCTTGAGCTTCAGCTGTCTGCTGGCGTTGCCGTTGATAGTGCTGCTGGTGCCGGGCATGACGCTGCTGTTTCGCGACTTCAACGAAGGTGCGCGCACCCTGATGGGGTTCGGCGTGCTGTTGATGTTGCTGTTCTATCTGGCATGGGGGGGATTGATGCCGCTGCATCAACGGTTGCCTCTGGTGTTGGCGATTCCGCTTCTGGCCACGCTGTCGTTGTCCTTCGCTTATGGCCGGGTGCTGACGATGGAGAAAACGTTCGCCAGCAATGCGCTCTACAGCCTGAGCCACGACATTTCATCCCGTCGCGAACTGCGCGAAGCCAAACGAATTTATATCTCGGTGACGTACTCCGACCGCTGGCTGGCGGGAGCGATGGGTACGTTCAAACAGTTGCCGGTGCTGCACTATCTGCTGAACATCGATTACTTCATGCTCGCCGAAAACCTGCCTTCGGCCGGCATCACCAACGTGGTCGCGGAGCGCGAGCGGCGCAACGCGACCCATGTCGGTCTGATGGGCTATCCACCCTTGGTGGACAGCCTCTATTACCGCCTCTACCTGATTGGCGACTACGGCTTCATCGTGATGAAGGAGCCGCCCCACGGCCGGTTACTGCAATGGTGACCGTTGGTCAGAAACCAGCGCCGACCTGTAATTTCTGACAGTAGACCCCATCCACGCCTTGCCCTAGCGTGAAAGCCCTGCCCGTTGCAGTGACAGCAAGGATGCACGATGAGGATCTTGTGGAAAGGATTTCCCGCACAAACGGCAATCGGCCTGGCGAGCACGCTGATCCACTGGCAGATTTTCTTTGTACTGAGCAGCGCGGTTCAGTTGGACCAGTCTGCCAGTAACTTCGCTGCGTTTTGCATCGCCGCATCCTTCTCGTTTTACATGAACGCGCTCTACACGTTCGAGACCCGAACGTCGGTGGTGGCGTATCTGATGTTCATGAGCGTGATGGGTGTGTTGAGTTATGGCGTGGGCGTATTTGCCGATTCACGCAATTTGCCGGGGCTGGTGACGGTGTCTGGGTTTTCCCTGATGAATCTGCTGCTGGGGTACTGCTTTTTTCGGTTTGTGTTGTGTCGGGAGCGCCAGCCATGAACGTATCTCTGCCTGATGCACCGTCGGTAAACGCCCCTTGCCTGTCGACGACGCCATTCGTCGTTGATCTGGACGGAACGCTTCTGAAGACTGATCTGTTGTTCGAATGTGCAATGGCCTTTGTGCGACAGGCCCCGCTGCAATGTTGCAAACCCTTGGTCTGGCTCGGTCGCGGTCGATCATATCTGAAAGAACGGTTAGCGCAGGCAACGACCGTCGACGTCACGACATTGCCCTACGATCCGAATGTTCTCTGGATGATCGAGGCGCAACGCAACAGCGGCCGGAAAATAGTGCTGGCCACGGCCAGCCATCATTCGTTGGCGTTACGCATAGCCGAGCACCTGAAGGTGTTCGATGAGGTTTTGGCAACCACGCTTGAGTGCAACCTGTCGGGGATGAATAAGCGTGATTTGTTGGTGGCGCTGTACGGTGACGGGGGATTCGACTACGTCGGCAACTCATTCGACGATCTCCCGGTATGGCGTTCGGCCAGGCAAGGCTATGTCGTCAATCCTTTACCGGGTGTCGGGCTTGCCACCAGGCAGTTGGGCAACGTCGTTCAGGTGGTTCGTGCGGACACTTCGAACTTCAGGAGTTGGTACAAAGCCTTTCGCGTTCATCAATGGGTGAAGAACACCCTGATTTTTATTCCCTTGCTCGCCGCGCATCAACTGGTCAATCCGATGTCGTTGTGGCACGGCGTGCTGGCCTTCCTGTTTTTCGGATTATGCGCATCGGGTGTCTATGTTCTGAACGACCTGCTTGACCTTACCGATGATCGCAAGCATCCAACCAAACGCGATCGGCCCTTTGCCAGTGGGGCGTTGTCGATCAAGTCCGGGTTGATGGTTTTTCCTCTGCTGTTGCTGGTGGCCTTCACGGGGGCCTGGATCTGGCTGCCGCGTCAATTCGTGATGGTCCTCGCCTGTTACTACGTGCTGACGCTGATTTATTCGCTGGTGCTGAAGCGGCTGATGGCGCTCGATGTCATTGCGCTGGCCCTTCTATATACCCTGCGCATCATTGCGGGCGGAGCTGCTTTCGAACTGGAACTGACGGTCTGGATGCTGGCCTTTTCCATGTTCATGTTTTTGAGCCTGGCGCTGATCAAGCGCTACGCCGAACTGTTATTGGCGCTCAACAGCGGCATCACCGGGAGAACCGGCGGGCGCGACTACTTTCCAGCGGATCTGGCAATGCTCTCCTCGTTGGGCGCGGCATCCGGTTATCTGGCCGTCATGGTGTTGGCGCTTTACATCCATGACGGCGCGACCACTGTGCTTTATGCGCACCCTCGGTGGATTTGGCTGGCGTGCCCCGTGCTGCTGTTATGGATTACCCGAATCTGGCTGCTGACCCATCGCGGCCGGATGAATGACGACCCGGTGGTCTTTGCCGTGCGTGATCGCCTGAGCCTGGCCATGGGCGCAGTGTTTTGTCTGGTTTTCTGGGTGGCGGCATGAAACGAATAAGCCAGAGCACACCGTGCCTGTGGCTATTCATAAGGCTGATCGAGGGTTTGATCAAAAATGGGTGAAGTCATAACCAGCGTGTCCGCAAGTCAGCGCATAAGCGCTTCGGAAGTATGGACAGCCGTATTCATTTTTTTTGTTCCGGCAGGTGTTTTGTTTCTATCGATCATGATGATGAATCATGGTGTGATGATCTATACGCTGGATGATCCATATATTCATATGAAGATGGACAGGAATATATGGGCGGGGCACTACGGAGTTAACGCTGGAGAGTATTCCGCTCCTTCGTCAAGCATTATCTGGCCTGTTTTGCTTGCGCCTTTCTCAATGTTGGGGGATGCGTTTTTCTATGCGCCACTGGTGCTGAATATCATCTTTTCGCTTCTGACTTTTTTGTTGATGTTTGATTTGTTAAAGCGCTTGAATCGTCAGTTTTCAGTGCTGATCGCGATAGGGTTGTTTTTTTCGTTGAATCTATATGGACTTGTCTTCAACGGGATGGAACACAGCTTGCAAGTTTATCTGACGGTCTTGATTGCCGCGGGTGTTATTCGTAATGAGTTTTTCGGAGAACAAAAAGTATCGAACGTTCTGTATTTGACGATTTTCTTGCTGCCGCTGGTACCTTACGAAGGTTTGGCAATTTCCTTTCCCGCCTTGGGCTATCTGTTTATGAGCGGTGAGCGCTGGAGAGTAGTTTGTTGCGGTGTTGCCATACTGATGGCCCTTGCAGCCTTCAGCCTGTTCCTGCAAAGCGTCGGACTCGGTGTGTTGCCATCGTCGGTACTTTCCAAATCAGATATTTCCGATCTTCAATCCCTTGCTGCACATGCGCTGGCGCAATTCAAGCTATGGGGTTGGGTGGTTTTCGGTGTGTTGATGCTTTGCTGTATTTACTCCAGGCGAATGGCACTGGTGTTGCTGTTGTTAAACGTCACGGCGCTGCATATGGTATTTGGCAAGTCGGGGTGGTACGGCCGATATGAAGTGTATTGGCTTGCATTTGTTTCGCTTTTTTTTCTGGTGGCCTGCAGCCGGTATCTGAGCGGGCGCTGGATGCTGGTGGTATTCAGTTGTTTGCCTGTGGCCTTTACCAGCTTTGTGTATGTGACATTGAGTACGCCATGGGCATCTGCCAACATCTACAATCAACAGTACATGATGGCACTGATTGCCTCTCGGTTGAATGAGCCGTTAGCCGTCAACGATTTGGGGCCGGTTTCATTGGTGACCGATCAATATGTACTAGACCTCATCGGTCTGGCGAATTATGAAGTGTTGAAGTTGGGGCGCTCGGAAAGTAACTCGTTGTGGATCGGTGATTTGATGAGGCGTCACGATGTTAAGTACGCTTTTATTTATGACGAGTGGGTCAGCAAGCGGCCGGCGTATTTTATAAAAGTTGCCAGTTTGAAATTGGTCGTTCCAAATATAACCTCGGCAGAGGACTCGGTGTCTCTCTATGCAGTGGACTCAGTATCCGCTGTCAAACTGAGAGGTGTACTGAAAGCGTTTCGTGAGGAAGAACACAGCAACAAGTTTGAAATCAATTTTTCCGAGTGACTCGCGAAACTGTCAACGGGCTCAGTTACCGCAGGGAGAATACTCAATTGTCGCTCTCGTCATGGGGCAATTACCCCTCCGCTCCACAAACCGGCCATCCATGCCACTGGCAAACCGACCTGGGACCGCAGTGGCAACGGGTGGTTGAAATTTACGGCTCTTCGTTGCCCTTCGGCAATGGCCGCAGCTATGGCGACAGTTGCCTGGCCGTCAGTGATCATGTGTTGCAAATACGTACTCTGAATCGCTTGATAGATGCCGACTGGGATAACGGCACGATCTGTGCCGAAGCCGGAGTTACCCTGGGCGAGATTCTGCAACTGGCCATACCGCGCGGCTGGTTCTTGCACGTCACGCCCGGGACACAACATGTGACGCTGGGCGGCGCAGTGGCCAATGATGTGCACGGCAAAAATCATCATCGCTGCGGCACGTTCGCCCATTCAGTGATGAGCTTCGGTTTGCACCGATCCATGCAACCGCCGATGGTGTGTTCCGTATCGCAGAACCCGCAATGGTTTGCTGCCTCTATGGGAGGATTGGGTCTGACGGGGGTCATCACTTGGGTGAGTCTTCGCCTGCGCAGAATCCAGTCCAGTCTCATCGATACCTTGCGGGTGCGCTTTGATAACTTGCAGGAGTTCTTTGACCTGTCGACTGAAGTGGATGCCCGCCACGAATACAGCGTTGCGTGGATCGATTGTCTGGCCAGGGGAAGTGCGCAAGGGCGGGGTGTTTATACGGCCGGCAATCACTGCGAAACGGGTCCGCTTGAGGCTGCACCTCCACAGTCGCTACGTTTCCCGATTCGGCTGCCCAGGTCGTTGGTCAATCCAGTCACATTGAAACTGTTCAATCATTTTTATTGGAGTAGGCAACCGGCAACCCGGCAATGTCGGACGCTCGCCTACGGTCCATTTTTCTATCCGCTGGATCGCATTGAACACTGGAACCGTCTTTACGGTCGCAAGGGCTTCCAGCAATTTCAGTGTGTCTTGCCAAGCGCGGTGGCCCCAGCGGCATTGGCCGAACTGCTCAAATCCATTGCCCGCGCGGGCAGCGGCTCCTTTCTCGCAGTACTCAAGCGCTGCGGCGATATCGCATCGCCCGGGCTGCTGTCATTTCCAATGCCAGGTACCTCGCTGGCGCTGGACTTTCCACAGAACAGAACCTTGAGCAGAGAACTCCTGCCGAGCCTCGATGCCATCGTCCGGGAAGCGGGTGGTCGTTTGTATCCGGCAAAGGACGCCCACATGAGCGGCAGTGATTTCCGTCGAGCCTATCCAGCCTGGGAGCAAGTGGAAGCCATGCGTGACCCGGCCCTGATTTCCCGTTTCTGGCAGCGAGTCATTCAATGAAAAAAATACTCATTGTGGGCGCCACATCGGCGATCGCCAGCGCTTGCGCGCGTCATTGGGCGGCTGAAGGCAACCAGTTCTTTCTTGTCGCCAGGGACGAGCCAAAACTGCGACAGACCTGCGCCGACCTGAAAATACGCGGTGCGAATGCGGTTACGCCATACGTGATGGATGTCAACGAAATCGCCGGGCACTCGATGATGTTGGAGAACTGCCTGGCGACATTGCTGACGGTGGATATTTGCCTGATTGCCTACGGCTCCTTGCCGGATCAGACAGCGTGCGAAAAAAGCATCGAGCTGACTGTGCAGGCATTCGTCACCAATGGCACTTCGGTGATTGCGCTGCTGACGCTGCTGGCTGACCGGATGGCTGTCCAGCGCAGCGGCACGCTGGCGGTCATTTCTTCGGTTGCCGGTGATCGCGGGCGGCCCGGCAACTATGTCTACGGTTCAGCCAAGGCAGCGGTTTCCACTTTTTGTGAAGGCTTGCGCCCTCGTTTGTTCAAGTCGGGCGTGCATGTGATCACGATCAAACCCGGATTTGTCGACACGCCGATGACGCAGGGGCTGAAGATACCGGCGTTGCTGGTGGCGCAACCGCAGACCGTCGCCCGACGGATTGTCGCGGGCATCGAATCCAGGAAGGCGGTGCTTTACGTACCCGGATTCTGGGCTTGGATCATGTGTCTGATACGGGCTATTCCCCAGCCGATTTTCAAGAGACTGAATCTATGAATCAGTCTGTTAAGTTCTCCGGATGGCGCTATCGAGTTCTGATCGGCTCGGTGGTCTGCTCCGCTCTCGTTTATCTGGCCCTATCCCTGTGGGGCGGAGGGGCGGCCGTGAGCGCGGCGGTCAGTCGAGTGGGAGGGTGGGAGGCAGGGAAAATCATCGGGCTGGTTCTGCTTGGCTACGGTCTGCGTTTTTTGCGATGGCAGGTTTACCTCAATGCCTTGCGCCATCCGATGCCATGGTGGCCAAGCCTGAAAATCTACCTCGCGGGGTTTGCCCTGACCACCACCCCTGGCAAGGCTGGCGAGGCGTTGCGCGGCGTGCTGCTCAAGCGTTGGGATGTGCCTTACGTGCACAGTTTTGCTGCCTTGTTCAGTGAACGACTTTCCGACTTGCTGGCGATGGTTGCGCTGGCTCTTTTTGGTTTGAGCGCTCATCCCGAATGGCTGTCGATGATTGTCGCCTGTCTGGTACTGCTCGCCTGCTGCATGTTGCTGGTGTCCCGGCGGAGTCTTGTCAACGCGATTGATCGGCGCATCGAGCACAGGCACGGCTGGTTTTCCCGGTTACTGCGCCATTGCGTTCATGTGTTGCATCAGTCTCGCAGTTGCCACACCCCAGGCCGTCAGCTTGGCGCGACGCTGTTGAGTGTCCTGGCCTGGGGATTGGAAGGGCTGGCGTTTTACTTGATTTTGCTGGCGATGACGGCAGACGTAACCCTGACATCCGCGATGTTTATTTATGCCGTTTCCATGTTGGCCGGTGCGCTGAGTTTCATGCCCGGTGGGTTGGGCAGTGCCGAAGCGGTGATGGTGGGGCTGCTGGTATCGAATGGCACCGGGCTGCCGGATGCAATTGCGGCGACGGTTTTGTTGCGGTTGGCGACGCTATGGCTGGCGGTGGGGGTGGGGGCAGCTTTTTTGATCAAAGACTAGGAGGGGCAGGCATGAGCCGCGTAGAGAGCAACGATTGGCGGACTTGCTTCGTACTTGGGGCGGCCGTTCTCTTCGGTTGCTATTTGAGATTGCATAACATTGAACTTTACGGGCTTTGGCTGGATGAAGTATTCAGTGTGACCACTAGTGATCCCGATAATGGCTTTGTTGATGTTTATCAGCGGACGGTGGAAGATGTTCATCCTCCGTTTTATCAGATCTTATTATGGTTGTGGTTCAAGGTTTTTGGTTATGCGGAAGTGGTGGGCAGGTATCTGTCGCTGGTTTTTGGTGTTTTGTTGATGCCCGCTGTGTTTTTTTTGGGACGGCAGCTTTTTAATACTCGAGTCGGTTTGGTTTGTGCCTGGCTGGCGGCAGTGAATTTCTATCTGGTGGCTTACTCCACGGAAACACGATCGTATTCTTTGCTTGTATTGTTGGTTGTACTTTCTTTTGTGTCTTTTATTGCCGCCTTACGCAAGCCTTCGGTATTGAATGTGGCTGTGTATGCTTTGGTCGTGGCGATGTTGGTTAATACGCACTACTTCGGGTTTCTGCCAGTTGGATCCCAGGTGGGACTGTATTTTTTAATCTGTGGTCGTGACGCCTTCAAGAAAGACATGATTGCGAAGTTTCTGACAGCAGGTTTGTTTGTTTTTCTGACGTTGATTCCCGGCGCTCTCTATGTTGTGACTAATTTGAACAGAAGAGATTTCTGGTTGCCGGTTCCGAATGACAATTTTTTTGTTGAGTTGTTTAATTTGTATTTTGGCAACTTGTCACTTTGTGTGGTGGTTGCAGTATTAATGATCCATGGGCTGGGGGCGTTGATTAAGGACGACGGTAAAAGAGAAAGTCTATGGGTGCTTGTTGTGTGGTCCGGGTTTTGCGTTTTGGTGCCCTATGTCCGCTCTCTTTATTTTCAGCCTGTTTTGACGATGCGCAATCTTATTGTTGTGTTGCCTGCTATTTTACTGCTGTTGGGGTATGGGCTCAGTCTAATAAAGGAGCGTGTGACGTTTTATGGGGTTGTTGTCGTTGTTTTTTGCTTTTCGATGACGCCATTGTTTACCGATACTAAACCCGTTTATACCTTCGAGAACCAATTTCGCCCAAATAGCCAGATGCGTGATGCTGTGCGGGTTATGGCTGAAAAATGCTCTGGTTGTTCGATCTATTCATTGTTTTTTATTGAGTTTCAAGGGTATGCGAAGATTCTCGGTTTGCCATTACAGGTTCAGAGCCTTGAGGTCATGGTGGCCGATATCGAAAACTCCAGACGGCCGTTGGATTTTTTTATTCTTTCGACCCGCGGTATTGGAGAGCCTGATACGGACTACATGAAGAGTCATGGTTTTTATTTAGTGAATAACCATATGATCGGTGACTCTTCGATCAGTGAATATCGCTCAAATCCTAGATAATTGAAGTTCCCGCAACGTGAACCCGTCAGCGTTGCGGGACATCATCAGGCCGCCGCAATTTCCTGTGGCTCGAAACTGTCCGCCCGTGCCATCTGCCACATCCGCGAGTAGAACTCGCCGTTCACTTCCCCGGTGAGCAATTCCCCCGGTTTCAGGAACACATGCAGCTGCGAGAACAGTTTGATTTCGGTGGCCGACATGCGCCGCACCAAATGTTTGGCCGACAGTTGCGACGGGTGATCGAGGCCGGCGGCGGCGAGCATTTCCGCCAGCGCCTTCAAGGTATTGCGATGGAAGTTGTAGACCCGCTGGGCCTTGTCCGGCACCACCAGTGCCCGTTGGCGCAGGGTGTCCTGGGTGGCGACGCCGGTCGGGCATTTGTTGGTGTGGCAGCTTTGCGACTGGATGCAGCCGATGGCGAACATGAAGCCGCGCGCCGAGTTGGCCCAGTCGGCGCCGATGGCCAGCACGCTGGCGATGTCGAAGGCACTGACGATCTTGCCGCTGGCGCCGAGCTTGATCTTGTCGCGCAGGTTCAGACCGACCAGCGTGTTGTGCACGAACAACAGACCTTCGCGCATCGGCACGCCGATGTGGTCGGTGAACTCCACCGGTGCGGCGCCGGTCCCGCCTTCCTTGCCGTCGACCACGATGAAGTCCGGCAGGATGCCGGTTTCCAGCATGGCCTTGGCGATGCCCATGAACTCCCACGGGTGACCGAGGCAAAACTTGAAGCCCACGGGTTTGCCGCCGGACAGCTCACGCAGTTGCTGGATGAACTGCATCATCTCGATCGGCGTGGAGAACGCGCTGTGGCGGGACGGCGAGATGCAGTCTTCGCCCATCAGGATGCCACGGGTGTCGGCGATTTCCTGGGTCACCTTGTGCTTGGGCAGAATCCCGCCGTGGCCGGGTTTGGCGCCCTGGCTCATCTTGATTTCGATCATCCGCACTTGCGGGGTCTGCGCCTGGGCGGCGAAGCGTTCCGGGTCGAAACGGCCGTCGCTGGTGCGGCAACCGAAGTAGCCGCTGCCCAGTTCCCAGGTCAGGTCGCCACCGTGTTCGCGGTGATAGGGGCTGATGCTGCCTTCGCCGGTGTCGTGGGCGAAGTTGCCGAGTTTCGCACCCTGGTTCAGCGCGCGGATCGCGTTGGCACTGAGTGAGCCAAAGCTCATGGCCGAGATGTTGAATACCGATGCCGAGTACGGCTGGGTGCACTGCGGGCCACCGACGGTGACGCGAAAACTGCTCGGATCGCTCAGCGGCGCCGGGCGCATCGAGTGGCCGATGAATTCGAAACCGGATTGATAGACGTCGATCAGGGTGCCGAACGGCTTGTCGGCGGTTTCATTCTTGGCCCGCGAGTACACCAGCGAACGCTGGGCGCGGGAGAAGGGCAGGGCGTCGCTGTCGGATTCCAGCAGGTACTGGCGGATTTCCGGGCGGATGCCTTCGACCAGATAACGGATGTTGCCCAGGATCGGATAATTGCGGCGCACCGCGTGGGGGCTCTGCAGCAGGTCGAACAGACCGATCAGGCTCAATACGCCGGTGACGGCAGTGATCGGCCACAGCCAGTCGTGTTCGAGAAAGGGCAGGCTGGCGAGGGTGAACATCACGCAGACGGCAAAGAAGGCGTAGCGGCTCAGGAGTGACAGGCTCATACGGTTTCCTTGGTTCGGACGGTTTTTTGCGGCAGTCAGGCGTTCTGCGCCTGCAGAAAGATCGAAAACAGCTCCGACTGGGATTTGATCCCCAGCTTGCTGTACATGTGTTTCTTATGGACTTTCACGGTTTCAACAGAGATTTCCAGCTTACGGGCGATTTCTTTACTGGAGCAACCGCTGAGCATCAGGCGCCCGACGTCCAGTTCCCGGGCGGTCAGTTGCGCGCCCTTGAGCTGCTGCACCGACGCTTCGAGCTGCACCCGCCAGTCCGGTTGCGCAGGCGCCGGGGCCAAGGCCACGGTTTCGTTGATTTCATAGGGCAAACGCTGGCGCAACAGGCCTAGCACCCAAGGCTGGATCAGTGACAACAGGGCAATCTGCTCGCCGGTGAAGCGTTGCTGGCTGCCCAGCGACAGGCACAGCGTGCGGTCGCCTTCGAGCTGGCAATTGAACTGGATTTCGTCGGCCACCACATTCAGACGAAAGTATCGCTGGTAATACTCGGTCAGTTCGAAGTGCTCCGGCGCCACCTCCGACAGGCGATACAACCCGGTGCGCGATTGCTCGCGGCAGGCAATGTAGAACGGGTCGAGCAGGTACAGACCGCGCAGGTAATCCTGAAACAACTGGTCGGGGCTGCCGTCCGCGCCGGGGCATTCGGCGAACACCTGCGGGTGGCGGTCGGCGCTGAACAGCAGCGCCACCCAGCTATCGAACGGGACGTACTGGTCGAGCAGGCGCACCAGTTGCGCCCAGAAATTCGGCTTGTCGAGGGCGTCGATCAACTGCCCGACGGCGCGGTGCCAGGTGATGTCGTCAAACGAAACAGTCATGCCTCTACCCCTATCGGGTTACCCCGGCCGCGTAATTCCCGGGCCGGTCGAATGCGAAGCATACTGGCCCACAGACAGCCGCCGGGCAATCTTTCGGCACCCGGCGCTCATAACAAGGACTCCCCATGAAAGTCGAACTCGCTCAACTGGCGGGCCGTGACAAAGACACGGCGTACAACCTCGAACGCGCCCTGGCGGCGATTGCCGGGTGCCCGGCCGACACGCAACTGATCGTGTTCCCCGAGACCCACCTGATGGGCTTCCCGACCGCCGCCACCGTGGCGCAGATTGCCGAGCCGCTAGACGGCCCCACTGTGAGCGCGGTGCAGGCTGCCGCCCGCGAACGCAATCTCGCCGTGGTGATCGGCATGGCCGAGAACGACAACGGCCGCTTCTACAACACCACGCTGCTGATTACCCCTGAAGGCATCGCCCTGAAATATCGCAAGACCCATCTCTGGGCTTCCGATCGTGGTGTGTTCGAGGCCGGCGATCGTTACGCCACCTGCCTGTGGAACGGCGTGCGCGTCGGTCTGCTGATCTGCTACGACATCGAGTTCCCCGAGTCGGCCCGTGCCCTGGCACAACTGGGCGCGCAATTGTTGATCGTGACCAACGGCAACATGGACCCGTACGGCCCGACCCACCGCACCGCGATCATGGCCCGCGCCCAGGAGAACCAAGCGTTTGCGCTGATGGTCAACCGTGTGGAAGCCGGGGATGACGGGTTGCTGTTTGCCGGCGGCAGTGCGCTGGTGGATCCGCTGGGCACGCTGCTGTTCGAGGCCGGGCGTGAGGAAGGGCGGTTCAGTGTCGAGCTGGATTTCGCTCAGCTGGAGCTGGCGCGCAAGGATTATCGCTATCTGGATGATCAGCGGTTGAGGTTGCCGGGGGAGGTGGTTGAGCACGCTTCGGGAGTACGTGAGCTGCTGATCCCTTGACCCGTTGTACCTGATCGTTCCCACGCAGAGCGTGGGAACGATCAGCAACACCCGAAACATTCGCCGAACTCGGCCTCTGCCATAAATCCAATAAAATCCGGAGTAAGTCGCCCATGGCTCGTTTGCAACGCACCCTTTCGCTGGGGTCGGTGGTGCTGTTCGGCATCGCCTACATGACGCCGATCATTGTCCTCGGCACGTTCGGCATCCTCGCCCAATCCACCGCCGGCAGGGTGCCCGCCGCCTATCTGGCGGCGCTGGTGGCGATGTTCTTCACCGCCATGAGTTACGGGCGCATGGCTGCCGCGTTCCCGGTGGCCGGCTCGGCCTACAGCTACGTGCGCAAGGCCATCAGCCCGAAACTCGGCTTCATCGCCGGTTGGGCGGTGCTGCTCGATTATCTGTTTCTGCCGATGGCGATCTGGCTGATCGGCGCCGCGTACCTCGCGTCGGCGTTCCCGTCGATCCCGCAATGGATCTGGGTGTTGGCGTTCATCGGCATCACCAGCGCGATCAACATCATCGGCCTGAAGCTGGCCAACGGCATCAACGCCTTGCTGATGCTGGTGCAGTTCCTGGTGCTGATCGCCTTCGTCGCGCTGTGCGTGCATTACGTCGGCGGCGATGCCAGCCAGCCGCTGTGGTCGATCAAACCGTTCTTCAATGGCGACATGCAGATGCCGCTGATCATGAGCGGCGCGGCCATTGCCTGTTACTCGTTCCTCGGTTTTGATGCGGTCAGCACCTTGACCGAAGAAACCCGTGATCCGCGCCGCACCATCCCTCGGGCAATCATGTTGATCACCCTGATCGGCGGGCTGATTTTCGTCGGTGTTTCGTACTTCGTGCAGATCGCCCATCCGTCGTTCCAGTTCGACAGCGTCGACTCGGCGGCCTACGAGATTGCGCGCAACATCGGCGGCGATCTGTTCGTGTCGATCTTCCTCATTGGTTTGATCGTCGGCCAGTTCGCCTCGGGCCTGTCGGCGCAGGCCAGCGGTTCGCGGCTGTTGTTTGCGATGGGCCGCGACGGCGTGTTGCCCAAGTCATTTTTCGGCACCTTGCACGAGCGCTTTGGTACGCCGGTCAACAGCATCCTGCTCTGCGCGGTGGTGGCTTTGCTGGCCCTGAAACTCGACGTGACCACCTCGACCTCGTTCATCAACTTCGGCGCGTTCCTGGCGTTCAGCCTGGTCAATCTGTCGGTGATTTTTCACTACTGGATCGGCGGCGAGAAAAAAGGCCTGCGCGAGTGGATCCTGTTCCTGATCTTCCCGTTCATCGGCCTGGCGGCGGATCTGTGGCTGATGGTCAGCCTCGATCACCTGGCGGTGTATCTGGGCCTGAGCTGGCTGGCGATTGGCGTGGTGTACCTGGCGGTGCTCACGGGTGGCTTTCGCCGGCAGCCGCCGGAAATGGATTTCCAGGAAACCGCCTGACCCGGCATCAGGCCGCCGGGCGGGTCTGGCGCAACGGCAACTGCACGCGGAACGTCGTGCCGGCGCCCAACGTGCTGCGCACGGAAATATCGCCGCCGTGTTTCTTCACGATGCCATACGACAGGGACAGGCCCAGGCCTGTCCCCTGGCCCACCGGTTTGGTGGTGAAGAACGGGTCGAAGATTTTCTGCAGGGTCTCGGGGGCGATGCCTGAACCGGTGTCGGCCACTTCGATGATTGCCGTTTCGCCCTGCACACCGGTGCGCAGGGTGATGGTGCCGCGCTCCGGGCCCATGGCCTGCGCCGCGTTGACCACCAGATTCATGATGACCTGATTGATCTGCGAAGGCAGGCATTCGATGTCCGGCAGATCCTGATATTCCTTGATCACATCGGCCTTGTACTTGAGCTCGCCGGCGACGATGTTCAGGGTCGATTCGATGCCCTGTTGCAGATTGGCCCACTGCCATTGCTGATGGCTGTCGACCCGGGAGAAATCCTTGAGATCCCGGACGATCTGTCCGACGCGGCCAATGCCTTCCTTGGATTCGCGAATCAGCGTCGGGATGTCTTCCAGCAGATAGTCCAGCTCCAGGTGCTCGCGCAATTGCTGCAACGGCGCGGCGGCTTCGGCAGGCAAGTTCTGCACGGCGGTGTGATAGGCGTCGAGCATGGCCAGCAGTTGCTGGAAGTAGCCGTCGAGCGTGCCAAGGTTGGAGGAAATGAAGCCGATCGGGTTGTTGATTTCATGGGCGACCCCGGCGGCCAGTTGACCCAGCGAGGCGAGTTTTTCCGACTGCACCAGTTGGCCTTCCAGTTGTTTGCGCTCATCGATTTCCCGCTGCAAGGCTTCACTGGCCTGCCGGAACTGGGCGGTGCGCTGATCCACCAGATGTTCCAGGTGATGCATCTGCAAGGACGCACGTTCGGTCATCTGCCACTTGGTCAGCAGGGTGTTGGCCATCTGCTGGACTTCGATGTTGTCGAACGGTTTTTTCAGGATCAGCAGTCGGTCATGGGCGTGCAGACGATCCAGCAGTTCGTCCCAGGAGTAATCGGAATAGGCGGTGCAGACCACCACCTGCAACTGCGGATCCTGCTTCCAGAGCTCTTCGATGGTGCGCGCCCCGTCCCAGCCGTCCGGCATGCGCATGTCGACAAAGGCCAGTGCATACGGGCATTGCTCCTGCAGAGCCAGGTTGAGTTTGGCCAGGCCTTCTTCTCCGCCGTAGGCCGAGTCCAGCTCGAAGGGCGCTCGCCGGGGTTTGGCGGGCACGCCGAACAGGGCGGCTTCCATCTCGTCCAGTTTTGCCGAGTGCGCCGGCGCCGGGGCGAGGATCTTGCGAAAGTCCTCGTGGATCGACGGCATGTCATCGATCAGCAGGATGCGGCGGTTCGACAGCTCGCTCATGCGTTCTCCGTTACGGTGATCAGCGGAATCTGCAGGGTGAACAAGGCGCCCAGTCCCGGCCCGTCACTGTGGGCGGTGAGGTGGCCGTTCATCTCGATGGCCGCCAGCGCGCAACTGTGCAGGCCGAAGCCGTGGCCTTCCTTGCGGGTGGTGAAACCGTGGGCAAAGATCCGTGTCATGTTTTCCGCAGCGATGCCTTCGCCGTCGTCCCTGACGCTGATTTCCAGAAAACGGTCATCGACGATCTTTACCCCCAGGGTCATGGTGCGCGGGCGGTTGCTCAGGTCGGACATCGCGTACTTGGCGTTACTGATCAGGTTGATCAGGATCAGCAGCAAACGGTGTTTGTCGCCCATCACCTGGGGGACTTCGGCGTATTCCTTGACCACCGTGACGTGGTGCCGGGTGAGGGCGCCGGCGTTCATGCGCAGCGCGTCTTCGAGCAGCTCGTTGATGTACAGCGGCTCGGTCAGGCTGTTGGCCCCGGCATAGGATTGCTGGGTGGCGACAATGTCCTTGATGTGATCGACGCTTTTGTTCATCTGGTTCAGCTCGTCGACCATCTCCTGCTGTTCCTGAGCGATGGCGCCGACCAGTTGATTGAGGTAGCCGGGCAGCAATTTGCCCTTGGCGTCTTCGCTGAGGAAATGGCCGAGGTCGTCCGGGTGTTCGTTGATCAGTTGCATGGCCTTGCCCAGCCCCAGAGTCTTGCTGCTGCGCAGTTTGCGCGAGATCAGGTCGCAGGAGATATTCACGCTGTTGAGCACGTTGCCGACGTTGTGCAGCACGTTGGTTGCGATTTCGGCCATGCCGGCCTGGCGCGCGGCGTCGAACAGTTCGCTCTGGGCGTTCTTGAGCTCCCGGGTGCGTTCCTCGACCCGTTGCTCCAGCACGTCATTGGCGGTTTGCAGGGCCGCGTTGACCCGGTTGATCTCGGCGAAACTGCGGATCAGGCGGATGGCGAGCCAGAGCAGCGACAGCATCAGCAGCACGGAGAACAGCAACTGATAGAAGTGGTATTTACGGTCGACTTTTTCGGCCTGTTGCTGATCCTGGTTGAGCATGGTGGTGATGTTATCGAGACGCTCGGCCACGGGGACCGCTTCGATGCTGTCGAGCAAGCCGTTGACGATCGGCTGTTCGCGCAGGATCAGGGCGATGTGATTGCTCAGAATCCTGATCGGGGCCTGAAAATCCTCGGGCAGGCGTTGTGCGTTGACCGCCAGTTTGTTCAAGCCCAGCACGATATCGGCGGCCTTGTCGTCGGAGGTGACCTGGGAAAACTCCAGGGCGCTGAGCAGCAGGTCGTAGGTGTCGGTGGCGATGTTCTGCACCTGGAGCTTGTCGAGGTCGGACAGGTCAGCCAGTTGCGCCTGAATGTCATCTTCGGCGGTGGGCAGAAACGCCAGGGAATTGCGCAACAAGGCGTTGTGCGACTTGAACTGCTCCACCAGCCGGGTCTTTTCCTGCATGGCCTTGAGAAAACGGTCGTGGGCCTCGTTCCATTGTTTCGAGTCGCTGCGCCCGTGGCCGGACTCCATGGTGTCGAACCGTTCCCACAAACGGTTCATTTCGGTCATCGGCGAAATCAACGGATCGTAATTGTGTGAAAGCGCCACTCGCGCCTTGAGAATTTCGTTTTCCCAGAGTGAATCCTGTTGCTTGATCTGGCGGATCAGATCCCGGGATTCGGTATAGGCCGTCGTCTGCTCGGAACCGGATTTCAGGTACAGAAACACCAGGATCGAGGCCAGCAGCACGGTGACGAGACCGAGCAACAGCAGGCTGACACGGCGTGAAACCTTCATCATGGCTTGCCCTCCCACTGGCCGGTCAGGGTCTTGAGAAACAGCACGATCAGGGTCTTGTCTTCTTCGCTGGGCATGCGCCCCAACTGGTACTGGAACATCACGTCAACGGCCCGCTCGAGGGTGGGCGCCGAGCCGTCATGGAAGTACGGCGCCGTCAGGGCGACATTGCGCAGACTCGGCACTTTGAACACGGCGCGATCGGCTTCGTCGCCGGTAATGTTGAAGCGCCCCTGGTCGGCCACCGTCGGGTTGCCGCGGTCGGCGATGTAGTCACCGAACACGCCGAATTTCTGGAACATGTTGCCGCCGATGTTCACCCCTTGGTGGCAGGCGATGCAGCCGTACTCCTTGAAACGCTGGTAGCCGTACTTTTCTTCCAGGGTCAGGATGTCGGTGTTGCCGAGCAGGTATTGGTCGAAGCGCGAACCGGGCGTGAGCAACGTGCGCTCGAAGGCGGACAGGGCGCTCTGGATATTGGCCCGGGTCACGGCGTCGGGATAGGCAGCGCTGAAGCCTTGACGATAGGCGGTGTCGTCGGCGATCCGTTGCACCACGGTGTTCCAGTCGCTGCCCATTTCGTGGGGGCTGGTGATCACGACGTTGCTCTGTTCTTCCAGGGTTTCGACGCGACCGTCCCAGAACTGGCGGAAATTGAGGCTGGCGTTGAACACGGTCGGTGTGTTGACGGTCACCGGCTGCCCATCGAACCCGTTGGAGAAGGCGCGGGAGTCGGCGCCGTTTTTGTCCAGCAGATGGCAACTGGCGCAGGACAGCGTGTTGTTGATCGACAGCCGCGGGTCATGGAACAACTGACGTCCCAGTTCCACCCGTTTCGGGTCTTGTGGCGGGATGGTCGGCAAGGGTTTGAGCGGCTCGTCCAGCGGCGCGGCGATGGTGTTTGCGCATAGAGCGAACAGTAGAAACAACGCCGGGCGATTCATGAAACGCCCCACGGACCAGGTTGAGCGGACGCCAGCAATCGGGCAAAGGCGTCCGCCGGCAAGGCTTTGCTGAAGTAGTAGCCCTGGCCTTCCTCACAGTGGTGATCCTTGAGGAACGCCAACTCTTGCGCGGTCTCCACCCCTTCGGCGATGACGTTCAGGTTCAGGCTCTTGCCCAGGCCGATGATCGCGCCGACCAGCGCCGCATCGCTGCTGTCGTGGCTCAGACCGCGAATGAACGACTGATCGATCTTCAGCACATCGATGGGAAACCGGCGCAGATAGCTCAGGCTGGAATAGCCGGTGCCGAAGTCGTCGATGGCCAGCCGCACGCCCAGCGCCTTCAGCCGGTTCAGCGCGCTCATCGTCGCGTCGACGTTCTGCATCAGCACGCCTTCGGTGATCTCCAGTTCCAGCAGACGGGGATCCAGTCCGGTCTGTGCCAGCACCTGCTCGATGCCCTCGACGAAGTGACGCTGGCGAAAGTCGATGGCCGAGGTGTTGACCGACATGCGGATCGGCGGCAACCCTGCCTGCTGCCAGTCCCGGGTCTGCCGACAGGCCTCGGCCAGCACCCACTTGCTCAGCGGCACGATCAGGCCGCTGTCTTCGGCCACCGGGATGAACTCCGAGGGATAGACCCAGCCATGCCCCGGTTTCTGCCAGCGCACCAACGCCTCGGCGCCGACCACCCGGCCGCTGGCCAGCTCGATTTTCGGCTGGTAATGCAGGACGAATTCGTTGCGTTGCAGGGCCTGGCGAATACCCGATTCGATGCCTTGCTGTTCGCGCGCGCGCTGGTTCATGGCTTCGATGAAGAAGCCGATCTCGTTCGGCCCGTTTTCCTTGGCGCTGCGCATGGCCGTTTCAGCTTTCTTGATCAGCTCGATGGCCTCGCGCCCGTCGTCGGGATAGAAGCTGATGCCCAGACTGGCCGTGATGCTCACGTCATGCCCGACGATTGTCTGTGGAACACGGATCGCGCTCAGTAGTTTCTCGGCGATGCTGCGCGACTGCTGCGGGTGCTTGATGTCACTGAGCAGCACCACGAACTCGTCGGAACCATAGCGAAAGACCGAGTCCGATTCGCGCACGCAGGCCAGCAATTGCTGGCCGACCCGTTTGAGCATCTCGTCGCCCGCCGGATGACCCAGGGCATTGTTGATGCGCTTGAAGCGATCCAGCCCGAGAAACATCACCACCAGTTGTTTGTCATGGCGCCGGCAGGCGGCCAGCGACTGAGTCAAGCGGTCACCGAGCAAGGTGCTGTTGGGCAGACCCGTGAGGCTGTCGTACTGCAACAGGCGCGAGACCTTGAGCAATTCATGCACGCGGGCTTCGATGGTCTGCTCAAGGTTGAGCATTTTCAGCGCCGCGTCCTGAGCCAGTTGCCATTTCCAGGTCAGGGCATTGGCCATCTGACGGATTTCCAGGGTGTCGAACGGCTTCTTCAGGATCAGCAACTGATCGCCGAACTCCAGGCGTTCGGCCATGGCCTCCCAGCTGTAGTCGGAATAGGCGGTGCACAGCGCAATTTGCAGGTTGGGGTCGACCGCCCAGAGTTTTTCGATGGTTTCCAGACCATCCCAGCCGGGCGGCATGCGCATGTCGGTGAAGGCGAGGGCGTAGGGCCGGCCTTCGTCCAGGGCGTTTTGCACCAGTTTCAGTGCTTCCTGGCCCTGATAGGCGGAGTCCAGCTGGAACGTCAGATGCGGCGATTGACGGGTGCCGAACAGCGTTTGCTCAAGCGTGTCCAGATCTGTTTCACCGTGGGTGTCCGGGGTGAGGATCTTGCGAAAGTCGGCATGGATCGCCGGGGTGTCATCGACGATCAGAATGCGCCGATTGGTCTGAGGGAACGGTGTTTTCATCCTTCATCCTCCCTGGGCAGCGGGACGACCACAATCCCGTCCTTCAGCAGTCGGGCGGCCTGCTCAGGGCTGACAGCTTCGCGCAGGCAAAGGCCTTGCACGTTTTTCAGTGGTGCGCAGGGTGCGAGGGTAGTGCCCTGATCGTCCGGCTGGACGCCTTCGGCGCTGATGTCGATCGCCAGATCCCGGGCGAAATTGACGATCGCTCGCAGGGTATTGGCGCTGCCTTCATCCTGGGCCGCACTGTCGATCAGGGATTGGGAGAGTTTGAGGTGATTGACCCGGTAGGTTTTCAGGTAATCGAACGATGAGTATTCGGTGCCGAAATCGTCGATGGCGATCTTTACCCCTAACTCGCTCAGGCGTGGTAGCACATCGTTATGGGTCCATTTGGTCTGGGCCAGTGTCGCTTCGGTGACATCGAACCGCAGGTCCCACGGCGCAAGCTCCCAGCGGGCGGTGGTGCGCAGCACGTCATAGATGAGCTCGGGCCCGCTCTTGAGTTGCGCCAGGGAAATTCTGATCGCCATCACCGGAGGCGCCACGCCCTCGTTTTGCCATTGGCGCATCTGCCAGCAGGCGTGATCCAGTATCCAGCGACCGAGCGGGATGATGGCACCGGTCTTTTCCGCTGCCGGTACGAAGGCCGACGCCGGCAGCAGACCCAGCCTGGGATGTTGCCATTTGACCTGCGCGGCCATGCCGAGAATCTTGCCGTTGTGCATGTCCACTTCCGGCGTGTAATCGAGCTTCAGCCCTCCCTGAATGAGCGCGGTGGTCAACTCTTCGGCAAGGGTCATGCGCTCGGCCACTTCCCGGGTGATTTGCTCGGAGTAGAACTGGTACTGATTGCGCCCGGTTTCCTTGGCGCGGTACAGCGCCATGTCGGCGCCGGCCAGCAGGCTGTCGGCATCCAGACTTGTGGGCCGGTAGAGGCAGATGCCGAGACTGACGGAGGTGTGCACGGCATTGCCCGTCAAGTGGTAAGGCTGCGCCAGTGCATCGCGGATCTTGGCGGCAACGGTAGCGGACTGGGTCGGATCACTGACATCCAGCTGCAGGATCGCGAACTCGTCACCGCCCAGCCTCGCCACCACGTCGTTTTCCCGCACGCCGGATTTGATCCGCTGCGCCACTTGCTGCAACAGCAGGTCGCCGACCGGATGACCCAGGGTGTCGTTGATGCGCTTGAAGTGATCCAGATCCAGATAAAACACCGCGAAGGGCGTGCCCCCACGGCGAGCGGCGGCGAAGGCCTGATGCAGACGCTCGATCAGCGTGGCCCGGTTGACCAGCCCGGTCAGGCCGTCCGTGCGGGCCAGCAGGTTCATCTTCAGTGCGGCGTCTTCGGTCATTTGCCATTTGACGGTCAGGGCACTGGCCATCTGCCGGATTTCAATCGCGTCGAAGGGTTTTTTCAGGATCAGCAGGCGATCGGTCAGGGGCAGTCGCTGGTCAATGTCCTCCCAGGAGTAATCGGAATAAGCGGTACACAGGGCCACTTGCAGCCTGGGGTCGACCTGCCACAGCCGCTCGATGGTTTCCAGGCCGTCCCAGCCCGGCGGCATGCGCATGTCGATGAAGGCCATGGCGTAGGGGCGCCCGGCGGCCAGGGCGGCTTTCACCTTGTCCAGCGCTTCGCGGCCCTGATAGGCCGAGTCCAGCTCAAAGCGGTTCTTCGGTGCGACGGGAGCAGAGGACGGATCGCCGAACAGCAGGTTCTCGGTCTCGTCCAGGCTGTCATCTGCAACCGTGGCCGGCATGAGGATTTTCGCGAAATCCTCATGGATCGATGCCGTATCGTCGACGATCAGCACGCGGCGGTTGATGTGTCCGGGTTGCGCATTCATGACGCGATATCCGGTACACGCACATTCGTCATCGGGAGCATCCCTTTCCCCTCATCCCATGCCTGCGCGCAGGCCGATGGTGTCGTCCAGCCACTTGAGCATAGTTGCACGGGCGCAACTTCGCCTGTCGCGGTGTAACAGAGGATTTACACGGCCCCGGCGAAAATCATCTAGCCTTTGATTCAGGCGCAGGCAAGCGGGGAGGTCTGTCGGGGCGCCTGCCACGTCTAGCGTTAACCGTGAGGCATCGCCATGGAAGAGCAAACCGCCCCGAATTCATCGTTGCGACCCAAGGTATTGCTGGTCGATGACGAGGAGCCGATCCTCAACAGCCTGCGCCGTCTGCTGCGTGGCCAGCCTTATGATGTGTTGCTGGCCACCAGCGGTGCCCAGGCTCTGGAAATCCTCAAGCAGCAACCGGTGAATCTGGTGATGAGCGATGCGCGCATGCCCAATATGGATGGTGCCACGCTGCTGGCTCGCGTTCATGAGCTGTACCCTGCGACGGCGCGGATCATGCTCACCGGGTACGCCGAACCTTCGGCGATCATCAAGGCCATCAACGAGGGCCAGATCGAGCGCTACATCAGCAAACCCTGGAACGACGAGGAAATGCTCCTGACCTTGCGTCAAGCGCTGGCGCATCAGCATCTGGTGCGTGAGCGCGAGCGGCTGGAACAACTGACCCGGGTGCAAAACGATCAGTTGAAGGTGCTCAACGGCACCCTGGAAAAGCGCGTCGCCGCCCGCACCGCCGAGCTGCAGCAGACCGCCGACATGCTCGATCTGGCCTACGAGGAGCTCAAGCGCAGTTTTCTGACAGGCACCGAAATGTTCTCGTTGCTGGCCAACCTGCGCCTGCCGCCGACCAAGCAGACCAACCGGCAGATCATCGAACTGGTGCGCTGCTATTGCCGCGAACATCGGTTTGACGAAGCCACCAGCCGCGATCTGACCATGGCCGCCGCGCTCTATAACATCGGCAAGCTGAGCTGGACCGACAGCATGATGATCACGCCTTCGGACTTGCTGCACAGCACTGACCGCGATCGCTACCGGGCGTATCCGAAACAGAGCGAATCGCTGTTGATGACTCTGGACCCGATGAAGGATGCAGCGCGACTGATCCTGCATCATCAGGAACACTGGGATGGCAGCGGTTTTCCCGACCGGCTCAAGGGCGAAGCCATTCCCTTGGGTTCGCGGCTGTTGAAACTGGCGGTGGATTTCGTCGAGTTGCAGCGCGGGCTGATTCTCGAGCGGCAAATGAACAGCGATGAAGCGCTGCTGTACCTGCGCCAGTACGCGGGCAAACTCTACGATCCCGAGCTGATCGAGGATTTCATCAAGGTCTGCGCAATGGTCAGCGACATCACCCTGGCCGATCCGGACGTCAAGGTCATGGGCACCCGGGAGCTGGCAGCGGGGATGATCCTGGCGCGCAATCTCAACGCCGACAACGGCATGTTGCTGCTCAATGCCGGCAAGGTGCTGAGTGCTTTGCTGGTGGACAAATTGATCAGTTTCGAAGCCATGGAGGGCGCTAAATACAAGGTGTTCGTGAAAGTGCCGGAGGAGGGGGAGAGTGTGCTTCTGGCCCAAGGGTGATGACGCTGGCGCGGCCAGCGTGGGATCCTTGCGGTTTTTCCCAAGGCCGATGGCTGACCCATGACCTCCGTTTCTGCAGTTTCCCCTCGCATCATTCGTATCGCTGCCGCGCTGCTGCTCAACTCCGACGGCCAGACCCTGCTGGTGCGCAAGCGCAACACCACGGCGTTCATGCAACCGGGCGGCAAGATCGAAGCCCGCGAGCTGCCGGTGCATGCGCTGGCCCGTGAGTTGGAAGAAGAGCTGGGGCTGGTGATCGATCCGACGCAGGCGAGCTTTCTCGGTCAGTTCTCGGCACCCGCCGCCAACGAGCCGGGATTCGTCGTGCAGGCCGAGATCTTTCAACTGACCATCGACGCCAGGGTGTCTCCAGCCGCCGAGATCGAAGAGGTGATCTGGATCGACCCGGCCACCGACGGCGATGTGGTTCTCGCCCCATTGACACGTGACCTGATCCTGCCGTTTTATCGAGCCTCGCTGACCGCGATCGCCTGATCATTCGTGCAAAGGACTTCGTCATGATCCCGCTTCAAGACCTGCTGATTTTTGCCGCCGCCGCCCTGCTGATGGTACTGACGCCGGGGCCGAACATGATCTACCTGATCTCGCGGTCGATCTGTCAGGGTCGCCGGGCCGGGGTGACCTCGCTGCTCGGCGTGGTGATGGGGTTCTTCGTCCACCTGTTTGCGGCGGCCGCCGGTTTGACCGCGGTGTTTCTCGCGGTGCCGATGGCCTATGAAGTGTTGAAGTGGGCCGGTGCGCTGTACCTGCTGTGGCTGGCCTGGCAGGCGCTGAAGCCGGGCGCCCGCTCGCCGTTCGAGGCGCAGCAATTGCCGGCGGATTCTTCGCGCAAACTGGTCACCATGGGCTTTCTCACCAGTGCCTTGAACCCGAAAATCGCGGTGTTCTACCTCTCGGTATTTCCGCAGTTCATCACCCCGGAACACGGCTCGGTGTTCACCCAGAGCATCCTCCTCGGCCTGACCCAGATCAGCGTCAGTTTCAGCGTCAACCTGTTGATCGCGCTGTTTGCGGCGGGCATCGCATCGTGGTTCGTCAACCACCCGACCTGGCTGGCGGCGCAGCGTTACTTCATGGGTTTTGTGCTGGGCGGTCTGGCCGTGCGGCTGATGCTTGAGCAACGCAAGGCAGCCTGACATGTGGATCGAGCGGCTGGACGCCAGTCATGCGCTGGCCTATCGCGAATTGATGCTGGAAGCCTATGACCGGCATCCGCAGGCGTTCACCTCCAGCGTGCGCGAGCGCGCGGTGATGCCACTGAGTTGGTGGGAGTCACGCCTGACCAGCAAGCTCGACGCGGTGTTCGGCGCGTTCGAGGACGGCCGGCTGGCGGGCATCGTTGGTCTGGCGTTCGAGCCTCGGGAGAAGGCCCGGCACAAGGCGACGGTGTTCGGCCTGTATGTGTCGGCCGAGTTTCGTCAGTGCGGGTTGGGCCTGAAATTGATGGAGGCGGTATTGGGTGAAGCGCAGCAGCATCCGGCGCTGAAAGTCATTCAATTGACCGTCACCGCCGGTAATGACGCGGCGTTTCATCTGTACCAGCGCTGCGGCTTCATCCAGTTCGGCCTCGAGCCGATGGCGGTGCGGGTCGGCGAGGACTACTTCGACAAGATCCACATGTGGTGCGCGCCGTTCGTGCCAACCGCCAGCCTCAACGAACCGCGCTGACCCCATCCAGGGTCGAGAACGAAGTGTCCTTGGCTGTCAGCAGGAAGTCGCGCATGTATGGCGCGTCCAGCATGTCGGCGCGGATCGCCGCGTACAGCGTCGCGAACAGACCTTTCTCGCCCAGCCGTTTGGCCTTCACGTAACCCCTTGAGCTGTATTCATGCAGCGCCCAGTGCGGCATGCCGCACACACCACGGCCGCTGGCCACCAACTGCATCATCATCACCGTCAGCTCTGATGTGCGCACCTGCGCCGGTTCGATGTCGGCCGGTTCGAGGAAGCGGGTGAAAATATCGAGGCGGTCACGTTCCACCGGGTAGGTGATCAGGGTTTCGGTCAGCAGGTCTTCGGGGACGATGTACGGTTTGCTCGCCAATACATGCTGGTTGGCGACCGCGAGCATGGCTTCGTAGGTGAACAATGGCACGTAGGTGATACCGGCGATTTCCAGCGGGTCGGACGTCACCACCAGATCCAGATCACCCCTTGCCAGGGCCGGTAACGGGGCGAAGGAGAAACCCGAAGCGAGGTCGAGTTCGACTTCCGGCCACGCATCGCGGAACTGGTCGATGGTCGGCATCAGCCACTGGAAGCAGCTGTGGCATTCGATCGCCATGTGCAGACGCCCGGCGGTGCCACCGGCCAGACGCCCGATGTCGCGTTCAGCGGCGCGCAGCAGCGGCAGGGTCGCGTCGGCCAGTTGCAGCAGGCGCAGACCGGCGCTGGTGAAACGCACCGGCTTGGTCTTGCGCACGAACAACGGCATGCCCATGCGCTCTTCAAGCTCCTTGAACTGGTGGGACAGTGCGGACTGGGTCAGGTGCAGGCGGTCGGCCGCATCGACCAGGCTGTCGGCTTCGCGCAGGGCATGCAGGGTTTTCAGGTGACGGATCTCAAGCACCGCAGGCTCCATGAGGAAAATTTGTGATCAACACGAAAAGGTTGAGTTTGTCTCATGTTGACCTGGCTGTCGACAATGGCGCCATCTTTTACGCAATGGAGCACACTCGACATGGCCGTGGCACACACCCTGGGTTTCCCGCGCATCGGCGCCGACCGCGAACTGAAAAAAGCCCTCGAAGCCTACTGGAAAGGCGATCTCGATCAGACTGCCCTTAATCAGGTCGGCCGCGAGCTGCGCGCCAGGCACTGGCAATTGCAGAAGGACGCCGGCATCGACCTGCTGCCGGTCGGCGACTTCGCCTGGTACGACCAGGTGCTGACCCACTCGCTGACCTTCGGTGTGATCCCCGAGCGTTTCGACGCTGTGCGTGACGCGCGCGGCCTGCCGACCCTCGACACGCTGTTTGCCATGGCCCGTGGCGCGACGTCTTCCTGCTGCGGCGGTGAGCACGGCAAGACTCAATACGCCCAAGAGCTGACCAAGTGGTTCGACACCAACTACCACTACCTGGTCCCGGAATTCAGCGCCGACCAACAGTTCAAGCTGAGCTGGGAACAGTTGTTCGATGAGGTCGAAGAAGCCAAAGCCCTCGGTCACAGCGTCAAACCGGTGATCATCGGCCCGCTGACTTACCTGTGGCTGGGCAAGGCCAAAGGCAACGGCTTCGACAAGCTCGATCTGCTCGAGCGCCTGCTGCCGGTGTACAACGAAATCCTCGGTCGCCTCGCCGCACAGGGCGTGGAATGGGTGCAGATCGACGAACCGATCCTCACGCTGGATCTGCCGCAGGATTGGAAAAGCGCCTTCGAACGCGCCTATCACATCCTTCAGTATTCGCCGCTGAAGAAACTGGTGGCGACCTATTTCAGCGGTCTGCAGGACAACCTTGGCCTGGCTGTCGGCTTGCCGGTGCAAGGTCTGCACATTGACGCGGTGCGTGCGCCGGAGCAACTCGGCCAGGTGCTCGATCGCCTGCCGACCTACAAGATTCTGTCGGTGGGCCTGGTCAACGGACGCAACGTCTGGCGCTGCGAACTGGAGCAGGCGCTGGCGCAACTTCAGCCGGCGCAGGAGCGCTTTGGCGACAACCTGTGGGTCAGCAGTTCCTGCTCGTTGCTGCACAGCCCGGTGGATGTCGAGCGCGAAGACAAGCTCGATCCGGAACTGAAAAGCTGGCTGGCATTCGCCGTACAGAAATGCAGCGAGATCTCGGTGTTGCGTGATGCGCTGAACGATCCGCAAGCGCCGAACGTGCAAACCGCTCTGGCTGAAAGCCGCGCGATTCAAGAAAGCCGCGTGCGTTCGCCGCGTATTCACAACGCCGCAGTGCAGGCGCGAATCGAGGCAATCAACGCCAGCGACAGCCAGCGTCATTCGCCGTTCGCCAAACGTATCGCCGCGCAGCAGGCGCGTCTGAAATTGCCTGCGTTCCCCACCACCACCATCGGTTCGTTCCCACAGACCGGTTCGATTCGTCTGGCCCGTCAGGCATTCAAGCAGGGCAAGCTGTCGGCCAACGATTATCACGATGCCATGCGCAGTGAAATCCGCCACGCGGTGCAGGTGCAGGAGCGCCTGGGCCTCGATGTACTGGTGCACGGTGAAGCCGAGCGCAATGACATGGTCGAATACTTCGCCGAACAGCTCGACGGTTACCTGTTCACCCGCTTCGGCTGGGTCCAGAGCTACGGTTCCCGTTGTGTCAAACCGGCGGTGATCTACGGTGACCTGAGTCGTCCGGATGCCATGACCGTGGACTGGATCACTTACGCCCAGAGCCTCACCGACAAGGTCGTGAAAGGCATGCTGACAGGTCCCGTGACCATGCTGATGTGGTCGTTCCCGCGCGAAGACGTGTCGCGCAAAGTCCAGGCGCAACAACTGGCGCTGGCCCTGCGGGACGAAGTAGTGGACCTGGAAAACGCCGGGATCAAAATCGTCCAAATCGACGAAGCCGCGTTCCGCGAGGGCCTGCCGCTGCGCCGTGCACAGTGGCAGGAATACCTCGACTGGGCGGTGGAAGCGTTTCGCCTGACAGCCTCGGGCGTGAAGGATGAAACCCAGATCCACACCCACATGTGCTACAGCGAATTCAACGATGTGATCAAGGCGATCGCCGACATGGATGCTGACGTGATCACCATCGAAACCTCGCGTTCGGACATGGAATTGCTGGAGGCCTTCGAAGCGTTCGACTACCCGAACGACATCGGCCCGGGCGTCTATGACATCCACTCGCCGCGTGTGCCGGACACCGCCGAGATGGTCAAACTGATGAGCAAAGCCGTGAAGCGCATTCCGGCGCAGCGTCTGTGGGTCAACCCCGATTGCGGCCTGAAAACCCGCGCCTGGCCCGAGACCGAAGCGGCACTGGTGAACATGGTCGCGGCGGCGCGCCAGTTGCGCAGTCAGTTGGCGTAATACGCCGAAACCGACAAACGCCGAAAAACCGCTGAGGTTATGTATTCAGCGGTTTTTTTGCGTTCAGCTCCAGCGTTTGGAAAGAGCCTGCCCCGATGTGTAATTCACAGTATCGATGTAAAGCGGACCCTTGTTCTTGTCAGGATCGGAGGGGCCCGAGAATCGAACTTCGACCCTCTTTACGTCAGCCGGCATATTGCCGCTGTATTTAAAGACTGTATCCGTGGGTTGCAGCGGCGCCAGGCCAAAGTCCGTCTGAATCAATTGACCGCCTGCGTCGAAGCCCGAAATGAAATAAACCAGGAACGGGTGAGTAACGTAATCAAATGGAGGCAGGTAGTACTGGGCAGTGGGGGCGGATGCACTGAAACTCAGGGTAAAAGGCCCGGAGGGGGCTTCGAACTGGGTATAGAGCAAGATGCCGTTATCCACTCCAGGCTGCAGTTGCGCCTGGAAGCTGCGGTTGTGATTGACCACGTCGGCTTTGCCCTGAAGAGCCTGTGCGATCCATGGGGTAAAACTGCCCGACTCGAAATCCCCGTTGGTAATGAGATTCGCGCTCATATTGCCTCCCTGATGCATTGATGGCCGCCTGTCGGCCGAGAATTCATGCTGTGTCAAAGGCAGTTTTTTAACGACTGTCAGATCTGACAGTCCCGACAAGCGGCAGGTGGCACAGGCACTTGCTGGACTCTCGCCGATTCGACCGCTCGGCACTCTTCATCAAACTGTCATCGAACTGTGGCAGCGCGCTTGAACAAACTTCATCAGACTCGCGCTCTACTGGGGTTCTGCGTTTCGGTGTTTTTCATGTTCAAGGGATTCTTTGCAATCGCGGCGTTGTTGACCGCGGTTTTTTTCGTTCCGGCGTCCTACGCGGCGTCGCGTTGCGACGTCAATGTACCGACCGAACGGGTCGATCTGGAGCAGGTGAGCCTGGCGTACCAGAGCATCGGCCGTGCGTCGGATCCGGCGCTGTTGCTGGTGATGGGGTTGGGCGGGCAGTTGATCCACTGGCCGGATGAAGTGGTGGTCGCGCTGTGTCGGCAGGGCTTTCGGGTGATCCGTTATGACAACCGCGATGTCGGTCTGTCGACCTGGCGCCAGACGCCGGCTGACGCCAACCTGACCTTTGAAGTGCTGCGCTACAAACTCGGCCTGCCGGTGGCGGCGCCTTACAGCCTGACCGACATGGCCGACGATGCGCTGGGCCTGATGGACGCCTTGCACATCGAACAATTCCACGTGCTCGGCGCGAGCATGGGCGGGATGATCGCCCAGCACATGGCGGCCATGGCGCCGCAACGGGTCGAAAGCCTGACGCTGATCATGACCAGCTCCGGCGCCGAAGGGTTGCCGGCGCCGAGCGCGGCGCTGGTGCAGTTGTTGTCACGGCGTGGCGCTCCCAATCGCGAGACTGCGCTGGAGCAACAGGCCGATCTGCTGGCGGCGCTGGGCAGCCCGTCAGTCACTGATGATCGGCAGGCCTTGCTGCATCAGGCGGCGCTGTCCTACGACCGGGCGTTCAATCCCGAAGGCGTGAAGCGCCAGATCATGGCGATCCTCGCCGAGCCGAGCCGGGTGGCGTTGCTC
The DNA here is from genome assembly GCF_046487845.1 of Pseudomonas sp. PHC1. Lineage (NCBI taxonomy): Bacteria > Pseudomonadati > Pseudomonadota > Gammaproteobacteria > Pseudomonadales > Pseudomonadaceae > Pseudomonas > Pseudomonas sp. PHC1. The sequence goes on from NZ_JBJXHJ010000001.1 coordinate 179,542, forward strand.
AACCAGTTGCGGGTGCCGACGCTGGTGGTGCATGGCACCGCCGATCCGTTGCTGCCGGTGATGCACGGCGTGCACCTGGCGGCGCACATTCGTGGCAGTCAGCTGCGGTTGATTCCGGGGCTGGCGCACCGCTTTCAGGAAGCGTTCAAGGAACCGTTGCTGGCGGCGGTGTTGCCGTATCTGCGCGAGCATCGCGAAGACACGTCGCACTGGGCGCAGATCGAACCGGTGGCAGAACGCAACCTGCTCTGACTCAGGCGTGCAGCCGCACCCACACCGACACCAGCACCGTCGCCGCGATCAGCCATGCCACCGCCGCGATCGCCAGCGAAGCTTCGAGGCGCATGCGGTCGACCATCACGTACAGCGTCGCCAGGTAGACGAAGTACGGAATGATCGACCACATACCGAAGACGATGGTGGTCTTCAGGTCGTCGATCGAGCGGCCCTTGCCGACGATGTAGTGAGCGATCAGGGCGAAGGTCGGGAACAGCGGCACCAGGCCTGCGATGTAGTAGTTTTTGGTCTTGGCCAGCATGGCGAGGACCACCACTACTGCCGCACCGAGCATTGCCTTGAAGATCAGATCCACTTCGTTCTCGCTTAATGGCTCAGGCCGTATTTTTTCACTTTGTCGAACAGTGTGGTCTTGGCCATCCCCAATTCCAGGCTTGCCTGGGTCAGGTTGCCGCCGCTGCGCTGCAGGGCGTCGCTGAGTAGGTTGCGTTCGAACGCTTCCACCGCTTCGGCGAACGCCAGGCCTTGACCTGCGCTACCCGCGCCGGTTTTCTTGAACGCTGGCAGGCCGAGGGCAAAGCGCTCGGCGACGTTACGCAGTTCGCGCACGTTGCCTGGCCAGTCGTGGCTCATCAGGCTCGACAGGGTCTGATTGTCCAGTTCCGGCAGCGCCCGGTCGAAGCGCAGGGCCGATTGCTGGGTGAAGTGTTCGAACAGTTGCAGAATGTCTTCGCGGCGCTCGCGCAACGGCGGCAGTTCCAGCGTCACCACGTTGAGGCGGTAGTACAAGTCGCTGCGAAATTCCCCGGCCTTGCTCGACTCGTCGAGGTCGGACTTGGTGGCCGCAATCACCCGGCAATCCACCGCCACGCTCTGGTTCGAGCCGAGGCGTTCGAGGGTGCGCTCCTGCAACACCCGCAGCAGTTTGATCTGCAACGGCAGCGGCATGCTTTCCACTTCGTCGAGGAACAGCGTGCCGCCGTCGGCGTGTTCGATCTTGCCGATCCGCCGTTTGCCGGCGCCGGTGAAGGCGTTGGCTTCGTGGCCGAAGATTTCGCTTTCGAACAGGTTTTCCGGCAGCCCGCCACAGTTCAGCGCAACGAACTGTTTGGTGTGACGGCGGCTGAAATCGTGCAGGCAACGGGCGACCAGTTCCTTGCCGGTACCGGTTTCGCCTTCGATCAACACGTTGGCCGAGGTGTCGGCGACGTTGGCGATCAGCTCACGCAGGTTCTGCATGGCCGGCGAACGCCCGATGATCCGTCCTTCCAGTGAATCACGTTCGGCCAGTTGCCGGCGCAGGGAGGAGACTTCGCGATTGAGGCTGCGTTGCTCCAGCGCGCGCCTGGCCACATCGACCAGGCGCTCGGGGGAGAACGGTTTTTCCATGAAGTCGTAGGCGCCTTTCTGCATCGCGCCGACCGCCATGGAGATATCGCCGTGGCCGGTGATCAGCACCACCGGCAGGCTGCGATCCCGGGCCTTGAGCCGGGTCAGCAGTTCCAGGCCGTCGATGCCCGGCAGGCGAATGTCGCTGATGACGATCCCGGCGAAGTTGTCACCGACCTGCTCCAGCGCCTCCTCGGCACTGCCGACGCCGATGCAGGGGATGTCTTCGAGGGTCAGCGCCTGCTGGCAGCCGAGCAGGACATGGGGGTCGTCTTCGACGATCAATACACTGAGGTCGTTGTTCATATTGGCTCGGCAGGAGTAGGGCTTACCAACGGTAAACTGAGGACAAACGTGGTACCACCGCTGGCCGGGTGTTCGACACCCAGATGCCCACCGGTGGCGGCGGCCAGGCTGGCCGACAGGGTCAGACCGAGGCCCAGTCCCTGTTCGCCGGGTTTGGTGGTGAAGAATGGTTCGAACAGGTGCTTGCGCGCTTCGGCATCGATGCCGTGACCGTTGTCGCGCACCCGCAGGCGATATTTGCCGTTGAATTCTTCGCCTTCCAGCCACAGTTCCGGCAGCGGTTGCGCCTGCATGGCGTCGAGCGCGTTGCCGATCAGGTTGACCAGAATCTGTTCCAGGCGCGTCTGGTCGATCTGCACCTGCTCATCGTTGAACTGGCGATGCACTTTCAGGGCGGCATTTTCCACACGGGCGCCAAGCACTTGCAGGGCGGCGTCCACTGCTTTACCGAGGCTGGCGCGGCCCTTGTCGTCGCCGCGCCGGGCAAAGGAGCGCAGGCTGGCGGTGATCCGGCCCATGCGATCGATCAGGTCGTTGATGGTCTTGAGGTTGGTGCTGGCGACATCGAGCTGGCCACGCTCAAGGAAACGGATGGTGTTGCCCGACAGCGTGCGCATCGCCGCCAGCGGCTGGTTCAGTTCGTGGGCGATGCTGGTCGACATCTGGCCGATCGCCGCGAGTTTGCCGGCCTGCACCAGTTCGTCCTGGGCACGGCGCAAGGTTTCTTCGGCCTGACGCCGTTCGCGGATCTGGCTCTTGAGCCGGTCATTGCTGGCGCGCAGGTCGGCGGTGCGTTCGGTAATCCGACGCTCCAGCTGATTGTTGGCTTCCTGCAAGGCTTCGCGGGCGGCGAGGCGGGTGGCGATGACCTTGCGCCGCTCGTTCCAGGCGATCAGGAGAAACGCCACCAAGGCAAACGCCACGGCCACCAAAATTCCCTGATTGATCGCCTCGCGCCGCAGATCCTGCAGCGGCGTGAGCAGGGTGAAATTCCAGGGGGTATCGCTCAACGGCCGGGTTTGCGCCAGGTAGCTGATGTTTTCCTCATCGCCACCCTGTTGGCTCGGCACTTCGCTGTTGGCCGGAAAGGTGAGTTTTTCCACGCCTTCGGACAGGGTTTCCCGGGCCAGCGGTTGCAGCTCGTTCAGCGGGAACCAGTAGTACTGCAGGCCGCGGGCGAGTTTTTCCTTGGTCTCGTCGCTCAGCGGTACGACCGATTTAAGACGTCTGGCCGGATCGCTGGACAGAATAATGATGCCGTTTTCATCACTGACGAACGCTTCGAGGCGCGCCCGCTGCCAGCGTTCTTCCATGGCTTCCAGGCGTACCTTGACCACCGCCACTCCGATGATCTTGCCGTGTTCTTCGAGACCGTGGGCCAGGTAATAACCGGGCTCGCCGTTGGTGCTGCCGATCCCGTAGAAGCGTCCGGGCTGACCGCGGATGGCGTTCTGGAAGTAGGCGCGGAACGACAGGTCTTCACCGAGGTAGCTGTCGACGTCCCGCCAGTTGCTGGTGGCCATGACCCGGCCGGTGGTATCCATGACATAGATGGCCCGACTGCGGCTGCGCCGGTTCAGGCCTTCCAGGTATTCGTTGACCGTTTGCCGGTATTCCGGGGTCGGGTCGTCCAGCAACTGCGAAACGCTCGATTCGAGTTCCAGCAGGCTGGGCAGGTAGGTGTATTTGCTGATTTCGCTTTCGACCGCGCGAGCGTGCAGTTCCAGCTGGCGCTGGCCGTTTTCGCCGAGGCTGCGGATGCCGAAATGTTCACTGGTCCAGAAGCCGATGTAACCCAGTCCGATCATCAGGGCGATGACCAGCGGCGGCAGGAACAGGTGGCGGATCAGACGGGGTTTCACGGCAAGTGATGGCGGCGTGGCGCGATAGAGAGTGGGGTCGCATTTCATCACAGATGCCTTGGGTCAACCACCTGCATTCCCCGACAGCAGGTGTCGGGGAATGCAGCCGTTTTTAGTGCTGCAGGATTTTCTCGAGGAAATGCTGCGCGCGTTCGGAGCGTTGGCTGATGGCGCCGAAAAACTCTTCCTTCTTGCAGTCTTCGATGATCTTGCCGGCGTCCATGAAGATCACCCGGTCGGCCACTTTGCGGGCGAAGCCCATTTCGTGGGTCACGCACATCATGGTCATGCCTTCTTGGGCCAGTTGCACCATCACGTCGAGCACTTCGTTGACCATTTCCGGATCCAGCGCCGAGGTCGGTTCGTCGAACAGCATGACGATCGGGTCCATCGCCAGCGCACGGGCGATCGCCACACGCTGTTGCTGACCGCCGGACAGTTGACCCGGATGCTTGTGGGCGTGAGCCGACAGGCCGACGCGCTCGAGCAGTTGCAGGCCCTTTTGGGTCGCCTCTTCCTTGCTGCGGCCCAGCACCTTGATCTGCGCGATGGTCAGGTTTTCGGTGATGGTCAGGTGCGGGAACAGTTCGAAATGCTGGAACACCATGCCGACGCGCGAACGCAGTTTCGGCAGGTTGGTCTTCGGATCGGCAATCGACGTGCCGTCGACCACGATGTCGCCCTTCTGGAACGGTTCCAGTGCGTTGACGCACTTGATCAGGGTCGACTTGCCCGAACCGGACGGACCGCAGACCACGATCACTTCACCCTTTTTGACCTCGGTGCTGCAATCGGTCAGCACCTGGAAGTCCCCATACCACTTGTTGATGTTCTTGATAGAGATCATACGGCGAACCTTTTTTGCAGACGCTTGACCAGCACCGAGGCGGCAAAGCTGATGGTGAAGTACACGAGACCTGCGAAGATCAGGAACTCATTCGAGCGGCCAATGATGTCGCCACTGGCGCGCGAGGCGTTGAGGAAGTCCACCAGGCCCACGGTGTAGACCAGCGAGGTGTCCTGGAACAGGATGATGCTCTGCTGCAGCAGCAGCGGGGTCATCTTGCGAAACGCCTGGGGCAGGATGATCAGGCGCATCATCTGGCCGTAGGTCATGCCCAGTGCCTGCGCGGCGCCCATCTGGCCTTTGGGAATCGACTGCACGCCAGCGCGGACGATTTCGCAGAAGTAGGCCGCTTCGAACATCATGAAGGCCACGATGCACGAGGTGAACGCGCCGATCGGGGTGTCTTCGCCGGTGATCCAGCGCAGCACGAACGGCACTGCCAGGTAGAACCAGGTGATCACCAGCAGCAGCGGGATCGAACGGAAATAGTTGACGTACGCGCCGGCGATGTTCGACAGCAGTTTGCTGTGGGACAGACGCATCAGCGCGAGGATGGTGCCGAGGATGATCCCGCCGACCACGCCCAGCGCCATCAGCTTGAGGGTCATCAGCATGCCGTTCCACAGGCCGGGAATGGCCGGAACGATGCCACTGAAATCGAATTCCATTATTTACCCCCCACGGAGATCAGGCCGGGCACGGCGACTTTCTTCTCGACCATGCGCATCAGCAGCATCAGGCTCATGTTGAGGGTGAAGTAGATCAGGGTCGCCAGGGTGAAGGCTTCAAACAGGTTGGCCGAGAATTCGGCGGTCTGTTTGGTTTGCGCCAGCAGCTCCATCAGACCGATCAAGGACGCCACGGAGGAGTTCTTGAACACGTTCAGGAATTCCGAGGTGAGCGGCGGAATGATGATCCGGTAGGCCTGGGGCAGCAGCACGTTCCAGTAGATCTGCGGCAGCTTGAAACCCATGGCGCGGGCGGCGGATTCCTGGCCCCGAGGCAGCGCCTGGATACCGGTGCGAACCTGTTCGCAGACCCGGGCGGCAGTGAACAGGCCCAGGCACACGACAACGCTCAGGTAGGCCGAGGTGGTCGGGTTCAGGTCCTGCTTGTACCACTCCTGCAGATCCGGCGGCAGCAGGTCGGGTACCAGGAAGTACCAGATGAACAGTTGAACCAGCAGCGGCACGTTACGGAACAGTTCGACGTAGCAGGTCGCGATGCCCGACACGATGCGGTTCGGCACGGTGCGCATGATGCCCAGCAGCGAGCCGAGCAGCAGGGCGATGATCCAGGCCACGATGGCGATGGCGATGGTCCAGCCCAGACCGGAAATGAACCAGTCGAGATAGGTCTCGCTGCCCACGCCGGTGGACTTGAAGAACACGCCCCAGTCCCAGTTGTAATTCATTAGGGTCTCCCCTTGATTCGATCGATGTACAAGTGCCCGCCTGGGGAAGTTCCATTCCCGCCCGATTCGAAAACCGGGCACACGCGATCGGCTCGACAGCCACCGGTTCGAGTGTTTCCAGAAAATGCCAGCAGGGAGTGACCATCCCCTGAAAAGGCAGGCGCCTTTTCAGGGGATAAGGTTAGTCAGAAATCAGGATTTCTTGTCGTCAGCCGCTTTGTCGGTCGGATTGGCGATCAGGGCCTTGAGCTCGTCGCTCATCGGGAAGTTCAGGTTCAGGCCTTTTGGCGGAATCGGCTGCATGAACCACTTGTCGTAGATCTTGTTGATCTCGCCCGACTTGTAGACGGCAACGATGGCGTCATCCACAGCCTTTTTGAACGGCTCGTCGCCCTTGCGCATCATGCAGCCGTAGATTTCGTACGACTGTGGAGTGCCGGTTACGGCCCAGTCATCGGCTTTCTTCGCTTTGGCTCGTTCGCCGGCCAGCAGAGCGTCGTCCATCATGAACGCCACGGCACGACCCGATTCCAGCATCTGGAAGGATTCACCGTGGTCCTTGGCGGAGATCACGTTCATGCCCATCTGCTTGTCGGCGTTCATCGCCTTGAGGATGCGCTCGGACGTGGTGCCGGCGGTGGTCACGACGTTCTTGCCTTTCAGATCGTCGAAATCCTTGTACTTGGAGTCAGCCTTGGACAGCAGACGGGTACCGATTTCGAAGATGCCGACGGAGAAGTCGACCTGTTGCTGACGCTCGACGTTGTTGGTGGTGGAGCCGCACTCGACGTCCACGGTGCCGTTCTGCACCAGCGGGATACGGGTTTGCGAGGTCACGAGGTTGTATTTGACCTGCAGGTTTGGCAGGTCCAGGTCTTTCTTGATCGCTTCGACGATGGCCAGCTGGATATCGTGGGAGTAGCCGACCGGCTTGCCGGTAGCATCAGCGATGTAGGAGAAAGGAATGGAGGCGTCACGGTGGCCCAGGGTGATGACGCCGGACTCTTTGATCTTCTTAAGGGTGCCGGTGAGTTCGGCAGCGAAAACTGGTGTGCTGATCAGAGCGGCAGCAATGGCTGCGCCCAGGATATGGGGAACGATGCGCATCAAATTTTCCTCGACATTGTTTTTTTTATGGAGCCGGTTGAGCGGGCCCTTTGTACTTCGAATGCCTGACGGCTCCTGTTGTGTTGGCGCAACGGGCATTCGTCGAAGGAGTGTAGAGCATGAGTCGTGCCAGACCAGTCGCTACAGGCTAATCAATTGATTTATATGGATATTAAAGTTTTGTGATGGCGGTTTTTCGTGGATCTGATCCGGTTAACCGAATTGACCGTCAAGTCGCGTTCGGAAAACCGAACGTCTCGGCGCGCCTTGTTTCAGCCTGACTGCAAAAAGCCCCTGAATCTTTCGATTCAGGGGCTTTTTGTTCAATGACGAACGGATCAGGCCGCTTCGATCTTGCTGCGGTTCTGCTCGACCTTGTTCAGGTACGTGGCCAGTCGTTCCTGTTCGGCCGCCGTGGTGAACAGGCCCAGTTTGCTGCGGCGCCACAGAATGTCATGTGCGGTGGTGGCCCACTCCTCGCTGCACAGGTAATCGACTTCACGGGTGTAGAGCCCGCCGCCGATGTGTTCGCCCATGTCGGCCAGGGTGTCGACGCCTTCGAGCATGCGCCAGGTGCGGCTGCCGTAGGTGGTGGCCCAGCGGCGGGCGATTTCGGTCGGTACCCAGTCGAACTTGTCGCGGATCAGCGCGCTCAAGGTCTGTGGCGTGGTCATGTCCTCGCCGCCGGGCAGGGTGGCGGTGGCCGTCCAGCTCGGGCGCATCTGGGTGAAGTACGGCATCAGCTGCGCCATCGCCGACTCGGCGAGCTTGCGGTAGGTGGTCAGCTTGCCGCCGAACACGGACAGCAGCGGCGCTTCTTCGGTGCTGCCGGACAGCGCCAGGGTGTAGTCGCGAGTCACGGCCGAAGGATTGTCGGACTCGTCGTTGCACAGCGGGCGCACGCCCGAGTAGGTGTGCAGGATGTCGTCACGGCTGATCTGCTTCTTGAAGTGGGCGTTGACCACTTTGAGCAGGTAATCGGTCTCGCCGTCGGTGATCGCCACTTTGGCCGGGTCGCCGGTGTACTCGCGGTCGGTGGTGCCGATCAGGGTCAGGTTGTTCAGGTACGGAATGGTGAAAACGATGCGCTGATCTTCGTTTTGCAGGATGTGCGCGTGATCGCCTTCGTACAGTTTCGGCACGATGATGTGGCTGCCCTGGATCAGACGGATGCCGTACGGCGACTCCATCTTCAGGTCGTCGCGGATGAACTTGGCGACCCAAGGGCCAGCCGCATTCACCAGCGCTTTGGCGGTGATCGAAAACAGGCTGCCATCGGCGCGTTCCAGATTCAGATGCCACAGGCCCTTGGCGCGGCGGGCACTGACGCAACGGGTCTGGGTGTGAATGTGTGCGCCTTTTTCACGGGCGGCCATGGCATTCAGAACCACGAGGCGGGCGTCGTCGACCCAGCAGTCGGAATATTCGAAGCCTTTGCTGATTTCGCTCTTGAGTGCGCTGTCGGCGCCGAACTTCAGGCTTTTCGAACCAGCCAGTTTTTCGCGCTTGCCGAGGTGGTCATAGAGGAACAGGCCCGCGCGGATCATCCACGCCGGGCGCAGGTGCGGACGGTGCGGCAGCACGAAACGCATCGGCTTGACGATGTGCGGGGCCTTGGCCAACAGCACTTCGCGTTCGGCCAGGGCTTCACGTACCAGACGGAACTCATAATGTTCGAGATAGCGCAGGCCACCGTGGATCAGCTTGCTGCTGGCCGACGAGGTGTGGCTGGCCAGATCGTCCTTTTCGCAAAGGAACACCGAAAGACCGCGACCGGCGGCATCCGCTGCGATCCCCACGCCATTGATCCCGCCGCCAATGACGGCGATGTCGTAGATCTCGGAGATAGGGGGCGTACGCAAGGTAGAGGTGGACATCGGCAGGCCTCGGGCTCTTTTGATTGTCTGTCTTGGAAATCGAACATGAATGTTCATTTGCGAAAATGGTAGCCCATAAAGACGCGCGCAGCCAGTCGACTTCGATTGAAAAAACTCATCGAAGGGCCGAAAAAGGAAAATATTCGAACATGAAATGCGCGTTAGAGCACTGATCGTTCCCACGTCGAGGCGTCGAACCGTCTGCGTGGGAATGCATACATTGACGCTCTGCGTCGGCGTCTGAATGGGACGCAGAGCGTCCCGGGCGGCATTCCCACGCAGAGCGTGGGAACGAGAATTCGCCGGGAGGGCGTTAGGCGGGAGAGGGTTAAACGACTTCCAGACGAATCTTGTGCTGGCTCAGCAGTTGCGCCAGGGCCGGCACCGGTTGTTGGTCGGTCACCAGGCAATCGATCAGGCTGATCGGGCCGAGGCGGATCATCGCGTTTCGTCCGAACTTGCTGGAGTCCGCCGCCAGGATCACCTGCCGGGCATTGGCGATGATCGCCTGGGACACCCGCACTTCCTGGTAATCGAAGTCGAGCAGGCTGCCGTCTTCGTCGATGCCGCTGATACCCACCAACGCAAAGTCGACCTTGAACTGGTTGATGAAGTCCACGCTCGCCTGACCCACCACGCCGCCGTCGCGGCGCACGTTGCCGCCGGTCAGCAGTACATCGAAATCATCCTTGGCACTGAGCATCGAAGCGACGTGCAGGTTGTTGGTGATGATCTTCAGATGACTGTGGTTGAGCAGGGCGCGGGCGATCGATTCGGTCGTTGTGCCGATGTTGATGAACAATGAGGCGTGATCGGGAATCTGCGCGGCAATGGCTTCGCCGATGCGTTGCTTTTCATCGCGCATCTGATCGGCGCGCATCGCGTAGGCGGTGTTTTCGACGCTGGAATCATAGGCGGCGCCGCCGTGGTAGCGACGCAGCAGATTGGCTTCCGCCAGCTGATTGATATCGCGGCGGATGGTTTGCGGGGTAACAACGAACAGCGTGGCCATTTCCTCGATGCTCACATAGCCGCGTTCGCGGACCAGCTCGAGGATTTGCTGCTGACGGGGAGGCAGATTCATGGGGCTTCCTTTGGGCTGCCGTGCAAAATTTGCCCATGATGCCGCAGGAATCTCCTCCCGACCAGTTACATACAGATACGAGTACTCAGGTTGGCTTATTCAGCGTCCTCACGCGCCCAATCGCGGGTACGGCTGACGGCTTTTTTCCAGCCTTTGTACAGTTTCTCTTTCTCGACTTCGTCCAGGCTCGGTTCGAACTCGCGCTCGATCACGGCTTTGCCGCGCAGTTCTTCCAGGCTGCCCCAGAAACCGCACGCCAGGCCGGCCAGATAAGCTGCGCCGAGCGCCGTGGTTTCGCGCATTTTCGGACGCTCGACCTGGGTGCCGAGGATGTCGGCCTGGAACTGCATGAGGAAGTTGTTCGCCACCGCACCGCCGTCCACGCGCAGGGCTTTGAGGCGTTCGCCGGAGTCCTGCTGCATGGCGTCGAGGACGTCGCGGGTCTGGTAGGCGATCGACTCCAGCGCAGCGCGGATGATGTGATCCACACGCACGCCGCGAGTCAGGCCGAACAGGGCGCCACGGGCATACGGGTCCCAGTAAGGTGCGCCGAGACCGGTGAAGGCCGGCACCAGGTACACGCCGTTGCTGTCCTTCACTTTATTGGCGAAGTATTCGGTGTCGTGGGCGTCGTTGACGATCTTCAACTCATCACGCAGCCACTGCACGGTGGAGCCGCCGTTGAATACCGCGCCTTCCAGGGCGTAAGCCACTTCGCCGCGCGGGCCGCAGGCGATGGTGGTGAGCATGCCGTGCTGGGATTTCACTGCTTTGTCGCCAGTGTTCATCAGCAGGAAGCAACCAGTGCCGTAAGTGTTTTTCGCCTGGCCCGGCTCGACGCACATCTGACCGAACAGCGCAGCCTGCTGGTCGCCGGCGATACCGCCGATGGCGATGCCGCTTTTGGTACGACCGTAGATTTCCGAGGAGGCTTTGACTTCCGGCAACATTTCGCGCGGGATGTCGAGGATCTCCAGCATCTTCGCGTCCCACTCAAGCGTGTGGATGTTGAAGAGCATGGTGCGCGAGGCGTTGGTGTAGTCGGTGACGTGAACCTTGCCGCCGGTGAATTTCCAGATCAGCCAGCTGTCGACGGTGCCGAACAGCAGTTCGCCGTTGCGCGCCCGTTCACGGCTGCCTTCGACGTTGTCGAGGATCCACTTCAGTTTGGTGCCGGAGAAGTACGGGTCGGTGACCAGGCCCGTGGTGTCACGGATGTAGTCTTCATGACCGTCGCGCTTGAGCTGCTGGCAGATCTCGGTGCTGCGGCGGCACTGCCAGACGATCGCGTTGTACACCGGGCGGCCGGTGGTCTTGTCCCAGACCACGGTGGTTTCACGCTGATTGGTGATACCGATGGCGGCGACCTGGTCATGGTGTAGGCCGGCCTGGGCCAGGGCCTCGACCATCACCGCGCTCTGGGTGGCGAAGATTTCCATCGGGTCATGTTCGACCCAACCGGCTTGCGGGTAATGCTGGGCGAATTCGCGTTGTGCGGTGCAGACCACGTTCGCGTCGCGGTCGAAAATGATCGCGCGGGAGCTGGTCGTACCCTGATCGAGGGCAATGATGTAGTTCTTATTCTGAATGTCGGTCATGTCGATTGCCTTGGACGAAATAAGGGAGAGTGGGCCGTGGCGCGGGCTCTAAAGGGCAGGAGCCCGCGCCGACTGTTTCAAGAAGTTCTTGGTTTGCCGTCAATGGCCGGTTCTGCATCCTTTGTAGCAGGTGTGGCGCCGGTCAGGTGACGGGCTATCAGCCCGCGATACCCGGCAGCGCCGAGGCAGGCACCGACAATCGGTGCAAAAATCGGAATCAGGAAGTACGGGATTTCACGTGCGCCGGTGAAGGAAATTTCACCCCAGCCGGCGAAGAAAGTCATCAGTTTCGGACCGAAGTCCCGGGCCGGGTTCATCGCGAAACCGGTCAGCGGGCCCATCGAGCTGCCGATCACGGCAATCAGCAGACCGATCAGCAGCGGCGCCAGCGGGCCTTTCGGCAGGCCGTTGTTGTCGTCGGTCAGGGACATGATCACGCCCATCAGGATCGCGGTGATGATCACCTCGACCAGGAACGCCTGGGCAGTCGATAGCGCAGGGTTCGGGAAAGTGGAGAACACCGACGCCAGTTCCAGGCTGGCTTCAGTGCCACGAACCATATGGTGAGTCTGTTCGAAATCGAAGAACAGGTTGCTGTACAGCGTGTAAACCAACAGCGCGCCGCAGAAGGCGCCGGCGACCTGGGCCAGGATGTAGAACGGCAGTTTGCGCTTTTCGAAGTCGGCGAAAATGCTCAGGGCGATACTGACGGCAGGGTTCAGGTGCGCGCCGGAAACGCCGGCGGTGAGGTAGATCGCCATGCTCACGCCGACGCCCCAGATGATGCTGATTTCCCACAGACCGAAGCTGGCGCCCGCGACCTTGAGCGCGGCGACACAACCCGTACCGAAAAAGATCAGGAGGGCAGTACCCAGAAACTCGGCCAGGCACTGGCTCGAGAGCGAAGGTTGCTGTAACGCAGTTGTCATTGAAAACCTCGGTTTTTGTTGTTGTCTGGCGCATTGCCGACAGGGCAAGGCGCGATTTTCGCCGAGGCAGGATCCCCATCCTGTTCCCGGTTTACTGCTGGATGCTGCGATGACGATAATTCTTACATTATTCAGATTCGAAAAAATATAGACAAGAAACAAACCTGTCAAAGGTCGAAAGTGAACCATCAGTCACAAATAAACTATCAGTCATGTGAATGATCCTGTGGGGCGCCCGGCCTGCGCGGTGGTTATCGGCCTGTAAACCCCGGGAAACGTGGCCCGTGGTAGAGCCTTTTGCACAGCGATGGCCTAAAATCCGCCGCAGGTTTTTTTGCCACTGCCGAGCCCGGAGCTGCCATGACCCCTGCGTTGGACTTGTTGAAAAAAGTTCGTGCCGAACATCGCGTGCACAGTTACGAACATGACCCGAAGGCCGCGTCGTATGGTCTGGAGGCCGCGGAAAAACTGGGACTCGATCCGGCGCAGGTGTTCAAGACGCTGCTGGCGGCCAGTGAGAAGGGGGAGTTGCTGGTGGCGGTGGTGCCGGTCGTCGGAAGTCTCGACCTCAAGGGGCTTGCCCACGCCGCCGGCGTGAAAAAAGTCGAGATGGCCGACCCGGCCGCCGCGCAACGTTCCACCGGTTACCTGCTGGGTGGCATCAGCCCGCTGGGGCAGAAAAAGCGCCTGCGGACCTTCATCGATAACTCGGCCCAGCCTTTTGCGACGATTTATGTCAGCGCCGGTCGGCGCGGGCTGGAAGTGGAACTGGCACCGGCGGCCCTGGCAGAACACACACAGGCGAAATTTGCCGACATCGGTCGCCCTTGACGTCTGTATGAAGAAAATTGGCCGGCACTGTCACTGGCGCTGATCCGGCCCGCGCTGCATGCTCGTTCAACTTGCACAGGGAGAAGGTTATGCAGCTCGAGTTTCATCAGGTCGACGCGTTCAGTGATCGGCCGTTCAGTGGCAATCCGGCAATGGTTTATCGGCTCGACGCGTGGCTCGCGGACGAACTGATGCAGAAGATCGCCGCCGAGCACAATCTGGCGGAAACCGCGTTTCTGGTGCGCGAAGGACAGGCGTGGCACATCCGCTGGTTCACGCCGACCACCGAGGTGCCGCTGTGTGGTCATGCAACGCTGGCCAGCGCCTATGTGCTGTTCGAGATCTATAAGGAAAGCGCCGAGCGTCTGGACTTCACCTGCAAGTCCGGGCCGTTGAGCGTCAGCCGCGAAGGTGGCAGGTTGTGGCTGGATTTCCCGGCCATCGAAACGGTGGAAAAAGGCGTGACCGTGGAGATCGAGCGGGCATTGAATGTTCAGGCAGTGGATGTTCTGAGTTCCAACGAGCTGTTCGTGGTGCTGGAGTCCGAGCAGGCGGTGCTCGATTGCCAGCCGGACATGGTCGCCCTCGCCAAATTGCCGTGGTTGGGCGCGATCGTCACCGCCCCGGGCAATCAGCATGATTTTGTCTCGCGCTATTTCGCTCCGGCTATCGGCATCAATGAAGACCCGGTGACCGGTTCGACCCATTGCAGCCTGATTCCGTACTGGTCGAAACGTCTGGGCAAATCGAGCCTGAGCGCCTGCCAGCGTTCGGCGCGGGGCGGTGAGCTGTTCTGTCGGCTGGAAGGCGAGCGGGTGAAGATCGGCGGGAATGCGACGCTGGTGGCCAGCGGTACGTTGATGCTGGGTTGAGAGCAAAAAACAAGGGAGCCATCAGGCTCCCTCATTGTTTTTGTATCGATCAGTGCGCAGTGCCATAGCGGCGAACGCCGCTTTCCAGCGCTGGAATCTGCGCGGCAGTGCTGCCGGAGGCCTGGAACAGCACCAGGTGTTCGGCCGCCACCCGAATCCCGACATCCGCACCCACCTGATGATCGGCGTGGCTCGGGAAGATCGATTCCAGCTGTGCGCCGGTCGGCAGTTGCAGGCGATACAGAGTCGAGGCACCGAGGAATGTCTTGCCGACGATCCGCGCTTTCAACCCACTGTCCGGTGCATAAACGATGTCATCCGGACGCAGCAGCACATCCACCGCGCCACCGATCGGCCAGGTGTAGGCGCGGTTGCCGCGCAGTTCGCCGAGTTCGGTTTGCACCGATTCCGGGCTGCCGAGCTGGCCGCGAATGAAGTAACCCTGACCGATGAAGCTGGCGACGAAGGGTGTCGCCGGTTCGTGGTAGAGGTTGTAGGGCGTGTCCCACTGCTCCAGCCGGCCTTCCTTGAACACGCCGACGTGATCGCTGACGGCAAAGGCTTCTTCCTGATCGTGAGTCACCAGAATCGCGCTGGTGCCACGGGCCTTGAGGATGTCGCGCACTTCATGGCTGAGCTTGCGTCGCAACTCGCCATCGAGGTTGGAGAACGGCTCGTCGAGCAGTAACAGCTGCGGCTCCGGCGCCAGGGCGCGGGCGAGGGCGACCCGTTGTTGCTGGCCGCCGGACAGCTCATGGGGGAAGCGTTTGCCGAGGTTCTTGAGGTTGACCAGTTCCAGCAGCTCTTCGGTCACGCGCTCCTTGTTCGGGTGCTTGCGGATACCGAAGGCGATGTTGTCCGCGACACTCAGGTGCGGGAACAGCGCGTAGTCCTGGAAGACCATGCCGATCCGGCGTTTTTCCGGGGCGAGGGTGAAACCGGCGCTGGAGATCACCTCACCGCCGAGAGAGATTTCCCCTTCGTGCACCGGTTCGAAACCGGCAATCGCGCGCAGGGTGGTGGTCTTGCCGCAACCGGACGAGCCGAGCAGGCAGCCGATGTCGCCGGCGTTGAGGTGCAGGTTGAGGTTCTGCACCACACGTTGATCTTGATAGCCGCAAGCGAGGTTGCGCAGGTTCAGCAGTAATTCATGACTCATGCGTGGTGATATGCCGGTTCGACAAGGAACTCGAGCAGGGCCTTCTGTGCGTGGAGACGGTTTTCTGCCTGATCCCAGGCGACGGAGCGCGGGTCATCGAGCAGGTCGAGGCTGATTTCCTCACCGCGGTGAGCGGGCAGGCAGTGCATGAATAGCACGTCATCGGCGGCCAGGTCGAGCAGGGCACGGTTGACCTGAAACGGCGCAAACAACTTCAGACGCTTGGCGGTTTCCTCTTCCTGGCCCATGGAGGTCCAGACGTCGGTGCTGACCAGATGCGCGCCGCGCACGGCGTCTTTCGGGTCGCGGACGATGGTCACGCGGTCACCGGCCTTGGCCACGAATTCGGGGTTTGGCTCATAGCCTTCCGGGCAGGCCACGCGCAACTGGAAGTCGAACTGGATCGCCGCTTCTATATAGCTGTTGCACATGTTGTTGCCGTCGCCGATCCAGGCCACGGTCTTGCCCTGGATCGAGCCACGGTGCTCGAGGAAGGTCTGCATGTCGGCCAGCAACTGGCACGGGTGCAGGTCGTCGGACAGGCCGTTGATCACTGGCACGCGGGAGTTGGCGGCGAATTCGGTCAGGGTGCTGTGGGCAAAGGTACGGATCATCACCGCATCGAGCATGCTCGACATGACGATGGCGCAGTCGCCGATCGGCTCGCCACGGCCCAGCTGGGTGTCGCGCGGCGACAGGAAGATCGCCTGACCGCCGAGCTGGATCATGCCGGCTTCGAAGGAGATGCGTGTGCGGGTCGAGGACTTCTCGAAGATCATCCCCAGGACGCGGTTTTTCAGAGGCTCGAACAGTACGCCGCGGTTACGCAGGTCCTTGAGCTCAACGCCTCGACGGATCACGCTGACCAGCTCTTCGGGCGTGCAATCCATCAGGGAGAGAAAGTGCCTTGCGCTCATCATTGACTACCTTTTTGCTACAGACCGCAGATGCTCAAAGCCTTGTTTATCGGAACAACGGGCGAGACCTGCGGCGTAAGCCGCACGGGGGCGACGAAATAGGGGAAGGCGCGATATTGACACTAAATGTCGCGTTTTTCCAATAGGCTACGGTTTCTGCAGAAATGCGCCGGGTTGTCAGCAGCGCGAACGCTGTGATTTCCGGTCAGTTTTCGAGGGGGCCGCGAGGCCTTTGTACACTGGCCCCACCGGGCTTGGCAATCCGGCGCGGCGGGGATGGCATCGCCCTGGTCGGTTTGCGACCGGTGAGCCACCGGTTCGCTTGGTCGGATGCACGGGTTGAAACATTTGCTAAAGCAAAGTGCTGGGTTATAAATAAATCATGAGCGACGCAGGAAGCCTCCGCATGGAATCGAAAGAACAACTGTTAATGGAACTGCTGGGCCACACGGCACGCTCATTGACCCACCTTACCGCCTCGATGACCTCGATGTCCTTCGAACTGATGCGCAGTGAAGACGACGTGGTCAAGGCCGCCAGCCGGCAGATGATCGACCGCATGGCGACCATCAGCGCCGGGCTCGACGAGCATTGGCGACTGATCGGCGAACTCACCGGCGTCCACATCGCCCAAGAGCAGATCGAGACTATCCAGGAAATCCAGCTGGCCGCACCACCCCAGCTTCCGGCGAACTGACGCGGGTCTATCGGCCGGCCTGATGGCCGCCGATTCACAAGACGAACGTCGCTGGCGCTGCATCGGGTCGCGGGCCATAGTTTTGTTCCCGCAGGCGTGATTGCCTGCCCCGAACAAGACAGAGACTGGCCATGACCAAGACTCTCCATCACCGTGCCTGCCACCTGTGTGAAGCCATCTGCGGCTTGACCATCGAAACCACCGAAACCGACAACCAGGTGCAGATCACCTCGATCAAGGGTGATGCCCTGGACACGTTCAGTCGTGGGCACATCTGCCCCAAGGCCGTGGCGCTGCAAGATATCCAGAACGACCCGGATCGCCTGCGCCAGCCGATGCGCCGGGTCGGCAGCGAATGGCTGCCCATCGAGTGGGACGAAGCGTTCGAACTGGTCGCCGAAAAACTCTCGGCGATTCAGGAGCGTCATGGGCAGAACGCGGTTGCGGTGTATCAGGGCAACCCCAGCGTGCATAACTACGGGCTGATGACCCACAGCAATTACTTCCTCGGCCTGTTGAAAACCCGCAACCGCTATTCAGCGACATCGGTCGATCAACTGCCCCATCACTTGACCAGCTATCTGATGTACGGCCACGGCTTGCTGCTGCCCATTCCGGATATCGATCACACCGACTTCATGCTGATCCTGGGCGGCAATCCACTGGCGTCCAACGGCAGCATCATGACCGTGCCGGATGTCGAGAAGCGACTGAAGGCGATTCAGGCCCGGGGCGGCAAAGTGGTGGTGGTCGATCCTCGGCGCAGCGAGACGGCGGCGCTGGCCGATCAGCATCTGTTCGTGCGTCCGGGGGGCGATGCGGCGTTGCTGTTTGGCGTGCTCAATACTCTTTTCGCCGAGGGGCTGACCTCGGACAGCCATCTGCCGGTGGACGGTCTGGACGAAGTGCGCGCGGCGGTGGCGGGTTTCACCGCTGAAACCATGAGCCCGTTGTGCGCGGTTCCCGCCGAACAGATCCGTCAATTGGCCCGGGACTTCGCCGCGGCGCCAAGCGCCGTTTGCTACGGCCGGATGGGGGTTTCCACTCAGGCTTTCGGCACGCTGTGCCATTGGCTCGTGCAGTTGATCAATCTGGTGACCGGCAATCTCGACCGCGTTGGCGGTGCCTTGTGCACCGAGCCTGCGGTGGATCTGGTGGCGTCCACTTCGGGCGGGCATTTCAACAAATGGCAGAGCCGCGTGTCCGGGCGCCCTGAATACGGCGGCGAGTTGCCGGTCTCGGCGCTGGCCGAAGAAATGCTCACCGAAGGCGAAGGTCAGATCCGCGCGCTGATCACCGTGGCCGGCAATCCTGTCCTGTCCACGCCCAATGGCCGGCAACTGGAGCAGGCGCTGGACGGGCTGGAGTTCATGGTCAGTGTCGATCTGTACATCAACGAAACCACGCGCTATGCCGACCTGATCCTGCCGTCGACTTCGGCGCTGGAGAACGATCACTACGACACCACCTTCAACCTGTTTGCGGTGCGCAACGTCACTCGTTTCAACCGGGCGATCCTTGCCAAACCCGAAGGTGCGCTGCATGACTGGGAGATTTTTGTTGGCCTGGCCAAGGCCTTTGCCGCGAAGACCGGCAAGGAGCTGAAACCGACGATGCCGCCGGCGAAGATGATCGACATGGGATTACGCATGGGCGCCTATGGCGATGCGTCCGAGCATAAATTGTCGCTGGCGACGCTGTTCGATCATCCGCACGGCGTTGATCTGGGAGCGCTGAAACCCAACCTGACACCACGATTGAAGACCGCCAATCAACGAGTCCAGGCGGCGCCGCCGGAAATCCTGGCCGACCTGGCGCGCTTCGCCGCGTTGCGGGCGCCAGCCACCGATGAGCTGTTGATGATCGGCCGCCGTCATGTACGCAGTAACAATTCGTGGATGCACAATTACCATCGTTTGGTGAAGGGCAAGCCGCGTCATCAGTTGCTGATGAATCCGGACGATCTCGCCAGTCGCGGGCTCAGTGATGGCCAGCTTGTGCGCGTGAGTTCACGGGTCGGGCAGATCGAGGTCGAGGTGCTGGGCAGTGCGGACATGATGAAAGGCGTGGTCAGCCTGCCGCACGGATGGGGCCACGCCCGGCCGGGTGTGCAGATGGCGATTGCCAGTGGGCAACCCGGCTCCAGCGCCAATGACCTGACCGACGAATGCCAGCTCGACGAGCTGTCAGGCAACGCGGCGCTCAATGGTGTGCCGGTGACCGTGGCGGCGGCGTGAGCATGTCTGTCGGGGAGACCGAGCAGGGCGCTCGGGATTCCGTTACAATGCGCCACCGTGCCGACCCATGAGTCGGAAAGTTCAGCCGAGGTGCTCCATGGATATCATCGAAACGATTAAAGAGCAGATTGCCAACAACACCATTCTGCTTTACATGAAAGGCTCGCCGAATGCCCCGCAGTGTGGCTTCTCCGCGAAAGCTGCGCAGGCTGTGATGGGCTGTGGCGAGAAGTTCGCCTACGTCGACATCCTGCAGAACCCGGAAATCCGTGCCAACCTGCCGAAGTACGCCAACTGGCCAACTTTCCCGCAGCTGTGGGTAGCCGGTGAACTGGTCGGCGGCAGCGACATCATGGCTGAAATGTTCGCCAACGGTGAGCTGCAGACCCTGGTCAAGGAAGCATCCGCCAAGGCGGCTGCGGCCAAGTCCGAAGCCTGATTGGTTTCTGTCCGGACTTCGGCAATCCCGAAGTCCAGGCAATAAAAAGCCCCGCCTCTCCAAAGAGGGCGGGGCTTTTTAGTGTCTCGAGTTCAGCGCTGGCTAATTACTCGTCTTCGCCCATCTGCGATTGCAGATAGTTCTCGAAACCGACTTTGTCGATCAGGCCCAGTTGGGTTTCCAGCCAGTCGATGTGTTCTTCTTCGGACTCGAGAATGTCTTCGAGCAGTTCACGGCTGCCGAAGTCACCCACCGATTCGCAATGCGCGATGGCGGCTTTCAGGTCAGCGTGACCGGTCTTCTCGATGCGCAGGTCGCACTCCAGCATTTCCTGGGTGTGCTCGCCGATGTGCAGCTTGCCCAGATCCTGCACGTTCGGCAGGCCTTCGAGGAACAGGATGCGCTTGATCAGCTTGTCCGCGTGCTTCATCTCGTCGATGGATTCGTGGTACTCGTGTTTGCCGAGCTTGTTCAGGCCCCAATCTTCATACATGCGTGCGTGCAGGAAGTACTGATTGATCGCGACCAGCTCATTGGCAAGGATCTTGTTGAGATGCTGGATGACTGTTACGTCGCCTTTCATGATGGGAGTCCTGCCCTAAGTAGCGGTATATAAGGCAGAGTTTGAGCTTGGTGTTTATAAGTGTCAAACCTAAGTTATTGAATAATAAATGAAAATTAATCGGAATAAGAATGTTTGTGTTCCGCGTCTAGACGCTAAGCAGTTGATTTTCAGGCATAAAAAAAACCGGACATAAGTCCGGTTTTTCGAATTCGGGATAATTACGCGGCGGTAAATTCTGCCGGGTAGGGGATCGCAGCCTGGGCGGTTTGCAGCTTGGTCAGGGTTTCGCGAACCACTTCCTTTGCCAGGCATGCACATTTGCCGCATTGACTGGCGACGCCGGTGGCCTGACGGACTTCTTTATAGCTGCAGCAACCTTCATAGATCGCTTCGCGGATCTGTCCGTCGGTGACGCCAGTGCAGAGGCAAACATACATAAGTGAGAACCGTCGCTGGTTGTGACTCAATTGCGATGGATCTTAATGTTAACGAGAATGATTGTCAAAGTGCTTTCCCAAGGGTTTTCGTCGCCAATGGCTGTGACTGACGAACGGTGGTACATGGCTGAATGCCAGCCGGGATTTCGCGAAAAACCTTTAAGGACAGTCGAAAAACGCAGTGTATGATGGTCGGCCCTTGCGAAGGGGGTTCGTGTCACAGGGCTGTCGCCTGAGGGTGGCAGGCTGGCGCGAGCCCTGAACTTCAAGTTTCTACACCAGGAGATATCAATGAGCGTACTCGTAGGCAAACAAGCCCCTGACTTCACCGTCCCGGCCGTACTCGGCAATGGCGAGATCGTTGACAGCTTCACCCTGTCCTCGGCCATCAAAGGCAAATACGGCCTGGTGTTCTTTTACCCGCTGGACTTCACCTTCGTCTGCCCGTCCGAGCTGATCGCTCTGGATAACCGCATGGCCGACTTCAAGGCGCGCAACGTTGAAGTGATCGCTGTGTCGATCGACTCGCACTTCACCCACAACGCCTGGCGCAACACCCCGGTCAACAATGGCGGCATCGGCCAGGTGAAATACACCATGGCTGCCGACATGAAGCACGACATCGCCAAGGCCTACGACGTTGAGTCCGAAGGCGGCGTGGCTTTCCGTGGCGCGTTCCTGATCGACGACAAGGGCGTTGTCCGCTCGCAGATCGTCAACGACCTGCCGCTGGGCCGTAACATGGAAGAGCTGATCCGTCTGGTCGACGCGCTGCAATTCCACGAAGAGCACGGCGAAGTCTGCCCTGCCAACTGGAAAAAAGGCGACAAAGGCATGAACGCTTCGCCAGAAGGCGTGGCGGCTTACCTGACCGAGAACGCTGCTGCCCTGTAAGGCGTAACGTCGAGGTACAAAAAAACCGGCCTACGTGGCCGGTTTTTTCATGCTCAGAGGAAATCCGACGAGGATCAGTCGTCGAAGTCTTCCCAGCCACCCATCTGTTTCCAGCGGTTGACGATACCGCAGAACAGTTCGGCCGTCTTCTCGGTGTCGTAACGTGCCGAATGCGCTTCACGACCATCGAAGTCGATGTCGGCGGCCTGACAGGCCTTGGCCAATACGGTTTGACCGTAAGCCAGACCGGCGAGGGTCGCGGTGTCGAAGCTGGAGAACGGATGGAACGGATTGCGCTTCATGTCCAGCCGCGCGACGGCGGCGTTGAGGAAGCCCAGGTCGAAGCTGCTGTTGTGGCCGACCAGGATCGCCCGCTTGCAGCCGTTGGCCTTCAAGGCCTTGCGCACGCCACGGAAGATGTCGGTCAGCGCCGTTTCTTCGCTGACGGCCATGCGCAACGGGTGGTCGAGCTTGATCCCGGTGAACTCCAGCGCCGCCGCTTCAACGTTGGCGCCTTCGAACGGCTCAACGCGGAAGAAGTAGGTGTGATCCGGGTAGACGAAACCCTTTTCATCCATGGCGATGGTGGTCGCGGCAATCTCCAGCAACGCATCGGTGGCCGAGTTGAAGCCACCGGTTTCTACGTCGACGACAACCGGCAGGTAGCCGCGAAAGCGTGCTGCCATTGGATGGCGCGAACCGCCGCCACCTTGACCGTCCAGTTCGTCGTCGAAATGGTCTTCACTCACGCGTGTTCCTCCAGCAGGCGCCAGCGCAGTTTTTCACCGGCGCGCAGCGGGATAACGGTCAGCTCGCCGAAAGGCAGGCTGGTCGGGGCGGTCCATTCTTCACGAACCAGGGTGATGCGATCGGTGTTTGCCGGCAGGCCGTAAAAACGTGGGCCGTTCAGGCTGGCGAACGCTTCGAGCTTGTCCAGCGCATTGCGCTGTTCGAAGGCTTCGGCATACAGCTCGATGGCGGCGTATGCGGTGTAGCAGCCGGCACAGCCGCAGGCGGCTTCCTTGGCGTGCTGGGCGTGCGGCGCCGAGTCGGTACCGAGGAAGAACTTGGCGCTGCCGCGGGTGGCGGCGTCGAGCAGGGCTTCCTGGTGCGTGTTGCGCTTGAGGATCGGCAGGCAATAGAAGTGCGGCCGGATCCCACCCACCAGCATATGGTTACGGTTGTAGAGCAGGTGATGCGCAGTGATGGTCGCGCCGACGTTGGCCGGAGCCTCGTTGACGAACTGCACGGCATCGCCGGTGGTGATGTGTTCGAACACCACTTTCAGTGTCGGGAAACGCTCGACCACGCGACGCATGTGCTCGTCGATGAAGATTTTTTCGCGGTCAAACACGTCGACGTCGCCACGGGTGACCTCACCGTGGATCAACAGCGGCATGCCGACTTCGGCCATCGCTTCCAGCGCCGGGAAAATCTTGTCGATGCTGGTGACTCCGGAATCGGAGTTGGTGGTGGCGCCGGCCGGGTACAGCTTGGCGGCGTGCACGAAACCGCTGGCCTTGGCCTGACGGATTTCTTCAGGCTGGGTGCGATCGGTGAGGTACAGCACCATCAGCGGCTCGAAACGACTGCCGGCCGGGCGGGCAGCGAGAATCCGCTGGCGATAGCCGTCGGCTTCAGCGGCGTTGCGCACCGGAGGTACCAGGTTGGGCATGATGATGGCGCGACCAAAGGTGCGCGCGACATCCGCAACGGTATTGGTCAACACGGCACCATCGCGAAGATGAATGTGCCAGTCGTCGGGACGCAGCAGGGTCAGGCGGTCGGACATGAGGGGATTCCAGGCGGGTCAAACTGAGGCGAATGCTACCGGAAAAGACTCTTGCAGGCACTCGCTATCAAGTTTTGTGACGAGCGTCCGATATCCCATAGGTATGCCGTAAAGATGTATGTCTCGGTCTTTTTTGTTGTAGAAGCCAATGGAGCCTCCCGTGCGCCAGCGATATTTAGCCTTGCTCAGTGTGTTTGCCAGCCTTCCCGCGATGGCACTGACCTACCAGACCCGTCTGGAGAACATTGAGTGGACGGTCGAGGGCGACAAGTTCGAGTGCCGTCTGACGCAACCGATCACCGATTTCGGCTCGGGGCAGTTCGTGCGCAAGGCCGGCGAGCAGGCGACCTTTCGCCTGAACGCCTACAACGCCATGCTCGGCGGTGGTTCGGCGACCTTGCTGGCGGCGGCTGCGCCGTGGCAGCCGGGACGTGGCGACATCAATCTGGGCACGGTTCGGCTGGGCAGCGGCAACGTGCTCTTCAACAGTTCTCAATCCCAGGCCGGGCAACTGATCAGCGGACTTATGGACGGTCGCAGTCCGGTAGTACGCAGGGCATCGGGCGATGGTCGGGTGTCGGAAGTGCGCCTGTTGCCGGTCAAGTTCAGCAAGGCGTTCAACGACTATCAGACCTGCGTGGCGAAACTGCTCCCGCAGAATTTCGATCAGGTCAAACAGTCGCAGATCGGCTTCCCCGGCGAAGGCACCGAACTGGACGCCGCCGCCAAGGCCAAGCTGCAAGTCATGCTCGAGTACATGAAGGCCGATCCGACGGTCAATCACATCGAACTCGACGGCCACTCCGACAACAGCGGCAATCGCCTGACCAATCGCGAACTGTCGCGCCGTCGTGCGCTGGCCGTGGTCGATTTCTTCAAGGCCAACGGCATCCAGGAGTCGCAGATCACCGTGCGTTTCCATGGTGAGCGCTACCCATTGGTGCCAAACACCAACGCCGCCAATCGGGCCAAGAACCGCCGGGTCAACGTGCACCTTGCGCGAGTGGCGCCGACCACCGCTCCGGCACCTCAGGCCAGCACCCCGGCCAACGCAGCGGCGACTTCCTGACTCAGCGGTCATCGTCGCCCTCTCGACAGATTCTGTCGCTTTGTCGTCTTAAGCTGTCGCGCCTCTGTAAATTATCGCGTTTGAGCGGTAGACTCCTCGGCTTTCCGTAGAACCCCGTGGAGTGATGGCATGGCGGACGTAAACAAGGTCGTTCTGGCGTATTCCGGCGGCCTGGACACTTCGGTGATCCTCAAGTGGCTGCAGGATACTTATAACTGTGAAGTCGTGACCTTCACCGCTGACCTGGGTCAGGGCGAAGAAGTCGAGCCGGCTCGCGCCAAGGCGCAGGCTATGGGCGTCAAAGAAATCTACATCGACGACCTGCGCGAGGAATTCGTGCGTGACTTCGTGTTCCCGATGTTCCGCGCCAACACCGTTTACGAAGGCGAGTACCTGCTGGGTACTTCCATCGCGCGTCCGCTGATCGCCAAGCGTCTGATCGAAATCGCCAACGAAACCGGCGCCGACGCCATTTCTCACGGCGCGACCGGCAAGGGCAACGACCAGGTACGTTTCGAACTGGGTGCCTACGCACTCAAGCCAGGCGTGAAAGTGATCGCCCCTTGGCGCGAGTGGGACCTGCTGTCCCGCGAGAAGCTGATGGATTACGCCGAGAAGCACGCGATCCCGATCGAGCGTCACGGCAAGAAGAAATCCCCGTACTCGATGGACGCCAACCTGCTGCACATCTCCTATGAAGGCGGTGTGCTGGAAGACACCTGGACCGAGCACGAAGAAGACATGTGGCGCTGGACCGTCTCTCCGGAGAAGGCTCCCGACACCCCGCAATACCTGGAGCTGACCTACCGCAACGGCGACATCGTTGCGCTGGACGGCGTCGAAATGACTCCGGCCACCGTGCTGGCGACGCTGAACAGGATTGGTGGCGAGCATGGCATCGGCCGTCTGGACATCGTCGAGAACCGTTATGTCGGCATGAAATCCCGTGGCTGCTACGAAACCCCGGGCGGCACCATCATGCTGCGCGCTCACCGCGCCATCGAATCGATCACCCTGGACCGCGAAGTCGCTCACCTCAAAGACGAGCTGATGCCGAAATACGCCAGTCTGATCTACACCGGCTACTGGTGGAGCCCTGAGCGTCTGATGCTGCAACAGATGATCGACGCTTCCCAGGTCAACGTGAACGGCGTCGTACGCCTGAAACTGTACAAGGGCAACGTGATCGTGACCGGCCGCAAGTCTGACGATTCGCTGTTCGACGCCAACATCGCGACCTTCGAAGAAGACGGCGGCGCCTACAACCAGGCCGATGCGGCGGGCTTCATCAAGCTCAACGCACTGCGCATGCGCATTGCTGCCAACAAGGGCCGCAAGCTGTTCTGAGTCATTCGGTTCGGATGTGAAACAAAGGCCTTGTCGCAAGACAGGGCCTTTGTGCTTTTGGGTGCTCCTTTCTTCAAACTGATCGGGATCAGCATGTTCGCTGCTCTTGCTTTGCCAGCCGTCTGCGGCGTTTTCAAACCTTTTCCACCTGAATCATGCTCATTGAATCCACGTCGTAAGAGATGCAGTAGGTAGTTCCGGCGGCTTTCTTCCTTTGTTTAAACGATTTGAAGACGTTTTCTGTTAATGAAGCGTCCGGTATCGAGTGGGTCAGGAACAGGAATATTCTGAGTGAGTGTTTGGAAGGGGGCGGGATTTTTTCCAATAGTTCGCCTGTGTCAAATTCGGCACTTCCTCCTCTGATATCAACGATATATAGCGTCGTGAGCGATTTTTGCAGTTTTACTGTGTGCAACTCAATATTGGGTTGTGTGACCGTCTCCTGCAGATGAGGTGCACTTTCCTCAAATGCCTTTAAAAAACTCTTGTCGTTTTCAAAGTCTGAAGGTGCATAAAGGGATCGGTAGTTGAAGTTAAGAGTTATGAAGAACAGGAACGCCAGGAAAAAAGGAAAACTGATCAGAAGCCAAATGTAGATCTTCCGGTCTTCGTTATCGAGAAAGGGCAGGGACACCGCTGCTGAGGTCTCGGTTATCAATGCAAATACGGCAATGATGCTTATAGGGTTGGTGATCTTTCTGTTGTTTTTTAACATGTGCTTTGCTCATGAATTTGCTGTTCTCGTCATGGGGTTTTCTAGTGATTTGTATAGCTGGATGTCAGGTTGATGGTCTAGCGTTAGTTAGCTGGTGTTTATCGGAATTAAGGGTGAATTAATACAGGTATGTTGTTTCAGGTTTTTATTATTTTGGTGAGTTTGCTTTTTCTTGTTGATGCCTTGTTCAGGTGCTGTCGCATTGTAATCGGTTGAGTGGCGGGCTTTACGCTCTCACCAGGCAGTAATTTTTCTGGTGATCCTTTTCTGTAGGAATAATCTTTATTGGCTGTAGGAGGTGTCTCTTGATGCCGGTGTGAATGAACTTCTCCATGCCATGAGTGAAATGACTGCGTTATTGTGCCGGTTCTAAAAATTCGAACAGCGAAACTGGACTTGCCCATGAATAAAGTGCTGATCGTGGATGATCACCCCGTCATTCGTCTTGCGGTACGTATGCTGATGGAACGTCATGGCTACGAAGTCATTGCAGAAACCGACAATGGAGTGGATGCGTTACAACTTGCTCGTGATCAGATGCCGGATATCGTGATACTGGATATCGGCATACCGAAACTGGATGGACTGGAAGTCATTGCACGCCTTACGACAAGTGCGATGCCGTTGAAAGTACTTGTGCTGACATCTCAGTCACCCGGGCACTTTTCCATGCGCTGCATGCAATCGGGGGCGGCGGGTTATGTTTGCAAACAGCAGGATCTGACTGAGTTGTTGAGCGCCATCAAGGCGGTTCTGTCCGGATACAGCTACTTTCCGAATCAGGCGTTGCATACCGTGCGTACCAGTCTGGGAAATGCCAGCGAAGCTGATATGGTCGATCGCCTGTCGGGGCGGGAAATGATGGTTTTGCAACAACTGGCGCGGGGCAAGACCAACAAGGAAATTGCCGACGGGATGTTCCTCAGTAACAAGACCGTGAGTACCTACAAGACCCGACTGCTTTTGAAACTCAATGCGCGCTCGCTGGTGGATCTGATCGAACTGGCGCAGCGCAACGGCCTGGTCTGAAGGGTCAGGTCATGGGCGGATCGGAGTCAGCGTGTGGCAGAAAGAGAAAAGCCTCCGTTGCGGGAGGCTTTCAAATGTCAGAGATCAAAATCGTAATCGGCCAATTGCTTCTGCAGTCGGCGCTCCTCAAGCAGGTTGTCGATGGTTCGGCGTTTGCTCAAGTTGGTCTTGGCGACTTCAACCAAAGGTTCGGCATCATCGGCCTCCGTGGCGATAAAGTCGTCATCCGCTTCCAATTGCTCTTTGCTGGTGCTCATAAGGTTAACTCCAGGCTAAGACTGCCTTTGGCGCTTCTTATATCGATATTCCAGCAGATGGTAAAAAAGATTTTTTCAATCGATAAATCAATAAAACCAATAGCCACTCAATCGTCAGAAGTTTTGTACTTGTAGTCGCACAAGTCTTCAATCCGACAGCTGCCGCAGCGGGGCTTGCGTGCCAGGCACACATAGCGTCCGTGAAGAATGAGCCAGTGGTGCGAGTCGAGCAGGTATTCTTTTGGCACAAACTTCATCAGCTTCTTTTCCACCTCGACCACGTTTTTACCAGGAGCGATACCGGTGCGGTTGCTGACCCGGAAGATGTGGGTGTCCACCGCCATGGTCAACTGGCGGAACGCGGTGTTGAGCACGACGTTGGCCGTCTTGCGGCCTACGCCGGGCAAGGCTTCCAGCTCTTCGCGGGTCTGCGGGACTTCGCCATTGTGCAGCTCGACCAGCAGGCGGCAGGTCTCGATCACGTTTTTGGCCTTGCTGTTATAGAGGCCGATGGTCTTGATGTATTCGGACAGCCCTTCAACGCCTAACGCGTGAATGGCCGCCGGTGTGTTTGCCACCGGGAACAGCTTGGCCGTCGCCTTGTTCACCCCGACATCCGTCGATTGCGCGGACAGAATCACTGCGATCAACAGTTCGAAAGGCGAGGAATAGGCCAGTTCGGTCTTGGGTTCGGGATTGTCCTCGTGAAACCGACGGAAGATCTCCAGACGTTTTGCGGCATTCATGGGTGATGCGTTTCCTCGGGTAGGTCGGCAGGGCGAGCCCAGGCCTGACGGGCGGCCAGTAACAGTCCCAGCAATATGAAGGCGCCGGGAGCCAGCGTCGCAAAATGCAGGCCATCGCCGAACAGAATCAAACCTTGCCAGTGTTCTGACAAATGATGGCCGATGCTGCCCTGACCGATCAGCTCACGCAACACCGCCAGCACGGTCATCAGCGCGGCAAACAGGCCGCACAGTTTCAGCCGTGCGCGGACAGGCTGGCGAAAGAACCCATTGTGCTCCAGCACGACGCATTGCAAGCCAGTCAGCCCAACATAAAGACTGATCAGTTGATGCCATTGCAGCGCACCGCGTTGCAGAAAAATATCGGCGCAGCCGGCCAGGGTCGCGGCCAGCACCAGACTGACCGGCAACAGGCTCTCGCTGCTCAGGCGCGAACGCAGCGGTGCCATGCACAAACCGTAAATGCCCACGACAACGGCGAACATCAACAGAGTCGCCAGCGCAGCTGCCACGGAGTCGGTGGCACCGATCAACAGGACCAGCATCATTGCGTTCGACAGTGTCGCTGACGTCTTCATGGTGCGCTCCCGAGCAGGCTCATGCGGTGTTCATCGAAGTAACGCAGGGCATCGTGGATGGCGTTGATGGCCGCACGAGAGGTAATGGTTGCGCCCGCGATCTGGTCGAATTGTCCCTGATCCTTCTTCAAGGCCCATCCGGCTTCCGTCGGCTGGCTACTCGATTGTCCGCTAAAGCGCTGAAGCCAGCGATTTGGCCAGTCGCCGATATGTCCACCCAGCGAAGGCGTTTCGTTTTGCTCGAGGGTTTTGACGCCGAGCAAACGACCGTCGGCATCGATGGCGATCAGCAACTCGATATTGCCGGCGTAGCCTTGGGTCTGGCTGCGCAACAGCACGGCCACAGGTTGGCCGCTTTTCGTCGCCCGGTAACCGCCCAGCAACAGACTGTGGCTCAGGTGGATGTCGGTCAGCGCCAGAGGTTGTTCAAGCGGCAGATTGTCGTAAGCATCGACCGGCAGCACGTCCAGCCATTTACGACTCTCAAGCAGACGCTGTTCGGCGGCGATGTGCGGCGCGTTGCTGCGTTGCACCAGCCACGTCACACCGATGCCCAGCGCGGTCATCAACGCCAGTATGACCAGGCCGTTCGTGCGGTTCATGGTGCCACCTGCGCCTGACGGGCCACGGCGAAGCGTTCCAGCGCCGGCACGCACAGGTTCATCAACAGCACCGCAAACGCCAAGCCATCGGGGTAGCCACCCCAGGTGCGAATCACATACGTCAACAACCCCACGCCGACGCCGAACAGCAGACGGGCGAGCGGGCTTTTCGCTCCCGACACCGGTTCAGTGATGATGAAAAACGCCCCCAGCATGGTCGCGCCGCTCAGCAGGTGAAACAACGGCGAGCCGTGGGAGTCAGAGCCCGAACCGTTCCAGCACAACAGGCTGATCACGAACAGGCTGGCGAGCATGCCGATCGGCGCATGCCAGCCAAATACCTTGCGTTGCAACAGGAACAAGCCGCCGGCGAGAAACGCCAGATTCACCCATTCAACGCCGTACCCGCCAAAGCGGCCGAAGGCCGGATCGCCGGCAAACAGTTCGTCCATGGTCAGGCTTTTATTGATGCGCAGACTGTCCAGAACAGTGGCCTGAACCCAGGCATCCGGCGCGGTGCCCGGCTTGAACACCTGGCCAAATGCCGCCGCCAGATCCATGCCATGGGCCGGCCAGTGGGTCATCGGTTGCGGGAACATCACCATGACCAGGGCAAAGCCGAGCATGGCCGGATTGAACGGGTTCTGGCCCACGCCACCGTACAGATGTTTGCCCAGCAGCAGACCCGAGGCGATCGCCGTGACCGTCAGCCACCACGGGCAATAAGGCGGCAGGGCGATAGCCAGCAGCGTGGCGCTGACCACCGCGCTGCCATCGGTCAAGGTCGATTGCAGCGACTGGCGGCGCAGATATGTCACAGCGGCTTCGACGCCCAGTGCCGTGACGACGGACAGGATCAGGTTGATCAACACGCCCCAGCCGTAAAACCAGAACAACGCCAGCCATCCTGGCAATGTCGCCAGCAACACCAGCTTCATTGCCTGTTGCAGGCGTTCGTCTCTGGTTTCAATGGATGACATGGGCTTGTACCTGCCGCTCTGCTTCTTGCAGGCGGGCGCGAGCCTTTTCGAGGATGTCGGCGGGCGTGCCGTCGCGCCGTTGCAGTTTGTTCAGATCGGCGCGAGCGTAGGCCAGTTCGGTTTTCAAGTGGCGAAGCTGGTCGTCGATCGGGCGTTTTTCGACGCGCACAAGCTCCGGCGCCGGTTGATCGCTGGCATCTTCGGCGCTGTGCAGCGCCTGTTCGGCATCACGCAGGGCTTGCTCCAGCGCGGCGATTTCGGCTGGCGGGGCCTCTGCGGTTTGTGCCTTTTTCAGTTCGGCGCGGCGCATCGCCAACTGGATTTTCGCCTTTTTCAGATCGGCGTCCTTTGCCGGTGCGGCCACGACCGGTGCAGGTGAAGCGCTGCTTTCCAGCTTCGCCAGTGCCTGTTCGGCAGCTTCGAATTGCTGCTGCAGGACGATCAGTTGCGATTGCTGATCGAAGGTCGGCGGATGACCGAAGGCCTTGAGCGACTTGTTCAATTGCGCCCGGCTCATGGCCACGTCGATCTTGGCTTTTTTGAGTGCGGCATCGGCGGTCGCGGCTTTTTGTGCGCGGACCCGTTCCAGCGCCGCCTGCACCGGATCAAGCGTGGTGGCGGCGACTTCGACCTGCGCCGCGCGTTGCGCCCGAGCTTCGCGTTCGGCCTGCTTCTGCTGTTCTTCGCGTTGCAGGCGAGCATTGCGCCGTTCGAAACGTTGCCGTGCGTGATCGCGTTTGGCCGCGCGGGCCTGCTGTTCTTCAAGGCTGGCCGCCAGACCACCGACCACCGGCAGCGTGCCCGGCGGCAGCGGGTGCATCTCGATGCAATCGACCGGGCAGGGCGCCACACACAGGTCGCATCCGGTGCATTCGTCGATGAGGACGGTGTGCATCAGCTTCGCCGCGCCGACGATGGCGTCGATCGGGCAGGCCTGGATGCATTTGGTGCAGCCGATGCATTCGGCCTCGCGGATGTAGGCCACTTGCGGCGGCGCCGCGCCACGGCTGACGTCCAGCTCAAGCACCGGGATTTTCAGCAGCTCCGCCAGCGCCGCGATGGTTTCGTCGCCACCCGGCGGACACTTGTTGATCAGCTCGCCGTTGGCGATGCCTTCAGCGTAGGGTTTGCATCCGGGATGGCCGCACTTGCCGCATTGGGTCTGCGGTAGCAGGGCATCGATGCGTTGAATCAGACTCATGTTTTGATCAATCCACTGAATCCGAGAAAAGCCACGGCCATCAGTCCGGCGCCGATCAACAGGATCGGCAGGCCACGAAAGGGCAGGGGAATATCGTTGTCGGCCGTGCGCTCGCGCAAATCGTTGAACAGGCTCAACACCAGCCAGAAACCCAGACCGGCGCCAAGGCTCAGCGCTGTCGCATGCAACAGGCCCTTATCCGCTTGCGCGTTGATCAGCGTCAGCCCCAGCACCCCGGCATTGCCCAGCAGCAGCGGCCACAAACCATCGAATGGCAGCGCGGGTCGCCAATGCGCCAACAGCTTCAGCAACGGCGCGATCAGCAGGACGCTCAACGGCAGAAACACAAACAGCCGCAGGAATTCCAGTTGCAACGGCACCAGCAGCCAATGCCAGACCGCATAACCCGCTACACCCACAATCAGCATCAGGCACAACGTTGCCAGCCCCAGCGCATGCACCTGACGGCGCTTGCCGGCCAACAGCGGATCGACGCCCAGCGGCCAGTGCAACACGAAGTTGTTGATCAGCGCAGCACTGAAGAGCGTAAACACGAATTCGGTCATGGTTCTGCCGGCAGAAACGGGCGTGTGTCCTTAAGGTTAGGCATTATCCGGCAGCCGTGGAGGGCGGGCCGGATATGAAAAATCCCACAGACGCACGGAGCACGCCTGTGGGATCTGTCAGGGCAGAACCTTACTTGATGCGCTGACCCGGCTTGGCGCCGCTGTCCGGGCTCAGCAGGTAGATTTCTTCACCGCCAGGGCCGGCCGCCATCACCATGCCTTCGGAGATGCCGAACTTCATTTTCCGTGGCTTGAGGTTGGCGATCATCATGGTCAGGCGACCGTCGAGCTTCGACGGATCCGGGTAAGCGCTTTTGATCCCGGAGAACACGTTGCGTTGCTCGTCACCGATGTCGAGGGTCAGGCGCAGCAGCTTGTCCGCGCCTTCCACGTGTTCGGCCTTGACGATCAGCGCGACGCGCAAGTCGACGGCGGCGAACGTGTCGAAGTCGATTTCCGGCGACAGCGGATCCTTGGCCAGTTCGCCATTGCCGGCAGGTGCGGCGGCACCGGTGTCAGTCTGGCTGGCGGTCAGGTCTTCTTTCGAGGCGTCGGTCATGGCTTGCACTTTTACCGGGTCGATGCGGGTCATCAACGGTTTGAATTCGTTCAACTGGTGGTTGGCCAGCAGGGTGGTGTGGTCGTTCCAGGTCAGCGGGGCGACGTTGAGGAACGCCTCGGCATCGGCGGCCAGCACTGGCAGCACCGGTTTGAGGAAGATCACCAGTTGGCGGAACAGATTGATCGCCGTGGCACAGACCGCCTGGACTTCATCCTGCTTGCCTTCCTGCTTGTTCAGCGACCACGGCGCCTTGTCGGCGATCCAGGCGTTGGCGCGGTCGGCCAGGGCCATGGTTTCACGCATGGCACGGGCGAAGTCGCGGGCTTCATAGGCGTCGGCGATGCTCGGCGCGGCGGCCAGGAACGCTTCGGTCAGTTCCGGCGCGGCGTTGTTGTCCACCAACAGGCCGGCGTTGCCCTTCTGGATGAAACCGGCGCAACGGCTGGCGATGTTGACGACTTTGCCGACCAGATCGGAGTTGACCTTCTGCACGAAGTCTTCGAGGTTCAGGTCGAGGTCGTCCACGCCACGGCCCAGTTTGGCCGCGTAGTAATAGCGCAGGTATTCCGGCGACAGGTGATCCAGGTAGGTACGGGCCTTGATGAAAGTGCCGCGGGACTTGGACATCTTCTGGCCGTTGACGGTCAGGTAGCCGTGCACGTTGATCCCGGTCGGCTTGCGGAAACCCGCGCCTTCGAGCATCGCCGGCCAGAACAGGGCGTGGAAGTTGACGATGTCCTTGCCGATGAAGTGGTACAGCTCGGCGGTGGAGTCCTTGCCCCAGAACGCGTCGAAGTCCAGCTCCGGCGTGCGGTTGCACAGGTTCTTGAAGCTGGCCATGTAGCCGATCGGCGCGTCCAGCCACACGTAGAAGTATTTGCCAGGTTCGCCCGGGATCTCGAAGCCGAAGTACGGCGCATCGCGGGAGATGTCCCACTGTTGCAGGCCGGCGTCCAGCCATTCGGCGATCTTGTTGGCCACGGCGTCCTGCAGGGTGCCGCTGCGGGTCCAGGCCTGGAGCATTTCCTGAAAGTCCGGCAGCTTGAAGAAGAAGTGCTGGGAATCCTTGAGCACCGGAGTGGCACCGGAGATCGCCGATTTCGGATCCTTCAGGTCGGTCGGTGCGTAGGTCGCACCGCATTTTTCGCAGTTGTCGCCGTACTGGTCTTCGGTGCCGCATTTCGGGCAGGTGCCCTTGATGAAGCGGTCGGCCAGGAACATTTTCTTTTCCGGGTCGAAATACTGGGTGATCGAACGTTGGGCGATGTGCCCGGCGTCACGCAGCTTCAGGTAGATCTGGCTCGACAGCTCACGGTTTTCTTCGGCGTGAGTGGAGTGGAAGTTGTCGAAGTCCACCAGGAACTCGGCAAAGTCGGCGCTGTGTTCGGCCTGGACGTTGGCGATCAGTTGTTCCGGAGTGATGCCTTCCTTTTCCGCGCGCAGCATGATTGCCGAACCGTGGGCGTCGTCGGCGCAGACATAAATGCACTGATTGCCGCGATGCTTCTGGAAGCGCACCCACATATCGGTCTGGATGTATTCCAGCATATGGCCAAGGTGGATCGAACCGTTGGCGTAGGGCAGGGCGCTGGTGACGAGAATCTTGCGTGGTTCGGACATGTGGGGCTTCGCTACTTGATGAAACGGAGGTCGGCCACTATAAAGCGCCGGGAAAGATATTTCACCTCTGCAAATCGTTGCCGGACATGCCGTCCGGGGGACAGAAGGGGTAGGATACCTGCCATCTTTTCCCAGTCTTGTTATCGGAGTTGCCCATGAGTGCCGTCACTCGCGCAGCGGTGGAAGCCGTCCTCAGCCAATACACCGACCCTTACCTGAATCAGGATCCGGTCAGCGCCGGTTGCGTGCGCAACATCGAAATCGCTGGCGATCGCGTCAGCGTGCAGCTGGAAATCGGCTATGCCGCCGGTCTGTTCAAGAGCGGCTGGGCGCAGTTGCTGCAACTGGCCATCGAAAACCTCGACGGCGTGGTGACTGCGAAGGTCGAAGTCAACAGCGTGATCGCTGCGCACAAGGCCCAGGCACAGGTTCCGGGGCTGGCCAACGTCAAGAACGTGGTCGCCGTGGCATCGGGCAAGGGCGGTGTGGGCAAATCCACCACCGCCGCCAACCTGGCGCTGGCGCTGGCCCGTGAGGGCGCGAAGGTCGGGATTCTCGACGCCGATATCTACGGCCCGAGCCAGGGCATCATGTTCGGCATTCCCGAGGGCACCCGTCCGCAGGTCAAGGATCAGAAATGGTTCGTACCCCTGCAGGCCCACGGCGTGGAAGTGATGTCGATGGCCTTCCTGACCGACGACAACACGCCGATGGTCTGGCGCGGGCCGATGGTCTCCGGCGCGCTGCTGCAACTGGTCACGCAAACCGCCTGGGGTGATCTGGATTATCTGGTCATCGATATGCCGCCAGGCACCGGCGACATCCAGCTGACCCTGGCGCAGAAAGTCCCGGTGGCCGGTGCGGTGATCGTCACCACACCGCAGGATCTGGCGCTGCTGGACGCGCGTAAAGGCGTGGAGATGTTCCGCAAGGTCAACATTCCGGTGCTGGGCGTGGTGGAAAACATGGCCGTGCACATCTGCTCGAACTGTGGTCATGCCGAGCATCTGTTCGGCGAGGGCGGTGGCGAGAAGCTGGCGACCCAGTTCGGCGTCGAGCTGCTGGCCTCGTTGCCATTGTCGATGCTGATTCGCGAACAGGCCGATGGCGGTAAGCCGACGGTGATTTCCGAGCCGGACAGCCAGATCGCCATGGTCTATCAGGAACTGGCCCGCCACGTCGGCGCGCGGATCGTGTTGCAGGAAGCGGCCTCGCCGGCGATGCCGAACATCACCATCAGCGACGATTGATACCTGTCGTTTAAACAAAAACGCCCCGGTGCCAGTGCACCGGGGCGTTTTTCATTCCGCGACAGAGGTCAGATGCGCAGCCCGCCGTCCATCTCCAGAATCCGACCGGTGTAGTAGTCGTTCTCGAAGATGTACGCCGCCGAGTGGGCAATCTCTTCCGGCTTGCCCATGCGCTTGAGCGGAATGCCGGAGGTCATTTTCTCCAGCGCTTCTGGCTTCATGCCCAGGGTCATCTCGGTTTCGATGAAGCCCGGCGCAATGCCCGCCACGCGAATGCCGTAGCGCGCCAGTTCCTTGGCCCAGGTCACGGTCGCCGCAGCGACGCCGGCCTTGGCGGCGGAGTAGTTGGTCTGGCCGACGTTGCCCGCGCGGGAGATCGACGAGATGTTGATGATCGCGCCGCTGTTCTTCAGCTCGACCATTTTTGCCGCCACTTCACGGGTGCAGAGGAACACGCCGGTCAGGTTGACGTCGATCACCGCCTGCCACTGGGCCAGGCTCATCCTGGTCATCTCGCCGTCCTTGACCTTGAGCAGCAGGCCGTCGCGCAGGATCCCGGCGTTGTTGATCAGGCCATGGATCGCGCCGAAGTCTTCGGCGACCTGGGCGACCATGTGCGTCACCTGCTCTTCGTTGGCGACGTTGCACAGATAGCTGCGCGCCTCGACACCCTTGGCCTTGCAGGCCGCGACCGCGTCGTCGAGTTTTTCCTGGTTCAGGTCGACCAGCGCCAGCTTAGCGCCCTTGCCCGCGAAATACTCGGCCATCGAGCGGCCCAAGCCTTGGCAACCGCCAGTGATAATGATTACTTTGTCGTTGAGTTGCATTCGCATGTCCCCGAGAGCAGGTCAGAGTGGTCCTTACAGGTAGCCTCTCGATCTGCACCGGCCAGCAGCCTGTTGCACATGAGAACTGCCCGATGGCGAGTGGGACAAAACCCATGCGCCTGTCCGTTTTGTCGACGGATTCTATTTAAGGAGTCATAAATTGAGCGTTGAAGCGGCTAAGAATGCCCGAGAATTGCTTCTCAAGGAATACCGTGGCGTGCTGTCGACCCACTCCAAATCGATGCCCGGTTTTCCATTCGGCTCTGTGGTTCCCTACTGCCTGGACGACCAGGGCCGGCCGCTGATCCTGATCAGCCGCATCGCCCAGCACACCCACAACCTGCAGAAAGACCCAAAATGCTCGCTGCTGGTGGGCGAGCGTGAGGCTGACGATGTGCAAGCCGTTGGTCGCCTGACCTATCTGGCCGAGGCGGAAAAGCTCGAAGACGCTGCGTCCATCGAAGCCGCCGCCGAGCGTTACTACCGCTATTTCCCCGATTCGCAGAATTACCACAAGGCCCACGATTTCGACTTCTGGGTGCTCAAACCGGTGCGTCATCGCTACATCGGCGGTTTCGGCGCGATCCACTGGGTCGATCACCTGACCCTGGCCAACCCGTTCGCCGGCAAGGCGGAAATCAGCATGGTCGAGCACATGAACAGCGACCATGCCAAGGCCATCGCTCATTACGTCGACCTCGCAGGACTGCCGAAAACCGTACCGGCGCAGCTGGCCGGGATCGATACCGAAGGCATGCACCTGCGCATCGGCCAGGCGCTGTACTGGCTGCCGTTTCAAGCACCTTGTCATACGCCGATACAAGTGCGCGAGGCCTTGGTTTCTCTGGCTCGCGCCGAGGTCTGGCCAAAAAATGCGCTGGCCGACGCTTGAATTCACGAAAGGGCGACGTCATCTAAGGCTTACTGCAAGGCATTTCTTGCGTTGAGGAAACTTTGATGCGCCCTTTTTTGTTGCTCTTTCTGCTGTTCCCGGTGTTGGAGCTGTTCGTATTCGTCAAAGTGGCAGGGGCTATCGGGTTCTTCCCGGCCCTGCTGCTGATCATTCTCGGCTCGATGTTCGGCGTGTTCGTGCTGCGCGTCGCCGGGCTGGCCACCGCACTGCGTGCCCGTGAAAGCCTGAACCGCGGCGAACTGCCAGCGCAAACCATGCTTGAAGGGCTGATGCTGGCCCTGGCCGGTGGCCTGTTGATCCTGCCGGGTTTCATCAGCGATGTGGTCGGTCTGGTGCTGCTGCTGCCGTTCAGTCGTCGGCTGGTCGCCAACAAGATGCGCCAGCGCGCCGAAGAACAGGCCATGCGCCAGCGAGCGTTCGCCGATGATCTGCAACCTCGCGGCGGTCCTGCACCGCGCCAGCCTCTGGGCCGCGAAGGCGATGTGATCGAAGGCGAGTTCGAGCATCGCGACAGCAAGTAGCTTTCGCATCGACACGGCACCTTCGGGTGCCGTGTTCGTTTAGGGGACGAATTCATGCCGCCGCATGAAAAATTTTTGTCCCCAGCCCTTGTAATAAGCTTATGCGCCCTTATGTATCGGTCACCGCAAGGTTCCGACATATGAGTCGGACAGACTTCCGCGGTTCGCTCGGCGAGCCGCAACCGGCGCAGGCCGGATTCGTTAAACCCGCCGGGACTACACCGGCCGATGAAAACCACAATTAGGAGAGATCGACAATGAAGCTTCGTCCTCTGCATGACCGCGTCGTTATCCGTCGCAGCGAAGAAGAAAAGAAAACCGCTGGCGGTATCGTCCTGCCAGGTTCGGCTGCTGAAAAAGCCAACCACGGTGTGATTCTCGCTGTAGGCCCGGGCAAAGTTCTGGACAACGGCGAAGTGCGCCCACTGTCCGTGAAGGAAGGCGACAAGGTTGTGTTCGGTCCTTACTCCGGCAGCAACACTGTGAAAGTCGACGGCGAAGACCTGCTGGTAATGAGCGAGAACGAAATCCTCGCTGTTATCGAAGGCTGATTACCCGCTCATTTTCCCGCTACTACAAAGTATTTAAGGAATATCGATCATGGCTGCTAAAGAAGTTAAATTCGGCGATTCCGCCCGCAAAAAAATGCTGGTTGGCGTAAACGTCCTGGCTGACGCGGTAAAAGCGACCCTGGGCCCGAAAGGCCGTAACGTGATCCTGGCAAAAAGCTTCGGCGCTCCGACCATCACCAAGGACGGCGTTTCCGTTGCCAAGGAAATCGAACTGAAAGACTCCTTTGAAAACATGGGCGCTCAGTTGGTCAAAGACGTTGCTTCGCGCGCCAACGATGACGCGGGCGACGGCACCACCACCGCTACTGTACTGGCCCAGGCCATCGTCAACGAAGGCCTGAAAGCCGTCGCTGCCGGCATGAACCCGATGGACCTGAAGCGCGGCATCGACAAGGCGACCATCGCCATCGTCAAAGAGCTGAAAGCTCAGTCCAAGCCATGTGCAGACACCAAGGCAATCGCCCAGGTCGGCACCATCTCCGCCAACTCCGACAGCTCCATCGGTGACATCATTGCCGAAGCCATGGAAAAAGTCGGTAAAGAAGGCGTGATCACCGTTGAAGAAGGCTCGGGCCTGGAAAACGAACTGTCGGTTGTAGAAGGCATGCAGTTCGACCGCGGCTACCTGTCCCCGTACTTCGTCAACAAGCCGGACACCATGGTTGCCGAGCTTGACGGCCCGCTGATCCTGCTGGTCGACAAGAAGATCTCGAACATCCGCGAAATGCTGCCAGTGCTGGAAGCCGTGGCCAAAGCCGGCCGTCCACTGCTGATCGTGGCCGAAGACGTTGAAGGCGAAGCCCTGGCGACCCTGGTCGTGAACAACATGCGCGGCATCGTTAAAGTCGCAGCCGTCAAGGCTCCAGGCTTCGGCGACCGTCGCAAGGCCATGCTGCAGGACATCGCCGTTCTGACCGGCGGTACCGTGATCTCCGAAGAGATCGGCCTGAGCCTGGAAAGCACCACCCTGGAACACCTGGGCAACGCCAAGCGCGTGACCCTGTCCAAGGAAAACACCGTTATTGTTGACGGTGCTGGCAGCGAAGGCGACATTCAGGCTCGCGTTACACAGATCCGCGCTCAAGTCGAAGAAACCTCTTCGGACTACGATCGTGAAAAACTGCAAGAGCGTCTGGCCAAGCTGTCCGGCGGCGTTGCGGTGATCAAGGTTGGCGCCGGTTCCGAAGTTGAAATGAAAGAGAAGAAAGCCCGCGTTGAAGACGCCCTGCACGCAACCCGCGCAGCCGTTGAAGAAGGCGTGGTACCTGGCGGTGGTGTTGCGCTGGTTCGCTCGCTGCAAGCCATTGCTGATCTGAAAGGCGACAACGAAGACCAGAACGTTGGTATTCAGTTGCTGCGTCGCGCTGTTGAAGCGCCTCTGCGCCAGATCGTTGCCAACTCCGGTGACGAGCCAAGCGTGGTTGTCGACAAGGTCAAGCAGGGTTCGGGTAACTTCGGTTACAACGCTGCTACCGGCGAATACGGCGACATGATTGAAATGGGTATTCTGGACCCGGCTAAAGTGACTCGTTCGGCTCTGCAAGCGGCTTCGTCGATTGCCAGCCTGATGATTACCACTGAAGCGATGGTTGCTGACATTGCCGAAGACAAGCCAGCCATGGGCGGTATGCCAGACATGGGCGGCATGGGTGGCATGGGCGGCATGATGTAAGCCAGCCTTACCCCCTGTAACGAAAAACCCCGTCTGCGAGAGCAGACGGGGTTTTTTATTGCCCGCGTTGCAGGGGTCAGGCGTTGGCCGGTTGTACCAGCGTCGTGGCCTGGGTTCTGGCTGCCGGGCGATACAGAACCCAGTAATACGACCCCAGACAGATCAGCCAGCAGAAGATCGCCGTCCACACGTTGTGGGAGAAGAAGTGCGCGCCCTGCATCATCCGGCTGATCGAAAACACCGAACCCAGCGCGAAGGCAAAGATGAACGCCTGACGGGCCAGCCGAGGGCGACGGTCACGCAGCACGAAGAACAGCGCAAACAAGGTGAACCCGGTAGCCGCATGACCACCCGGCCAGCAACGACCGGGTTTGTCGGTCGGCGGGCGATGCTCCAGCAGCTTGCTGTAGGTTTCGTGGCCGCCGAACTGCTCGAGACTCCAGGGGCATTGCACCGCTGTCACGGCTTTCACCGGCGTGACAAATGAGGTAGCCAGACCCAGCGACAACACCAGGCAGCCCAGCTCGCGTTTGAACGGTTTGAGCCGCTCGATGAAAAACGCGCCGATGAACCCGAGGATGGAAAACACCGAAAAGGCGATCACCACTTGTTTGGCGCGGTCATGGAGAATGTCTTCGAGAAAATAACTGTGGCGGCCGATGAAGTCGCCCGCGACCGGGTCGTAAAACAGCCGGGCCAGATCCATGTCCAGGTCGGTCAATTCCAGCAACACCAGAATGACTGCCGCAGCGGCGGGAATGCCCAGGCAAAGCCATACATTCAAAGGCCTTGAAGCAGGGCGGGCAGAGATTGAAACCATGGCAATTCCTTCATCGGTAAGGTCTTCAAAGAAGCACAACCGCGTGAGTCTGCGCCCGGTTCTGTCGGCGATTTGTCGGCCGCTCGTGAAAAACTCGTCAAGTCCGGCGATCCGTGCAATTAAGTCAAATCAACCTGCCCCGCGCCTAGCCGTGAGCCACACTTGGCCGTAAGCTGCGCGGGCCAAGACGGCCGCTACCGTGTACGGAGGAGGTGCCCATGCGAATTCTATTGGTCGAAGACAACCGCGATATCCTGGCCAATCTGGCCGATTACCTGGGGCTCAAAGGCTATACCGTCGACTGCGCCCAGGACGGTCTGTCGGGCCTGCATCTGGCGGCCACCGAGCATTACGACCTGATCGTGCTCGACATCATGCTGCCGGGCATCGACGGCTACACCCTGTGCAAGCGCCTGCGCGAAGACGCCCGTCGCGATACGCCGGTGATCATGCTCACCGCCCGGGATCAGCTCGATGACCGTTTGCAGGGCTTCAAGTCCGGAGCCGACGATTATCTGGTCAAGCCGTTCGCGCTGTCGGAGCTGGCGGCCCGGGTCGAAGCGGTGATGCGCCGCACTCAGGGCGGCGGTCGTCGGGCCCTGCAGGTCGGTGATCTGAGCTACGACCTCGATACCCTCGAAGTGACCCGCGAAGGCAAATTACTCAAGCTCAACCCGGTCGGCCTCAAATTGCTGGCGGTGCTGATGCAAAAGAGCCCGCATGTCCTGCGTCGGGAAATTCTCGAGGAGGCGCTGTGGGGCGATGACTGCCCGGACAGCGACAGCCTGCGCAGCCACGTCCACCAATTGCGTCAGGTAATCGACAAACCGTTCGCCAAACCGCTGCTGCACACCGTGCACGGCGTGGGCTATCGCCTGGCCGAGGGCCGCGATGGAGTTTAAGCAAAGCCTTGCCCAGCGGATTATCATCGCTTTTGCGCTGATGAGCGCGCTGGTGGCCGGGGCGTTTGCCATGGGCATCGTCGCGAC
The DNA here is from genome assembly GCF_046487845.1 of Pseudomonas sp. PHC1. Classification (NCBI taxonomy): domain Bacteria; kingdom Pseudomonadati; phylum Pseudomonadota; class Gammaproteobacteria; order Pseudomonadales; family Pseudomonadaceae; genus Pseudomonas; species Pseudomonas sp. PHC1. The sequence goes on from NZ_JBJXHJ010000001.1 coordinate 221,868, forward strand.
CGTGCACCTGGTCGAGGAAAAACTGATTTCCGCCGGGCTGGGCGGTGACCTGCAACGCCTGCTGCTGATGGATAACGTCTCGGACTGGAGCCATCGGCCGGAACCGGATCAGTTGTTTTATTTCAGCGGCGGGCCGGGCGATTTCGAGCTGCCCAAGGATTTGCGACACCTGGATTCGGGTTTCCATGAAGTCTTTCGCGAGCAGCTGTCGTATCACGCGATGGTCGAGATCGTCGATGGTCGTCGTTATGTGCTGCTGCAGGATCAAAGCGATTTCGAGGAGCGTGAGCGAGTGCTGTTCGCCGTGGTGCTGGTGGGCTTCGTGCTCAGTCTGGCGCTGGCGGTGTTCCTTGGCTGGGTGCTGGCGCGCAAGGTGATGGCCCCGGTGGTGCGGCTGGCCCGGCAGGTGCGTCATCGCGACCAGTTACTCGGGCTGGCGCCTCCGCTGGCACCGGACTACGCGGCAGACGAGGTGGGCGAGCTGGCGGTGGCGTTCGACGCGACCCTTGGGCGCTTGCGTCAGGCACTGACGCGGGAGCGTTTGTTTACCAGCGATGTCAGTCACGAATTGCGGACCCCGTTGATGGTGCTGGCCAGCTCCTGTGAGCTGCTGTTGGAGAATCCGGGGATCGATCAGCGAGGGCGAGCCCAGGTCCAGCGCATTGCGCGGGCCAGCGAAGAAATGCGTGAACTGGTGCAGACCTTCCTGATGCTGGCCCGGGCCCAGCGTGAAGACGCAGGCGCAGCGCCCCAGCAAAACCTCTCGCAAGTGGCCGACAGCTTGCTGTGTCTTTGGCGCGAGCCGATCGAATCCAAGGGGCTGCAACTGATATTCGAACCAGGCAATCCGCCCGACACCCGCTACAACGCAACGCTGCTCAATGCCGTCATGGGTAACTTGCTGCGTAACGCCTTGCACTACACCGAACAGGGGTTCATCCGGCTGACGCTGAACGACAACGGATTCGTGGTCGAGGATTCGGGGGTGGGCATTCCCGAGGAAAAACGTGAAGCCATGTTCCAGCCTTTCGTGCGCGGCAATGAAAAGCGCGGCGAGGGCCTTGGTTTGGGGCTCTCACTGGTTCAACGCATTTGCGAGAACCAGGGCTGGAGCGTCACATTGAGCACGATGGAACCCAATGGCTGCCGTTTCGAGGTGGATCTGGGTAAACGCTAACCGGCTTTTTTACAACGCAATGCTGCCGACAATCTGTCTAAACCCTGTATAACCTTGAAATAGTTTGCCGATTTACATGACGTTTTTTTCACAAAGGGATGACCTGATGCTGACACGCCGCTGCTTAAGGTGATGTCATCAGTAATTCAGGAGTCCTGGTGATGGCCGGCCCGATCAAGCTCGATTTTTCCGAAAAGTACGACGACAACCATGCGCAGAAATATTTGCGCAAGCATCAGGACGGTTTGGGACGCCGGTTGTCCAACTGGCGGGATCAGCAGTTGGCCCGCAAGGCGTTGACCCTCGTTGGTGAGCCGGGACTGGTGCTGGATCTGCCCTGCGGTGCAGGGCGCTTCTGGCCATTGCTGGCGGAAAAGCCCAACCGGGTGATCATCGGGGCGGACAACTCCGAATCGATGATCAAGACCGCAATGCAGGCGCAACCGGCGGATGTGGTGAAACGGGTACAACCCTTGCACACCTCTGCGTTCGACATTGCCTTGCCTGATAACGCCGTCGACAGCATTTTCTGCATGCGACTGCTGCATCACATCGGTGAAGCCGAGCACCGCCGGGCGATTTTGCGCGAGTTCGAGCGCGTGACCCGGGACAGCGTGATTATTTCGCTGTGGGTGGATGGCAATTTCAAGGCCTGGAAACGCAAGCGCGCCGAGCGCAAACGTGGGCAGGAAGGTTACCAGAACCGCTTTGTGTTACCGGCCGCAACGGTTGAAAAGGAACTCGAAGAAGCAGGATTCCGGATCCAGGAACAACTGGACTTTATTCCGCTCTATGCCATGTGGCGAGTCTACGTATTACGCAAGAGGTAAGAGGATGGCAGTGCAATTTGCAGCAGAAGCGGAAGTCGCTCCCGAGGATCGCTTCGACTACTACTGGAACCAGCGCGGTGAGTGGGTGGAAGAACCCAACGTGCGTCGTGGTGGTGAAAGTGGTGTACAGCGGGTGGTGGGGCGCGATGGTCAACTGCTGTATGCCAAACGCCAGACAGGACATATTTATCGCAGTTGGCTGCACCCGTTCGGGCGACCCACCGTGCTGCGCGAACTGGATGCGCTGACCGGTGTATCCAGACTTGGCGTCCGGGTGCCGGAAATCGTCTTTTGCGGTGCTCAGCCTGATCCTCGGCACAAGTGGCGGGCGCTGCTGGTGACCAAGTCGCTGGACGGTTTTCAGGAACTTGAACAGTGGGAAGCGGGAGGTGGTCGTGCGCGTCACGGTGAAGCGGTGTATGAGCGTGTGCTCAAGGACCTCGCCGAAAACCTGGCCCGCATGCACAAGGGCCGTTGGCAGCACAGCTGCATCTACATCAAGCACGTCTTTGTCAGCGTGACCGGTGAAGGCGAATCGGCCAAGGTCGAAGTCGCCCTGATCGATCTGGAAAAATGCCGTCAACGTCTGACCGCTTATCGCGCGGCTGCCCATGACATGAAGCAATTGCGCCGCCACTCGTCGTTCAGCGCTACCGACTGGAAAAAACTCGTCTACTTTTACGAGACGGCGTTTGGCAGCGCTATCAAAGGTTTATAGCGATGAAACTAGAAATTGCACGAGGTTTGTTTCTGGTAGGAGCCTTGGCAGTTGCATCATTGGCGGTGGCGGCCTGGGAACAGCCACGCATGCAGGTGATAGGCGCCTCGGCGAGCGATCCGCATTGCCCGATACCACGGGTGGCGAAAGCCGCCGTGGCCACACAACCCGATCATGATCTGTTGCTGTTCATGTTCGGACTTTCTCAAGGGATGAGGCCGCAGAGTTGAATCGATTGAAATCTCTTTCTACAAGAACCAAAGGCCTCGCCAATGCGAGGCCTTTTTTATTGCGTCATGGCTTGGGATCGGGTTTCGCCAGCACGGTATAAACGCAAGGCAGGACAAACAGCGTAAATAGCGTCCCGATCGACATCCCCGTGGCAATCACCGTCCCGATGTCGAAGCGACTGACCGCACCGGCACCGGTGGCCAGGATCAGCGGCACCATGCCGAACACCATCGCCGCGGTGGTCATCAACACCGGACGCAGACGAATCGCCGCCGCTTCTTCCACCGCCTCCCGAGGTGTGAGCCCCTTGTCCTTGCGCAACTGGTTGGCGAACTCGACGATCAGGATCCCGTGCTTGCTGATCAGCCCGATCAGCGTCACCAGCCCGACCTGGGTGTAGATGTTCATGCTCGACCAGCCCAGGAACAGCGGAATCAGCGCCCCGCAGATCGACAACGGCACGGTCACCAGAATCACCAGCGGGTCGCGGAAGCTTTCGAACTGCGCCGCAAGCACCAGGAAAATGATCGCCAGCGCCAACGCGAAGGTCACCCACAGCGCGCTGCCTTCCTGGACGAACTGCCGGGAGGCGCCGCCGTAATCGAAGGCAAAACCGGCCGGGGCCTCTTCCCGGGCGATCTGCAACACGGCGTCGATGGCTTCACCCATGCTCACCAGCGGGAACCCGGACAGCTTGGCCGCGTTGAGTTGCTGGAACTGGTTGAGCTGTCGCGGTCGTGCGCGGTCGGTCACGGTGATCAGGGTCGACAGCGGCAGCAGTTCGCCCTGGGTGTTTTTCACGTAGTAGTTGTTCAGCCAGTCCGGGTTGTCGCGGTAGGCCCGTTCGACCTGGGCGATGACCTTGTAGCTGCGGCCTTCGATGGTGAACCGGTTGATTTCCGCCTCGCCCAGCAAAGTCGCCAGCGTACCGCCCAGATCCTGCATCGACACGCCCATCTGCGCCGCCTTGGCGCGGTCGATGTCGACCACCACTTCGGGCTTGTCGAAAGCCAGGTCGAGGTCGACGAAGGCGAACTTGCCCGACTCCATGGCGCGCTTCTTGATCCGGTCGGCCACTTGCAGCAACAGCTCGTAATCGTTGGCGGTGTTGATCACGAACTCGAACGGCAGGCCTTCACCGGTACCGGGCAGGGATGGCAGGTTGAAACCGAAGACCTGCAGACCCGCAATGCCCTCGAGTTTGCCCTGCACTTCGGGGAGGATCTCCATTTGCGTGCGGCTGCGCTCGTTCCACGGCTTGAGCAGGAAACCGCCGATGCCGCTCTGCACCCCGTTATAGCCGTTGATCTGGAACGAGGAGTAGTACTCCGGAAACTCTTTGAAGATCTTGATGAATTCGTCGGTGTAGGTGTTCAGGTAATCGAGGTTGGTCGGTTGCGGGGCGTTGGCCATCATGAAAATGATGCCCTGATCCTCGTCCGGTGCCAGTTCCGACTTGGTGAACTTGAGCAGTACCGGAATCAGGCACAGCACGATCACCGCAAATACCAGCACCACCGGCCGGGTGTTGAGCGTACCGTGCAGCATGCTCTGATAGCGACGCTTGAGGCTGTCGAAAATCCGGTCCAGGCGATGGGCCAGGCCCGTGGGATTTTCGTCATGGCGCAGCAGCATGGCGCACATCATCGGCGACAGGGTCAGGGCAACGACGCCGGAGATCACCACCGCGCCGGCCAGGGTCAACGCAAACTCTTTGAACAGCGCCCCGGTCAGCCCGGTGAGGAACCCGATCGGTGCATACACCGCTGCCAGGGTAATGGTCATCGACACCACCGGCATGGCGATTTCCCGGGCACCTTCGAGCGCGGCCTCCAGCGGTGTCTTGCCTTCCTCGATGTGCCGGTGGATGTTTTCCACCACCACAATCGCGTCGTCCACCACCAGCCCGATGGCCAGCACCATCGCCAGCAGTGTCAGCAGGTTGATCGAGTAGCCCATCATCTGCATGAAGAACATTACGCCGATCATCGACAGCGGAATGGTCACCACCGGAATCACCACTGAACGCAGCGCACCGAGGAACAGGAAAACCACCACGATCACGATCAGCACCGCCTCGAACAGGGTTTTCACCACTTCGTCGATGGAGGCCTGGATGAACAGCGTGGCGTCGTAGGCAATCTCGCTCTTGAGGTTGGGCGGCAGCTGGGCTTCCAGCTCCGGCATGATCTTGCGCACTTCCTTGATCACGTCCAGCGGGTTGGCCCCGGGCGTGGCCTTGATCCCGATGTACACCGAAGGCGTACCGCCGAACGAACTGATCGAGTTGTAGTTCTCCGCGCCCATCTCGACCCGTGCCACATCGCTGAGCAGCACCCGGCTGTCGCCGCTGACCTTGAGCGGGATCTTGCCGAAGGCTTCGGCGGACTTCAGTTCGGTGTTGGCGTTGATGCTGGTGACCACGTACTCGCCTTTCACTTCGCCGGCGGCGGAGAGGAAGTTGTACTGGCGCACCGCGTTGGTCACGTCGCTGGCGCTGAGGCCGAAACCGGCGAGTTTCACCGGGTCGATCCACAGGCGCATGGCGAACACCTGGTTGCCGAGAATCTCCGCCTCGGCCATGCCCGGCAGGGTCGCCAGTTTCGGCTGGATTACCCGCGACAGGTAGTCGGTGATCTGCGGGTTGTTCAGCTCCTTGCTGAAGAAGCTGATGTACATCAGCGCCGAAGCGTCGGCGGCTTCCTTGCTCAGCACCGGATCTTCGGCGTCCTGGGGCAGTTTGTTCTTTACCTCGTTGGCCTTGGCCAGCAGTTCGGTGAACAAGCGGTCGCTGTTGGAGCCGATGCGCGCGTAGATCGAAATCACCGAGAAGTTCTGGCGACTGACCGAGGTCATGTAGTCGATACCCTCGGCACTGGCCAGGCTCTGTTGCATCGGCTGGGTGATATAGCCCTGGATGGTTTCGGCGTTGGCCCCGGGATACGCGGTGGTCACCGTGATCAGGGCGTTTTCCATTTGCGGATACTGGCGCAGCGGCAGCTTGCTCCAGGCCTGGAAGCCCAGCAGCACAATCAGCAGGCTGACCACGGTGGCGAGCACCGGGCGGCGGATGAACGGATCGGTAAAAGCCATGGGGTTTCCTTGATCAGTCGGCGCGGGGCGGACTGTTCTGCTCGCCGAGGGTCTTGTCATCGCTGATGGCAATGTGGGCGCCGTTATCCAGTTTGATCTGGCCGGCCGTCACCACCTGTTCGCCGTTCTGCACGCCCTTGTTGATCATCACCTGGCCATCGCGGCGTTCGCCGGTCTCGACGAACCGACGCTCGGCGATCAGCACCGGTTGGCCCTTGTCGTCTTTTTCGACGGTACCGTCTTCGGCTTTTTTCTGGGTGACCACGTATATCGAGTTGCCGTACAGGGTGTAGGTGATCGCGCTTTCCGGGACCACGACGTGTTTCTGCGGATCCGGCAGCAGCACCTCGACACTGGTGAACATGCCCGGCAGCAACTTGCCGTCCGGGTTGGCGAGGGTGGCGCGCACCAGAATGTTGCGGGTGGTGCTTTCGACGATGGGGTTGATGGCGCTGATGGCGCCGGTGAAGTTCTCGCCGGGATACGCCGCGACCGTGATTTGTACCGGCTGACCGATGGCCAGTTTCGGCACCGACTGCTCGGGCACGTAGAAGTCGGCGTAGAGGCTGCTCAGATCCTGCAGGGTGGCGATCTTGGTGCCGCTGGCGAGGTAGTCGCCGATGTCGACGAGGCGGATGCCGATGATGCCGCTGAAGGGCGCGACGATGCGTTTTTTGGCCAGCGCCGCATTGAGTTGATTGACCGTCGCCTTGTTTTTTTGCAACTGCGCCGAGAGCCGGTCGAATTCGCCTTTGGAGATGGCGCTGCTGCCGACGAGCTGGCTGCCGCGACCGTAATCGAGCTGCGCGAGACCGAGATCGGCCTTGGCGGTTTCGAGGAGGGCGGCTTCGACGGCGCTGTCCAGTTGCAGTAACGGCTGGCCGGCCTTGACCTTCTGCCCCGATTCGAACTTCAGCTCGGTGACGGTGCCGGCGTTCTCCAGGCTCAGGTCGACGCCTTGCAGCGCCTTCAGTGTACCGACGGTGGGCAGGCGCATCTGCCACGGGCGCTCGACGGCCGTGGCCACGGCGACACTGATCGGCGGCTTCGGTTTTGAAAAGCCCTGGATCATCGTATAGATCGAGAAGGCCTTGTAACCGGCGAGAAGCAAAACGATCAGCAGTACAACACCCAACATGATCAGCATGCGGCGACGCAGCATATTTCCAGTTCCTTGGAGAAAATCAGGCGAGACAGGCGGGCACATTACCCCGAGTCCGGCAGGGATTCCAACTGCCAGTTTTTATCGGGTGCGAGGGAGGAAGGTGAAGAAAAGCGGGGCCGCCGACCGAACGGTCGGCGGCGAATTTCAGGCCATCAGATGAAGATGGTTGTCCCAGAGCCCTGCGGGCAAATCCAGTGGTTTAGCCAACAGATCGTCCTGGCGGCAATCGTAGTAGCGGCAGCGTCCCTGACCGGAGGTCACGACAAACCCGTCCTTCACCGCACCGACGCCGGCGCAGTCGGGCAACGGGGCGTCGAGGCGCACTTCGCCGCTGTCCAGGTCCCAGATGAAGAAGCGATTGCCGCGCGGTGCGGTCAGCGCCACCAGACGCAGGTCGCTGTGCACGGCGACGCTGGCGGTGTAATGCCCCATCGACTGCAACTGATGCTCCGGCACCGGGAACGCCACGAATGGCTGGCCGGGACGTTTGATCGCCAGCAGTTCCGAGCGTTCGTGGGAAGGCCCCATGAATTGCTGGCCGGCGACGATGGTGCCGTCGCTGGCGATCCCCAGGTGGCGCACGCTGTTCATCTGTTGGGCGAGGGTTTCCTTGCTCAGCAGGGTGCCGTCGCGTTGCATCAGCACCAGACTCGGTTCCATGGCGTCGAGGTTCATGTCGACCCGGCTTTCGGCCTCGGTGCGGATCCCGCCGTTGGCCACCACCAGGGTTTCACCGTCGGGCATCCATGACACCTGATGCGGGCCGAGGCCGTGGGTGGAAATCTCGCCGCTGTGCACCAGTCGTTCGCCTTCGAATTTGTACACGCCGAGCAGGCCACGGCCCGGATCGGTGGTGTCGTTTTCGGTGGCGTACAGGTAGTCGCCGCTGTGGTGGATTACCGCGTGGCCGTAGAAATGCCGGTTCGGCTGCGACGTCACGGTTTGCAGCAATGCGCCGTTGCGCAAGTCGATCAGGTAGCTCTCGGTGCCCGGTCGGCGGGCGACGAACAGCGCGATCGGCAGCGTCGGGTGATTGATGATGTCGTGGCAGCGCTGGCCGACTTCGGTGGCAAACACCTTCGTGCCGTCCAGCCGATAACCGACGGCGTAGTGCTTGCCGTCGGTGTCGTCCCGCGCCGACAGCAGCAGCGGGCTTTGGTCCTTGCGTTTGAACAGCGTCCAGCCGCCCAGTGTCACTGCTCCCAGCAGCAAACTACCTAAAGTCAGAGCCTGGCGTCGCAGCATGGCACGTGCCCTCATCAGTCACCGTCGTTGGCGTTGAAGCCCAGTTGGATGCCCAGCGCCTTGGCCAATTCGCCTTCGTGCAGGCGGTGGACGACGTTGAGGCTGTCGTAGATGTCGTTGAGCTGCTGACGACCGGCGTCATCGTTGAGCATTTCGGTCAACGAGCGCTGGGTGCTGTCGAACAGTTTGAGCGAGGCTGCGTACGCGGCGTCGATCTTGTCCGCCAGCGGCTTTTGCTCAGCCGGCAGCAGGCCGCGCAGGCCTTTGTTGTCGACGCCTTCCCAGACGGTTTTGGCAGCCGCCAGGCTGGCTTCGAGCGCTTCCATGGACGACTGGCTGCGCCATGCGTCAGCCTGGAACGGCTGGGGCACGCCCTTGCTCTGGCGGCCCATCGGCGTGCCGAGTTTTTTCTTCAGGGTGTCGAGGGCGGTGACCTGTACCCGCAGCAGATCGGCGATCGCTTCGTGGGAGTCGGCGTAGCGCTGGTTCGGGAATTTGCTCATCTGCGCGAGCATGCCGTCGGTGTTGTTCCAGCTGTTGAGGATCTCTTCGGCCAGTTGTTTCTGACGCTCGCCGATGGCTACCAGCAGCGGGCAGTATTTGGCTTTCTGCGCGTCGTTGGCCACGTCAGGCTTGGCGTCGAACAGGATGTACTCGTAGGCGGACAGGCCTTGAACCACGACGCTGGACTTGGCCAGGGCGGCGGCGTCGATCTGCGGTTGCGCGGTGACCAGCTGCTCGACCTGACGGCCGACCAGGTTCTTCTTGTCCGGCCAGAACTGCACCTGCCACGAGCGATTGCCTTCGGCCAGCGGGCCGATCAGCAGCGGTTGCAGCTCGGCCCAGGCTTTCTGTGCATGCAGGAAGTCGGCACGGGCGGTGTCCAGCGTCTCTTTGCCCTGGCAGTAGGCGAGGGCGCTGACGGCCAGTTGCTTGTCGGCTTCGACCCAGCGGGTGTAGGTCGGCAGGATCACCGATTTGGCGATGGCCGCCGAGGTGACGGCTTGCGGATCCTGCGGCGAGCACGCGCCGAGGGCCAGTGCGGCAAGGCTGGTGAACAACAGCTTGGGACGGAACATGTCGGGCTCCCGATTCTTTTAAGTGTTTAAAGTGAGTTCAAGAACGCCAGCAGCGCGGCACGCTGCTCGGCATTGAAAGACAAAACCTGTTGCTGCGCCGCCTTCGCTTCGCCGCCATGCCAGAGCACCGCTTCGAGCAGGTTGCGGGCGCGGCCGTCATGCAGAAACTGGGTGTGGCCACTGACCGTCTGCGTCAGGCCGATACCCCACAGCGGCGGGGTGCGCCAGTCGCGGCCGGAAGCCTGGAATTCAGTGCGGTTGTCCGCCAGGCCTTCGCCCATGTCGTGCAGCAGCAGATCGCTGTACGGGCGAATCACTTGATGGGCCAGTTCAGGTTCGGCCGCGTTGGCGGCGGTTGTGTATTTCGGTGTGTGACAGGACTGGCAGCCCGCCTGGAAAAACAGATTCTTGCCGGCCAGCACCTGCGCATCGTTGACTCCACGACGGGCGGGAACCGCGAGGTTGCGGCTGTAGAACAGCACCAGGCGCAGGATGTTGTCGCTGACTTCCGGTTCGCCGTCCGGGCCGTTGCCGTTCGGCGCCCGTTTGCAGGCGGTTTGCGCGTCGGTGCAGTCATCAAACGGCCTCAGGCTGGTGGTCAGGCCCATATCACCCGAAAACGCGTGAACATTTTGTTGATTGAGGTTGGGTTGGCCGGCTTTCCAGCCAAATCGCCCCATGACGGTCTTTTGCTGCGCGTCATCCCAGACCCGGTTTGGCCGGCCGTTGATGCCGTTGTTCTCTTTGGCCTGCGCGGCGGCGTTGGCGAGGATCGCTTCCTCAGGGATGGCTTCGAGCAGGCCCAGGCCGATCATCGGTGGCGCAACACGGGCCGAGAAACGCGTGTCCGGGTGCATCGGGCCGTAGCCGAGCTGGGTGATCTGCAGGACCGGTTTGCGCAATTCGACTTCAGTGCCGTCCTTGAAGCGGACCGGCACCGGCGTGTAGTCGACCCGCACCTTGCCTTCCGGCGTGACGCCTGGCACGGCCATGTCCTGAAACTGCCCGCCGTAGACCGGCTCGGGCACCACACCGACCTGCTCGATCAATTTGGCGTACTGCGGCGCATCGGGGATCGACAGGCGCACCAGCATCGACACCGCGTTGGCCGCATCCGGCGTCGGTGGATGACCGCGGCCGTCCTTGATGTGGCAGTTCTGGCAGGCGTTGGTGTTGAACAGCGGGCCAAGGCCGTCACGGGCCGTGGTGGTCGATGGCGCAATCACCCAAGGGTTGCGAAAGAAACTGTTGCCGACGCTGAAGTCCACCCGGCGCGAGGGCGGCAGGTTGGCGGACGGCAGGGAGAACGCGTTCTGATCGCTCTTGCGCACGGTCGCCGCGCCACCGGAACGGGCCTCACCCGGCCCGGCCTTGGTGAAACGCGGGGCGTCATCGCAGGCACTCAGGCCCAGGGCCAGAAACAGTGCGGTCAAGCGAAGAGGCAGCGAGGGCATCAGACTTCCTGCAAGAAGGGCAAAATCAAAGGCGCAAAGTCTAACAGGGCGCGGGGGTTTGAATAAGAGGAATTATCGTTTGCTTGATTTGCGCCAGGGGTACTGAGCATCCCCACGCGGACAGTTCGACGTGGGAACGACCAGCAAAAAGGCGACCCGAAGGTCGCCTTTTTTAACGCGGACGCTGTGATCAGAACTCGTGATCGGCGTTGTCCGGGTTCAGGTCGCTGATGCCCAGCTTGCCGGCAGCGGCTTCGATCGAACCGGTCTGCTTGACCAGCGAAGCGATCGCGTCGCGGACGATCTGGTTGCCGGCGGTGTTGCCGGCAGCGATCAGCTGGTCGTAGTGCTCACCCTTGTTGGCGTGATCGACCATGACCTGGATCTTGGCTTCGGTGGCAGCCAGATCGGCTTTCAGCGCGGTGTCGGCAGCCGGGTCGACCTTGGCCACCAGCGACGACAGGCTGGCGCCGGTCAGTTTGGTGCCGTCGACACGGGTGTACTCGCCCAGGTAAACGTTACGAATGCCTTTGGCATCGTAGAAGTGCGAGTTGTGGGTGTTGTCGCTGAAGCAATCCTGTTCGTCTTCCGGGGAATTCGCTTCCAGGGACACCTTCATGCGCTCGCCAGCCAGCTCGCCCAGGGACAGGCTGCCCATGCCGAACAGCATTTTGCGCAGGCCGCTTTCAGCCGGTTCGGCTTCCAGGGTGGCGCGGTAGTTGTCGGCCACGTTCGGCTTCCAGTTGGCGACCATTTCTTCCAGGTCGCTGACCAGCAGTTGAGTCACGGCTTTCAGGTAGGCACGACGACGGTCGTTGTGACCGCCAGTGGCGCCTTTGCCTTCCAGGTAGTCCGAAGCCGGACGGTTGCCGGCGCCAGGGCCGGTGCCGTTCAGGTCCTGGCCCCAGAGCAGGAATTCGATGGCGTGGTAGCCGGTGGCGACGTTGGCTTCGGAACCGCCCAGCTCGTTCAGGCTGGCGAGTTTTTCCGGGGTGATGTCCTTGACGTCGACCTTGTCTTCGCCGACCTGCACTTCGGTGTTGGCGATGATGTTGGCGGTGGCGCCCGGGTTGCCCAGTGCGTGCTCGTAGGATTTGTCGACGTAGTCGATCAGGCCTTCGTCCAGGGGCCAGGCGTTCACCTGACCTTCCCAGTCGTCGATGATGGTGTTGCCGAAGCGGAAGACTTCGCTCTGCAGGTAAGGAACGCGGGCGGCGACCCAGGCAGCCTTGGCGGCTTTCAGGGTGTCGTCGTTCGGCTTGGCGAGGAACGCGTCGATGGCGGTTTGCAGGGTTTTTGCGGTGGATTCGGCATCGCTGTAAACGGCGAAGACCATATCGGCGTAGTGCGAGACAACGGCTTTGCCGGCGGCTTCGTCGACTTTACTGGCAGCAGCAGGCGCAGCCGGTGCAGCGGTGCTCGCAGCCGGAGTCGGCGCAGGAGCGGCGGCCTTTTCTTTGTCTTTACCTTCGCCGCAACCGGCGAGGGAAATAGCGATGGCCAGCAGACTGGCGGTAGCCAGAGGCATACGAATCATGGCGAACATCCTGCTTCGGTAATTGTGAGTGGACAGGCGCGGGGGCGCGCAAAGCTGCGACATAATGCAAATCTTTCGCATTATGTGTAAAGGGTTGTAGCTGGAAATATTTCTTATTTGCACGGGGTTTGCGCTGGATCAACAGCGCAGACCGCACCCGGCGGATCAAGGGGTTCGCCGGGCTTGGCAAGAAGATTTCAGAGGATGGCCGCGTTGCTGCGCTGGGCCTGCTTGAGATAAATGCTCAACTCGCGCGCCGGCAGCGGTTTGCTGTAGTGGTAGCCCTGACCTTCGTGGCAGCCTTCGGAAATGATGTAGGTTTCCTGTTCGGCGGTTTCCACGCCCTCGGCGATCACCTGCATGCCCAGGCTTTTGCCCAGTTGAATGATGGCGCGAACGATGGTCGCGTCATCGTCGTCATCCAGCAGATCCTGGACGAAGCTCTTGTCGATCTTGATCTTGTCCAGCGGCAGGCTCTTGAGATAACTCAGCGAGGAATAGCCAGTGCCGAAGTCGTCGATAGCGATCAAGGCGCCGGAGCGGCGCAGGCTCAGCAGGTGCTGGGCGGCGGTGCTGATGTCTTCCATCAGGCCGGTTTCGGTGACTTCCAGCTCCAGGCTGCGCGGCGGCAGGCGGTACATCTGCAACAGGTTGTTGACCACCCGCGGCAGTTCGGCGTGGTGCAGTTGCACGGTGGACAGGTTGACCGCCATGCGCAGGTCGACGAAGCCCTGATCGTGCCAGTCGCGCAGCTGCTTGCAGGCCTGATCCAGAACCCATTCGCCGATGGCAATGATGGTGCCGTTCTGTTCCGCCAGCGGGATGAACAGGTCCGGCGGCACCAGACCGTGTTCCGGATGCTGCCAGCGGATCAATGCCTCGACCCCTACCACGCGGTGATCGCGGTAGCTGATCTGCGGCTGATAGACGAGGTAGAACTGGTCGCGCAACAGCGCATCGCGCAGGTCTTTTTCCAGTTCGCGGCGTCGGCGCATCTCGCTGTCGACACTCGCGATGTAGAACTGATAGCGGTTGCGCGAGCGGGTCTTGGCCAAGGTCATGGTCTGTTCGGCTTTCTGCAACAGCTTTTCGGTGCTGTCGCCGTCCTCCGGGAACAGGGTGATACCGATGGTGGCGCGCAGGCGAATCTCTTGATGATCGAGGGCGAACGGGGCTTCCAGGTCATCAAGGATACTTTGCGCCAGTTCCGCCGCTTCGTAGGGTTGCTCGATATCGGCCTGCACCAGGGCGAACTGGTCGCCGCCGAGACGGGCGAGGGCGCCGAGGCGACCGCTGTGGGCGCGTAGCCGGTCAGCCAGGGCGAGCAATAACTGGTCGCCGGTCTGGTAGCTGAATTGTTCGTTGATACCTTTGAAATCGTCCAGACCTACGCAAAGCACGGCGACCCGGCGTTGCAGCTTGCCGGCATCCACCAGAATCTTGTCCAGTTGCTGCTGCAATTGCTGGCGGTTCGGCAGGCCGGTCAGGAAGTCGTACTGGGCCATGCGCAGCAAGCTGTTTTCCGCTTCGTGGCGCAGGTGGGTGTTGCGTTCGATGGATTCGAGCAACTGGTTGGCGGTGTTGATCCAGATCCCCAGTTCGTTTTTTTCGTGGCCCTTGAGCTGCGGAATCTTGTGTTCGCTGGGGCGGTCAGGGTTGATCTCGGTGAGGTGTTCGATGATCCGCGACAGCGGTTTGGTCAGCAGCCAGTGATAGACCAGATACAGCACCAGGCCCATGGCCAGGGCGCGCAACACGCCGGAAATGAAGATGATCACCGAACTGACGATGAAACCCTGACCGTAGATGGCTGTGTCGAGGGTGATGCTCAGGTCGCCGTAATACTCGCTGTAGGGCCCGCGCCCCACCAGTTGGGTGGTGAACGTGCGCTCCTGGCCGAGGATCAGGTCGGTCAGCCAGCGGCTGTTGGACTGCTGCAGCTCACGCGACTTTTGCGCGAGCATGGCTTCGTTGGGATGACCGATGGAGGCCTGGCGCACGGCGTCATCCTGGAACAGGCCTTCGATCACCTGCATGCCCATCTCCCGGTCCAGGCTGTAGACGGCCTGGGTGGAGGGATCGCGGAACATGTCGAGGATGCGTTCGGCATCGCCGGCAACGGCCTGGCGTGTTTTATAGGCATCGAACACGATCTGTGCGCAGCTCAAGACCACGCCGACGATCAATGCCGACAGGAGCACGACCCGGAGCAACTTCACCGACAAGCTGTTCTTGAGTTCCAGCTTCAAAGGGTTATTCCTTGTTCCGTGCGGGTAGCGTCAAGTTGCCATGAGTATTGGCAATCCCGTGTTGGCAGTCAAAGGGACAATCGAGCCGCAGAATATTTGTCCGTGGCCTTGGCCGAAATGCTGCTGTCTGGAGTCTTTGCCCTGGTTGTACTGTGTCGGTAGTTTCGGTCTCCAACTTGAGGGGCGTCGGACAATTTTTCCTTTTTTTGATGTTAGTCCGCCGTGGCCTGGGAGCAAGGGGAGAAGGGCTGCATCAGATGTGGGAAAAGGCCCTGTTTGCGATGCAACGCACCCACGATGATTTTCGCAGGTATAAAAAAACCCGGCAAAGCCGGGTTTTTGTCTGGCGTGCAGCTTAAGCGGTGAAGGTCTTGCCTTCGAACTGCTCGGCCACGAACTTCCAGTTGACCAGGTTCCAGAACGCCTCGACGTACTTCGGACGCAGGTTGCGATAGTCGATGTAGTAAGCGTGTTCCCAGACGTCGCAGGTCAGCAGCGGGGTGTCGCCGCTGGTCAGCGGGTTGCCGGCGCCGATGGTGCTGGCCAGCGCCAGGGAACCGTCAGCCTTTTTCACCAGCCAGCCCCAGCCGGAACCGAAGGTGCCGATCGAGGTTTTGCTGAACTCTTCCTTGAACTTGTCGAACGAACCGAACGCCGCGTTGATGGCTTCAGCCAGTGCGCCGGTTGGTTGACCGCCGGCATTTGGCGCCAGGCAGTTCCAGTAGAAGGTGTGGTTCCAGACCTGAGCGGCGTTGTTGAAGATGCCGCCCGAGGAAGTCTTGACGATCTCTTCCAGGGTCTTGCCTTCGAACTCGGTGCCTGGCACCAGGTTGTTCAGGTTCACGACGTAGGTGTTGTGGTGCTTGTCGTGGTGGAATTCCAGGGTTTCCTTGGAAATGTGCGGCTGCAGGGCATCGTGTGCGTAAGGCAGCGGCGGCAATTCGAAAGCCATGATGATTCTCCTAATCAGGTCTGTTGCGGTGAGCGCAAGGCCGATCACGGGCGGCCAGAAATGCACCGGCGAGTTTTTACTCTTTGCGGCGCAGGGTTCGGATCATAGCACCGGGGGTGCGGCTTAACCACGCAACAACTGTGTGGGATAGAGGTTCCAGAGCTGTTTGGAATAATCACGAAGCCAGAATGAGCTGACCCGCCACGGTGAACATCATCACCGCCACCAACAGATCGAGAATCCGCCAGGTACTCGGCCGTGCCAGCCATGGTGCGAGCCATGCCGCGCCGAACGCCAGGGTAAAGAACCACAGCAGCGAAGCACTCGCCGCGCCCACGACATAAGCGCCGGGCACCGACTGTTGCGCACCGAGAGAACCGATCAGCAAAACGGTGTCGAGATAGACGTGCGGATTGAGCAGCGTCACCGCCAGTGCACTGAGCATTACCGCCCGCAGCGAACGCACAGTCTGGTTTTCACCCTGTTGCAGGCTCTGTTTCGAGCAGGCCCGGCGCAGCGCCTGGCTGCCGTACCAGATCAGGAACACCGCGCCGCCCCAGCGGGCAACTGCCAGCAATGTCGGGTTCTGCGCCAGCACCGTGGCCAGACCGAACACGCCGGCCGCCACCAGCAGCGCATCGCAGGTGACGCACAGCGCGGCGACCGGCAAGTGATGTTCACGCCGCAGGCTCTGGGCCAGGACAAAGGCATTTTGCGTGCCGATCGCCATGATCAGCCCGAACGCCACCAGCAAACCATTGGTATAGCTTTGCCACATGACGATTACTCCGCGTGGGCTGCGAGGTCGCGCAGCACTTGCATGGCACGTTCGGCGTCGGCCTGACCGACGAACAGATGATCGTGGTAAAAGCCGGCGATCACGTTACAGCTGATCCCGGCCTTGCCCAGTGCGGTGGCGAAGGCGGCAGTCAGGCCGACCGCTTCCAGCGCCGAATGCACGTTCAGGGTGATCCACGCCGCAACGTAGTCGAAGCTGAAACCGGCGCGCTCGGCGTGAGAGCGTTCGAGAATGACCGTCAGACCTTCCTGTTCACGGAAACTGCCGACGATCTCCAGACCGCTCGGCAACTGGCCGTCGCGCAGGGTGCAGAACACGTATTCGCCGGCATTGAGCTGAGGGTTCATGCTGCGCAGCAGGGTGGTCAACGCGGTTTCGCCAGCCATGGGGGTGGTCCTTGATAAAGAGTGCTTGCTGGCTATTCTCCCGGTTGAGGCTGTATAAGAAAAACCAATAGTGCTGATCGCTCATTAGGAAAACTGATGTTCGACTACAAATTGCTCTCCGCTCTGGCCGCCGTGGTCGAGCAGGCCGGATTCGAACGGGCGGCGCAGGTGCTGGGCCTTTCGCAATCGGCGATTTCCCAGCGGATCAAACTGCTGGAAGCGCGGGTCGGCCAGCCGGTTCTGGTGCGCGGCACGCCGCCGTCGCCGACCGAGATCGGCCGGCGCCTGCTCAACCATGTGCAGCAGGTACGCCTGCTCGAACGGGATTTGCAGACGCTGGTACCGGCGCTGGACGAAGAGGGCCTGCCGGAGCGCCTGCGCATCGCTCTGAATGCCGACAGCCTCGCCACCTGGTGGGCCGAGGCGGTGGGCGATTTCTGCGCCGAACAACATCTGTTGCTGGACCTGATCGTCGAAGACCAGACCGTCGGCCTCAAACGCATGCGCGCCGGTGAAGTGGCCGCTTGCCTGTGCGCCAGCGAACGGCCGGTGGCGGGTGCACGCAGCGTATTGCTCGGGGCGATGCGCTATCGAGCGCTGGCCAGCCCGGCGTTCATTGAACGGCACTTTCCCGAGGGTGTGCGGGCCGAACAGCTACCGCGCACCCCGGCGCTGGTGTTCGGCCCGGACGATTTTCTCCAGCATCGTTACCTCGCGTCCCTCGGCGTCGATGGCGGTTTCGAACATCACCTGTGCCCGTCGTCCGAGGGGTTCATCCGCCTGACCGAAGCGGGACTCGGCTGGGGACTGGTGCCGGAATTACAGGTGCGCGAGCAACTGGAGCGCGGCGTACTGCGCGAACTGTTGCCAGATAAACCGATCGACGTGCCCTTGTACTGGCATCATTGGCGCAATGGCGGTCAATTGCTCGGGCTGTTGACCGAGCAATTGGTGCGCTCGTCGGCGCAATGGCTGGTGGCCTGAAAGCAGCTGCGAGCGTCAAGCTGCAAGCGCCAAGTAAAGCGCTTGCGTACTGTTTTTACCTTGCAGCTCGAAGCTTGAAGCTTGCAGCTGGTTTTGTTGGAGCTCTACATGAAAATTCTGGTCACCGGCGCAAGCGGCTTCATTGGCGGACGCTTTGCGCGTTTCGCCCTGGAGCAGGGCCTGGACGTGCGGGTCAACGGTCGCCGGGCCGAGGGTGTCGAGCATCTGGTGCGTCGCGGGGCCGAGTTCGTTCAAGGCGATTTGAGCGATCCGGATCTGGTGCGTGCGCTATGCAGCGATGTCGAAGCCGTGGTGCATTGCGCCGGCGCGGTCGGTTTGTGGGGCCGTTATCAGGACTTCCATCAGGGCAACGTGCAGGTCACCGAAAACGTGGTCGAGGCCTGCCTGAAACAACGGGTTCGGCGGCTGGTGCATCTGTCGTCGCCATCGATCTACTTTGACGGTCGCGACCATCTCGGCCTGACCGAGGAGCAAGTGCCAAAACGCTTCAAGCATCACTATGCGGCGACCAAATACCTGGCCGAGCAAAAGGTCTTCGGCGCCCAGGAATTCGGCCTCGAAACCCTCGCCCTGCGCCCGCGCTTCGTCACCGGCGCCGGCGACATGAGCATCTTTCCGCGCCTGCTGAACATGCAGCGCAAAGGCCGTCTGGCGATCATCGGCAACGGGCTGAACAAGGTCGATTTCACCAGCGTGCACAACCTCAATGAAGCATTGCTCAGCAGCCTGCTGGCCGATGCTTCCGCGCTGGGCAAGGCCTACAACATCAGCAACGGCGCCCCGGTGCCGCTGTGGGATGTGGTCAATTACGTGATGCGCAAGATGGAAGTCCCACAGGTCACCCAGTACCGTTCCTACGGGCTGGCCTACAGCGTGGCGGCGCTCAACGAAGGTGTGTGCAAGCTCTGGCCCGGGCGTCCCGAGCCGACCCTGTCGCGCCTGGGCATGCAGGTGATGAACAAAAATTTCACCCTCGACATCAGTCGCGCCCGGCATTATCTGGACTACGATCCGAAAGTCAGTCTGTGGACGGCCCTTGATGAGTTCTGTGGCTGGTGGAAGGCTCAGGACATTCGTTGATACGAATCTGCCGGCCGGCACTGAACCGCGCCACGGCTTGAGGGTCAACCCCAGCGGCCGCGGGGTTTATACTTCGCGCCAATCTGCCATCACCGCGTTCCACAAAGGTTGCCTCAATGTCCATGCGTAACGATGCCCACGACGATTTCGACGATGTACCGAGCCTGCGCGCCGATACCCTCGATGACGACGATTTTCCGGTCACCGCCCGCACCTCCGTGCATTCGCGCACGCCGCCGGTGGTCAGGGTCAAGGCCGCCAGCACCGGGCCATTGTGGGCACTGGTTGGCGCATTGTTCTTCGCATTCATCGGTCTGGCCTGGTGGAGCTTCCAGCAGATTTCGCTGATGGAGCAGCAACTGGTGGCGACCCAGGAAAGTTTCGCGCGCATCAGTGAGGAAGCCGCGGGGCGCCTGCAGGACATTTCCGGCAAGGTCGTGGCCAGCCAGACCAACGTCACCACCGACAGCGAAGCCCTGAAGCAGCAGATCAAACAGCTGCAAAGCGCTCTTCAGGATCAGAGCAAACAGCAGCAGGGCGTGGCCGGGCAGGCAAGCGATCTGGACAAGCGCCTGGCGCAGATGACCGCCCAGACCACCGAACAGCAGACCGCCAACACCCAGTTGCAGGCCCAGGTCAAAGCCCTGAGCACCGAACTGGCGACCCTCAAAAGCACGCCGGCCGACACCAGCAAGGTCGACGCCCAGCTCAAGAGTCTCGATGCTCAGGTCAAAGGCTTCGATGCGCAGTTCAAGAGCCTCGGTGCCGACATCACGGCCCTGAAAAAACAAGGCAATCCGAGCGCCGCCATCGACCGTCTGGAGCAGGAAATCGTCATTCTCAAGAGCGAGCAGGACAATCGTCCGGCCGCTGCGCAGGGGGGCACCAGCACTGCCGAGTTCGACGCGTTCCGAGCGCAGATGACCCGCAACATCAACACCCTGCAAGCGCAGATCCAGAACCTGCAACGGCAACTCAACGCCCGTCCGTAAGCCTCCTGTGCGGCGAGGGCGCGAACGCCCTCGCCGCAGCAACATTCAGAAGCTTTCTGAATAGCCGTACATGGCCTCAAGCCGTCTACGCTCTTGAAACACCAACAAGAACGAGGGATGCGTCATGGGGTTTGTGCAAAAACTGGCCTGGCTCGGCGCGGTACTGCTGTTGAGTTTCGGTCAGGCCAACGCGGCCACCACCGAAAAAGACGACAGCAAGGCCGCCATCGCCTTGCTGGAAAAGGCTCTGGCCTATTACCACGACAACGGCGACAAGGCGTTTGCGGCGTTCAGCCGTCAGGGCGAATTCGTCGACAAGGACCGCTACGTGTTCGTGGTCGACACCAAGGGCGTGATGCTCGCCAGCGGTGGGCCGTCGTCGGCATTGATCGGGCGCGACGTGAGCGAAGTGCTCGGGCCGGACTTGCAGAAGTCCTTCAAGGACGCCTTGAAAGTGCCGGAAGGCAACGGCATCCAGCAGGCCGAATACCGCTGGCAGAACTGGTCCGACGGCAAGGTCGAGCGCAAGCACGTTTACTATCAGCGCATCGGTCAGCGGATTCTGGCGGTGGGTTATTACTTGCCGCGCGCGTCGGCGGAGCAGGCCAAAGCGTTGCTCGACAAGGCTGCTGCCGATTTGACCAAGGACGAGAAGGGCACGCTGTCAGCGATCAATTCGCTCAAGGGCGGTTATTTGCAAGACGACTTGTATGTGTTCGTGGTCAATCTCGACAACCACCGCTACGTCGCCCACGGCACCAACCTGCGGCTGATCAACACCGATTTCGCCAAGGTCGAGGACCCGGAAGGCAAGCCGGTGGGCGAACCGATTCTGGCGCTGATCGGCAAGCAGGATGAGGGCGAGTACGAATACCGCTGGAAAAACCCGGTGACCGGCAAGGTCGAGGACAAGCATGCCTACCTGAAGAAAGTCGGGAATCTGCTGGTGGCGGTCGGTTATTACAGTGCTTGATTCCTCAACGCTCCCACGCAGCCCGTGGGAGCCATCGGCATCAATCAGCGGGCGCCGTGCTCACGGCCCCGTAACAAGCGGTTCGGCATCGCGATCGCCGCCGCCAGCCCCAGCAGTGACACCGCCGCGCTGACCATCAGCAAATGCCGGAACGTCACCAGCAATTCGGCGCGCAAGGCATCCTGCGCATCGCCGGGCGCGGCGTTCAGGCCGTCGAGCAGCACGTTGCCGGAATGCCCTTCGCTCATCAGCGAGCTGCCGGCCAGGTGGGCGAAGCTGGAATCCTGCAACAACGCCAGCAACAGCGCCGACATCAACGCTACCCCCACCGCGCCACCCAGGGAGCGGAACAGGTTGGTGGTGCTGGTGGCGACGCCGATATCCTTTTGCTCCACCGAATTCTGTGTGCCGACCAGCGAGGTCGGAAACTGCATGCCGCCGGCAATCCCGCTGAGCAACATGAACAGGCTGCTGAGCAACGTCGCATCGGGCGGGCTGAAGGCCATGCCGAGGATCGAGATCGGCATCAGCAGCGCGCCGGACAGAATCTGCGGTTTATAGCGTCCGGTGATCGAGGTGCGGCGCCCGGCGAAATAGGCGCCGATTGGCAACCCCATCGCCAGCGGCAGCAAGTGCAATGCAGCGCTGTCCGCCCCCGCGCCGGTCACGCTCTGAAAGCGCAGCGGCATCAGCACGATCAGGGAAATCGCCTGGAAGCTGCAAAAGAAAATCGTGCACCAGCACAGCAGGGCGCTGCGGTTGGTGAACAGGTGCATCGGCAGCAACGGCTCCCGGGCGCGTCGCTCGTGCCAGACGAACACCGCCAGCACCGCCACCGCGCAAGCGAACAGGCCGAGCACTTCGCTGCTGCGCCATGCATGGCCCTGGCCGACCTGAGTGATCGCCAGCAACAGTGCCGTCAGGCCGATGATCATCAACAGCGTGCCGAGATAATCGATGATTGGTTTGCGCTGGGGAATCGGCAGGCCGATCAGATTGCGCCGCGCTACCCAGAACGCGCCCATGCCCAGCGGCAGGTTGATCAGAAACACCCAGCGCCACGACAGGTATTCGGTCATGTAGCCGCCGAGCACCGGGCCGGCAACGCTGGCCACCGCGTACATGCTTGAGAAATAACCCTGATAGCGCCCGCGTTCGCGAGGCGGGACGATGTCGCCGATGATCGCCTGGCTCACCGAAATCATCCCACCGGCGCCGATGCCCTGGAAAATCCGCGCCAGCACCAGTTGCTCCATGCTCTGGGCCATGCCGCAGAACAGCGAGGCGAGGGTGAACAGGCCCATGCCGAACAGCATCAGTTTGCGCCGCCCGTACAGGTCACCGAGCTTGCCGTAGATCGGCACCGCCACGGTCATCGCCACCATGTAGCCGGAAATCACCCAGGCCAGCAGGCTGACGTCCTTGAACTGTGCGGAAATGGCCGGCATCGAAACGGCGACGATGGTCTGATCCAGCGCACCGAGAAAGATCGCCATCATCAGCGCGACCAGCACGCTGCGAATGGCCGGTTTGGGCGTTTCGGGATGGTTGAGGTGGGTCACGGGCAAAACCTGCGGGCAGTGAGGGTCCCGCAGATCGCCAGGCGAGCGGGGATGCTCGCCAGTGTAAGTCGGTAGGAAGCTATTCGATAGCCTCATAAGGAAGCCCGACGTAATTTTCTGCAATGGTTTTTTGACCGGCCTCCGAGCTGACAAAGTAGTCCAGTTCCGAAGCACAGATGCGCTGGCTGAAATCATCATGCTCGTCGAAGCGGTGCAGCATCGAAGTCATCCACCAGGAGAAACGCTCGGCTTTCCAGACACGACGCAGGCAGATTTCCGAATACTTCTCCAGCAAGTCAGTGCGCCCTTCGCGGTAGACCTTCAGCAGAATCCTGAACAGCGTGCTGACGTCGCTGGCCGCCAGATTCAAACCCTTGGCGCCGGTCGGCGGAACAATGTGCGCCGCATCCCCGACCAGAAACATCCGCCCGTACTGCATCGGCTCGACCACAAAACTGCGCAGCGGCGCGATGCTCTTTTCAATCGACGGGCCGGTCACCAGCTTCTGCGCCAGATCCTCCGGCAGACGATTGCGCAGCTCATCCCAGAAACGCTGGTCCGGCCAGTCGTCGACGTTTTCTTCGGCCGGCACTTGCAGGTAATAACGGGTGCGGGTCGCCGACCGCATGCTGCACAGGGCAAAGCCGCGCTCATGGCGGGCGTAGACCAGTTCATCGTGGATCGGTGGCGTGTCGGCGAGAATGCCCAGCCAGCCGAACGGATAAACCCGTTCGAAGACCTTCAGGCAGTCCTCGGGAATCGACTGCCGGGCCACGCCGTGGAAACCGTCGCAACCGGCGATGTAGTCACAATCGACGCGCCAGGTTTCGCCGTCCTTTTCAAACGTGACATAGGCTTCGTCGCTTTTCATGTCACAGGGGACGACATGGCGGGCTTCGTAGAGGGTCTGGCCGCCGGTCTCCCGACGAGCGGCCATCAGGTCGCGGGTGACCTCGGTCTGGCCGTAGACCATCACGGTTTTTCCACCGGTCAGGGCTTGCAGATCGATGTGCACACGACGCCCGTCGAGGGCCAGTTCGAAACCACCGTGCACCAGCCCTTCGGCGTCCATCCGCTGACCCACACCGGCCTCGCGCAACAGCTCTACCATGCCTTGTTCAAGCACGCCGGCGCGGATTCGGCCGAGCACATAGTCAGGTGTCTGGCGCTCCAGAATCAGGGTCTCGATGCCGGCGTTGTGCAGCAGTTGGCCGAGCAATAATCCGGACGGACCGGCGCCGATGATGGCGACTTGGGTTTTCAGCGTTTTCATTGTTTTTATGACTCGCAAGCTTCACGCGACAATGGCCGGTGAATGATTTTCAGGATTCGAGTGCTTGCATTTTTCCCTTGCGGGTCTGTCAATTGAAGGTGAAAACTGAGCCGATACCTGTACATTCTGCCAATCGGTGCGATTATCGCCCGCAAACCTCGAGGCCTGGATTGAAGTGATGAACAAGCCTGACCTGCCTTCGATTCCGGTGTTCAAGCTCTACGGTGAAAGCCTGGACTGGCCGACCCCTGACTTGCTGCACTGTGAAACCATTTCCAAACGCAGCCGCGAACACCAATGGGAAATCAAACCCCACCGCCACGCCGATTTGTGCCAGTTGCTCTTCGTATTCAAAGGTCAGGCAGAGCTTGAAATCGAAGGCCAACGCACGCAACTGAACGAAACCGCGATCCAGATCCTGCCGCCGTTATCGGTGCACGGATTCCGCTTTTCCGAGGACGTCGAAGGGTTTGTTGTCACCCTCGCCACCCCGTTGATCAACCATCTGCAGGCGCAACTGGGCAGCGCGGTACAGGCCCTGGCTCAGGCCGAAAGCTATCCGGCGGGCAAGGACGCGGATTACCTCAACAGTCTGTTTGCCGCGTTGCAGGCCGAGTACAACGGCCATCAACCGGCACGTGAAATGCTCATGCATTCGCTGGTCAGCGTGATCATGGTCTGGGTCAGCCGTCAGGCGATCCGCCGTCACAACGCCACGCAACGCCCGCAGCGTCAGCGCGAATACCTCAATGGCTTTATTCAACTGGTTGAGGAGACGTACAGACAGCACGTCAAGGTCGAAGACCTGGCCCATCGCCTGGGGATTTCCGTCTCGCACCTTAATGGCACTTGCCGCGAACTGGCGGGGCAACCGGCGTTGCAGATCATGCACGAGCGTCAATTGCTGGAAGCCAAGCGCCTGCTGACTTACACCAGCATGACCATTTACGAGATGTCCGAGGTGTTGGGGTTTTCCGATCCGACCAACTTCACGCGCCTGTTCCGGCGCCGGGTGGGGATCTCGCCAAAGGCGTTCCGCGACCGTTTGAAGGCCGAACAGAACGACGACGCCTGACGTCCTGTGTCAGCGCAGGGCGTTGAGGGTGGCGTTGTGAGGGATGCAGCGCTCGAAATTGCAGCTCGCGTATTCGCGGGGCAGTTGCCGCAGCTGCTCCACGCGCCATGCCGCGGTGCCGTACAGCGCCAGCGTGGCCGCGCAGGTGATGAAAATCGCGAGGTATCTTCTTGTTCTGGTGTTCATGGCGTTGACCTCTGAACGAATACCCTTGGGTACTACTTTCAGCATAGGTCAGCGCCGTGGAGTTGCCAGCGGCTCTGTGAACGGGATTACAACCCGATATCCCATTGCGGGTTTTCGGGAAAGCGCTGCACCAGAAAGTCCAGCATGCAGCGCAACGCCGCCGGCATGTGCTTGCGCGAGGCGTACACGGCGTAGATGTTCATCTGTCGCGGCTCGGCGTGGGGCAGGAGGCGAACCAGTTCGCCGCGGTGTACATGCACCCCGGCCTGGTAGGTCGGCAGCATCGCCACGCCGGCGCCGGCCAGGGTCGCGCGCAGCAGGGTACTGGCCTCGTTGGCGCTGATGTTGCCCTGCACCGGCACCGAGACCGGTTCGCCATCCTCCTCGAAATGCCACAGGCTTTTTCCGAAATAGGAATGGGTCAGGCAATTGTGCCGGCTCAGTTCCTCGACTCGCTGCGGCTGCGGATGCTCTTGCAGATAGGCGGGCGCTGCGCAGACCACTGAACGACAGACCGTCAGGCGCCGGGCAATCAGATTCGGGTCGAGATCATTGCTGGTGCGGATCGCCAGGTCGATGCGCTCGTCCACCAGGTTCACGGTGCGATCGAGCATTTGCAGGTCAATGTTCACCCCCGGATAGGCTTTGACGAACGCCGCCATGGCATCGGCCAGTTGCGCCTGGCCGAATGAAGTGCTGACGCTGATTCGCAGCAACCCCCGAGGCGCATCGGCGGGTTCGCTGACGGCGGCCTGCATGTCACTGGACAGCTCCAGCATCTGCCGACAGCGCGGCAGGATTTCGTTGCCGGCGGCGGTCAGGCTCAACTTGCGGGTCGTGCGGTGCATCAGGCGTGCGCCGACCCAGTCTTCCAGTTCCGCCAGATACCGTGATACCACCGGTCGCGAAAGGTCCAGGTGATCAGCCGCTGCCGACTGACTGCCCAGATCCACCACCGTGACAAACACCCGCATTGCTTGGAGACGATCCATGATTTGCCCGCTTTCAGAAACAAACTATGTCCAAGCATCGCATTTTTTGTAACGAGTCTGGCAACTAAGCTCTGTCCCCATCGCCAAGCACGGCATTCGAACAGCGGAGCAACCCATGATCGGCTTCACCACCCTCAAGCGCGTTTTACTGGCCACCGCCACCCTCGGCTTTGCTGCCCACGCAGCCGCCGCGAACCTGAGCCTCGATGTCTACAACCCGGGCACCCACGCGATCTTCCCGGTGACGTCGGTGCTGGTCAGCGGCGAGAAGGACGCGATCCTGGTGGACGCCCAGTTCGGCAAGTCCCAGGCCGAGCAAGTGGTGGAAAAGATCCGCGCCAGCGGCAAGCAACTGACCACCATCTACATCAGCCACGGTGACCCGGATTACTACTTCGGTCTCGACACCCTGACCAAGGCCTTCCCGGATGCCAAGGTGCTGGCCTCGCAACCGACCGTTGATCACATCAAGCAAACCGTCGACGGCAAGCTCGCGTACTGGGGCCCGAAAATGGGCGCCGACGTGCCGGCCAAAACCATCGTGCCGGGCGTGCTCAAGGGCGACAGCCTGATGCTCGAAGGGCAGAAATTGCAGGTGATCGGCCTGGACGGCAAACAGCCGGATCGCAGCTTCGTGTGGATTCCTTCGCTCAAAGCCGTGGTCGGCGGTGTGGTCGTCGCCGAGAACATCCACGTCTGGATGGCCGACACCCAGACTGCGCAATCCCATGCCGACTGGCTGCAAACCCTGCACTCGATCGAAACCCTGAAACCGAAAACCGTGGTGCCGGGGCACTACCTGGGTGACAGCGCCCGTTCGCTGGCCGCGGTGAAATTCACCGCCGACTACATCAAGGCGTTCGATGAAGAAACCGCCAAGGCCAAGGATTCTGCCGCGCTGATCGCCGCGATGAAAAAACGCTACCCGACACTGGGCGAAGAAAGCTCGCTGGAGCTGAGCGCCAAAGTCGCCAAGGGCGAAATGCAGTGGTAACCCGATTCTGAAAACGCAGCACTCTCACGCCAACTGGAGAATGTCATGAGCAAGATCGCAATTATTGGTGCCACCGGCCGTGCCGGCAGCCAACTGCTGGAAGAAGCCCTGCGTCGCGGCCACAGCGTCACCGCCATTGCGCGGGATACCTCGAAGATCGGCGCCCGCGCCGGTGTGGTCAGCAAGAATGTCGACGTGCTGGACGCCGCCGCATTGCAGGACGCCGTCGCCGGTCACGATGCAGTCATCAGCGCCGCACATTTCGCCACGGTGCCGGCCCATGCGCTGATCGGTCCGGTGAAACAGGCCGGGGTGAAACGTCTGCTGGTGGTCGGCGGTGCCGGTTCGCTGTTGCTGCCGGACGGCACGCGCGTGATCGACAGCGCCGGTTTCCCGGCCGAGTACAAGGCTGAGGCCAGTGCCGGTGCGGCGTTCCTCGAGGCCTTGCGTCAGGAGCAGGAACTGGATTGGACGTTCCTGTCGCCGTCGGCGCTGTTTGTCGAAGGTGAGCGTACCGGCAAGTTCCGCGTCGGCAAGGATGACTTGCTGGTGAATGCCGAAGGTCAGAGCTGGATCACCTTCGCCGACTACGCGATTGCGCTGATCGACGAAGTGGAAACGCCGAAGCATTCGCGTCAGCGGTTTACCGTCGGATATTAAGTCCTGGATCGTTCCCACGCAGACCGCTGAGCATTTCCACGCGGAGCGTGGGAACGATCACCGGTTCTGCGTGGGAACGATCATCAAAGGCTTCAGCGGGTATGAGCCTGCTCCACCAGCCACCCCATCAACTCCTGCAATTTCGCCGACGGCTCCGACGCCGGCGCGACGATGTAATAGCCCAGTCCCGTCTTCACCTTCAGATCGAACGGCATGACCAGTCGCCCGGCATTCAAGTCGTCGCCGATCAACGACCAGTCGCCAATCGCCACGCCCGTCCCGTGGGACGCCATCGACATCGCCTGATCCAGGGTTTCGAAATGCTGACCGCTGCCGATGTTGCTCAATTGCAGTTCGGCGGCCTTGAGCCAGAGTGCCCAGTCGTCATCGGTGTGGGTCGGATGCAGCAGCAAGTGTTGTTGCAGATCCGCTGGTGTGTGCAGGGCGGGTCCACCGTTGAGCAGCGTTGGCGAGCAAACCGGCGTCAGTTGCTCATCGAACAGATGCAGGGTGGCGGGGGAGTCGTGGGGCGCGGAGCCGTAGATCACCGCCGCGTCGAACTGCTCGCGATGAAAATCCACCCCGTGTTGCAACGACGCCGTGAGTTTCACCGGCACGTCCGGGCGCTCGCGCTGCCATTGCAACAGTCGCGGCAGCAACCAGCGCATCACACAGCTTGGGGCCTTGAGTTGCAGGGTTTCGCGCCTGGCACCGATCTGCTCCACCGAATCGCCGATCAGGCTGAACACCTGCTGCACCCGTGGCAGCCATTCGCGACCTTCGGCGGTCAGTTCCAGGCCCCGGGCCAGACGAATGAACAGCTCATAGCCCAGATGTTCCTCCAGCCCGGCGATCTGCCGGCTCACTGCACCCTGAGTGATGTGCAACTGCTCGGCGGCCCGGGTGAAGTTGCAGCACTGCGCGGTGATCAGAAACGTGTGCAGGGCGGGCAGGGGAGGCAGTCGTTTCATGTGGATCCAAGGTATGACGTGAGGACATGGCTAGTATGAGCTTTTATCGATTGTTGCGGCTACGGGTCGCCCGTTTCAATGAGGCCAATCACCGGTTCCTTTAAAGCCCGGTGCCTCAACGAACAAGAAGGGCAAAGACATGGCGACGTGTGGCGAAGTACTGGTCAAGTTACTCGAAGGTTATGGGGTCGAGCAGGTGTTCGGCATTCCCGGGGTGCATACCGTGGAGCTGTATCGCGGGCTGGCCCGTTCGAGCATCAACCACGTCACCCCGCGCCACGAGCAGGGCGCTGGCTTCATGGCCGACGGCTACGCCCGCACCAGCGGTAAACCGGGCGTGTGCTTCATCATCACAGGCCCCGGCATGACCAACATCACCACCGCCATGGGCCAGGCTTACGCCGATTCGATTCCGATGCTGGTGATCTCCAGCGTGCAGTCGCGCAGCCAACTGGGTGGCGGTCGCGGCAAGCTGCATGAACTGCCGAACCAGAGCGCACTGGTCGGCGGCGTGGCGGTGTTCTCCCACACCCTGATGTCGGCGTCCGAATTGCCGGGCGTGCTGGCCCGAGCGTTTGCGCTGTTCCAGGCCGGACGGCCACGTCCGGTGCACATCGAAATTCCGCTGGACGTGTTGGTCGAAGAAGCCGATGAATTGTTGGCCAGCGTGCCGGTCAATATCGACCGCGCCGGTGCTGCGCCGGCCGCCGTGAGCCGCATGACGGATCTGCTGGCCGGCGCCCAGCGTCCGCTGATCCTCGCCGGTGGCGGCGCCATTGACGCGGCTGCCGAGCTAACCGAACTGGCTGAACTGCTCGACGCACCCGTGGCCCTGACCATCAACGCCAAGGGCATGCTGCCGGCCAGCCATCCGCTGCTGATCGGTTCGACTCAGAGCCTGGTGGCGACCCGTGCCCTGGTAGCCGATGCCGACGTGGTGCTCGCGATTGGCACTGAGCTGGCGGAAACCGACTACGACGTGACCTTCGCCGGCGGTTTCGAAATCCCCGGCAAGCTGCTGCGCGTCGATATCGATCCCGACCAGACCGTGCGCAACTATCCGCCACATGTCGCGCTGGTCGCCGACTCGCGCAACGCTGCACAGGCGCTGCTCAGTGCGCTGTCGCACAAATCGCTGGCCGAGCGCCGCAACGATTGGGGTCAGGTACGCGCCGCCCGTCTGCGTGAAGACCTGGCCGCGACCTGGGACGCACCGACCCTGGCCCAGACCCGTTTCCTCGAAACCGTGCTGCACGAGTTGCCGAACGCGGTGTTCGTCGGTGACTCCACGCAACCGGTGTACACCGGCAACCTCACCTTCAACCCGGAGCGCCCGCGCCGCTGGTTCAACTCGTCCACCGGTTACGGCACCCTCGGTTACGCCTTGCCGGCGGCGATTGGCGCGTGGCTCGGCGGCACCCTCGAACACGGCGCGCGTCCGCCGGTGGTGTGCCTGATCGGCGACGGCGGTCTGCAATTCACCCTGCCGGAACTGGCCAGCGCCGTCGAAGCTCGCACACCGGTAATCATCCTGCTGTGGAATAACCAGGGTTACGAAGAGATCAAGAAATACATGGTCAACCGCGCCATCGAGCCGGTGGGCGTCGACATCTACACCCCGGACTTCATCGCTGTGGCCAAGGCTCTGGGCTGCGCGGCCGAGGCGATCAGCAGCGCCGAACACCTGCGCAGTGCCCTGCGCGCCGCCACCGATCGTCAGGGCCCGACCCTGATCGAAATCGACCAGACCCAATGGATGAAGGCGGTGGCCCAATGATGAACTTCCCGACCACACTCGACGGCCTGTACATCAACGGTCAATGGTCTGCCGGGCGCGAGCATCTGCGCGTGATCAACCCGGCCACCGAAGCGTTGCTGACCACGGTCAATGGCGGTGACGAAAGCGCCGTCAATCAAGCGGTAACGGCAGCGACTGAAGCCTTCAAGGGCTGGTCGAAAACCACCGGCTTCGAGCGCGGCGCGATCCTGCGCAACATCGCCAATGGCGTGCGCAACGGCCGCGAACATCTGATGAAGTTGCAGTCGAGCAACAACGGCAAACCGCAGTTCGAAGCAGGCATCGATGTCGACGACGTGATCGCCACCTTCGAGTACTACGCCGAACTCGCCGAAGGTCTCGATGCGAAACAGGACAGCAACGTGCCGCTGCCCAGCGACGACTTCAGCGCACGTCTGCGCCGCGAACCGTGTGGTGTGGTCGGGCTGATCGTGCCGTGGAATTTCCCGATGGTCACCACCGCGTGGAAACTTGCCCCGGCCCTGGCCGCCGGTTGCTGCGTGGTGCTCAAGCCGTCGGAAGTCACGCCGCTGCCGGAGCTGGAACTGGCGACCATCATCGCCGAATCCGGTCTGCCCAAAGGCGTGTTCAACCTGGTGTGCGGCACCGGTCTGGCGGTCGGTGCGCCGCTGTCGGCGGACCCGCGCATCGCCAAGGTTTCCTTCACCGGCAGCAACGCCGTCGGCGTGCAAGTGATGCAACGCGCCGCGGAAACCGTGAAGGGCGTGAGCCTGGAATTGGGCGGCAAATCCTCGTTGCTGATCCTCGAAGACGCCGACCTGGATCTGGCGGTGGAGCTGGCCTGCGGTGGCGGTTTCTTCAACGCCGGGCAGATGTGCTCGGCCACCAGCAGGGTGCTGGTCGCCGATGAAATCGCCGATGAATTCCTGATTCGTCTGAAGGCCCGCGCGGAAAAAATCCGGGTGGCCGATCCGTTCGATCCTGAAGTCGAGATGGGCGCGCTGGTCAATCAGACGCAGTACCAACGTGTGCTCGGTCACATCGACCGTGGCCTCAGCGTCGGAGCCAAGCTGATCTGCGGCGGCAATCGCCCGGCGCATCTTGCGCGTGGATATTTCTTGCAGCCGACGATCTTCACCGAAGTGCCCCTGGACAGTGCGCTGTGGTGTGAAGAAATTTTCGGCCCGGTGATCTGCGTGCGCAGTTTCGCTTCGGAACAAGAGGCGGTTGCCCTGGCCAACGACACTCAGTTTGGTCTGGTGGCGAGTGTGGTGACACGTAACGCAGAGACGGCGGACCGGGTCGCGAACGCCTTGCAGGCGGGGCTGGTGTGGCTCAACGCGCCGCAGGTGATCTTCCCGCAGACCGCGTGGGGCGGCTACAAACAGAGCAGCATCGGCCGCGAGTTGGGGCCGTGGGGCCTGGCGGCATTTCAGGAAATCAAGCACGTGATCCGCGCGCTCTGAATGCCCGAAAAAGGTCAGCGCATGCCTCGCAACGAGGCATGCGCCGGCGTCATGGCTTCAATGAGTTTTTATCGATAGTCAGGTGTTTTGCACGACCTCAGGATGAACCCGCAGACCACGCTCAAGCCCTTTGAAACCGGGCGCTTGAGCCATATCGGTCAAGCAGATGCAAGGGTTGCGACCAGTCTCGTACTTACAAGAATAATGGGAGTCCCAAATGGGCGAGCACGATCTGAACAGGCGTCAATTCATCAAAACCGTCGGCGTGGCCTCGGTGGCTGCGGCGGCCATGAGCATGCCCTTCATCCGGGCCAGTGCCAGCGACACCCGCTTTGCCGGCAAGACCCTGCGCCTGCTGACCTGGTCCGATGACACCGGCCTGGCCGCACTGCGCAATATCGCCGCAACGTTCGAAGCCAAGACCGGTGCCAAAGTGATTGCCGACCGCACCGGCAGCACCTCGGAAATGGTCGCCAAGCTCAAGGCCGGTGGTGACCGTCCGCAGTACGACATCATCACCCTGGCGGGCGTTGGCGCCGAAGGTCTGGCCGCTGCCGGGCTGCTGGAAAAACCTGATCTCAACCGCATTCCCAACCTGGTCGACGTCCCGGAAAAATACCGCACCGGCGCCAACGGTCACGGCATCGGCTACCTGCTGTGGTGCAACAGTCTGGTCTACAGCACTCGCACCCAGAGCAGCGCACCGGATAGTTACGCCGCGCTGTGGGACGCTGATCTGGCGCCGAACATTTTCCTGCCGCCGCCGAACTGGACCGAAGCCATGGACCTGATCATCATCGCCGCCAAACTGGCGGGTGGTGACGAGCACAACATCGAGCCAGGCTTCAAGAAACTCGCGGAGCTGAAAGACCGCGTGGTGACCCTGGGTGAAAACCCCAACCAGATTGCCGAGTTGTTCCGCACCGGTTCCCTGGACATGGGCGGTCTCTACGCTCCCGCGTTTTTCCCCAAGCAGATCCGCGACCCGAACTATGGCCTGGGCGCCACGTTCGGCATGAAGGAAGGTTTCTACACCGACCTGATGCTCTCGGTGATGCCGAAGAACCGTCCGGGCGACACCGACCTGGCCTACGCCTTCATCGACCACTCCCTCGACCCGCTGGTGCAGGGCAAGATGGCCGAAGACATCTTCAACGGCCCGGTCAACGCCAAGGCGATCATCTCCGCCGAAGCGCGCAAGAGCCCGTTCATCCTCACCCCGGAGCAGATCGCGGAGAAGGCGATCATGCACGACAACGCCTTCCTGGCGACCGTGCATGACCAGTGGATTCGTCGCTATACGGAAATCTTTTCTTCCTGACGCCGACCTCCCGGGGCACCGCATGATCGGGGTGCCCGGGAGATTCGTTCTCCATTGACGAGATCATTGCTATGGAACATCAATCCCTGACCCAACCGGTTGGCGCGGGTGACGTGCGCCCGGCGCGAGGTGTTTCGCCGACTGCGCGGGCGTGGTTTTTTCTCACGCCGTCGATGCTGTTTCTCGGCGTGCTGATTGCCGCCAGCCTGCTGGTGCTGCGCATGAGCGTCGGCACCAAAGGCTCGGAGTGGAGCGGTTTCAGCCTGGCCAGCTACGCCCAGTTGCTCGAACCCTACTACCTCAAATCGTTGCTGCTGACCTTGCGTCTGGCGTTGATCAGCGCGGTGATCGCGGTGGTGCTGGCGATCCCGGTGGCCTACACCATGTCGCGCCTGACCTCGCCGTTCGTGCGGCGGATCTTTCTGGCGGCGGTGCTGTTGCCGCTGCTGGTCAACCTGCTGCTGCAAAGCTACGGCTGGCTGGTGATCCTCGGCCCCGGCGGCATGCTCAACCAGACCCTGATGGGTCTGGGTCTGATCAAGCGCCCGATCATGTTGCTGTACAACCAGAACGGTGTGTTGATGGGCCTGGTGCAGACCGCGTTTCCGCTGGCCGTGCTGCCGATTGCCAGCGCCATGCGCGGTGTCGCCCGCAGCTACGAAGAAGCTGCCGCCACCCTCGGCGCCAGTCGTTTTCAAGTGTTCCGTCAGGTGGTGTTGCCAATGAGCCTGCCGGGGATCATCACTGGCGCAACGCTGGTATTCGCCTACAACGCCAGCAGCTTCGTGGTGCCGCTGCTGCTCGGCGGGCGGCGCGTGCCGATGCTGGCGGTGATGGTGCATGACCAGATCGCCCCGCTGATGAACTGGCCCGCCGCGTCCGCTGCCGGGGTGGTGCTGATCGTCACCACGCTCGCCATCATGACCTTGTCCGAATACATCACCGGCCGCCGTCGCCGTCTGCTGGAGGCTTCGCAATGAGTGCCCTGTCCAAGAAGCGTCAGTCGCTGTTGCCGGGCGATACCGGCAAATTGGCCGGCATCCTTTCCGGGTTCATTCTGCTGCTGGCGGTGTTGCCGATCCTGACCATGATCGTGATGTCGTTCAGCGGCGCGTCGAACCTCGACTTCCCGCCGAGCAGCTACAGCCTGCAGTGGTACAAGGCGGCGTGGCACACCTTCGTCTCGCCCGATGCCAGCGATGTGCTGAGCCTCGGCCAGGCCATGGGCACCAGTTTGCTGGTGGCGTGCCTGACGATGATTTTCGCCACGCTGATTGCGGTGCCGGCGGCGTACGCGCTGACCCGTTGCGAGTTCCGTGGCAAGGGCGTGGCGCTGCAATTGATGTCGCTGCCGCTGGTGTTTCCGATGGTGGTGCTGGGGCTGGCTTTGCTGCTGGTGTTCGACAGCCTGCCGTTCCACATGACCACCTCACGGCTGGTGATTGCCCACGTGATTCTGGCGCTGCCGTTCGTGGTGAAGAACTGCACCGCGGCCATGCTTTCGATCGGCAGCGAAGTCGAAGAGGCGGCGCAAATGCTCGGCGCCTCGCCGCTGCGCGCCATCGTCGATGTGGTGGTGCCGTTGATGAAGTCGGGGATTCTGGCGGGGATGCTGCTGGCGTTCATCGTCTCGTTCAACGAATTCACCGTGACCTATTTCCTCTACACCATCGACGTCATGACCGTGCCGATCTGGATGTACAGCCGCACCGTGTCATCGCTTGACCCTACCGTGTTCTCGTTTGCCGTGCTGATCGTGCTGATCGACTTCGTCCTGATCTGGGCGCTGGAGAAGCTGGTCGGTGAAGGCGGCGTTTCGTTCTGATTTCTTGAGGTGAGTTATGTCTGGTCTGATTCTGGAAAACGTCGAGAAACACTACGGCTCGGCCTGCGCGGTAAAGGAGGTCAACCTGCATTTGCCCGAAGGCAAACTGGTGTGCTTTCTCGGCCCGTCGGGCTGCGGCAAGACTACGCTGCTGCGAATGATCGCCGGGCTGGAAACCCTCACCGGCGGCGAGATCCGCCTGGACGGCGAGGACATCGGCCGCACCCCGGCGCACCTGCGCAACTTTGGCATGGTGTTCCAGTCGCTGGCGCTGTTCCCGCACATGACCGTGGGCGAGAACATCGCCTATCCGCTGAAACTGCGCGGCGTGAGCAAAGCCGATCAACAGGCGCGGGTGGTGGAGTTGCTGGAGCTGATCCAGCTGCAACCGATGATCGATCGCCCGGTGGCAAAACTGTCCGGCGGTCAGCGCCAGCGGGTGGCGATTGCCCGGGCAATTGCCTCGCACCCGAAAATCCTGTTGCTCGACGAACCGCTGTCGGCGCTGGATGCCAAGTTGCGCGAGTCCATGCAGGTGGAAATCCGGCAACTGCAACAACGCCTGAACATCACCACGATCATGGTCACCCACGATCAGCGCGAAGCCATGACCATGGCCGATATCGTGGTGGTGCTGGGCGAGCATCGTGTGCAGCAGGTGGGCACGCCGATTGAAATCTATCGGCATCCGGCCAACGAATTCGTCGCGGACTTTATCGGCTCGGGGAATATTTTTTCGGCCACCGCACTGGGCGATGGCAAGGTCGTGCTGCCGGGCGGCGATGCGCTGCAAGTGCCGATCTGCAGCAGCATCGTGGTCGGGCAAAAAGTGAAAATGCTGATCCGCCCCGAAGACCTGCAACTCTCAGCGCCGCAGGCCACGGCGGGCAATCGCTTGCTGGGCAAGGTGACGTTCGTGCGGGATATCGGCGCGACCATCGAGACCACGGTGGAATGTTCCGGCGTGACCTTCACGGCGCTGAGCACGCCGTGTCAGGGCATCGGGCTGGGGATCGGGCATCCGGTTTCGGTGACGTTGCCGAGTGAGGCGTGTCGGGTGTTGGGCGCCTGATCAGACACTCAATCTCAGGCGCGCCAGATCCCGCAATGGCGGCGCGCCAAACAACCGGCTGTACTCGCGGCTGAACTGCGACGGGCTTTCATAGCCCACGCGATACCCGGCCGCCGACGCCTCCAGCCCTTCGGTCAGCATCAGGCGCCGCGCCTCTTGCAGGCGCAGCTGCTTCTGATACTGCAACGGGCTCATCGCCGTCATCGCCTTGAAACGGTGATGCAGGGTCGAGACGCTGAGGTTCACTTCCTTCGCCAGATCATCAATGCGCAGCGGCTGTTCGAAGTTGCCGTTGAGCCATTTGATCGCCTGGCTGATGCGGTGACTCTGGCTGTTGGCGATGGCGATTTCGTACAGGCGATGGCCCTGCGGGCTGCGCAGCAGGCGATAGAGAATTTCCCGGCGGATCAGCGGCGCGAGCATGGCGATGTCTTTCGGCGCGTCGAGCAGACGCGCCAGACGCAGCACCGCATCGAGCATCGCGCTGTCGATTTTTTCCACATACAAACCACGCCCGGTCGGTCGGGTCGGTACGCCCATCGGGCCGGCGTCGGCGATCAGCGCGGTGATTTGCGCAGGATCAATGTCCAGGCGCACGGCGAGGATCGGCTCTTCGGGCGAGACATTCACCACCCGCCCGCTCAACGGCATCGAGACCGACACCACCAGGTAATTGAGCGGGTCGTAATTGAAGAGTTCGTCCGCCAGCCGTACCTCTTTGCGCCCCTGGGCCATGATGCACAGCGCCGGTTGCGCGAGCACCGGGGCGAAATCGTGGGATTTTGTGTGGCGCGACATGAACAGTGAGTCGACGGCGGTGGCATAACTGCCATCTTCGGATGTGTTGCGGCGAATGATGGCCGCCAGTTCCGCGCGCTGCTTTTCCATGTCGGCATCGGCTGGCGCTTGAAAACGATCGAATGACGTCACGTGCGGCATCCTCGGCAAAGTCGGTGGAATGGGGCAGAGCATAAGTTTGTGCAAGCCAGGGCGGTAGACACATCCTGCGAAATGCTTGCCTGATCCTGCATTGGGTTGTTGGCCCGTCCAGCCATAGCAGGACGCAGGTCGTCAGCGTTGCCCGAAACCGGTGTGACAGGACGGTGACAGGAATTCACGACTTGTTACAGGTCTGTAAGACAGTCTCGCAGGATTGTGCAACGCGACGGCAGGAATCGACTAACGGCGAACAGGGGGCCGCCCTTAACCTTCAATCCTGTCGCAGCCCGTTCCCGGCTGCCACGCGACTCCCTGGGAGGGTTGAACATGTCCAAGCAGATTCCCGTCAGTCATATGGCCTTCGTTCGAGCGCGTGCCGGACGCTCGGCGGAACTCGGCATGCGCCTGAGCGCCCTGATCGAACCGTCCCGCGCCGCCCCCGGTTGCCTGAGCTTCTCCTTGCAGCATTCGCAGTGCGATCCGGATTTGTGGCTGGTCTCCGGTTTCTGGACCAACCAGCAATCGATGACCGCGTACTTCAGCAGTCCGGCGATGGAAATCTTTGCCGAGCTGGTGCAGGACCTGGTGGTCAACAGCCTGGATTTCCACACGTTCAAGGAAGTCTCGGCTGCACAGGCCGTAGGGCAATGCACTGCGCCGATACACAAACTCGCCGGTTGAATGTTTAATGTCCGGCTTATCTGACTGAGCCAGGACCTGCGATATGGCACGTAAAGAGTTCGAACACTTCGAAGCGGTTTCCGCTGTAGTCCCCGTCGAGTTGGGCGGCAACAAGGGTTATCACGCGGCAATCGCCGTCAAGGCCCTGGTCGACGGCGGCGCCCCGCGCTTTCACAAACTGCTGAACGATCGGGTTTTTCCCGGCGCCATCGCGGCCGATGACGCCGCGATCAATGAGCTGGACAAGCTCAAGGGCGTCACCGACGACGCCGAGCTGATCTGGTAACCGCTTACTTCGTCGCGCCCGGGCGCCACATCTTGAACAACGCCTCCGGCCCCAGCTGGAAATAGTCCGCCGGCCCGCCGCCCCGCAGAATCGGTTCGGCGGCGGCGGTGTCGTAGATCCCGTCCTTCAACAGCCATTTGGCAATGTGCACGGCCACCACTTCGCCGAGCACCAGCCAGCTCGGCACGGTCTCGCCGTCGGCGCGCTGCAACTGAATGATCTGGGTGACCTTGCACTCGAAGGACACCGGGCTTTCGGCCACGCGCGGCACAGCAATCACCTTCGACGCCACCGGCGTCAGCCCCGCCAGTTCAAACTCATTGACCTCGGGCCCGACCATCGCGCAACTCTGGTTCATCTGCTCGGCCAGCGGGCGGGTGGCGAGGTTCCAGACGAATTCACCGGTCTGCTCGATGTTGTTCAGGCTGTCTTTGCGACCGACGCTGGAGAACCCGATGATCGGCGGAATGTAGTTGAACGCGTTGAAGAAACTGTAGGGCGCCAGGTTCAGCCGGCCCTCGGCATCCTGCGAAGAAATCCAGCCGATGGGACGCGGGCCGACGATGGCGTTGAACGGATCGTGGGGCAGACCGTGGCCGTTGGCCGGTTCGTAGAAATGGATGTCATCGGGCATGGCGGGGTGTTCCTGAAGGCTTTTATAAGCGGCCAATAGTGCAAGTCCGGTCCGCGAAGATCAAATGCCGACCTTTAGAAATGAACAAGCCCGGCAATGGCCGGGCTTTGGTGTCTGCATTCTGCCGATCAGCTAATGGCTGCAGCAGTACCGGTTTTATCGAAACCGTCAGCAGCAATGGCATTGGCGGTGCCAGTTTTGTCGAAGCCGTCGGCAGCGATGGCATTGGCAGTGCCAGTCTTGTCGAAGCCATCGGCAGCAACCGCTTTGCCGACGTTGGTTTTGTCAAAACCATCAGCAGCGTAGGCACCCGAGTGGCTGGTTTCGATGGCAGCGCTGGCGCCGGATATGAAATCGGCGGATTTGGTCTTGTCCGAGCCATCGGCGGCGAAGGTGTTGGCGGCCAGTACGGACAGGGTCAGGGCGAGGATCAGTTTGGTTTTCATGGTCGTTCTCCAGATTCGAAATTGGTTGGCGATGTGTTTCGCATGGGGTTTATGCTACGCCAACTAAATTGATTAAAA
This sequence comes from Pseudomonas sp. PHC1, assembly GCF_046487845.1. NCBI lineage: Bacteria > Pseudomonadati > Pseudomonadota > Gammaproteobacteria > Pseudomonadales > Pseudomonadaceae > Pseudomonas > Pseudomonas sp. PHC1. The sequence continues at coordinate 261,053 of NZ_JBJXHJ010000001.1, forward strand.
AGCGCAAAATAATGCTAAAAACAATCGATTAACTCGATATTAAGGGCGGCGCATTCAAATCGCTTTCGTCGTCGGAGCGAGCGTCGCGCAGGTCATCGATCAGGTAGGTGCAGGATGCGGCAGAGGCATTAACCGGTGATTAATCGCCGCTTTTGGGGTGTGTGACAGATTTTTCATACATTCCCGACCGGTTTTTCACCCTCGTAACGCCAGTCTGCCGGCGGCCAGAAAACCAAGAACCGGCCGTCACACACTGGAGCTTTACCTGCAATGAACAAACTGCCCCAAATCACCCTGGCCTTCTGGGTCATGAAAATCTGCGCGACGACCCTGGGGGAAACCGCGGGGGATTTGCTGTCGATGACCCTGAACGTCGGCTACGCCATGAGCTCGCTGATCCTGATCAGCGTGTTCGTCCTGACGCTGATCACGCAGCTGATGTCCAAGACTTACAAGCCGCTGCTGTACTGGATCGTGATCCTGTCGACCAGCACCGCCGGCACCACCATGTCCGACTTCATGGACCGCACGCTGGAGCTGGGTTACGCCACAGGTTCCATGATCCTGATCGCGATCCTGCTGGCGATCTTCGCGGCGTGGCGCCTGAGCGGCGATTCGCTCAACGTCACCAAAGTGCAGAGCTTTCGCGGCGAGATGTTCTACTGGATGGCGATTCTGTTCTCCAACACCCTCGGCACCGCGCTCGGCGATTACCTGGCGGACGACTCGGGCCTGGGCTTTGCCGGTGGCGCGCTGCTGATCGGCTCGGCGATTGCTGTGGTCGTATTGCTCAAGTACTTCACGAAGATTTCGTCGGTTGCGCTGTTCTGGGTGGCGTTCGTGCTGACCCGGCCGTTTGGCGCGACCCTGGGCGACTTGATGACCAAGTCCCATGAGAAGGGCGGTCTGGACTTCGGCACCATCGGTTCGTCGGCGGTGCTGGCGGGGATTCTGCTGGTGATGATCGTGGGCGCGTCTTATGCGCAGAAGCGCTATGGCAAGCCGCAGGCTGCCGAGTTGACCTGATACCGGGCTGCCCCAATCGCTGGCAAGCCAGCTCCCACATGATCGGTGATGTTCACAAACTTTGTGTACTCCACCTGACCCTGTGGGAGCTGGCTTGCCGGCGATAGGGCCTTCACAGCCACTGTTGCAGTGGCTGCATAAACCCGATCAGTCAGTGACGATGCGCGAGTGTTTCCGGGTGTCTTTCATGGTGATGTACACCAGCAGGGACACCGCGATGCAGGCGGTCACGTACCAGTAGTAGCCGGTTTCCATGCCGATGCTCTTGAACCACAGCGCGATGTATTCGGCGGTGCCGCCGAAGATCGACACGGTGAGCGCGTACGGCAGGCCGACGCCCAGGGCGCGGATTTCGGTCGGGAACAGCTCGGCTTTCACCACGGCGTTGATCGAGGTGTAGCCGCTGACGATGATCAGCGCCGCCATGATCAGGAAGAACGCGCCCCACCAGGTCTGGATGGTGTGCAGGGTCATCAGGATCGGCACGGTGAAGATCGTTCCGAGCACGCCGAAAGCGATCAGGATCGGGCGACGACCGATCTTATCGGACAGACCGCCGATGATCGGTTGCAGGCACATGAACAGGAACAGTGTGGCGGCGGAAATGGTGGTGGAGTCGGAGATGCTCATGCCGACGGTGTTCACCAGGTATTTCTGCATGTAGGTGGTGTAGGTGTAGAACGCCAGCGTACCGCCCATGGTCAGGCCGACCACGGTGAGCAGTTCCTTCGGATGACGGAGCAAGGTGCGCATGGCGCTTTCCTTGGACTTTTCCTTCTTGGTGAACGACTCGGTTTCTTCCATGCCGCGACGCAGGTACAGCGCCACGATGGCGCACAGCGCGCCGATGGCGAACGGAATACGCCAGCCCCAGGCGTACAGCTCTTCGGTGGTCAGGAACTGTTGCAGCACGATCAGCACGCCCAGCGCGATGAGCTGGCCGGAAATCAAAGTCACGTACTGGAAGCTGGAGAAGAAGCCGCGACGATCCTTGGTCGCCATCTCCGACAGATAAGTCGCCGAGGTGCCGTATTCGCCACCGACCGACAGGCCTTGCAGCAGGCGGGCGAACACCAGCAGGATCGGCGCGCCGACACCGATGGTTTCATAACCCGGGCTCAGGGCGATGATCAGCGAGCCGAAGCACATCAGGTAAACCGAGGCCATCAGGGCTTTTTTGCGTCCGACCTTGTCGGCGTACAGGCCCATCAGCCAGCCACCGATCGGGCGCATCAGGAAGCCCACGGCGAAGATCGCGGCGGTGTTGAGCAGTTGGGCGGTGGTGTCGCCTTTGGGGAAGAAGGCTTTGGCGAAGTACAGCGAGAAGGCGGCATAGACGTACCAGTCGTACCACTCGACCATGTTGCCGACGGAGCCGCTGAAGATCGACTTGATGCGACTGGCGGTGGTTCGTTCTTTGGCCGGCACGGCAGCCGACCCAAGGGGCAGGGCGTTGGAGTTATCCATTGAAGGATCCTTCGTTTAATTGTTTTTGTGGAGCGCGTTGAAACGCAGCCTGCGAGGGCTATAGCAGGAGCTGTGCCAACGGGGGGAAGGCCGGTTTAGAGGGGCTGGGCAGATGGGTTGAGCGGTTTTTTGCCGATGGTCCGGAATGAGTAAGCGGATTTTCGCCTATCTGATCGTTCCACTCTGCGTGGGAATGCAGCCCGGGACGCTCTGCGTCCCAAAGCGGACGCAGAGCGTCCATTGAGGTATTCCCACGCGGAGCGTGGGAACGATTCATTCGGGTACGAACATTTCCCGGGTCAGACCATGGCGCTGCATCTTTTCATTGAAGGTGCGACGCGGCAGTTGCAGTTCCTCAAGGACGGCTTTCACATCCCCCTTGTGCCGGGTCAAAGCGGCACGCAGGCACTGCGCTTCAAACGCCTCTTGCTGCGCCGCCAGCGACTGCCCCGGATCGATGCCGTGCACCGGTTCATCCAGCCCCAGCACCTGCCGCTCGGCGACGTTCGCCAACTCGCGAACATTGCCCGGCCAGTCATGACTCAGCAGGTGGCTCAATTGCGCGCCACTGAGCGGCGCAAAGGTCCGGCCCAGTCGCTCGGCGGCACTCTGGGCGAAGGACTCGAACAACAGCGGAATGTCCTCGCGACGATCACGCAATGGCGGCAGGCGCAATTCGGCGACGTTCAGGCGATACGCCAAATCCTCGCGAAAACGCCCGGCCCGCGCTTCATCCAGCAAATCGGGTTTGGTCGCGGCGACGATGCGCAAGTCCACCCGAATGCTCTGGTTCGACCCCAGCCGTTCCAGCTTCTGCTCCTGCAACACCCGCAGCAGTTTCACTTGCTGGGCCAGCGGCATGCTTTCGATTTCATCAAGAAACAGCGTGCCGCCATCGGCGTATTCCAGCTTGCCGATGCGCTTGCCCGAGGCCCCGGTGAATGCGCCGCTCTCATGTCCGAACAATTCGGCTTCGAACAGTTGCTCGGGGATCGCCGCGCAGTTCAGCGCCACGAACGGCTTGTCGGCGCGCGGGCCGAAGTCGTGCAGGCAGCGGGCGACCAGTTCCTTGCCGCTGCCGGTTTCGCCACGGATCAACACGTTGACCGGCAGCGTCGCCAGATCCAGCACCTGCCGGCGCAAGGTCTGCAAGCCACGGGACACACCCAGCAGCGTGGCATCGAGTCTGGCGCGGTTATCGGCCTGTTCGTGCAGGGCGCGGTTTTCCAGCACCAGCCGACGCTTGTCCAGCGCCCGGCGCAGGCTGCCGAGCAGGGTTTCGGGGCTGAAGGGTTTTTCCAGAAAGTCGTAGGCGCCGTCGCGCATCGCTTCGACCGCCATCGGCACATCGCCGTGGCCGGTCAGCAGAATCACCGGCAGGTCGGCATCGCGGCGCTGCACTTCGGCCAGCAGCTCAAGACCGCTGAGGCCCGGCATGCGCACATCGCTGAGGATCACCCCGGCAAAGTGCTTGGGCAGCGCTGCCAGACATTCCTCGGCGCGGCTGAACAGCTGCACCTGGAACCCGGACAGGCTCAGCCATTGTTCGACGGCACTGCGAATGCTGCTTTCGTCATCGACCACCATCACCGAATTGAGCATCAGATGTGTGCCTCCAGATCGATCGGCAAGGTCAGGCTGAACACCGCACCGTTGTCACCATTCTCGGCGCACAGGCGCCCGCCGGACTCATGGACGATGGCGAAGGAAACCGCCAGCCCCAGACCCAGCCCGTCACCCACCGGTTTAGTGGTGAAGAACGGATCGAACACCTGACCCAGATGAGCTTCGGCGATGCCGCCGCCGTTGTCGATAACGCTAAGGCGCCACAGTTGCTCGTCGACTTCCAGGCGGATTTCCAGACGCTTGCAAGGCTTGCCCTGCATCGCATCGAGGGCGTTGCGCAGCAGGTTGATCAACACCTGCTCCAGGCGAATGGCATCGCCGCGGACCCACGCCGGACGGGTCAGGTGCAGCACCAGGCTGACCTGTTCATCGCGCAGGCGCGCATCGAGCAATTGCAGGGCCTGATCGACCACCGTCGCCAGATCCAGCCGTTCGCGCAGGCCGCTGGGGCTCTTGCGGGCAAAGGTTTTCAGGTGGCCGGTGAGGGCGGCCATGCGCGTGAGCATTTCATCCACCGGTTTGAGCGCCTTGTAGGCGTCATCGACCCGACCGTGATCGAGCAGCAGCCTCAGAGTTGCAAGCTGCATGCGCTGGGCGGTCAGCGGCTGATTGATTTCGTGGGCCAGCGCCGCGGACATCTGCCCGAGTGCCGCAAGCTTGGCCGACTGCACCAGACCGTCCTGCGCCGTGCGCAAATCGCGGGTACGCTCCTCGACCAGTTGCTCGAGCTCTTCGCGGCTGCGCTGGCGCATCTTCGCCAGACGCCAGCGCTGATTGAGAAACAGCAACAGGAACACCAGCGCCAGCCATACCCCGGCAGCGGCGAGGCCGGCATTGCGCTGGTCTTCGAAGGACACTTGCGGGCGGCGCAGCAGATGCAGCGTCCAGCCTTCGGCGGTCAGCGGCAGCGATTCCCACAGGTAATCCGCCGTGCCTTGCGGGCCTTCGACGCGGCGCAGATCACTGTTGTCGTCGAAGCTGCGCAGCGCCAGATGCGTCAACGGCACCAGCGACTGTTTATCGTATTGGCGGGTGGCCTTGATCTCGCGGTAATCGGCCGGACTCAACGGGTGTAGCAGGCGATAGCGCCAGCCGGGCTGGTTGGCGATGAAGATGATCCCGCGCGCATCGCTGACCAGCAGGGTGTCACTGCCCTGGCTCCATTCGCGTTCAAGTTCGGGAAATTCGAGCTTGACCACCATCGCCCCGAGGAACTCGCCGTTGTCGCCGAGCACCGCGCTGGACAGGAAGTAACCGGGGATTCCGCTGGTTACGCCGACCGCGTAGAAACGCCCGGTGCCCTGAGTTCGGGTCTGGCTGAAATAGGGACGGAATCCATAGTTGTGGCCGACATAACTGCTGGGCAGACGCCAGTTGCTGGCGGCCACCGCGAGCCCGGTGCGGTCGAGCAGTTCCAGGGTCGAGGACTGTGCGGCGCCGTTGATCTTTTCCAGCTTCAGATTGAGCGCCGTTTGCTGTTCGGCGCTCACGGGACCGGCCAGCGCCGCACGCAATTGCGGGTCCAGTGCGAGCACGGCGGGCAGGGCGCGATAGCGGTCGATCAGGGTGTGCAGCGAGTTGGCGTACAGCGCCAGTTGCTGATTGGCCCGGGCCGCGTCTTCTTCCAGCGCCTGGCGCTCGGCGTGGCGGATCGCGAGCGTCGCGGCAAGCGCGGCGCCGGCGATGATCAGCAGGGAGTACAACGACAGACGCAAGGTACGGGAAGTCGGCAGCATGCTGGGTTAACGGGTGGCAGGTCGGGCGGGCACGATAGCATGTCGCCGGGTAGTGCCAGTGCTATCGCGGCACAAAAAACGTGTGTTCACGCGGCAGCCTTCTGGCTGCACCGGTGGTTTCGAACAGCGTTGGCCAGACCGTGGAGAAGCCCCGTGATTTTGCCCGTTTGCTCATCTAGATCGTCAAGGTCGATCCCTCCGATCGTGTTCGTGGAGAGTGCATTTGCAAACTCATGGATCGTGGCGTTGCTGGATTCGATCTCTCCAGCAAGTCCAAGTATCTGGCGTTCGAACTCGAGCATTTTTTTGCCCGACTTGTCGGACAGCGCTCCCAATGTTTCATTCACGATTTCCGGTAACCCCAGCAAAACCGCACCCCCCGTGCTTATGGCGCTTACCACTTCGGAGGGCATGGAGGTCAGCGTTGACTTCAAGACATAACCGGAAGCCTGGGTGGCGGTCTCCTTGGAAAGCCTCAGCACTGATTTCTTGCTGGTCGGCGCCATGTCCTGATATTTGGCTTTGAGGTATTCAAGCGGTTCCATCTGCTTGTATTCGGCTTTCCGGATGATTTTGTTTGCCGACAATTTACTGGTCTTCAAGTTGACCGATGCACTCATGCCTGTTCTTTCGGCGATGTAATCGATTAAGGCGCTGACCGCCACTTTCGCCCCGATACCCAAGCCTGCTCCCACCACGTTACCCACACCGGGAGCTATAATCCCCAAAGCCTGACCGCCCAATCCGACGCCGATGCCGACGCCATAACTGATGAATTTGCCTATCACCAGCACCATGGCTCTGCGGGTCGCTGCCAGGGCTACATCACCGCCTGAGCCCATTCTGTCGAGTTGATTGGCGGCATCGCGCACACGTCCCTTGGTGATGCCGAGGATTTCGATGTGGCGTGTCACCTGTTTACTCAACTGATCTTTCATGTGACGTGTCGCGATGGCTTGCCTGTTTTTGGCATAGCTGGCGTTTTCCGAGGTAATGATCCGATCTACGCCCGCGTTGATATCTGCCACGGTGGGCCATTTCACTTTCGCTTCGCCGTTGACATCGACGTGACCGATCGGGTCGTTCTGCACGAAGGCGTACAGATTCAAACCATCCACATCATATGCCGGATCCGCGCTGATCCAGCGTCCCAACCATGGCGCGTAGTAGCGGGCCCCGTAGTCGTACAGGCTGGTGACATCCATCTCCTTGGCTGAGTAACGCACGGTTTTGTAAGCGACCTCCAGGGCGGAGTGTTTTGTATAAAAGGCGGTAACTCCGAAGGGTAAATAGCCTTCATCGCTGATCAGTTGCGCCCGGGCATCCAGCTCCTTGACCGCCGATCCCAAATGATCGGCCAAGGTGAATCGCAGCTGATCAGCGCCGATGTTCGCCGGATCTTTCTCCCAGTGCAGGCAGCGTGCACCGCCGAGGCCGAAGTCGAGTGTGATGACGTGCAATTCTTCGCCATTGTCTTTGGTTCGGATCTCCAGCCCCGGCAGATAGCGTACTTCATGGAAGTGGCTGACTGTTGGGGTGTGGGTGTCGTGGCGTTTGCAGACCCGTTTGCCCTGGCTGTAGCGGTAAAACTCTTCGTCATTGGCGCTGCTGCCGTTGCGGTCGACTAGGGTGACTTTTTCCAGTTCACCTCGACTGTTCCACTGCATGGGCTGGCCGGGCTGGAGGGTCAACAGATTGCCGGCCGGATCGAATAGCCTTGTGAAGTCAGGTGGCGGGTCACCGGGTTTCCAGCGCACGCCTCGGTTGCTGGCGGGATCAATGAACATTTCGAAGGTGTGGTTGGCGCCGTCGCGCTGGTGGGAGGTTTTGACGAGGTTGTCGCCGGCGTCGTATTCGTAGGTTTCGATGTAATTGCGCCGGTCTTTTGGATCGGTCGGTTGTGGCCGGCCGGGATTGTCCGTCGGCGGTGCATCGCTGTAACCGGTGGCGCGGATCAGCCGGTACAGTGAGTCATACCTGAATTCACGATGGCCATCGACCCGCTGGTTGCGGAAAAACGTCGGGACGCAGGCGTGATCGAGAATCCGGGTGATGTTGCCCTGCGCGTCGTATTCATACTCGAAATCCTGAAGCGTTTCCCCTGACGACTTTTGCGCGTAATGGCGATGCAGGCGGCCATCGGCGGCCCGATAGTGCCAGCGGCTGATGACGCCGTTGCCGGCCTGTTGCTCGATGATCTGCCCGGCGGGGTTGTAGCGTGCATCGCGCAATACGGTCTGCCAGTTGGTTTGTCCGCTGACTTTCAACTGCACCTGTGTGAGCTGGCCGGCCACATCGTGTGTCGACTGTTGCTGGTGGCCTCCGGCATCGGTTCGAGTGAGTGATGTTCCGAGAGGGCTGAAGGTGCGGCTGCCGGTAAAAGCCTTGGCATCCTGAAAGGTGCGGGTTTCGCGCACTGCCGGGCCGGTCAGCGCGTAGCTGTGAAACTTCACTGAGCCGGATGCGTCTTCCAGCTCGATCATCTGTCCACGCAGGTTGTGACCGGGATCCTGCGTGGCATCGGCGTAAGTCATCTTTTCTACGTCGGCCGTCGCGTTTGCATCGAGCCTCACCGCCCGCAATTGATCGTCGTATGTTGTGCGCCAGTGATTGCCTCGCGCATCCCAGCGTTGCAACTCTTCACCGGCAAGCCCTGACAGGGTCAGGCTCGGGCCGGCATCGACGCTGTCGACCTTGAGAGGCTGCTCACTCAAGCCGAATACATTCACGAAGTTGGGTACCGACAACCGCGGGTCCTGCTGTTCGACCAGGCGCCCGGCGTTGTCGTGGCGCAGGCGGGTGATGAGCGTTTCCACCGGGGCGCCGGCGATAGCGCGCAGATACGCGACCTGGCGAATCGGCAGGCCTCGCCCGTCGTTTACGATGAGCGAGGGGGTGTGCCTGTGAATCAAGCTACCAACCCTCGGACCTTGGACCACAAGTGGCGTGCTCGGGAAAAATTTACGTCTGGATGGGCTTGCCGTTGCAAGAACTGATTGTCCGTGGTGCCCATTTTCTTGTACCAGGCCATACCTTTTTGTGCGCGATCAATGTAATTCAGTGTGTTCTCGGTTGCCTGTTTCAGTGCCGACCGGCGAACAGGTGCGATGGCCTCGGATGATGTCATGTTGTTCACATTCGGCAGCAGGTCGGCTGGGTAGATCACGTTTGTGCCAAGCGCGTCGAAGGCTTTTTCGGCATTGGTCCAGCGCTCAATGACGGCAGCTTTCCAGTCAGCGAGCATTGTTTCGATTTTGTTGATTTTCACAGGATCGAGCTGGTTGATGATGTCTTCAGCTTCCTGGACCCGGGATCCCATATTCATAAACGCATTGATTCCCGGCACCACCGAACCGATCACTCTAGTCATTAAAAAATCGGGATTGAGCACCTTGCCTGGAAGCTCTTTCCAGTCAATCGCCTTGTCGGCAACCAGCCCCAGGTCTTTATCAATCGCGGCAACGGACATTTTCGAGGTCTGCGGTATAAGTGGACTGGTCAGACTGTTTGTCGCAATGGCACCCATCGCTCCGAGCAAGTCTGCGCCAACGTTGCCGCCGCTCAGACCTTCGCTGAATGGAGGCTTGCCTTGCACACTGGCATTGCTTGTATTTGCAAGCGTAGCAAGGTGCGCATAGTGCTGCGAATCAGGAATGAGCGGGCTAATCAATTGGCCGCCGTAGTAGCCGCCGACAAAGCCGACTACCGCATTTACGGATTCACCTCCCAGATTTTTCAAAAGTTCCAACCCGACTTTCTTTTGGAAAATGTTGTGGAGTTGTCCAATTGTTTGTTCGGCGTGCCCGGCGACAACGTTTATGAATCTCGAATAGTTGTGAATAACGTTCTCTGCCTTTTCCCTGCCTTGAAGATCGATATATCGCACTGGATTGTTTGCCACATAGGCATACCGATTCAGTCCATCTGCATTTCCCGCCGGGTCTGCACTGATCCAGCGTTGCAGCCAATCGGCATAGTAACGGTCACCAAAATATTGCACCCCGCAGAAGTCCTTTTCCTTGCCCGAAAAACGCACGGTTTTGTAATCGACTTCTATCTCATCGCGAGCGGTAAGGGTCGCCGTTCCACCGAATGGAAAGTAGCGTTCGTGACTGATGATCCGGGTTTGATGATCCACTTCCAGCAGTGCCGACCGTAGGTGATCCGTGTGGGTGTAGCGCAGTTGATCCTTGTCGATCAGCGGTGGCTTGCCGGCTTTCCAGTGCAGACATCGCACCTCACCGGCCCCGATGGGAATGACGATGACGTGGAGACGTTCACCGTTGTCCTTCGTGCGAATCTCCAGACGACTCAGGTAGCGCACTTCATGAAAGTGACTGACTTTGGAGGCGTGTGTCTCAAGGCGCTTGTAGACCCGTTCGCCCTGGCTATAGCGGAAGGTCTCCTGGTCATCGTTGGTCCCGCCGCGATCGACCAGTGTCACCTTTTCCAGCTCATTGCGATTGTTCCAGCGCATCGGCCGGCCAGGCTGCAGTGTCAGCAGGTTACCGGCCGGATCGAATGCTTGGGTAAAGTCGGGTGGTGGTTCGTCGGACTCGCAACGTACGCCCCGGTTGCTGGCGGGATCAATGCACATCCTTAAGGTGTGGTGGATGCCATCGCGTACGTGGATGGTTTTGATGAGGTTCCCACCGGAGTCGTGTTCGTAGGTTTCAACGTAGTTGCGCCGGTCTTTGGGATCGGTCGGCTGTGGCCGGCCGGGGTTGTCCTTCGGTGGCGCATCGCTGTAACCGGTTGCACGGGTCAACCGGGATAGCGAGTCGTAGCTGAACTCGCGGTGGCCATCGACCTGCTGATTCTTGAAATACGTAGGGACATAGGTGTGGTCGATAATCCGGGTGATATTGCCGACCCGGTCGTATTGGTACTCGAAATCCTGAAGTGCCGGCGCCGAGGCCTTTTGCGTGACCTGTCGATGTAGACGTTCGTCGGCCGGGTTGTAGTGCCATCGACTGCTCACGTCATTGCCCGTCAACTGTTCGACGATCTGGTCGGCCGCGTTGTAATGCGCCTCCTGCAAGACCGTTATCCAGTCGGGCTCAGCGTCAACCTTGAGCTGTGCCCGAACGAGCTGTCCGGCAACGTTGTAAAACGATCGTTGCTGGTGCCCGCCTGCATCGGTGCTCTCGAGCATCGCTCCGAGCGGGCTGAAGGCTTGCTGGCTGGTGTACGTCTGGGCGTCTGTAAAGGTGCGGGTTTCACTCAGTGGTTGGCCGGTCAGTGCGTAGCTTTTGAATTCGACGGAGCCTGACGGATCCTTCAGCTCGATCAAATTCCCGCGCAGATTGTTTCCGGCATTGGCTGTCGCCGAGGCATAGGTGAATGTTTCGATATCCGCCGCACCGTTCTCTTCAAGACTGACCATGCGTAGCTGTGGATCATGAAACATGCGGCGATGATTGCCGTTTGCGTCCCAGGTTTGCAGGGATTCTCCAGCAAGTCCCCGCAGTGTGGCGTTCGTGCCGGAGTCGACGTTGGCCGTCCTCAGCGGCTGGCCGTTCAGCGCAAACACAGTCTGGGTATTGGGTATGACCAGACGCGGGTCGTATTGCGCCACTGGCCGGCCGGCCAAGTCATGCTGTTGGCGAGTGACAAGCGCCTGTACGGGACCGCTTGCGACCTTGCGTAAATATTCGACCGTTCTGATGGCCTCTCCGCGTGGGCCGGTGACGGCCAGCGACGGCGTGTGCCAATGCACACTGGCGTTCATGACTTGACCTTCTTCGCCGGTCTGGCGGGCAGTCCGGGGCGCCTGGCGGGCCGGGTGGCTGGCGCGTCGTCGGTGTCGTCGGTGTCGTTGAAGTCATAGCTGAGCTTGAACCATGGGTGCAGGATGTCGAACGCCCGATGGCCGAGGGCATTGATGGTCTGGACGGGCCGCCCCAGGGCGTCGTAGAACATCCGGTCGTGGTAGCCGTGCTCACGCATCGCGCTGTCATTGATGTAGCGATGGGTGTTGAGGAAATAGGGGCGGTAGACGCGGATGGTTTCGCCTTTGTGGTTGTATTCCACACGACCTTGTACGCGCCAGCGTTGAACGGCCGGCATCTCGATCGGCTTGCCATCGGCCCCCGTTTCGAGGTTGTCCTCGTGCGTGGCCACGAAGGCATCGCCCGGCGGCACGAGTTGTTTGCTTTGCAATTCGCGGCCGAAGCCGTCGATGTAAACGATGTTTCTCTGAATCAATTGCAGCGGGTCGGTGTGGTAGCGGTCGGCAACCAGATTGAGAATGTGCACCGGTTGCCGCTTGGCGGTATGGATGATTCCGAGCAGTGTCTGTTCGCTGGTCGTGCGTTTTTTTTGCTGGTTCAGCCAGCGCCGGGCCGAGGCGCGGATGCGTCCGTCGGGCAGAATCAGCCCTTTGGCGATCCATGCCTTTCTTTTGCCCGGCAGCGTTGCGGGCGGCAGCAATGGCATCCAGCTGAACAGTTCCGTACGCACCACACTGGCGGCGGATGCCAGCACTTCTTTTGGATGGGCGAGGGCGTACTCGACGCTCAGGTCCGTCTGTTCGGGGTACTCGGCCAGTGGCATGAAGCCAGCCGGTTTGCCTTCTTCGGTGCCATGAAAACTGTGCACCATGGGCTGGCCGCCCGGCTCATAGAGCACTTCCTGGATGTTGTCGTTGGCGTCCGTGATGCCCAAAGGCTGGAGCGTGTGGGGGTCATGGGTGACTGTCGTCGTGCAGCCATCCGCAAGGGTGGTGGCCATGATCAGCAGGTGGTCTGCATCCCAGGTGATGTGTGTCACCCCATGACTGGCGGTCTGCCGCACATCGGTGACGTGGTAAAAACCGTTCGCATCGGTGTAGGTGAAAAAGCCGCTCTCGGCTGACCACAGGTTTTTCAGATCATCTTCATCCGGATCCGGTGGCAAAAACAGGCTCATGGGCTTATAGCCGATTTTTACCAGTTCGTCCCGAATGACAATGGGAACTGTGTCGTATGCCGACAATGCCTTTTTGTCGAATACGGCCTGTTCCGTCGGCCCCGCCAGCGGGGGGTAAAGGATCTGGCCATCAGCCCCCTCCAGATATGTTTGCTGCGAGAGGGACGTCAGTTCACGGGCGGCTTTCCACTCGGCGCTGTCTTTATGTTGCTCGAAGTTTTCAAAACGGATGTCCTCCGCGCGCAGCCCGCCCGGCAACGCGCCTTTGGGCAGCATCAGTGCATTACTGCGCTGGCGCCAGGGCAGACCGAGCAGCCAGTGCCCGTCAGTAACCAGGTGAAGGTACTCGGCGAGGGTTTCCGTCAGATAAAAATTTTCCTGTTGCTCATCGAAGCTGTCTTTCCAGGCACGCTGTTGATCCTCCTGCTCGAAGGGCGGAGGGTCGTTTTCCGTGCGGCGGCGTGCGCAGGCCACCGTGACACTGTGAGTCGGCTGGCCGTACTCGTTCCACTCCAGATTGATAACGTGCTGACAGATCGAGTCGTCCATGAAACGTTCGTATTGGTGGTTGCGGCTCTCCAGTTCGCGCACCAGCAGGCTCGACGGACTGTCGTTGACCACCCGAACCAGGTAGCGAACCTCGGACAGCGAAAACACCGGGGCCGGGGCGGGGTCGTCTGCCTGACACACTTCTGTGCGCAGCAGCTGACCGGCCAGGGCATAGGCGATTTCGGTGTCGTTGGCGTTGCGCCGCGTGCGAACTCGCTCTGTGCGGCGTTTTGCATCGAACTGCGAAATAACCGTGGGCGGCAGTGGCTTTATCTCCCCGTCGAGTTCGCAAGTACCTTTCAACACCTGATCGATGGCCTGACCCGTATGAAACCAGCTTGTCATTCGCATCGGCGCCGTATGGCCGCTCTCGGCCTTGCCCGGTTCCAGTTCGCTGTCGGTCTGACATATGCGGCCGAAACCGCGAAATTCACGTTCGTTACCGTCGTAGTAAGCCTCGAAATACGTATGGAACTGCATCAGGTAATTGCCGGTGATTTCATCATCCTGGCGTAGCCAATGGAGCACCATCTGAGGAAACGGCAACCGACAGACCGGACGTCTGCGGGCCATCAACTCCAGGCGTTTCTCGTCCAGCCAGAATTGCGCACTGCTGCGATATTGCAGCGTGGCGCTGTAGCCCATGTTGTTATTGGATCCGCTGAGCAGGTACGGCCGTTCACTGCAAAAGTGATAAACCCAGTGCTGCGGCTTCATGTGCGGCACGGTCAGCAGCAGGCTGGCGCAACCCAGGCCCTGCAGGTCGGCAAAGGTCACCTGGCAGAGGTTGTCGTAGCGGATGCCTTCGGGCCAGTCGACGTTTACCGGTACTTGCTCAAAGGCATTGCCCCCGTAATTCCAGTAGATCTCGAAGTGATCGGAGCAGAGGCGGATCAACGCGGGCGCACCGGAGCCGTCGAGATCGGCGAAACGAACCTGATCGACATTGAAAGATCCGTATTCGAAGGGCAGAGGGCTGATTTCGATACCTTTGGCGAACTTGCCATGGCCGCGACTGGCCCAGGCCTCGATCTTGTCGTGGCGGACCCTGCACAGGCCGGAGCGGTCGCTGGCGTGCAGATTGGCAAACATGACAAGCTCGCTGCGGGCGGCGCTGAAGAGTGGCAAGCGATCCGGGGTATGCGGTACGTCCTTGCCAGGTGCAAATCCTTCTTCGCGCAGGTTGGCATACACCCGTACACAGTTCGGGCCGACCAGGGCGGCAGAATCCAGGCCGTCACCGCTCAAGTCGCCCAGTTGTGTCAACTGATGGAAAAACTCCACGGGAAACTGCTTGAACGGTTTGAACGGCGACCAGTTGCTGTCCGGGTTCAGGGTGTAATAACCGCTGCCGCCAGGCTGGGCGACGACCCAGTCCAGGCGACCGTCACCGGTGAGGTCGGTCAGGATCTGCACCGCCGGCTGGAGCCTGTCGGCATTCGGGATCAGCGGCAGCAAGGCCCAGGGGCCGTAGACGATTTCATCTGTGCCAGGCGTGCCGCGCAAGGGTTCCCGGTAATACCAGGCGTTGTCGTACTGGCAGAGAAATCCGGGCAGGCCTTCGCCGTAAAGATCAACGCAGTGGTAAGGCTGACCGTCGTTGAGTCCGGGCATGGCGTCGAGTGTCAGGAAGGGCTGGGGGACCGTGTCGAGTTCAAACGCGTTGTAGAAGTATTCAAGCGGGGGAGAGTGTTTGACGCGGCCCGCCGCGTCGTAACTCATGTAATGCGCCGCTTTCAGGTGGTTGTATCGCAGAGGCGTGGTTTCGTGTTCCAGCAACAGGCGATTGACCAGCATCGGATCGCGGCCGGTGTGGTTGAACATCAGAAACTGCTTGCACAGGCGCCGGGTGCCGACTTCGAAGCCGAAGCTGTGCAGGCGAATCGGATCACTGCGCGGCAGCCATTTTTTTTCATCCTCGGCCAGATAAGGTGGAACGACGTCCAGTCTGGTGTCGCGTTCGCCGTAGTCCACGATCAGCAGGAAAAACCATCCAAGGTCCTGCGGCCGCTCATGTTCAAGGCACAACAGGCCGGCGCTGGCTGTCTTGTTGCCGTAACAGACCTGGCGCAGGTAGCGCTGGGTCTGATAGTCGAATCGCGGATCAGGGTCGTTGTCGTCGCGCTTGTATTCGTAGTAGATGTGCTCACCTGCCACATTCACGGTTTCCACCAATAGCCACACCGCAATGTGGCTCTCGTCCTCGCTGTCGTGAATGCACGCGTCGAGCGTGTTGCCGTAGCAATGCTGCGAGCCGTCGGGGCTGAACACCACCCAGAAGGGGTTGCCTGTCTCGGGGGTCCAGAATTCGTAGCGGGCAAAAGTGCTTTCCAGCCGCGGAATGAAGCGCACCACCGAAAACGTTCGGGCTCGCCGGCCTTTTCCGAGGGTACGACGGGTCGACTTGATCTTGCCGCGCGTCGTCCGTTCGGGGTGCAGGTCGGTGCCGTCGACCTCCATGACATCGTCGGCTGTATAGGTCGGCGCGCCCTTGCTGGTTTTTCGCGAAATGGCTGCATACCGCAGATCCCAGCCGAGGCCACACTTGCCGTTGCCCGCGTTGCCGGAATAGACCAGTTGTAACTCGGGAATCAGTGTGCGCCCGGCGGTTGACAGTAATGGCACCTGCAAGGCGTAAGACGGCTGCCCGGACACGCCAACCTGCCCGAAACTGCGCCCGTTCGTTGCAATGGACGCTGTCTTGGCAAGGGAAGGCGGAGTGACAAGCGCATCTGCATCAAGGGCCATGGCAACACAACCTGTGAACGTCGAGTTTCCACGCTAACAGAGGGTTTTCGCCGCGACACCTGTCAGATCTGACAGGTGCCGACTGACGGCGGGTAAAAAAAACGGGCGGTCATCGCTGACCGCCCGTTTTTTGCGAAGCCGATAGAAGCGCTTACTGCACTTCCACCGCCAGGCTTTCGCTGATCTTCTGTTGCCAGATCGCAGGACCGGTGATGTGTACCGATTCACCTTTGCTGTCCACCGCGACGGTGACCGGCATGTCCTTGACCTCGAACTCGTAGATCGCTTCCATGCCCAGCTCGGCGAACGCCAGGACCTTGGATTTCTTGATCGCCTGCGCCACCAGGTAGGCGGCACCGCCGACGGCCATCAGGTACACAGCCTTGTTGTCCTTGATCGCGTCGATGGCGGTCGGGCCGCGCTCGGACTTGCCGATCATGCCCAGCAGACCGGTCTGCTCAAGGATCTGACGGGTGAACTTGTCCATCCGCGTGGCGGTCGTCGGGCCCGCCGGGCCAACCACCTCGTCACCGACCGGATCAACCGGGCCGACGTAGTAGATGAAGCGCCCCTTGAGGTCTACCGGCAGGGTTTCGCCCTTGTTCAGCATCTCGACCATGCGCTTGTGCGCGGCGTCGCGACCGGTGAGCATCTTGCCGTTGAGCAGGACGGTTTCGCCCGGCTTCCAGCTCTGCACGTCTTCCGGGGTCAGGGTGTCGAGGTTGACGCGACGGGCCGACGGGCCGGCTTCCCAGACGATTTCCGGGTAGGCGTCCAGCGGTGGCGCTTCCAGCGAGGCCGGGCCGGAACCGTCGAGCACAAAGTGCGCGTGACGGGTGGCGGCGCAGTTCGGGATCATGCACACCGGCAGCGAGGCGGCGTGGGTCGGGTAGTCCATGATCTTCACGTCGAGCACGGTGGTCAGGCCGCCGAGGCCCTGGGCGCCGATGCCCAGCTGGTTAACCTTCTCGAACAGCTCCAGACGCATTTCTTCAATGCGGTTCTGTGGGCCACGGGCCTTGAGCTCGTGAATGTCGATGGATTCCATCAACACTTCTTTCGCCATGACGGCGGCTTTTTCGGCGGTGCCGCCGATGCCGATGCCCAGCATGCCCGGCGGGCACCAGCCGGCGCCCATGGTCGGAACGGTCTTGAGTACCCAGTCGACGATCGAGTCGGACGGGTTGAGCATGGCCATTTTCGACTTGTTCTCGGAACCGCCGCCCTTGGCCGCCACGTCCACTTCCACGGTGTTACCCGGAACGATGGAGTAGTGGATGACCGCCGGGGTATTGTCCTTGGTGTTTTTACGAGCGCCCGCCGGGTCGGCGAGGATCGAGGCGCGCAGGACGTTTTCCGGCAGGTTGTAGGCGCGGCGCACGCCTTCGTTGATCATGTCGTCCAGGCTCATGGTCGCGCCATCCCAGCGCACGTCCATGCCCACCCGCACGAACACGGTCACGATGCCGGTGTCCTGGCAGATCGGCCGGTGGCCGGTGGCGCACATGCGCGAGTTGATCAGGATCTGCGCCATCGAGTCACGGGCCGCTGGCGATTCTTCGCGCAGGTAGGCTTCGTGCATCGCCTGGATGAAGTCCACGGGGTGGTAGTAGGAAATGAACTGCAGGGCGTCGGCAACGCTCTGAATCAGGTCGTCTTGCTTGATCACGGTCATGAGTCGCGCTCCTCTAAAAGACGGGAACATTCAATAAGGTGCCTGCGGCTTGGGTGCATCGGTCGGTCGCAGACACCTTTCAAGGCACGCCGGGGCTGCTGGCGCGACGCTAAAAAGGCGCGGCAGTATACCGCGCCTCGCTGGCGGGCACATCTGCCGGGAGTCATTCGTTGGTCGCATGGCTGCGGGTTTTTGACGCCAAATACCCGGCCCGAAAATCAATGGTCATTTATCGACTGGGCCACTAAAGTGGCAGCCGGTCTGTAGAGTAGGACACTCGGTCAGCCTCTTATCGCACGGTGAGTCAACGATTGACCCATAACGCCATTCAACGTCTTTTGCTTAAACGCTTTGCCCTCGCTGCAGCCACCTACGGATTGGCTTTGCTGCTGCTGTGGCTGGCGTATTTCACCGGACATTACGAAGATTCGCTGGCTGGCGTCGCCGTCGGCAGTGCCTTGGTGGTCATTAGCCAGGCAACCCTGTTCGCGGTGTTTTACTCGGGCTGCAACCTGCGCTTTTCCGACCCGAGCCTGACCGAGGCACAGGTGCTGCTGGGCCTTGGCTGGCAGACGTGGCTGATCGCCCATCTGCAGGAGGCTCGGGGCGAGTTTCTGGTCTTTTATGTACTGATCCTGCTGTTCGGCCTGTTCCATCTGTCACAGCGGGCGTTCGTGCGCTGCGCGATGCTGGTGTTTTTCAGTTTTTGCGCCATCACGCTCTGGGACGGTTACCACTTGCGTCTGCACGATCCGGCGCTTTCCGCGTTGCAGGCCTGCATCCTGTTGATCGTGCTGGCCTGGCTGGTGATTTACGCACGCTTCGTCCAGACCTCACGGCAACGCATGCGCCAGCGCCGGTTCGCCCTGCAGGCGCATCAGGACACCCTGCGCGGGATGATGCGCCAACTCGAAGACCTGGTGGCCACCGACGAACTGACCGGGCTGTTCAATCGCCGACATTTCCTGCGCCTGGCCACCCGCGAGTTGAATGCGATGGAAGCCGACGTGGTGCATGGGCTGGCGCTGATCGACCTCGACCATTTCAAGCGCATCAACGATATCCACGGCCACGCCGCCGGCGATCAGGTGTTGCAAGCCTTCGCCGGGGTCGCTGGCGCCTGCCTGCGCGACGGCGATGTACTCGCGCGTTATGGTGGTGAAGAATTCGTGGTGCTGCTGCCCGATTGCAACGCCGAGCGCCTGACCGCCTGTTGCGAACGCCTGCGCATCGCCTTCACCGACGTTGAACTGGTGGGTCTGAATGTGAAAAACCTGAGCCTGTCCGCCGGCATGACCCTGCTGGAGCTGGGCGACGATCTGGACGAGGCCTTGCAACGTGCCGATCAGGCGCTGTACCGGGCCAAGCGCGACGGTCGCAATCGCTGCGCGGCGGCGTGGGAGAACGTCGATGCCTGAACTGCGGGTCGGTGAACGACAGTGGGCGGTGGCGGCGGGCAGCAACCTGCTCGATGCCCTCAATCAGAACGGCGTGGCGGTGCCTTACAGCTGCCGCGCCGGCAGCTGCCATGCGTGTCTGGTGCAATGCGTCCAAGGCTTGCCTGCCGACAGTCGACCGGATGCGCTGAGCGCCGAACAGCGTGAGCAGGGCTGGCGGCTGGCCTGTCAGTGTCAGGTGGTTGAAGACTTGCAGGTGCACACCTTCGATCCCGTCACCGATGGTCGTCCGGCAGTGGTCGAAGCGCTGGACTGGCTCGGCGACAGCGTGCTGCGATTGCGCCTGACACCCCAGCGACCGTTTCGCTACAGCGCCGGCCAGCATCTGGTGCTGTGGGCCGGCCACATTGCGCGGCCGTATTCGCTGGCGAGCCTTCCCGAAGAGGACCGCTTTCTCGAATTCCACCTCGATTGCCGCGAGCCGGGTGAATTCAGCGATGCCGCGCGCCGCTTGCAGATCGGTGACCCGATCCGTCTCGGCGAACTGCGCGGCGGCGCGCTGCATTACGACCCGGACTGGCACGACCGACCGCTTTTGTTTCTTGCGGCGGGTACGGGGCTGGGGCCGTTGTTCGGTGTGTTACGCGAGGCCTTGCGCCAGGATCAGCGGGGCACCATCCGCATCATTCACCTGGCCCATGATGCCGCCGGGCATTATCTGGCCAAACCCCTTCAAGCACTGGCTGCGCAGCGGGAAAATCTCAGCGTCGAACTATGGACCGCGGCCGAGTTGCCGGGCGCTTTGGCGCAACTGCGCCTTGTTTCCCGGCAAACCCTGGCCTTAGTCTGCGGCTCGACGGCTAGCGTCGACGCCTTTGCCAAGCGTCTGTTCCTGGCCGGACTGCCGCGCAATCAACTGCTGGCCGATGTCTTTCTGAGCCGTGGTTGAGCGCTGATCTTTCAGACGCGAGACACGCCATGCCCGAAGCCATTCTGCTGCACCGCGAACGCGGTTTGCTGACCCTGCGCCTCAACCGCCCGGACAAGAAAAACGCCCTGACCCGCGCCATGTACAGCCAGTTGGCCGAGGCGCTGAATCAGGCCGACCGCGACCCCGAAATCAACGCCGTGCTGATCACCGGCAGCGCCGAGTGCTTCACCGCCGGCAACGACATTGCCGATTTCATCCAGCAACCGCCGAGCGACCTCGACAGCCCGGTGTTTCAGTTCATGCTCAATCTGCTGGAGTGTCGCAAACCGGTGATCGCTGCCGTGGCCGGGGCGGCGGTGGGGATTGGCACGACGTTGTTGCTGCATTGCGATCTGGTTTACGTGGCGCGGGATGCGCGGTTGCGGATGCCGTTCGTCAATCTCGGTTTGTGCCCGGAGTTCGGTTCCAGCCTGATCCTGCCGCGCTTGCTCGGGCAGGCCAAGGCGTCGGAGTTGTTGTTGCTCGGTGACGGCTTTACCGGTGAGCAAGCCGCGCAATGGGGGATTGCCACCGAGGCATTGGGCAGCGGCGAAGCGGCACTGGCCAAGGCCCGGGAGATGGCGTTGCGGTTTGATGAGCTGCCGGCCGAGGCGGTACGCATCAGCAAGCAATTGATGCGGGCGCCGGATCGCGAGTTGATTCGCAAGGTGATCGAGGAGGAGGGCGAATTGTTCACCCAGCGGCTGCGCTCGCCGGAGGCGTTGGTGGCGTTGACAGGGTTCATCAAGCGGCATTGAAAGCCAACCCGTTCCAGCTTCTGCGCAGGAGAGGGAGTGAGCCGACCTGGGGGCTTGGGCATTCAACAAGTCATCACCGAATTGTTGAATGCCTGTTTTGAAAGGCCTCCGCTCGACTCCCTTTCCTCTTCACCTGCCGAGCAAGAGTGCTACAGGTTCAAGACGTTCAGACAACGTCCGGTGTGAAACCTCACCCGGATGTTTGATGGCCCAAGAGAGCCAGTCTTTCGCCTGGTCAAGGAACAAGACCACACTGAATGACCTGCTGAGATTCATGCGTGCTGAAAAACACCCTGTTCTCATTGAGCATCATCATTGCACCCGCATCGCCAGCGAAACGCACGACACCGTTTATGCCAAAGGTGTTATCGAATTCGCCGTTGGGTTGGAGCTGAACAACCACAAGATTTTTATTGGAACCTAGTGGTTCATCGGCCTGCCCGGCGACTTGCAGCTTGCCATTGGGCAACACTCGTCCAGCAGACCAAGCTGTTGGATAAAACTCCAACTGTGTGACGAGTGGGCTTGCCTTGTTGAATTGAATGTTCGGGCTGCCGTCGGGTTCACGGCTGGTAATCAAGCCTGACCGTACACTGCGTGAGGCCAGACCAATCGCGGCCGTACGGTTATTGTTTTGAGGCGCAAGCGTATCAAATACAAAGCCTCTCTCTTGGGCACTATCATCTACAATCTCTACAACTCCGTTTACCCCGTAGTCAGGATCCTCTGTTCCGTCCGTCAGTAATCGGATAATCAACCCTGAAGCCGGTTTTCCAGGTTCGAATTGGTATCCGCCTAACAAATACTTGCCGTCCGTGGTATTTAAAACGGTACGTAAAAAAGTGTTCCCCCCATTCGGGGCGTTGAATAATCGATAGCCTGAGCCATTGAATGTTTTGTCGAGCGATCCATCTTTGTCAACTCTAATAATATATGTACCTTCAGTCGCTATTTTTAGAACGATAACCTTGCCATCCTCCAAGGCGATAGCCTGAGGAATATTGGCTGTGCTACCGGGAGTATCTGGAGCGGGCAGGGGGGTAGAAGGAAGTTTTATAATGACCGTTCCGTCTTTCCCATAACTTTTATCCGGGCTGCCATCCGAATTCAGGCGAATCAGAGCGGGTCGCTGGTACTGGTTATTGTGTTGCCCAATCAGCAGGATTTTTTTCTCCCCATCGATGTCTTGAACAATAACGTGTTCAGCCACACCGTTGGTTTGGCCGTCCTCTTCAGGGAAGTTTCCTCTGGCATATCCTTGGTCGCCGAAGCTCGTGTCAAATTTTCCATCAAGGCTCAGACGGCAACACACATAGTCATTTTTTAAAGGCTGGTAAAAAATGTAACCAGCCAGGTAAAGATGTTTTTCATCTTTGCGTAATCCGAGAATGGTCGTGCTTACAGTATTCGGAATCACAGGCAGGGTAAATTTGCCTTGGTCTGCGAAGGATAAATCGAGTTCACCATTGAATACGGGAATTGAATTTGAAGAGGTCGACATCTCTTTTGCTCCTTTTGTAAAAGAGCGCTTAGCGTTCACTCCGCGAGATATCTTTCGCTACTGTTAGAAATAACAGTTTCGACGAGCGGTACTTTCCAGGGCTTACAAGGAAGTCTGAAGCAAAAAAGCCCCGCCATTCACATGGCGGGGCTTTTCGTTTTCAGCAACCGGTCACTCAGACCTGCGGGTCGCCCACGTGCAGGATCTTCATGCCGTTGGTGCCACCGGTGGTGTGGTAGCTGTCGCCCTTGGTCAGGATGACCCAGTCGCCTTTCTCCACCACGCCGCGCTTGACCAGCTCGTCGATGGCTTTCTGGCTGACTTCGTTCGGTGCCAGTGAAGCCGGGTCGAACGGCACGGTGTACACGCCACGGAACATCGCCGCGCGGGCCTGGGCTTCGCGGTGCGGGGTGAAGCAGTAGATCGGCACCGAGGAACGGATACGCGACATGATCAGCGGGGTGTAGCCGCTTTCGGTCAGCGCGATGATCGCCTTGACGCCCGGGAAGTGGTTGGCGGTGTACATGGTCGCCAACGCGATGCTTTCGTCGCAACGCTCGAATTCCTTGCCGATGCGGTGGCTGGACGTCTTGCTGGTCGGGTGCTTTTCAGCGCCGACGCAGATGCGCGCCATGGCCTGCACGGCTTCCAGCGGATAGGCGCCGGCAGCGGATTCGGCAGACAGCATCACGGCGTCGGTGTAGTCGAGCACGGCGTTGGCCACGTCGGACACTTCAGCGCGGGTCGGCATCGGGTTCTGGATCATCGACTCCATCATCTGGGTCGCCACGATCACCGCCTTGTTGTGGCGGCGTGCGTGCAGGATGATTTTCTTCTGGATGCCCACCAGCTCGGCGTCGCCGATTTCCACGCCCAGGTCACCACGGGCAACCATTACCGCGTCGGACGCCTTGATCAGACCGTCGAGGGTTTCGTCGTCGGCCACGGCTTCGGCGCGTTCGATCTTCGCCACCAGCCAGGCGGTGCCGCCGGCTTCGTCGCGCAGTTGACGGGCGTAGTTCATGTCGGCGGCGTCGCGCGGGAAGGACACGGCGAGGTAGTCGACTTCCATTTCCGCAGCGAGCTTGATGTCGGCCTTGTCTTTTTCAGTCAGGGCCGGCGCGGTCAGGCCGCCACCGCGACGGTTGATGCCTTTGTGGTCGGACAGCGGGCCGCCGATGGTCACGACGCAGTTCAGCTCGGTGGCGGTGGCGGTTTCAACGCGCATCACCACGCGGCCGTCGTCGAGCAGCAGCTCGTCGCCCACGCCGCAGTCTTTCACCAGGTCCGGGTAGTCGATGCCGACCACTTGCTGGTTGCCTTCGGTCAGCGGATGGCTGGTGGAGAACGTGAACTTGTCACCGATCTTCAGCTCGATGCGCTTGTTGGCGAATTTGGCGATACGGATTTTCGGGCCTTGCAGGTCACCCAGCAGGGCGACGAAACGGCCGTGCTTGGCAGCCAGGTCACGCACCAGCTTCGCGCGAGCCTTGTGCTCGTCGGGGGTGCCGTGGGAGAAGTTCAGACGGGCGACGTCCAGGCCAGCCAGAATCAGCTGTTCGAGAACTTCCGGCGAGTTACTGGCCGGGCCAAGGGTAGCGACGATTTTGGTACGACGGACGGACATGCAAAGACTCCTCAGGTTCAAGCGCCAGCGAAGGCTACTATGCTCGAAGGGTGTAGTCATTGTTCGTTTGCACTACTTTCTATTTTCTTTATTGAACGCGACAACTTTGGGACAAACGCACCTGAAGATTTCCGATCAGGGGTCGATACAGAGCACAAGACAGGAGAACCCCCATGCGATTCGTGCCCATTGCCGCCCTTGCCCTCAGCGTCCTTGCCGCTTCGGGCTGCACCCGTTGGTCGATGAACCATCATCTGAACAACGCCTACAGCGCCTATGACCGGGGCAATTGCGAGCAGGTGATGCTCGAGCTGTCCAAGGTCGAACGCGCCAGCCGCGCCCGCCCTTATGTGTGGCCGGAAGTGTCGATGATGCGCGGACAGTGTCTGGAACGGCAGAAGATGTTCGTCGATGCGGCGCAGACCTATCAGTTCATCATTGCCTCATACCCCAACAGCGAATACGCCTACCGCGCCCGCGCGCGTCTGGAAACCCTGCAGAGCCTGGGCCACTACCCGACTCGAAGCGCCGCCGCCGTGGTACGTCCAACCCGCTTCTGATGGAGGTTGTCATACAAAATCTGGCCGGCTGTACAAGCTGAGCTATAGTCCAATGACACCGGTTTAGAGTCTGGATTCTAAAGCGGCGCAACACCTGCGACCGGCATGTGAAGTACGTGGCGAGCGCCACACCGGGAGCGGGGAGAGCGGACCTGCCGGGCAGGTTCGTTCCGAAGCACAGTGCGGCCCGGTCATCGGGCCATGCATGGCGATACGTTCATGTTTACCGACCGTCGAATCGAACGACACCAGTTGCCGTATTTTCTGCGAGTGTTCAACAGCATCACCGATAAACCCATCGGGTTTCTGGGCAACGTCTCCGAAGACGGTTTGATGCTTATCAGCCAGTTGCCGATGATGATCGGTGCCGAATTCAAGCTGCGTCTGAAAATCCCCCTGGGCGAGGGCTGTCAGCAGGTCATCGACCTGACGGCGTGCTGTCTGTGGTGCCACGAAGACGCGACCCCTCAGCATTACGACGCCGGCTTCAGCTTGTACCGGACACCACCGGAATACGGGCAACTGGTCGAGGCGTTGAAACAGTACTTCAGTTTTCAGCCATTGCCTGCCTCGGCGTGAGGCACACAAAAGGGTCGTCACCTGCCCAGGGTGACGACCCTTTTCTCGTTTATGCGTCTATCGCAATTGCCCGCTCGTTATCCAGCGTCTTTTCCGCCAGCAACAACCCCAATTCACTCAACTGATAGATCGCCATCGCCAGATGCCGCGGCTTGTCCTCCAGGCTGTCGGCCAGATCCAGCAGCAGGATGCTGACCGAGGAGAAGGTTTCGTAGGTCTGGATGGCAATCGCTTCCGGGTTGATGTCGGGGTCGACCTTGAACATCTGCATACCGCGATCCACCGAGTTGCGTGGTTTTTCCGGCCTGGGATTGAGATAGAAGTCGAGGGCCTTGTGGGCCGCATCGTGGAGTTTTCTTGAATCGATGGAGGCGTAGGGGGAGACCGGATCGGGTTGGTCGGTCGGGTCCGTTGGGTCGGCGTTCAATGGTGGATTTGGCGTCGGTTTTTTCATGTAGTCGTACTCATCGTTGTTGCCACTTTCTGGCTCGCGACTAAACGAGAAAGGGTGGCGGCTGTAAGCAGGTTAGTCGACCGGGAGTACGTACCGGTGCGCCCGAGGGCGCCCTGCGAACAGCCACCATCAAGTGCGGGGATAGGGAGTACCCGACTGGATGACGCTTATGCGCAACGTACTAAGACCCCGGGCGACTAAACCCGGCCGCTGATTGCAGCGACGGGGATCAAGTTACGGGGCAACGCCAAGGCGCACAAGCCGGCGGATTCTGAGGGATTTGTAGGCAATGGCACAAGCGATCGTAGCCCGCTGTTACGACTTGCAGGACGCTGCCGGACTGGGGTGTGGGAAGAGTTACCGCTTGTCGGGACTGTCAGAAGTGTCAGGTGTGGCTGAGAGGTGGGATGGCTATTAATGACCCAGCGCAGTCTTCGAGCAATTGAACAGTGAGGTCTAGGGTATGGACACAACAGACGATGATGTCAATGACGAACCACTTGCCGAATCGTTTGGAGCACCTCTTTCTGGAAATACCGAGAGCTCATCCGAAGCTCCAGATTCACGAGCTGATAGTTCAGATCCAGCAGTGCCCTTCCTTATCGACTCCCCGATTACCGCTCCCGGTCCCAGAGCCTTCATTTCCAGGACAAGGGGGTATCAGGTAATCGGAATAAACATGGGGGTATTCAATTCGATTCAAATGGATTTTCACGGCCCGAACAATGAGTTCCATACGAAGACTGTAAGGGATGCATTCCGATACACCACTGAATTTGACTTGGGAGCGGGGCTACACGAAATCCATTACCGGAAGCATGCCGATAATCAGTGGAAGGAATGGTACAACTCCACTCCTTTCTTTGCCGCAAATCCGCCGACAATCACGACACCACCCGGAACCATTTTCCCTACAACCACCCCTACGATAACGGGCACCGGGCAGGCCGGTGCAAAGGTCCAGTTGTGGCGCAATGGTAAGCCTCATAGCAGCGTGGGTTATGTATCTGGCACAAGTGGTGTGGGAACCTGGTCATTGACGACTTACATTTCGTCCGAGGGGAGTCTTACAGTCTCGGTTCGAGAGGAATACACCGGCTGGCAAGGACACCTAGAGTCGAGTCCTGTCTCCTTCACAATAACGTTACCGGTCGCGGATCCTTTAATCGATGATCCGAAACCGAATCAAGTCATCACCGTGGCCAATCCAACGATCAATGGTAGAGGCCAGACTGGCGCAAGAATTAATATCTGGAGGCAAGATGGTACTGGCGGGATCTATGGGACGGGCACCGTTCAGGGCATTGGGTGGCGCATTACCCTGACCAAACCCTTGCCGCACGGCGAATTCATTCTTCTTGCCGAGCAGATCACCTCATTGGGGAATAGAAAGTGGTCCAACCCGGTGCCTGTCGATGTCCGTGTCAAACCCGGCACCCTGCTCATTGCCAATCCTCCCGCCAATACAATTGTGAACCGTACATTTAATGTCAGCGGGACCGGGGGGGTAGCGGGATCCGATATCAAGGTCATGCTTGATCTCAATGACAGGGTGCTTGGCACCAGTCGGGCCCAAGGCTCTAGCTGGAGCGCGTCTGTCTCTATCCCGGCCGACATCCCGCCAGGGGTAATCCGCATCGCTTGCGTGCAGATACTCAACGGTACTCCTTCCGATCGAAGTCTGTATTTAACGGTCAAACTTGCCCCCCCACAACCGGACAAGCTGACGGTACAAGTCGATGACCAAGGCAAGGTGACCCTCGGAGGTGTCGGACATATCGGCGCGATGTTCGATCTTCATGTTCAGGGCAACTTCACGCCTTTCCACTCTTTTATCGTGAACGAGTCTCCCTGGTCGGTGTTCTTTCCCGATTGGTTGCCGGGTACTTCGCTGATCGGCGGCCGACAAAGTGTGCCCGACGTTACAGGGTCTCCTATTTATTCGGGTTGGACGCCGGAAAGCACCTCCGTCGAGGTGCCTGTTCCTCTCCCGACACTGAGTTCCCGCGTCAGCCCGGACGGTATTCCCACGTTCTCCGGTACGGGCAGGAACTGGTCCGGTCAACCGGCCTCCAGTGTCGAAGTCCGGTTGCAAGATGCCAGTTCTGCGATCGTGCCAATCGTCGACGTTCGCGCAGATTCGACCTGGTCCAGCACGGCAACCGCACGCTGGGCTCCCGGTTCGTATCGGGTTACGGCCATTCAGAGGTTCAAAACGCTGCAATCGGAATGGGTTCAACCCCCTCTTTCAGTGATTATCCCCGCCCCAGTTGCCGTTATCGAAAAAGTAACTCCGAACGGTTTGTTTGCAACGGTTGTTGGCCAATGCTGGCCGGGAGCGCAGTTGACGATCACGTTCAGCAACGAGCCGACTCCTTATACGGTTGCGGATACGGACAAGAACGGGCAATGGGACTTCCAGCGCCCCACGGCGTTTAGCCCCGGCAGGCACACGGTCACGGTCACGCAGACTTTCGGTGGGCAAACGTCCAATCAGGTGTCCATGTCCTTCGACATCGTACTGAGCACACCCGTTATCACGCCGCCAGCCAATGGGCAGACGGATCATTTGCCGATATTGCACGGCACCGGCGGGATCGAGGGTTGCACGATCAGCGTGTACGACTTCGCGAGCCGAGTGCTGTTGGGAGAAGCGATCGCGACAGGCGATGACTGGTCGGTGCAGCTCACGGAACTCGAGTATCAGACCCACACGGTTTTCGCCGTGCAGGTTCTGGGTGATCTGCAGTCGCAACACAGTGCCCCGGTCGAATTTATAGTGGTGTTGCTTGCGCCAACGATCGACTTTCCAGAAACAGGAACATCGGTCCCCCGGACATTCACGGTAGAAGGCTACGCCAGAGCGGGGAAAGGGTTCGACCGGACTGAGGTCGAGCTGCGAGTCGATGGCGAGTCTTATCGTGTTTTTCCAGATTTTGGCAATGGATATTTCAGTCAGCATTTCACACGGCCATTGGGGGCATGCGTACTGAATGCCACGCAGTACTTCAAGGATCAGATGTCGCCGCCTACTGAGGATGTATCTGTAACGGTCGTTCCCGACAAGCCTTTCATTGAAACGCCAGGCGTTGGTGAGGCTGTCGGACAGTTTGCGGTGATCTGTGGGTTCGGCTACCCGGAAGATACCGTCGTGGTTGCCTTGTCTGATGGAACGGAGCTGGGGCAGGCCGAGGTTGAGGAGAACGGGACGTGGTCCTGTCCGGTCGAGCTTCCTGAGGCCGACACCGACCTTTCACTCCTCGCCGAGCAGCGTAAGGGCGAGTACCGCTCCGCTTGGTCTTTGCCCCGTGTGGTGCAGCGGCTTGCGGCCCCACCCACGTTTGACGAACCGTCGCAGGGCAATTGGGTGAAACCAACACCCGGATTCGCAGGCGGTGCTTCGGCGGGTTCGCAGGTCGATGTGGGTGCCTGGTACAACGCCGACGAGAATCATGCTGAAGGTCTGGTGACCAGCGACGGACGTTGGGCCGGAGTATCCGAGCGACATCTGCCACCGGGTCCGCAATGGGCTCGCGCCGTGCAGGTCGTGGAAGGGAAACGTTCCATGCCAGCGGACAGCAAACGATTTGAAGTCGTGTCGACTGAGGAATCACCGCGCCAGACTTAACCCGACCAATGGTTGCCTCTACTGTCAGTTCTGACAGTAGACGGCGCCCGTTCGATGACGCCAAATTCATCGTAGGGGCGACGCGAAACTCGCCATTCCTTTACTGGAAACCGTGTCGGAACCAGGAGCCTCAACATGACCCGTTCTCCCGCCCAGATCGCTCAGAAGATGTTCGTTCAAGCGGCCGGTAAACCCAAGCGCTCGTCCACGACGGCAATGACACGGTTTTTCAAGGCGGGGGGATCGGTCGCCGTACTGGCGCAGAAGGGCGTCGACGGGTTGATGCACGACTTTGGGTTGAACCGGCAACAGGCCAGCGAGTTCCAGCAGCGCCTCAATGTGCTGTCGACGGTGGTATTGCGGCATTTCATCGAGTACCAGCTGACCACCAGAGATGTCAGGGCTGTTGCACGTAAGGGGCTCAATATCGGTCCGACTTATGCCTTGTTGTTCAACCCGAATTTCGACGCCTTGTGCCCGCCGGGTGCGATCGAAGCCATTCATTCGCCTGCCGCGTATCTGACAGCCCTTTTGCATTGGGCATTGCATCGTCTGGGCGTGACCAATGGCGATGCTCTTCCGCTGGTTGACCGGCGTACGGATCTCGAAAAACTGTTGATCGATGTCAAGGCCGTCCATGGTTCAGTGTCGTCGGTGGAAGTGATCAGTCACATCATGGAGCGCTTCATCATCTCTACGCAGGGGGCCATTCAGAACCTCGACGAAGCATTGAGCCAGAAGGCATTTCCTCGCGGGCTGCCCTTTCACTTTCCCTGGGTCACGCTCGATCATGTGCTGAAGGGGTATGGCGAATCGGTGGGCAGCGTGGTGCGTCTGTGCGATTTGCAGTATCCGTATTTTCTTCGCTCGGCACCGTGGAGCGACAAGTCGGATGATGCTCTCGTTCAAGCGACACGGTTGAGTCCATCACAGCGGACAATCTTGACAGAGGCGAGTTATTTTCCAGACGGGGCGGAGGAGTTCTACCAGAAATACCTTGGTCTCAAGGATATTTCGGTGGGTAATCTGAGGCTCGTCGCCGTTTTCAATGAAAGAACGAAACTGGAGACGTTGGCGCTTGAGAAATTGCTTTCGATTGAAGGTTTTGCTCCCTTCCTGTCCGAAAATGCGCCGGGTTTCGTCGCGGCCCCTGTAACAGGCAAAGACCATGGGTCTGTGTTTGTTAATGAGGCAAAGTCCCCGCCCATCACCATCGTCAATACCGGCGTGGATCTGCTTAACCGTTTCGAGGGTATGGAACCCGATCGGGTTGAGCGTGCCAATCGTATAGTGCGACTGACGGACTGGTTGCGGTTGGCCAGTCACGAGACCGATCGACTGATCGTGGCGGCAATGCTCGCTGAAGTGCCCCCGCCGACGCCCTCTCGCTATTGGATCACGCCCAATACTCTGCGAGCTGTCGGTCTGTTTCAGGAAATGCGGGAGCTCCCTGAATGCACCGCAGAAGACTTCGCCGCCTTTATCGGGCCGCTTTCCGTTTTCGGGCGCGGCACGGAGCGTTCCCAATACGATCGAATTTTCAACAGTGGTGCCGCCAGTTCGCGTGCATTGGTGCTTGATGACCGATCCTTCCCGGTGATTCCCGTGACCGCTGACGACCTGCTGACCGTCAAGCAGTTGTGCGCAGGTCTGGGCATTGATCTGGAAACCTATTTTTACCTCGCCCACCTGATTGCCGCCGCTCACGGTCTGACTCAGCTCACATGCAGTTTGCCGATCGTGTCCAGTTTTTATCGCATGGTCAGACTGCCCCGGTTATTGGGGATCACTCCGATCGAGGCGGTCCTGTTGTTGAACCTCAAGGGAGGTCAGGTGTGGGTGAACACGCTGGCCGGCGTGCCGCAGATCAACAACCAGCACTCAGCCGACACGCCGGACGTACTGAGTGTGATGCATGCCTTGATGGATTGCGTTCAATGGGCCAGGACCGCGCAGTTACCAGTGCACTGGGTTGTGCAACAAGCAACAACGTGGCCAGCGAGCCGGCCCGATGAAAGACAACTCATGCTGTTCGATCAATGGCGTCGGCAGGCCCCGGTGACCCTGGTGACGGAAGAAGCTTTCAAAATAGCCGGCGTCGAGCCCTTGTCGAACAATCGCCAGTGGTTGCGGGCGCTGGCGGCGTTGGTTGACGAACAGGGACTGATTCGTGATTTTGTTGAATCAGCGGATCAGGCCTACGAAGCCCACGCCCGGGTAATGACGGAGCAGGCCGTGGTGTCGGAGACGGGAAGCCTCGATGCAGGCCTGGTGGAGCTGATTCTGGCGGTCGTGCTGCGTTGCCGCGCCAGTCAGAACAGTATGGTGCAGGAAGGGCTGGCTGCGTATAGCGGTCTGAAGCCGGATCTGGTTTTGCAGGTGCTTGGCTGGTCCGGCACAAATGTGCATTTCGTATTGGCAACAGTACTCGCATTGCCGGAAGCTTCCAGGGAC
Source organism: Pseudomonas sp. PHC1 (assembly GCF_046487845.1). NCBI lineage: Bacteria > Pseudomonadati > Pseudomonadota > Gammaproteobacteria > Pseudomonadales > Pseudomonadaceae > Pseudomonas > Pseudomonas sp. PHC1. The sequence goes on from NZ_JBJXHJ010000001.1 coordinate 292,717, forward strand.
AGCGCTACTGTACTGCGGCGTGAAGAGCTGCCGAGCGATCCTGTTCTGCAGGTGTTGGCCGAGTTCTCAAGACGCAGCGCCGTGGTCGCGAAGCTGGAACTCAGTCGTGAATTCCTCACCTATTTCATCGCGACCGGGTATCACCAAGCGTTCGGTCTGCATTCGGTCGACGTATTCGACCTGTCAATGTTGTACTACCTGACAGCCTACAAACGAGCACTGGGCATGAGTGATCAGCCGGAAACGAGGCTGGTTGACTATCTGCGCCGTATTAACGAGTTGCCGGCCAACCTGAGCAATCAAGGTCTTGAGCTGGTTCAGGAACGTGCAGCGAAGTGGCTCGCCGGGCTGTTCAACTGGAGCATGGATGAAGTGCTCATTTGCGCCGCTCATGTGAACCCGTCGATAGGGTTGATCATGACCCTGCAACAGCTCGATGTGCTGATCCGCATTCGCTTGCTTGCCAAAAAGACTGGTCAAAGCGCCAGGACACTCCTCGAACTCGGGAAGCTGCCACCGGAGAGCGAATATGCCGCCTATGAGCGGGTCGCTGATCTTGTCAGCGCCAGCCTGACGACCACGCCCGAACCGACTTATGCCGACGACGTCATGGCCGTGGGGGAGGACGTGATCGTGCGCTGGACGACGGTACCCGATCCCGTCAGTTTGATCGCCAACAAACCCGGCGAATTTGCCGAATTTACCGTAATCGTAGAGAACCGCGAAGGCCAGCCGCGAATAAACGTCAATGTTCATTTCGCCACTACACAGGGCCGGTTTGAAACTCCAATGATCACCACCGACAGCACCGGTACGGCGACGGTGAAGTTTTTCCCGGGAAGCCGGATGGGCAGCGTCACTCCCGTTTTCTGGCTGGATCTGGGGGAGGAAACGGCCGCACCGAGGATCGAGATCGGGCCGGATTTGGCCACGCTCCATTTGAAAACCCAAAACCCTTTCCCCTTGCCCGACAGCATCGTGCTGATCGGAACTCCGGTGACCTACCGCGCCATCGTCGTGGACGACTACGGCAATCCTGTCGCAGGCGAGTTGGTGGACTGGACGTTCGATCCGCTGGTTCAGCTTGGGATCAAAACTGTCACTGATCAACAGGGGCGTACCGAGATGACATTCACCAGTGGCGAGCCGGGCAGCGTCAAGGTTAAAGCGACGGCCCAAAACTCGACGTCCGTTACATTCCGGGATGTGCGGTTTGTCGAAAGCCTTCTTCATCGCCGGCAAGTACCAGCGCCCCGCAAGCAACGCAAACAGTGACAGGAGACGGTGATGCTCAACAAACTTTCAGGTGAGCTGTCAGCCCAGCGCCGTAACGCGTTGATCGATTTCTGCCTTCACGCAAAGCATGACAAGGCCGGCTATCTCTTTCCGATGACTACCCAATCGGCGGATGACCTCTGGGAATGGTTGCGTTCCGACCCGCTGGACAGCGATGAGATTGAAACCTCGTGGGTAGCGGAGGCCGTGAGCTGTTTGCAGGCCTACATTCATGCGGTGTTCCAGAAGCTCGAACCGGGGTACGACGGGCGGGAGTTCGATCCCGACCTTCTGGAGGAGTGGGAGTTGGCCGGCAGTTACGGGCCGTGGTCTGCAATGATGTTGCTGTTGTGCACACCTGAAGATTACATCACGCCTTATGTGCGTATCCGTAAAACCGGGTTGTTCAGGGACCTTGAGAGTTATGTGAATCAGACCTCGATCACTGACGATTCTGTGCTCAAGGGGGCACAACGTTACCTGCGCAGCTTTGAAGAAACCTGCAATCTGAACGTCTTGACCGGTTATCTGGATGGCACCAATCCGCTGAACACCCGTTATTACCTGGTGGGCAAGCAACGCGTTGCACCTTATGGCTGGTTCTGGCGACAAGCGAAGATCGAACTCGCGGTCGACTCGCCCTCGGTCAACCCGACGGCATGGCAAGAGTGGAAGTCTGCCGACATCCCCACAGATGACACCGTGCTGGACTGTCGGATGGTCTTTTGGGAAGGCCGGCCGTGCATGGTCTGGGTCCAATGGCGTCCGGGTCTTTTCGATAAAGCAGGTGGGGTGCATCGCCCTCACGAGCTGGAGGTCATGGTGGCGTTCATCGCGCTGGACGACAGCTGGTCGCCACCCATTCGCTTGCATCTGCTGCAGACGGACAAGGACGTATCGAAGGGGTGCCGGTTGATTGCGGTCATTTTGCGCGACGAGATCGATACCCTGTATCCCAAGGGGCGGCTGGCGGTGCATGTGACCAATGCCGAGCCCATGGCACCGGCGTCGTCAGCGCGGTCTGTCGCGATTTATGAAACCCGGGACTCGCTGTTTCGCAAAGTGAAGGATGAAACGGCGGTCATGGATTACCTGGCCAATCACTTGTTGGTCGATCGTCGTACGCTTCAGCAAAAAATGCAGCCGAAGTGGTTTCCGGCCGTTGACAGCCAGATCACCAGGACCGGCGCGCTGGCCGAGTACCTGGGGATCAAGGCTTATATCGTGCGTGGCGACACTCAATACTCGCTCTGGGTTCAGGGGTATTGCGCTCATGTCTCGCTTGGCAGTGGCACAGACGTAGAGTTCACATTGGCCATTCAATCTACCGCGGGTGGGGATCCTGCGCCGGACCAGGCCCATTACTCAACCGCTGGAGGATGGGCTACGAAATGGCAAGAAGTACGGCGACCGGCATTCAATGGCAGCACGATCACCGTGAAGTTGACGGGAACCGGCAATGGCGCCAGCTACGGTGAACGAACCCTCGTCCTGACGGTTCCCGCGGTGCTCGGGGATCATGGACCATTGCCGTATATCCATGATACCGATGCGCGCGGCGCCCAGTTTCTGGCCTTCAACCAACCGGCAACCGTTTTGAAGTTGAAATACGTCCGGCTCAATACGTTGATCGGTCACGACCTGGTGCTGCGTTCCAGTGTGTCGATCAGCGCGTTGCTTGACTGGGCGACGCAGTTTCCGAAGGAGCCGCCTTTGCCCGAGAACCAGGTCGAGCCGAACGGTCCGTTCGATGGCGCCAACGGTCTGTTTTTTTGGGAGCTGTTTTTTCACCTGCCGCACCTGATTGCCGCCCGGCTGCGCGACGAGAACCGTTTTGAGGCGGCCCAACGCTGGCTGCATTTTATATTCGAGCCGCAGGCGCCCAAGAAACCGGCCCAGGACGATACCCCGGAAAGACCGCAATACTGGCATTGCCGGCCTCTGAATGTGAAAAAGCCCGACATCGCCTATGAAGTCTTCGCACCGGGGGATCCGGATGCCATTGCCTATTCATCGCCACGGCATTACCAGATAGTGATTTTCCTCGACTACGTGAACAACCTCATCGCCTGGGGCGACTGGCTCTATCGCCAGATGACACGAGACAGCCTGACGGCTGCCAAACTGCAATATGTCCGGGCCAGATCGCTGATGGGCGCCAGACCGGATACGCGCAGCATCAATAGCTGGAAGGCAAAGGAGCTTGGCGAGCTCGTGGGAGAGATACAGACCCGATCGGCCCTCGCGGATTTTGAAAAGACGCTGCAACTGCCGGAAGAGGGTTTGCCGCTCAGGGCTGCGCGTACTCAGCAGTTGGGTGTCTACGGCACGTCTTCTTTCAAGATACCGGTCAGTCCGCGTTTGCTGAGGTTCTTCGAGCTGCCTGATGAGCGTATCGACAACATTCGTCATGGTCGGACAATCGACGGCAAGCTTGCATCTATCCCTCTTTTTACCGCCATGGATCCAGATGAGTTGTTGAGCCGCCTGGCAGCCGGTAACGCGGGACCGGTGCGACCGATGGGCGGGCAGTTGCGAGTGGCGGCCTATCGCTGGAACGTACTGTTCGATGCAGCGTTGCAGATGGTGCAGCACTTGCAGGAGTTGGGGAACGAAGTACAGCGTCTGCTTGAAAATCAGGATCGTGTCCAGCAGGAGATGTTGCAGCAACGCCATTTGACCGAGCTGGGCGAATTCGCTCGTCGGGCACAGGAAGAATCCATCGCACGTGAGGTCGAGAGCCTTACGGCGCTGCAGCACAGCAGAACCATGGCCGAAGAGCGTGAGCTGCATTACACCGACCTGTACGAAAAACATATTTCTCCAGGTGAGTACAGCGTCTTGGTGAATGTTGAATCTGCTTCAGCCGTCAATTCTTTAGCCACCGGATATCAAGCAGGGGCGGCGGTCCTCCATGCGTTTCCCAACATTTTCGGAACGGCCAGTGGCGGTGCTCAGCCAGGTCACCTGTTAAGCGCTGTGGGGTTTGGTTTTCAGATCTATGCAGACGCGTTGCGCGCCAGTGCCGACAAGACCGCCACCTCCGAAAGCTACCGTCGTCGCCGAGAGGAATGGCGGCTGCTGCGTAATCAGGCCACTGCTGAAAAAAATGCGATCAGTGCCCAGATTGCGGGCCAGGAACGGGCCATCAAAGCAGCAAGGATCAATCTGGAACACACCTTGGCCGTGAATAGCCAGGCGCTCAAACTGTTCGAGTTCCTGCAGACCCGGGCGACCAATCTGGAGCTTTACCAGTGGCTGATGGGGCAACTGCAGACGTTGCACTTTCAGGCGTATGACGCCGCTGTTGCACTGTGCCTGAGCGCTCAGGCAGCCTTGCGAGCGGAAACCTGTGAGTTCGAGAACTATCAACTGGACACCGATGTCTGGCGCGACCAGCGGCGCGGCTTGACGGCCGGCGCGACATTACTGGCCAGTCTGTTGCGAATGCGGTCGGAATATTTGCAACGTCGGGAGCGACGCCAGGAGATCGTCAAGACCGTTTCGCTGCAACGGCTGTTCGATGATCCGGCGACCCGGATAAAGGGTTATGACAACTGGGCTGACGCGCGTGAGCAATTGCTGGCAACGGGCTTACTGGATTTCGAGCTGATTCAGCTGCTGTTCGACCGCGATTACCACGATCATTACTGCCGCCAGATTTCACGCGTTGAAGTCAGTCTGCCCATACTCACCGGCCCCTTCGAAAATGTGGTGGCGAACCTGATACAGGTCGGCAGCTATATCGCCACAAAACCGTCGACCGAATCGCTGGAGTATCTGCACTCCGGTGAGGGCGTTGCACCTGTCGATGTGCTGATCAATCTGAGCAGTGGGCAGCAGGTTTCCCTGTCCTCCGGGCTGGATGACACCGGTCTGGTTTCTCTCAGGGCTGACGAAGGCATGACGCTGCCGTTCGAAAACACCGGTGCCGTCTCACGCTGGCAAATCGTATTTCCCTGGCACTTGAAGCAAGGGCCGATGCTGTCATCGCTGACCGATATCGTGATCAAGGTGTTCTACACCGCCAAGGTCGGGGATCTGGCTTTTTCCAGAAAAGTACAGGATCTGGTAAACGAGGCTGAGCGCAAGGTCGAGACCAAGAGGACGCAATCATGAGCGAGAGAGGCATCGACACGAATCACAACTTCGTGAAGAACGGCGAATTTACCGAGGGCTATGCCCACTGGGAGGATGTGAACAATCCGGGGGGTGTCGTTATCCGGGATGACGAATGGGAAGGCAAAACCCTATCGCTCATGACACTGACCCACCGCGCGCAGGTTCGGCAAAGTATGATCGTGCCGATCGGACAACAGGCGCAGACCCGTTATAGCCTGCGTTTTCTGTACGAGAACACCTATTCGTCATCGTCCGGGCTAGTGGTGGTCAATAAAAGGGGGAGTGACGAAAAGTTTGAAATCGAATTGCCCGCGAAGGCTGGGGGGCGGGGCGCCGATCTTTTGGCGGTTGATCTGACCGAGATGCGCAAGGATTTGCCGGACAGTCTGGGTTTACAAGCGGGTGAGGAGCTGGAGATCAATTTGAGGAGCCCGGCAAGGGATGCGGGCGACCCTGGCTCTGCGGAAATTCGTCTGACCGGGATAGAGATAAATCTGAATCTTCCGGCGCTGGGGCTGTTGGCCGTTCTCATTGATGGCAATCGTTTCGACGCGGGCAGCGTCCTGCCGATCTGCCTGGGCGCTACCGGAGATCAACATCACACAGTTTCTTTTGCGGTTGATCCTGAGAGTGTCTGGAATAATCTTGAGGCCAGCCTGTGGTTTGAAGATAACCCGCAGGAGGCCATTACCACTGAGCCCGAGTTGGGAAAACCTCAACTCATTAATCTGGAATGGTCAGTGGATTCTCCAGACGTGCCAGGCGAAGGGCCTCGTGACCTGGAGGCGAAGATTTACAGCAAGTACTCGGCGCCAGCGTATCCGCTGTTGGTTTCCTGGGGGCATCATCGCTTGGAGCTGCTCGCGCTCAAACAGGCCGAGACGTCCCCGGTCATCGAGTACAAACAATCGGTGGAGCTGCAGGTTCAGGTCAGATCCTTCTATACCCACGCACCGGTAGCGAGGGAGGTGGTCTGGCGGATAGAGGGGGAAGCAGCAAAGGTTCTGCACCAGGCACCCACCGATGCGCAAGGTCGTGCGACGTACCAGTACACTCCCACCGAGGAGGGGCTGAGCAGGGTTACCGCCTCGGTTGCCAGTCCTTTGTCCGGCAATGGCGAAGCGACGTGTACCTTCGAGGTTCAGGCGTTTGCTGCTGATCCTTTCAAAACCTTGCAGGCTCGGTTCGATGGCGGGGCACCGGCCGTCTGGGGGGCGAAAACCCGCTATCCAGAGCGCGGTGAGTCATTCCCTGTCAATCTGGACATTCCTGCGGGGCATCCTCTGAGCGCCGCCGAGTTTTTCCTGATCTGGGGAGAAGGTGATTCTCAAGCGGACGTAGGCGCAACCGCCCAACCGGATTTCGGGACTCCAGCACCTGTTGTTGGCGGTACGGTCCTCTGGAGTACGAACTTCGAAGACAAGCGCGACGGCCTGTTCGGCTGGGTCCTCGGTTGTTCCTTGTTGCAGCATTTATCGACAGGCAATGCCCTGTCGCTGGCGTATAACAGAGTCGAGATCGGCGACACCTGGGGGCCGAGCAAGTCGCCGGTAGTGGACGAAGGTGATGTCGTTACGTGCATGGTGAACGTGCAAAGAAGCGACGGACAACCGGTCAGCAATGTGGAGGTAGGGTTTGTTACACCCACCGGTACGGTCAAGTCCTTCACGGGTGTGGATGGTTGGGGGAGTGTCGATCACACGCCGACCGGTGCCGGTGATTACGTTATCGTCGCGCAAGTACAGCGCCACGAGGATGCTCCAGTGGAGGAGCATTCATTCGCCGTCAAGACATTGCCCACCAGCGCATGGAAAGGGCAAGTCAACTTCTCTCTGGACGGAAAACCGGTCGACCGGCTGATTCAAGGCGTGGTTTGCCGGCGTGGCAGTGCGCACAAACTGCGTATTGATCCCGTTGCGGGGAGCAGCTTTATCGGCAAATCGATTGCTCTGGGCTGGAACGTGAATACACCCTCTTTAGCGGGACTCCAGTTGAGTCCGGCAGCCGGTGTTGCCCGGGTGATGGACCCTTCCGGTCTTGAGTGGGACATCAATTCAGTCGCCGATCGCAGTGGGTTTGCAACCTTGATGTTCAGCAGTTCCCATTTGACGGAAACGCGCGAGTTTCCCTTTCGGCTGGTGGACAGTGATCTCGCCACAGAGATCCGAGCGATGCTCGATCATGTTTCGGCTGAGCCGGGTAAAGACACCTTGTATCCCTGCATTTGGGGAACTCACCAGTCCAAGCTCATGCCATACGGGATCAGCGCATTGCATGGACTGCCAGTGAAACTGGCCATCACGCCCTTGGCGCCGGGGATGGTGGTCAACCCGCCCCTGACTGAAGATGTCGTCATGACCGCAGGTGGCGCGCGCAGGCAACTGGACTTTACCGACAGCACTGTCGGTGTCGAGATGACTCAGACCGCGACCATTGTGATCGATGGAGAGCCGCTGACGACGCAGACTCATTTGAAGCTGGGTCATAACAAACTCAAGATTCTGGCCTTGCGTGGTCCGGCCATCGATCCCGTCATCAGCAAAGGCGAACGTGCTCGGGTCGAGTTTCGGTTGGGTTCGGCGTTCACGGATCAACCCGTAGAGAATGCAGAGCTCACGGTGCGAGTCGGAAGTGCCGAGCCTGTTTCCATACAGACAGAAGCCGATGGCTGGGCGCAGCACAACGCCCTGCCGAGTCAGGCAGGTATAAGCCCCATTACTGCGGTTGCTTCGAATCTTTACGACGGATCAACGGCCGAAGCCGGGACGCAGCTCAAGGCCCTGGCAGAGGATCCGTGGCTGGATCTGCGTGTAGCCCTCAATGAATCAGAGCAGTATGAGTGGGCACAGAAGCCATTTTTTCCGAGGCGCGGAGAGGGGTTCGATTTTCGCATTTTTGCCAGGAGTGGCAGCCCCTTGCTCGATCAGCGTTTGGCGCTTGGTCTGGTCAGTCCAGGTCCGAGTGAAGGAGGGCTTGAGTTCAACTTGGCGTTGGGTGAATTCCACGCGTTGGATGAGCAGGGGCTGAATGTTCAGTTCAAGGATGCAGATGTGAAGGATGCAGGTATATCTCTCCAGGTGGCTGCCTCTCATTTGTTGGATCGATCTCCTGTGCAGCACCTGTCTTTGGGAAGTCGAGCCCTTGTCGCCCGGATTACCTCGACCAGTAGTGTTCTTGAGGTGGTTGATTGGGGAGCAACAGTGAGCGCTGAAGTCACCGTAACTCATGTGTCGACCGGCAAGGCCATGAGAGGCTTGCCGATCCACTGGAAACTGCTGGAGCAAGAAACAAGGGAGACTTCCACCAACTATCGGGGTGTCGCGCGGATCAGCTTTGTTCCTCGAGTTGCGGGGCCAGGTATCGTCACCGCTACGCTTGCGGGCAGCACTGATTCGGCTTCAGTCAACTTCCGCTATTTCATGAATGAACCTTGCCGGATCGAGGAGTTGGTCGTTGATTCGCCAAGTGGTTATCCCGGGCAAAAAGTATCGGCACATGCATTCGTGGTTTCGGCCCACAGTGGGAAGGCGCTGTCAGGGATCGAGGTGGCCTGGCGGCAGGGCAGTCAAACATTGCCTTCGACCTTCACCGATGCGCAAGGCAAGGCAACGATTGGGTTTTGGATGGTGCCAGGTGAAACCCGATTGATCGCATCGGTTCGAAGTGGTCTGGCCGGTAGCAATGTGAAGTCGTTGATGTTGTCAGCCCCGCAGGATGAATTGGTCGTCGTAGAGCTGACCAGTGACGACACCAGATTTTGGCTGGGTGAGACCATGAAGGCACAAGCCCATGTGCTTTACGAGCGACACGGGGGCGTTGCTCCAAGCGTCACGGTGGTTTGGCGTTATCCGACGCTTCAGTCGTGCGAGTCCGTGACCAATGAAAATGGACTGGCATTGATAGAGCTGACGCCTGCGCAAACGGGTATTCATCAGTTGGCGGCCTATGTCCGGGAAGGTTCCGCCGGCTCTAAGACTCTGGGTTATGAGGTTCTTGATCCGCTTGATTCTCCTGACCATGCGGATATCGAGTCTATTAAGGCTTCGTTCAGTCCGGTACTCATCTACACATTCACCACAATAACCGCGCTGATCGTGGCAACGGAGTCCCGACAACCCATGGCGAACAGGAAAATCTTCGTTTCCAAAAATGGGCAGGCAAGTCAGGAAGCACGCACTGACAGCAAGGGCAAGTACTCGCATTCCTGGTCGCCGACTTCAACCTCTGAGCAGGTTTCTCTTCAGGTCACCCTGACAAATGCCGGTGGTGGTTCAGTCAGCAAGTCTTTGACTGTGCCTGTTGTGGATCGCTGATCTGGCAGTCACAAGGCCTCGCTTTTTTTCCAGGCCAGGTATCGCGTCACCAATTCGGCGCCCAGCGCCGAGGGCTGTGCATTAATGATCGGCACTCCGTGAGTCCTCAATTGCTCATGGAGTCTTGCCGTGCCGTTCAAGTAATCCACCATGGCGCAATAGGCCAGTGCATCCGTCAGCGATTGAACCGGTGTAAGTCGCACGTCTTCGAGCCTTTCTTCGTACAGGCTCGCGATAAGTACGCGGTGCTGCTTGCCCAGTTGAGTCACGGCGCTCAGCAGTTCTTCATCAACCTCATCCCGCACATTGGTCACCAGCACCACCAGCGCCCGACGCTTCTGCCTTGCCAGCAACTGATTCACCGCCGCCGGATAATCCGCAGGCCGGTGCGTGCTGTCCAGATCGTAAACACTGTTGAGCAACACCTTGAGCTGCCCCGTCCCTTTGATCGGCGCCACGTAGCGCGGCTGATCGCTGGCAAAGGTCATCAACCCCACCGCATCCCCCTGCCTCAACGCCACATAACTCAACAGCAAACACGCATTCAACGCATGATCAAAGTGCGAAAGCTCCCCATCCTGACTGCGCATCTGCCGCCCGCAATCGAGCATGAAAACAATCTGCTGATCACGTTCATCTTCGTATTCCCGGGCAATCGGCGTGCGATGGCGGGCGGTGGCTTTCCAGTCGATCTGGCGCAGGCTGTCGCCTTCGCGAAACTCCCGTAGTTGATGAAATTCCATTCCCTGGCCACGGCGTTGGCGCTGTCGCACGCCGAGCTGGCTGAGCCAGTTGTCCACGGCCAGCAACTGTCCGCCGTAGAGGCGGGCGAAGTCGGGGTAGACGCGGGTGTGGTCGGTGATGTTCAGCAGCCGTTTGCCGGACCACAAACCGAATGGGCTGGGCAAATTGAGTTCGCAGACGTGGAATGTGAAATGGCCACGCTTGAGCGGGCGCAGGCGATAGCCGATCAGGCTGCGCTGGCCGGGTTGCAGCTCGGTGGAAAGCGGCAGGTTCTCGTAGCTGAGGCCGTCGGGTATGTGGTCGAAGAGCTGAATGGCCAGTGGCCGGGCGAAATCGTGTTCGACTTCCAGCCGGGTTTCGCTCCAGCGACCGAGGGCCAGGCTGCCGGGCATTTGCCGACGTACGCGCGGCGATGGCAGGCGCTTCAGACGCAGCGCGTCCAGCAGACTCAACACGAACATCGCCAGCAGCAATCCCCAGTTGATCGACAGCAGGCTCGAAGGCACCTCGACGTCCAGCGCCTGCAATGCACCCAGCACAATGCCGATGGCCAGCAGGACCGCCAACCAGATCAGCAGCAGGCGCGAGGGTTTCACAGGCGCGGCGCCGGTACTTGGTCCAGTAGCTGCTGGAGCACCTGATCGACTTGCAGCCCTTCGATGTCCAGCTCTGGCGCAAGGCGTACGCGATGGCGCAACACCGCCAGTGCGCAGCCCTTGATGTCGTCCGGAATCACGAATTCACCACCGCGCAACAGGGCCCGGGCGCGGGCGCAGCGCACCAGTGCGATGGAGGCACGTGGCCCGGCGCCAAGGGTCAGGCCCGGCCAGGTGCGGGTGCTGCGGGCCAGACGCACGGCGTAATCGAGCACCTGGTCGTCCAGCGGCAGATCGCTGGCGATGCGTTGCAGGGCTTGCACGTCCTTGGCCTGCAGTACGGTGCGCAGCGGTTGCACATCGAGCATGTCGGCACGGGTCGAGCGGCTGACCTGCCGCACCATGTCCAGCTCCTGGTCGGCGTCGGGGTAATCCATGCGCACCTTGAGCATGAACCGGTCGAGTTCGGCTTCCGGCAGCGGATAAGTGCCTTCCTGTTCGATCGGGTTTTGCGTGGCGAGCACCATGAACGGTTGAGCAATCGGCAAGGCTCGCCCTTCGAGGGTGACCTGACGTTCCTGCATCGCTTCGAGCAGCGCGGCTTGGGTCTTGGCCGGGGCGCGGTTGATTTCGTCGGCCAGCAGCAGGTGGGTGAACAATGGGCCTTTGCGCAATTTGAACTGCTCGGTCTGCAGGTCGTAGACCGCGTGGCCGGTGATGTCGCTGGGCATCAGGTCCGGAGTGAACTGGATGCGTGCGAACTCGCCGCCGAAGCATTTGGCCAGGGCGCGAACCAGCAGCGTCTTGCCAAGCCCGGGAACGCCTTCGAGCAGCACATGACCGCCGGCGATGAGCGCGGTCAACACGTCGTCGATCACCGGGTTCTGGCCGATCAGCGCCTTCTGCAATTCGCCGCGCACCGCTTGCGCCAACTGGCTGGCGCGCTGGCGTTGCTGGGCCGCGTGGCTGAGCGAGCCGGGTTCGATGTGTTCAGTCATAGCGTGTTCCTCAAGGCTTGCAGGTGGGCGACCTGACGGCAGAATTCGGCGCTGGACATCCGCCGCTTCGGTACCGGGCTCAGGGCCTGGCTGATGGCACGGGTCGGTTGGCGGGTCAGGCGCGACAGCACCAGCCATTGTTCGGCGACATTCAGTTGGTCGAAACCGGGATGACGGTGACGGGCGCGGCGCAGGACGTCCTGCTGCAACGCTTGCAGCAGTGAGTGCTGGCCGTTGTGACGGGAAATGAATTCGGCGCTGGCGCGCAGGTGCTCCATCAGTTGACGACGACCGATAGGAACGGGCTTCTGCACCGGGCCGTGACGCATGCCGACATGCCACAACCACAGACCGATCAGCACCAGCAGCGCGACGATGGCTTGCGGAAAATAGCGCCAGAGCAAGGTCGGCAGACCGTCGTGTCCGGTGTTGTACAGCAAGGTCACGGCCGTGTCGGCGCTCAGATACCAGAGCAGCCAGGCATTGTCGTGTTGCGCGATGGCCGGGGTTTTCCACAGGTCCGCATCGGTGACCACGGTGATCGAACCATTGCCATAGGGCAGTTGCATCATGTGCGTGGCTTTGGCGCTGTTGGCCCAGGCCTGGGCGAGGTTTTTCGGGTCGTCGAGGTGGAACGCGGTATCGAACCCGGCGTAGGCGGGGGCATCTTCGTCTTCCAGATAGAGCTTGGTCAGATTGGGGTAGGGATCTGCGGCGGCATCCAGTGGCGGATCCTTGAGATCCTTGCTGAAGGACTGATGCAGTTGCACACGATCGAGCAGCAGGTCGTTACTCTGGCCGGTCTTTTCATCCCAGATCGACTCGGCGACGAACACCAGCCGTCCGCCCGCGCGAGCCCAGTTCAGAACCTGATCGACCTGACGCGGGGTCATTTTCGAGCGGTCGTTGAACATCAGCAGCGTCTGCTGGCGCGGATCGATTTCAGGCAACACGGCAAGGCTTTCGGCATGACTGACGTCGATCCCGCGCTCGCGCAGAAACATCTCCGCCGCCAGATAAGGGTTGGCTTGTGCTGCGGGGGAAGGGCCGTGATCGACTTCGGCCTGGTAAGGCGTGGCCTTGAGGTACAGATAAAAGCCCAGCGCAGCGAGCAGGGCGACGATCAGCGCGCCGCCCAGAAGCCAGAGCCCGCGCCGGTTCAACGGGCGGCTCCGTGGCCGAACAGGGCGCGCCAGCCATCACACAATTGCTGTTGCAGATGCGCCGCCGGCACTCGGTGCCCATACGCCATGTTCTGCCAGTGGCCCGTGAGATGGCGGCTGTAAGCGAGCAGTTCCGGACGCTGCAACTGTTCGACCCGGGCCAGCACTTCGTTTTCGGTGTCGGCGGGTTTGAGGGTCAGGTTGAAGTCGTGCAGCAGATGGCTGAGCAGTGCCCGGTACAGCAGACCCAACGCTGCGCGCGGTTCGGTCTGCCAGAGCTGTTCCGCGTGGCCGGCGATGTCATCGGGCAGGCTTTCCTTTTGCAGGTCCAGGCCGAAGGCCTGTTGCGGCAAGGGGCTTTTGTTCGCTTCGGGCAAGCGCGGACGGCGGCCGACGAACGTTTGCAGAAAATCCCGATAACGCCAGACCAGCCAGCCGAGTCCGGCGATCACTGCGGCCCACAGCACGACTTCGATCGCCTTGGCCAGGCCGTCGAGGTGTCGGCCGTCCAGCCATTCGAGCAGGCTTTTCAACCATTGCGGAGCTTCGCCTTCCCTGGGTTTTTCGGCAGCCGCGGGATCTTCGCCGAAGCGATAACGGGTGACGGTTTCCTTGTTCTTGAACGGCGGTTGTTCGAGCAAGGCCTTGATGCTGTCGCGTGATGCCTCGCTGGTCAGTGGCTGGTTCAAGAGGCGGGGCGCATCCGGAGTAGTGGCCGGCTCGGTGGCCCAGGCTGATGGCACGCCCGGCAACAGCAGACACACCACCAGCAGCAAGCCGATCGCGCTGCTGTTCAAACGCTGGCGCAAGCGGCGGAACACCAGTTCGATGTCCCAGGCTTCGAGGACGGTGCGGCGGTTCAGATACAGGCTGAATCCGCAGGCGACATACACCGGTTCCCAGACCACCAGGATCAGTGCATAGAGCGCATTGGTCAGATGCTCCAGCCAGCGCCATTCGTAGTCGGCCGCGAAAATCAGGCTTTGCCAGTCCCAATCGGTTTCGACCTGTTGCGGCACAAGCAGATAGAACAACACCATCAGGCCGATCCACAGCGCCGTTTCCAGATGAACGCCGATGACCGTCAGCCACTGGGCCGCGCCGGCATTGCGTTGCAGCAGCACCTGCAAACGCTGCTGGCGCGCCGTACCGTCGAGGCCTTCAAGTTGCTGCACGGGCAGCAGGAAGCTGCGACTCAGGCTGAGCCGGCGCCAGGTCAGGCTGGCCAGCAACTGTGGCTTGAGCAGGCGCGGCCATTGGCGCAACGCCTGTTTCAAGGTGGGTGTTTCGCCGAACAACGCCTTGGACAGGATGTACAGCGGCAAGCGTTCGTAGGCCGGTTTCAGCCACCAGAAGATGAACACGGCGAGCGACGGCGCATCCCACAACAACAGGCTGAGCGCCGCGAACAGCGGCAGGGTGACGAGGGCCCAACTGGTCATCAGCAGGTGCCGGTGCTGCTGGCTCATGAGCACGCCCAGGTCCATGGCTTCCCAGGTGGTGCGCGGGCGGATCGCCACGCTGGCGTCACTCAGGCGCATGGCGGGTCCTTCCGGCGAACAGCAGATACAGCGCCACGCCGAGCCAGAGCCCGGCGCCGACCAGGTATTTGGTCGGCGGCGAAACCCCGGTGCGCGCCGACCAGTAGGCCTCGATAAATGCGGCAATCAACAGAAACAGCATCACGCCACAGATCAGCAGGATGCTCCGGCGGGCCGCCATTTGCAGGGCCTCGATTCGCGTCAGATGTCCGGGTGCAATCAACGCCCAGCCCAGTTTCAGCCCCGCCGCACCGGCCAGAACGATCGCGCTGAGTTCAAATGCACCGTGCCCGATCACGAACGACCAGAAGGTCTGGCCGAAGCCGATCTCGCTGAGATGCCCGGCCACCGCGCCGATGATCAGCCCGTTGTAGAGCAGGAAAAAACCACTGCCCACCCCCAGCAGCAAACCGCTGGCGAAGGTCTGAAAGGCAATGCCGATGTTGTGCATGATGTAGTAACCGAACATCACCCAGTCCTCGCTGGCCGCGCGTTCGGCCGAACGCCCGAGATGGCCGGCGACCGGGTCGTACGTGTTCTGCATCTCGCGCACCTGCTCGGCGGGGATGAGGTTGTAGATCAATTCGGGACTCAGATACACCAGCATCCCGAAACCGATCAGGCTGCCGAAGAACAGCAGTGCGGCCGTCAGCACGAAACGCCATTCGGCGCGCACCAATTGTGGAAAACCGGCCAGGATGAAACCGAGGACGTCAGCGCCGAGCTGGCTGCGATGACGGTAAAGCTGTTGATGACCGCGCAGCACTTGCTGTTGCAAGGAGTCGACCAGAAAACTGCTGTAACCGCGTTCCTGCGCCAGGGCCAGATGCTGGCAGAGGCGGCGATAGGCCTTGGGAAATTCTGCCATCTGTGTGCTGTCCTTGCCGCGCTCCAGGCGTTCGAGGGCGAGGGTGAAACGCTCCCATTCAGCCTTGTGGCGGGATTCGAAAAGGCTTTGCTTCATGTCGGCCCCAACAGGCCGCGCGCGATGCCATTGAGTTCACCGACGGCTTTCGGCGCGCTGATGTGCAGTGGTTGAGCAAGCAACGCCGCGAGTTCATTGACCCGCGCGGTCGACAGTTCGCCCTGGCGTTCGGCGAAAGCGAGCAGGGCACGTTGTTCAGTCAGGGTCAGCGGGATCGGCGAACGACGGGGTTCGGCATCGGGCAATTGCGGACGCATGAGCGGGCGTTCGCTGTAGATCACCAGCGTGCCGGCAGCGATGTCGCCAAGGCGTTTGAAGGTCGGGTGTTGCAGGCAACTGATCGCACCGAGGAAATAGCCGAACGGCATCAGGTCGACAAAACGCAGCAGGTTGCGCAGCAGGGAGGCTGACCAGCCGACCGGCGTGCCATCGTCGTGCACTACCCGCAGGCCCATCCATTGCTTGCCCGGTGAACGGCCCTGATGCAGCACTTCGAACAACACCATGTACCACCAGCTCACCACAAACAGCAGCAGTGAGCCCAGGCCGATGCCGAGTTTGCCGAGCAGTGCCAGCAACGTGAGCAACAGGCCCAGGATCAGCCCGCGCACTCCCAGATCGATGGTGAACGCCACGGCACGCACCATCAGGCCGGCGGGACGCAGCGGCAGGTCGATGCCTTCCGGCGTTTCGACCGGGTGCCGCGTGTCCAGTGGCGGGGCCAGCGGTGCTTTCCTTGGCGGTGCTGTGGTCTCGAGCATGGGCTACCTGATGTTGCCGGATCGGGATGCAAGTGCGTCCGATGCTAGCAGTCTCTCGGGGGGAAACGACATCACTATGTCATACACATCTTTCAACCAAAGGTGACTGAATGATGCGGTGCTGGCCGTGACGGCGGTCGAACGCCTAGACTTTGCCGATCTTCAGTTCAGGAACCGCCCGTGACTTCCATCTTCTGGTACGACTACGAAACCACCGGCATCAATCCGCGATGCGACCGCCCGTTGCAGGTGGCCGGGATCCGCACCGACCATGAACTCAACGAAATCGACGCGCCGGTCAATCTCTACTGCCAGCCCAGCGAAGACATCCTGCCGCACCCGGCGGCGTGCGCGATCACCGGGATCACGCCTAGTCGTCTCGCCGAACAAGGCTTGAGCGAAGCCGACTTCATGACCCGGGTCCACGCCCAGCTCGCGGCTCCCGGCACCTGCGGCGCCGGGTACAACACCTTGCGCTTCGACGACGAGATGACCCGCTACAGCCTGTACCGCAACTTTTTCGATCCCTATGCCCGTGAGTGGCAGGGCGGCAACAGTCGCTGGGATCTGATCGATGTGGTGCGCGCCGCCTACGCATTGCGCCCCGATGGTCTGGTCTGGCCGACCGATGATGAAGGCCGGGTGACGCTCAAGCTCGAACGCCTGACCGCCGCCAATGGCATCGATCACGGCAACGCACACGAGGCCTTGTCGGACGTGCGCGCCACCATTGCCCTGGCCCGGTTGATCCGCGAGAAGCAACCGAAGCTGTATGACTGGCTGTTTCAGTTGCGCAGCAAACAGAAGGTCATGGACCAGATTCGTCTGTTGCAGCCGATGGTGCACATTTCCGGCCGTTTCTCGGCCGCGCGCAGTTATGTCGGTGTGGTGCTGCCGCTGGCCTGGCATCCGCGCAACAAGAACGCGTTGATCGTCTGTGATCTGCACCTGGATCCGCAGGGGCTGCTCGACCTGGATGCCGAAACATTGCGCCAGCGCCTGTATACCCGGCGTGACGAGCTGGCCGAAGGCGAGTTGCCGGTGCCGCTCAAGCTTATTCACATCAACAAGTGCCCGGTGGTGGCGCCATTGTCGGTGCTGCGTGCTGAGGATCAGCAGCGCCTGGGGCTGGACATGGCGTTGTATCAGGCGCGTGCATTGCGACTAAGTGACGCACAACAAGTTTGGAAAGATAAAGTCTCGGCGATTTATGCCAGCGAAGATTTCACCTCGAGTGGAGATCCGGAACAACAGTTGTATGACGGATTTATCGGTGATCGCGATCGTCGTTTATGTGAGCAAGTGAGGACGACCGATCCTGCCCAATTGGCGCGAGAGCAATGGCCGTTCGATGACGAACGTTTGCCTGAATTGTTGTTTCGATATCGAGCACGTAACTTTCCCGATACGTTGAATTTCGAAGAGCAAGAACGCTGGAAAATCTTTTGCCGGCAGCGCTTGTCCGAGCCGGAGTGGGGCGCGCCTAATACCTTGAAATCTTTTGCCGAGGCGATGGAGCAATGGCTGCTTAGTGCTGCGCCGATGCAGGCCGAGGTGCTGGGTGAATGGCAGAACTATGTCCAGGCATTACGCAAACGGTTGGATCTTTGAAATCGAACATGTCCGGCGCTTGAATGCCGGGCATAAAAAAACGCCAGCATTCGCTGGCGTTTTTTGTGTCACAGAAGCGCTCTGCGACAGGGGTTGCGGCTTAGCCCAGCAGGGTCGCCCAGCCTTCAACCACGTCACCGCCCCACTTGGCTTTCCACTCTTTCAGAGTTTTGTGGTTGCCACCTTTGGTTTCGATGACTTCGCCGTTGTGCGGGTTTTTGTATTGTTTAACTTTGCGAGCACGCTTGGTGCCGGTAGTTTTGGCTGCGCCGCCACGTGGTGCTTTGGTTTTCGACTCTGGATCCAGCAGCGCGATGATGTCGCGCAGGGACTTGGAATATTCGCCCATCAGTGTGCGCAGTTTGCCTTCGAATTCCAGCTCGGCTTGCAGTTTGTCGTCTTGCGACAGGTTCTTCAAACGGGCTTGCAGCTCTTTGATAGCTTCTTCGGTGGCACGATATTCGTTGATCAAGGACATGATTACTACCTTATGTGGAAGTGCGCGATGGCAGGGACAGTGCGGCAATAATAGTCAGGCTGTTTCATCAAGTAAACATTTAACCGGGGTTTTTATTTGGATTAGTTACGTCGAAAACCCCTGAATTGAATATTCAGTTAAATAATGTGATGGAGTCTTCACAGATATTCACACCGCTCTGTTCAAGCATGGCTATTGCGACGCCATCATTCTGGCGTTTACGTGCGTCAAAAAAGCTGTGATGGGCAGCCGTGAGGCTCCGAGGGTCATCAATACTGCAGTTTTTCCGCGCAGTCGCTAGAATGGCCGCCTTTGCGAAGTTCTGGAGTTTCCCCCTCATGCGCACTTTTCGGTTGGTGATTTCTTGCCCGGACCGCGTTGGCATCGTTGCCAAAGTCAGTAACTTTCTGGCGGCCCACAATGGCTGGATCACCGAAGCGAGCCACCACTCGGATAATCAGGTCGGCTGGTTCTTCATGCGTCACGAAATCCGTGCCGATTCCCTGCCTTTCGGTATCGAGGTGTTGCGCGAGAAATTTGCACCGATTGCCGAAGAATTCTCGATGGACTGGCGCATCACCGATACCGAGCAGAAAAAGCGCGTGGTGCTGATGGCCAGTCGCGAATCCCATTGCCTGGCCGACCTGCTGCACCGCTGGCACAGCGACGAGCTCGACTGCGAGATCTCCTGTGTGATTTCCAACCACGACGACCTGCGCAGCATGGTCGAGTGGCACGGCATTCCTTATTACCACGTACCGGTCAATCCGCAGGACAAGCAACCGGCCTTCGACGAAGTGTCGCGCCTGGTCAAGCAGCACGACGCCGAAGTGGTGGTGCTGGCGCGCTACATGCAGATTCTGCCGCCGGACATGTGCCGCGAATACGCGCACAAGGTCATCAACATTCACCACAGCTTCCTGCCGTCGTTTGTCGGTGCCAAGCCGTACCACCAGGCTTCGATGCGCGGCGTGAAGCTGATCGGTGCGACCTGCCACTACGTGACCGAAGAGCTGGATGCCGGCCCGATCATCGAGCAGGACGTGGTGCGTGTCAGCCACAGCGACAGCATCGAAGACATGGTGCGTTTTGGTCGTGACGTCGAGAAGATGGTGCTGGCCCGTGGCCTGCGTTATCACCTGGAAGACCGCGTGCTGGTGCACGGTAACAAGACCGTGGTGTTCTGATTCAGAATCGCTCCCGCGCAGAGCGTGGGAGCGATCCATGGACCGTGAGGAATGACCGATGAGCGATCCACTGGACAAAGCCACTTCCAAGGCGCCCGCCACCCTGGGCGAGGGTTGTCTGAGCCGCTATGACCCGGATGACCTGAGCCCGGAGGACGGCACGGAGTTTCCCGGTGCTGCCGAGCTGTGGGAGCAACTCAAGGACGAAGAGGATGAAGTCAAGAAGCCTGTCTGACGCTCAGCAGCTTTTTCAGCAACGGCCGGCCCAGCATCAATAGAAACACCGGGCCACCCACCAGCAGATAGAAGTAATACGTCACCACCCGCCAGATCAGGATCGCCGCCGCCGCGGTGGACTTGCCGACCATCGGCGCCAGCAGCGCCGCCGAGGTCAGTTCCGCTGCACCGGCACCGCCCGGCAACAGGCTGAATTGCCCCGCCCCCAGCGAAAGCATCTGGATCAGAAACGTCCAGGCCCACTGCACATCCGCCCCCAGACCGCGCAACGCCAGATACAGCACGCTGTAACGCAGCGACCAATGCACGCAGGTCAGGACGAACACCTTGATCAATGTCTGCCAAGGCAATTTCAGCGCATCGGTGAAACCGGCCAGAAAATGCAGCAACTGCCGCGCCCAGCGCCGTCGAGTCCGCGGTTCGATGTTCATCCCGGCCAACAGACGTCCGCTCAAGCGGATCAAACGGCGGTGATAGCGCGCGACCAATATGCAGGTGAGCAAGCCTCCGGACAATGACACGGCGCTGACAATCAGCAGCCATTCCATACGATCACTCAGATGCTGGAACAGCGCGTAGATCAGGATTGCGCTGAGGGCGCAGAGAAAGAACAGCAGATCACTCAACTGATCCATCGCAAACACGGCGCTGCCCCGGGCCGGGCGGACGCCGCTGCGCGCCAGTAGCGCCATGATCGCCAACGGCCCTCCGCTGCCGCCGGGCGTGGCGCACCAGGCGAATTCGGCCGCCATCACCACCCCGAGGCTTTTGACGGGCGTGACCCGGTCACGCTGATCGCCGAGCAACAGCCGCAGGCGCAGGGTGTTGATGCCCCAGCACAGCAG
This sequence comes from Pseudomonas sp. PHC1, assembly GCF_046487845.1. Classification (NCBI taxonomy): domain Bacteria; kingdom Pseudomonadati; phylum Pseudomonadota; class Gammaproteobacteria; order Pseudomonadales; family Pseudomonadaceae; genus Pseudomonas; species Pseudomonas sp. PHC1. The sequence goes on from NZ_JBJXHJ010000001.1 coordinate 313,513, forward strand.
CACCATGGCGAACATGATCAACAGCCAATTCAGCGGGAAAGCCTGCAGGCGTTCCCAGGTCTCGCCGCCGCCGAGCAGGACAGGAATCGCCACGGCCACCAGCAGGCCGATCAGCAACAGAATGCCGCGACTCAAGCGGCACACTCGGCTTGGGCGCGCTGGCGCATCAGCCAGTCGATTTTGGTCATGGGCACGCGTCCGTCCGCCAGCAGTCGTTCCAGGGTGCGCCACCAGTAATCCCGGGAAAAGCGGTGACGCATGTCCACCGGGTGCAAGCCCAGCCGAATCACCGGCGCCTGACGCCAGCGCTGCTCTCGCTGTTCGCTGACGACCTTCGACAGACCGCGGCGCCAGGCGCTGCGTGCACTCCAGACCAGACCCGGGGCCTCGACCGCCGCGAAATCCGGCAAGTGATAAAGATGCTGCGGATCGCTGGTGTAGCGCAGCGGCAATTCGCGCAATGCCTGGCGCGTGCCCGCGCTCATCAGCCAGGCTGGGGCGACGAAACCGTGCAGCGGCCAGCCGTGGCGCCGAAACAGATCGATGCCGGGGCGCAGGCGGGCGAGGGCGGCTTCACGGGACAGTTGATAAAACTCGCCTTCATGGGTGTAGACCCGGCGCATGAACCAGTCGCGTGCGGTGCGCGGGGCGGGTTCGGTGTCTTCATGAAAATGGCCGTGCAGCGCCAGTTCATCCCCTCGGGCAACCCGCTCGTCGAGCATTCGGCAAAATGCCGGATGGGCCTCGAGGGCATCGTGGCGATGGAAGTCCGGAACCACCAGCCACGTCATCGGGACGTTGCCCAACCGGTCAACGGCTTCGACAAACTCTCGATAATCGGCCCACGTGGAGGGTGCCACGTCATGCAGCACCAGCATTACCGCCGGGCGCTCGTGAGATTCAGCCATTGGCCACCCGAGGAACCGAATCGCCGAGTACCGCGTGATAATGCCCCAGCAGGCTGTCGACCACCGTGTCCCAGGCGTAATGCCGTTCGACATGTTCGCGTGCCTGTCGACCGAGTACGTCAGTCCCGCGACTGAACAGTTCACGCACGGCATTGGCCATGGCTTGCGCATTGTTCGGCGCGCAAAGCAGCCCGCAGGATTCGCTGACGATTTCCTCGAACGCCCCCGCTGCCACCGCCACCACCGGAATGCCGCAGGCCATGGCCTCCAGGATCACCAGACCGAAGGTTTCCTGATCGCCGGCATGGATCAGCGCGTCGGCACTGGCCATCAGCCGTGCGACCTCGGTGGCCGGGCAGAACCGGTCGATCACGCTGACATTGTCCGGGACGGACGTCGGCATCGACGAGCCGACCAGCAACAAGTGATAACGCGGGCCCAGGCGTTTCATGCAGTCGAGCAGCACCGGCAGGTTTTTCTCTTTGGAACCGCGACCGGCGAAGATCAACAGGCGCGTGTCCTCGGCGATCCCCAGCTCGGCGCGTAATCCAGCGTCGCGGGCATCCGGGTGGAAGGTCTGAAGGTCAACGCCCAGTGGCTGCACATATACGTTGCGTACCCCAAGCCTGCTGAGCTTGTCGGCCATGACCCGGCTGGGTGCCAGCACCCGGTCGAAATTGCCGTACAACTTGCGCACATACGCATCGACATTCGGCGTGACCCAATGGCCCATGCGGTTGCCCACCAGCAGCGGCAGGTCCGAATGGTAGAAACCGATCACCGGCACATCCAGTTGTCGCCGTGCATCGAGCGCGGCCCAGGCGGTGAGGTACGGGTCGCCGACTTCGATCAGATCGGGTTGCAGATCCTGCAGGACGTTTCGCCAAGGGGCCAGGCGCAGGGGAAAACGATAGCCCTTGCCGAAGGGCAGGGCAGGGGCGGGAACCGTATAAACGCCGTCAGACTCACCAAAATCCGCCCCGGGGATCAGCAGGCTGTGGCGGATGCCCGGCTTGACCCCCAGCCGACGGTGCTTGGCATCCAGATAGGTGCGCACGCCGCCGCTGGCCGGGGCGTAGAACATGGTGATGTCGGCGATATGCACGGTGAACGTCCCTCCGCGTTGATCTCCCTTGGTTGACCTTTATCAAGAATAGATGTTCGGTCGGGGTTTCGCGCAAGGTGCAAGGCCGGATTTGCAAGGGGTGTCGGGCGTCTTCGTCGGATGGCAGCGAACCGACGAAGACGACCGGCAGAACGGCTTTAAATGCGGAAGCTGCCAACCAGTTGCTTCAACCGCGAAGCCTGCTGCTCCAGATCCGAACAGGCACGTAACGTCGCCTGAAGGTTCTCGACACCTTCCTGGTTCAGCGTATTGATCTCGGTGATGTCCACGTTGATCGACTCGACCACGGCGGTCTGTTCCTCGGTCGCAGTGGCTACCGACTGGTTCATTCCGTCAATTTCACCAATGCGCTGGGTCACGCTGTTCAGGCGTTCGCCGGCGAGGTTGGCGATGTCCACGCTGTCCTGGCTGTGGCGCTGACTTTCGCTCATGGTGCTGACGGACTCGCGGGCGCCGACTTGCAGCTCCTCGATCATGGTCTGCACCTGTTGCGCCGATTCCTGGGTGCGGTGGGCGAGGTTGCGTACTTCGTCTGCCACCACTGCAAAACCACGCCCGGCTTCACCGGCACGGGCCGCTTCGATGGCCGCGTTGAGTGCCAGCAGGTTGGTCTGCTGGGAAATGCTGGTAATCACTTCCAGGATCTGGCCGATGTTCACGGTCTTGCTGTTCAGCGATTCGATGTTGCTGCTCGATGCGCTGAGCATGCTCGACAGCTGGTTCATGGCCTTGATGCTGCGATCCACCACTTGCTGACCGTCTTCGGCCAGACCACGGGCGTCACTGGCCTGGGTCGAGGCTTGGGCGGCGTTGCGGGCGATTTCCTGAGCGGCAGCACCGAGCTGGTTGATGGCCGCCGCTACGCTGTTGGTGCGCGAGGCCTGCTGGTCGGAGTTGTACATCGACGAGTTCGAGGCCGCGACTACCCGCAGGGCGACTTCATTGACTTGCCCGGTGGCCGACGACACTTCGCGGATCGAGCCGTGGATACGTTCGACGAAGCGGTTGAACGCGGTGCCGAGCACGCCGAATTCGTCCTGGTTCTGGATGGTCAGGCGCTTGGTCAGGTCGCCTTCGCCGTCGGCGATGTCTTCCATGGCGCGGGTCATGACGTGCAGCGGCTGGATCAGGATGCGGATCAGCATGCCGAGCAGGGCGATGATGATCGCCACCGCAATCACCGTCGCGATCACCGCCGAAGTGCGGAATTCGCTGAGCATCGAGAAGGCTTTGTCTTTGTCCACCGACAGGCCGATGTACCAGTTCACCGACGGCAGGCCCTTGATCGGGCTGAAGGTGACGATGCGGGTATTGCCGTCGACGGTGACTTCACTGAAGTCACTGCTGATGCGCGGGGTGTCCTGCGGATAGGCTTCCTTCAGTGATTTCATCACCAGGGCCTTGTCCGGGTGCACCAGGATCTTGCCGTCGGCGCTGACCAGAAACGCGTAGCCCATGCCGGAGATATCCCGGGCGCTGAGGGTGTCGATCAGGGTCTGGAGGCTCAGGTCGCCGCCCACCACGCCCACACTCTGGCCGGCCTTTTTCGCGGCGGTGGCGATGGAAATGATGGTCTGGCCGGTGGCGGCGTCGATGTACGGTTCGGTCAGGGTCGACGTGGTGCTGCTTTCGGCACCTTTATACCAGGGGCGAACCCGTGGATCGAAACCGTCCGGCATCTTCGCATCCGGGCGGATGGTGAAGTGCCCTGTGGCATCGCCGAGGTAGGACGCCATGAAGGTCGACGTCAGGGCTTTCTGTTCCAGCAGGCTGGCAACAGCGGCAGGCTCGGGATCGATGGCGATGTTCTGGGCCGCGTTCTCGATCAGCAGGATGCGCCCGCTGAGCCAGGTCTGGATGTTGTCGGCGGTGACCTCGCCCATCTCGTTGAGGTAATTGTCCAGGTCTTCGCGAATCGCATTGCGTTGCAACCAGTCGTTATACAGCGTGAACGAGGCGAAGGCGGCAATGACGATGAGGGCGGCGGCAAGCAAAATTTTGTGGCTGAAACGCAGATTTTTGTTCATGGCTTGGGGTTCCGCTAAGGTCTTATTATTCAGGGCGTGCTTTTATAGATGCTCGCTAGGTGGGCTTGATGAGTACAAGCAGGTATTTCCGCTTCTCCTTAGGGAAATCTCCGATGCGGTTGTCAGTCGCATCTGTCACCTTTAGCTATCGGCCATGCTCGACAAAGATTAACCATTGGGTGACCAAATGCCTGACTCCTTGCAACTCATAATCGGCGCCGACCTCACCGGGCAACCGATCGCCCAGGCCCTGCGCCTGGCCAATCGTCATGGTCTGGTAGCCGGCGCCACCGGTACCGGCAAGACCGTCACCTTGCAGCGTCTGGCCGAGGCATTCAGCGACGCCGGGGTCGCGGTGTTCACCGCCGACGTCAAGGGCGACCTGTGCGGCCTCGGTGCCGCCGGCAATCCCCAGGGCAAGGTTGCCGAGCGCATCGCCGGCATGCCGTGGCTCAAGCACACGCCTCAGGCCTACCCCGTGACCTTGTGGGACATTCACGGTCAGTCCGGTCATCCGCTGCGCACCACCTTGAGCGAAATGGGGCCGCTATTGATTGGCGCTCTGCTGGAGCTGACCGACAGCCAGCAGTCGGCGCTGTACGCGGCGTTCAAAGTGGCGGATCGTGAAGGCCTCTTGCTGCTGGATCTCAAAGACCTGAAAGCACTGCTCAATCACCTCAAGGACAATCCGCAACTGTTGGGCGAAGACGCCGCGCTGTTCACCACCGGTTCCAGTCAGGCGCTGTTGCGGCGGCTGGCCACTCTGGAACAGCAGGGCGCCGAAGCGTTGTTCGGCGAACCGGCCGTGCAACTGGAAGACATTCTGCAACCGGCCGCCGACGGCCGCGGTCGCATCCATCTGCTCGACGCCAGCCGTCTGGTGCACGAGGCGCCGAAGGTTTACGCGACCTTCCTGCTGTGGCTGCTGGCCGAGCTGTTCGAACAACTGCCGGAACGCGGTGATGCCGACAAACCGTTGCTGGCGTTGTTTTTCGATGAGGCGCATTTGTTGTTCGGCGACACGCCCAAGGCGTTGCAGGAACGGCTGGAGCAAGTGGTGCGGCTGATCCGTTCCAAAGGGGTGGGCGTGTATTTCGTCACCCAGTCGCCGGGCGACCTGCCGGACGATGTGCTGGCGCAACTGGGGTTGCGGATCCAGCACGGTCTGCGCGCGTTCACCGCCAAGGAGCAGAAGTCCCTGCGAGCGGTGGCAGATGGTTTCCGGCCGAATCCGGCGTTCGATACGTTGTCGGTGCTCACCGAGCTGGGGATTGGCGAAGCCCTGGTCGGCACCTTGCAAGAAAAGGGCACGCCGGAAAGGGTTCAGCGGGTGCTGGTGGCACCGCCGCAATCGCGGATCGGGCCGTTGACCGAGACCGAGCGCACGGTGCTGATTGCCGGTTCGCCGTTCAAGGGGCGGTATGACAAGCCGATCGACCGCGAGTCGGCCTATGAAATCCTGATGGGCCGCAAGGGGCTGGCGCCGGAGGCTGAAGCGGCGCCGGGTAAACCGGCGGCTGAAGAGCCGAGCCTGGCGGACAGGGCCGGAGAATTCCTCGGCACGGCGGCGGGGCAGGCGCTCAAGTCGGCGATGCGCCAGGCCGCGAATTCGCTGGGTAAGCAGTTGGTGCGCGGTCTGATGGGATCATTGCTCGGCGGCAGCAAACGCCGCTGATCAACAAGGCTCAGGTTTTGGGTTTGGCGTGGGCGGCCAGTCGTTCCAGCGCCGCCCGCAGATTCGGATCGCTGATGCCTTCGGCGGTGGCCTGGATGGTCGCCGCCGCATCCGTCGACAGATCGATCGTAGGGCCGCTCGCTTCGCGCTGGACGGTCGGTGGCCGCACGGCAAACTTGATCCGCGTCAGATTGGCGAATTCGTCGAACATCTGCAGTTGTCGTTGCAGACGTTTCTGCTGATAACGCAGGCGCGTGGCCCAATGGCCGTCGGTGACGATCAGCAGCAGCTCGCCTTCGCGCCACTTGGCCACGTGGCAATGCTCGCGGGCGGCAGGTTGCAGCTGGCTTTCGAGCAGACGTTGCAGATGGGCCAGGCGTTGGGCATGACCGAGGATGGCTTTCAACGGCCTGGCTTCGCGTAGCAGAACGGCGGGCGCTCTGGCTGTGAGAGGGCGAAATGCCATGATCTAGGACCTGAAGTTGCAGAGGCGCCATGGTAGCAGATGGCACCGGTTTCACTCGCCCATTGCTTTTATCCCTGCTTTGCCCATTAAATCAACGACTAACTTCTTCCCTGCATGGCTTGAAGTTGAGCAAAACGCCCCTATTTTAAGTGAGCCCCGTCAAAGCGCAGTGCCAGCATCGTGGAATATCCCCACTTTCCTCACCACCGTTTCCGGGTAGAATGCTCGTTCGCATGCGGCCATGAGGGCTGCACGGGCGACTCACGGGGCCGCCCTCCATCCCTTTAGTGTGGAAGATCCTGCCGATATGTTTGCGCCTTTGTTAAAGAAACTTTTTGGAAGCAAGAACGAGCGTGAAATCAAACGCATGCTCAAGACGGTGCAGCTCGTCAATGCCTTCGAAGAGAAGATGGTCGCCCTCTCGGACGACCAACTGCGCGCCAAGACCGCAGAGTTCAAAGACCGCATTGCCAAGGGGGAGACCCTCGACAAGCTGTTACCGGAAGCCTTTGCAGTTGCCCGCGAAGCCGGCAAGCGGGTCATGGGCATGCGCCACTTCGACGTCCAGCTGATCGGCGGCATGACCCTGCATGAAGGCAAGATTGCCGAAATGCGCACCGGTGAAGGCAAGACTTTGGTGGGTACCTTGGGCGTTTACCTCAACGCGCTGTCCGGCAAGGGCGTGCACGTTGTGACCGTGAACGATTACCTGGCTCGCCGGGACGCCAACTGGATGCGTCCGCTGTATGAATTCCTCGGTCTGAGCGTCGGCATCGTGACGCCGTTCCAGCCGCCGGAGGAGAAACGCGCTGCCTACGCCGCCGACATCACCTACGGCACCAACAACGAATTCGGGTTCGACTACCTGCGCGACAACATGGCGTTCAGCATGGAAGAAAAATTCCAGCGCGAACTCAACTTTGCCGTGATCGACGAAGTCGACTCCATCCTTATCGACGAAGCGCGTACCCCGCTGATCATCTCCGGTCAGGCCGAGGACAGCTCCAAGCTGTACATAGAGATCAATAAACTGATCCCGCAGCTGGAACTGCACGTTGAAGAAGTCGAAGGCGAAGTCACCAAGGCTGGTCACTACACCATTGACGAGAAGACCCGTCAGGTCGAACTCAACGAAGCCGGTCACCAGTTCATCGAAGACATGCTCACCCGCGTCGGCCTGCTGGCTGAAGGCGAGAGCCTCTACTCGGCGCACAACCTGGGTCTGCTGACCCACGTCTATGCCGGTCTGCGTGCGCACAAGCTGTTCAACCGCAACGTTGAATACATCGTGCAGGACGGCCAGGTCGTGCTGGTGGACGAACACACCGGTCGTACCATGCCGGGCCGTCGTCTGTCCGAAGGCCTGCACCAGGCCATCGAAGCGAAGGAAGGCCTGAATATCCAGGCCGAGAGCCAGACCCTGGCCTCGACCACGTTCCAGAATTACTTCCGCCTGTACACCAAACTGTCCGGCATGACCGGTACCGCGGATACCGAAGCATTCGAATTCAACCAGATCTATGGTCTGGACGTTATGGTCATTCCGCCGAACAAGCCGTTGGCCCGTAAGGACTACAACGACCTGGTGTTCCTGACCGCCGAAGAGAAATACGCGGCAATCGTCAATGACATCAAGGAAAGCATGGCCGCCGGCCGTCCGGTGCTGGTGGGTACTGCGACCATCGAAACCTCCGAGCACATGTCCGCATTGCTCGTGAAGGAAGGCATCGAACACAAGGTTCTGAACGCCAAGTTCCACGAAAAAGAAGCTGAAATCATTGCGCAGGCCGGTCGTCCGGGCGCCCTGACCATCGCCACCAACATGGCCGGTCGTGGTACCGACATTCTGTTGGGCGGCAACTGGGAAGTTGAAGTCGCGTCGCTGGAAAACCCGACCCCTGAGCAGATCGCCCAGATCAAGGCCGACTGGCAGAAGCGTCACCAGCAAGTGCTGGAGTCCGGCGGTTTGCAGGTGATCGCGTCCGAGCGTCACGAATCCCGTCGTATCGACAACCAACTGCGTGGCCGAGCCGGCCGTCAGGGGGACGCCGGTTCCAGCCGCTTCTACCTGTCGCTGGAAGACAGCCTGATGCGCATCTTCGCTTCCGACCGGGTGAAGAACTTCATGAAGGCCCTGGGCATGCAGCCTGGCGAAGCCATCGAGCACCGCATGGTGACCAACGCCATCGAGAAGGCACAGCGCAAGGTAGAAGGCCGCAACTTCGACATTCGCAAGCAACTGCTCGAGTTCGACGACGTCAACAACGAACAGCGTAAAGTGATCTATCACATGCGTAACACGTTGCTGGCTGCGGACAACATCGGCGAAACCATCGCTGACTTCCGTCAGGATGTCCTGAACGCCACTGTCAGCGCGCACATTCCGCCGCAATCGCTCCCAGAGCAGTGGGACGTGGCCGGTCTGGAAGCGTCGATTGCCAGCGATTTCGGCGTGAAGCTGCCGATCCAGCAATGGCTCGATGAAGACGATCACCTGTACGAAGAAACCCTGCGCGAGAAGCTGATGAACGAGCTGATCGCCGCGTACAACGAAAAAGAAGACCAGGCCGGCGCCGAAGCCCTGCGTTCGTTCGAGAAGCAGATCGTGCTGCGCGTTCTGGACGACCTGTGGAAAGACCACCTGTCGACCATGGATCACCTGCGTCACGGTATCCACCTGCGTGGTTATGCGCAGAAGAACCCGAAGCAGGAATACAAGCGCGAGTCCTTCAAGCTGTTCTCCGAACTGCTGGATTCGATCAAGCGCGACTCGATCCGTGTGCTGTCGCACGTTCAGGTTCGCCGCGAAGATCCGGTCGAAGAAGAGCAGCGCCTGCGTCAGGAAGCCGAAGCACTGGCCGCCCGCATGCAGTTCGAACACGCTGAAGCGCCAGGTCTGGAACAACCGGAAGCACTGGTGGGTGAGGAGGTCGATGTCGCCCTCGCTGCCGCCCCGGTGCGCAACGAGCAGAAGCTGGGCCGCAACGAACTGTGCTACTGCGGTTCGGGCAAGAAATTCAAGCATTGCCACGGGCAGATCCAGTAACCCCCGTTTCAATCGCTGAAATACCCGCGCCGCGACCGGCACCAGCCGTCGCGGCGTTTTGCCATTTACACCACCGTCACTACGCTTGGCGGTGCTGACATCATTGAGTAAGGAGCGCATTCATGGCTGTTGGTCTTGGTCCTTTGCCAACGTTGCACCCGGTTGCCGGTTTTGAACTCGGTATCGCTTCGGCCGGCATCAAGCGCCCGGGGCGCAAGGATGTCGTCGTGATGCGTTGCGCCGAAGGTTCCACGGTGGCGGGCGTGTTCACGTTGAACGCTTTCTGCGCAGCGCCGGTGATCCTGGCAAAGAAGCGCGTGCAGAACCCGGTGCGCTATCTGCTGACCAATACCGGTAATGCCAACGCCGGTACCGGCGAGCCAGGCCTGGCCGCCGCCGAGCGCACCACCGCCAAACTGGCCGAGCTGACCGGCGTGGATGCCAGCCAGATCCTGCCGTATTCCACCGGTGTGATCGGCGAACCGCTGCCGGTCGAGAAGATTGAAGGCGCCCTGCAGGCCGCGCTGGACGATCTGTCGGAAAACAACTGGGAAGCCGCCGCCTCCGGCATCATGACCACCGACACCTTGCCAAAGGGCGCCAGCCGCCAGTTCCAGCATGACGGCGTGACCATCACCGTCACCGGCATCAGCAAGGGCGCGGGGATGATCCGCCCGAACATGGCGACCATGCTTGGCTACATCGCCACCGACGCCAAAGTCTCCCGTGACGTGCTGCACAACCTGATGCTGGACGGCGCCAACAAGTCGTTCAACCGCATCACCATCGACGGCGACACCTCGACCAACGACTGCTGCATGCTGATCGCCACTGGCAAGGCGGCGCTGCCGGAAATCACCCGTGCCGAAGGCGAGCTGTTCGCCAAACTGAAACAGGCCGTGTTCGAGGTGTGCATGGACGTGGCCCAGGCCATCGTGCGTGACGGCGAAGGCGCGACCAAGTTCGTGACCGTTGAAGTCAACGGCGGCGGCAATCACCAGGAATGCCTGGACGTCGGCTACACCGTGGCTCACTCGCCGCTGATCAAGACTGCACTGTTCGCCTCCGACCCCAACTGGGGCCGCATCCTCGCCGCCGTCGGCCGTGCCGGCGTGCCGGACCTTGACGTAAGCAAGATCGACGTATTCCTTGGCGACGTGTGCATTGCCAGCCGTGGCGCCCGCGCCGCGACCTACACCGAAGCCCAGGGCTCGGCAGTGATGCAGCAGGAAGAGATCACCATCCGTATCGAACTGGGTCGCGGCGATTGCAGCGAAACCATCTGGACCACCGACCTGTCCCACGAGTACGTGAAGATCAACGCTGAATATCGCACCTGATCCCTGCCGAAGAGGGAGGTCTGCGGACCTCCTTTTCTGCTGTCCCATGAAAGGACCCGAACATGAGCCTTCACCTGATCATTGGCGACAAACTGCTTTCCTCCTGGTCCCTGCGTGCGGCACTGGCGCTTGAACTGACCGGTGCGCCTTACACCGAAGAACTGGTCAGACTCGGCAAGCCCGACACCCGCGAGCGGCTGCTGGCGCATTCACCGACCGCCAAGGTGCCGTTGCTGAAAACCACCCGCGGCACCATTGCCGACTCTTTGGCAATTGCCGAATACCTGGCCGAACAGTTTCCTTCCGAGCAGCTCTGGCCGACCGATATCTTCGCCCGTGCCCAGGCGCGATCCGCCTGCGCGCAGATGCACAGCGGCTTCTTCGCCATGCGCAATCACATGCCGTTCAACCTGAGCCACGATGCGCCGCTCAATCCGGTGCCGCCGGAGGTGAAGGTCGACATCGAACGCATGCTCGCGCTGTGGGCCGAATGCCGCGCTGCCGCGACCGAGCCAGGGCCTTACCTGTTCGGTCGGGTGTCGCTGGCCGATGCGTTCTTCGCGCCGATTGCCGTGCGCCTGCGCACCTATCAGGTGAAGCTGCCGGCCGAAGATCAAGCCTATGTTGAAACCGTCTACCAATGGCCAGCCTTCAAGGCCTGGCAAAAGGCTGGACTGGAGGAATTGCAGTCGTGAAACGTGTACACGTCGCCGCCGCCGTCATTCGTGACGGCAGTGGCAAGATTCTGATCGCCCGGCGTGCCGATACCCAGCATCAGGGTGGTCTGTGGGAATTTCCCGGTGGCAAGGTCGAGGCCGATGAGTCGGTGCAAACCGCGCTGGCCCGCGAGCTGCACGAAGAGTTGGGCATTGTCGTCGGTGCCGCGCGGCCGCTGATCAAGGTGCGCCATGATTACCCGGACAAGCAGGTGTTGCTGGATGTCTGGGAGGTTTCAAGCTTCACTGGTGAGCCCCATGGCGCCGAAGGCCAGCCCTTGGCGTGGGTGACGGCGCGCGAGTTGGGCGACTATCAATTCCCGGCGGCCAACCAGCCTATCGTGGCGGCGGCGCGCTTGCCCGCCGAATACCTGATCACCCCGGAAGACCTGGAAACCCCGGCGTTGCTGCGCGGCATCCAGAAGGCAATTGCCGGTGGCATCAAGCTGATCCAGCTGCGTGCGCCCAATGGTTATGACCCGAAGTATCGCGACCTTGCGGTAGACGCAGTCGGCCTGTGCGCCGGCAAGGCGCAGTTGATGATCAAGGGCCCGTTCGAGTGGCTGGGCGATTTTCCGGCGGCCGGCTGGCACATCACCTCGGCACAGTTGCGCAAATACGCCGCCGCGGGGCGCCCGCTACCGGCGGAGCGCTGGCTGGCGGCTTCCTGCCATAACGCTGAAGAACTGGCGCTGGCCGAGCAGATGGGCGTGGATTTCGTCACCCTGTCGCCGGTACAGCCGACCCTGACTCACCCCGATGCACAGCCGCTGGGCTGGGAACAGGCGTCGACGTTGATCGAAGGCTTCAGCAAACCGGTGTTTCTGCTGGGTGGAGTCGGCCCGGCGGAACGCGAACAAGCGTGGAGCGCCGGGGCTCAGGGTGTGGCGGGGATTCGGGCGTTCTGGCCTGAGGCCTGAGGCCTGACGCTTCAGTGACGCTGATGGCCCCTTCGTCAGCAAGCCCGCTCCCACAGTTGATCGAGTTCTTCCCGTTGGAATGCAATCAACTGTGGGAGCGGGCTTGCTCCGGGCGGCGTTCCGACGAAGACGTCCTGACAGTCGTTACTGATCTGAAGGTTTCGCCGCCGGTTGCCACAGGATTTCTGCAACACCCTGGCGCCGCGCAATCAATCTGGCCGCGACAAACAACAGATCCGACAAGCGATTGATATACGCCAGGCCAACCCCGCCCAACGGTTCGATCGCATTCAAATGCTGACAACGCCGTTCGGCACTGCGCGCCAGGCTGCGGCAGACATGGGCCTGGGCAATCAGCATCGTACCGCCCGGCAAAATGAAATTCTCCAGCGGCCCCAATTCCTCGTTCCAGACATCGATGGCGGCTTCCAGCCGTTCGATTTCTGCTGTGTTCAATGCCTGATACTCCGGCATCGCCAGTTCACCGCCAAGGTCGAATAACCGGTGCTGGCAGGGCGCCAACACGTCGATCAGTTCGTTCAGTCCGGGGCAGGTTTCGCGCTCGGCGATCAACCCGGCCAGCAGCACGCCGACCTGACTGTTGAGCGTATCGACCTCGCCAATGGCTTCGATGCGCGGGTGATCCTTGGGCACCCGGCGGCCGTCGCCGAGTCCGGTTTCGCCCTTGTCGCCGGTGCGGGTGTAGATCTTCGACAAGCGAAAGCCCATGGTTTACCTCGGTAGTTGATTGGTTTCGGCGGCGATGGGCGCCGGTTGCGCCAGCGGCAGGCGCAGGGTGAAACAGGTGCCTTGCCCCGGCGCCGACTGCACTTCCATCTGCCCTTTGTGGTTGTTGGTAATGATGAAGTACGACACCGACAGCCCGAGGCCCGTGCCCTGGCCGATTTCCTTGGTGGTGAAGAACGGCTCGAAGGTACGCTTGCGCACGTTCTCGCTCATGCCGATGCCGTTGTCCTCGACCTGAATCTCGGCCCAGGGCGGATTGAGCCGGGTGCGCAGGGTGATTCGCCCTGGCTCGCTGTCGTCTTCGCGCTGGTGGATCGCCTGCGCAGCGTTTTTCAGCAGGTTCAGCAGCACCTGTTCCAGCTCGTTGGCAGTGCCGGGCACCGGGCCCAGTGCCGGGTCGAACTGGCGGATGATTGCCTGACCCTTGAAGTCGAAACCGATGGCCAGGTCGAAGTCGTTGCCGGCGATCTCCACGGCTTGATCGATCAGCGCCGGCAGGTCGCACGGCGCCATCTGGCGGTTGCTGCGACGACTGAAGCTGAGCATGTGCGTGACGATTTTTGCCGCGCGGGCACCGGCCTGCTGGATGCCGTCGAGCAGTTGCGGAACTTCCCGGCTTTGCAGGTAGCGGTTCACGGTGTCGAGTTCGATGCCCAGTTGCTCGGCCTGCTCAAGGTTCTTCGGCAGGTCTGGCGACAGACGTCGGCGAATGTTCTGCACGTTGTGCAGGATTGCCCCCAGCGGGTTGTTGATCTCGTGGGCCATGCCGGCGGCGAGTCCACCGACCGACAGCATTTTTTCCGACTGCACCATCATTTCTTCCAGCGACAGGCGCTGGGTGATGTCGTCGATCCGGATCACCACGCCGCGCCCGGCGCCGCCCATCAACGGATAGAAGGTCAGGGCGTAGTGCTTGGGCTCGTCGTCCTTGAACCACGTCACCCGTTCGATTTTCGCCACCGTGTGTTGTTCGACGGTCTGCTTGAGTTGCGGCAGGAACGGCTTGAGCGGCTCGAAAGCGAGGAAAATCGGCTGGTTCAGCGCTTCGTCCAGTCGTGTACCGGATAGCGCGCTGGCCTCCTGGTTCCATTGTGTGACGTAGAGCTGTTCGTCGAGGGCGATCAGCGCCGAAGGCATGGAGTCGATGATGCTGTTGAGGTAGTTCTGGAACCCGGTGAGTTTTTTCTCGATCTTGCTGCGCACCTGGACTTCCAGCTCCAGCTTGCGGTTGGTGTGGCGGGTTTCTTCGGCCAGACCCTGGGCCTGATCGTAGGCCGCCTGGGAATCGTCGCGGGCGCGTTTGAGCTGCTGCTCTCGGGCCTCGATGCGCGACAGCATGGTGTTGAACGCCTCGGCGAGACTGCCGATTTCGTCGTGGTTACCCCGGGAGGCGCGCAGCGCGTAGTTCTCTTCTCGAGTCACCTGGCGGGAAAGTTCTTCCAGTTGATGGATCGGCCGGGTAATCAGGCGTTTGATCTGCCGGGCGATGACCAGCCACAGCAGCACACTGAAAATCAGAATCCCCAGACTGGCCGTGAGTGTACCGGTGTAGAACGCCATCGGCAGTTCGCTGCTGGCCACCAACAGCAGGTGTCCCGGGGCAGTACCGGGGCGGGGCAGGGTGATCAACTGGTTGCTGCGAAACTCGGTCAGTTGCCAGGCTTCGATGTGCCGGTAGCGTTCCGGCAAGTTGAGTTTGTCGCCGTGCTGCAATTGCGCCAGACGTTCGCCTTTGCCGTCATATAAAGCGGCGGCGCGCAGCGGGGAATAGCTGTCGAGTTCCTTGAGCAGGCGCTCGGCGCTTTGTGGCGACTGCAAGGCGTCGGCCACCAGGCTCGGGTTGGACACCAGCCGGCCGATGGTCTGCAATGCCTGGGGCGCCATGCTTTCCTGGGATATGTAGTAGGCAGCGCTGATAAAAGTCAGGTTGGCGACCAGCAACACAGTGGTCAACAGCACCAGCAGGGCGGCCAGCAGTTTCTGGCCGACCGGCAGGTTTTCAAGACGCTGGCGCAATGGCATCAGGTTTATCGCAGCAAAGGAACAAGTGGCCAGCGTAGCCGCTGCTCAGTCGACGGGCAATCCGAGACTGTGCAGATGAGCGGTCAGGCGCTGCTGCAATTGCTTGAGATGCGGCAGGTTCAACTGATGACGCTGCGCAACCTTGCAGGCATGGCCGAGCAAATAGCTGATCTCGGTGCGGCGTTGACTGGCCACGTCCTGATACATGGACGAGAAATTCGCTGCCGTGGCCTGGATCACCCGTTCGACTTCCTGTTGCAGGTTATCCGCTGCTGCCGGTTGCCCGCAGCGTTCGAGCAGTTCGGTCAATTCGCTGCAAAGGGTGGCGACTTCGCAGTGATGTTGCTGCAAGCCACCGTTGCGGCAGTCGTGCAGCACCGTCAGCGGATTGATCGCACAGTTGAGCGCGAGTTTGCGCCACAGGCGAGTGAGGATGTCGGCGCTCCATTCGTGTGGGATTTTGGCCGCCTCGAGATCGTCGAGCCAGACCGGCGCCACCGGATGACCGGCATCCCCCAGCCAGGTGTAACCATGGCCGGCGAACACGACGCGCCAGTCGCCATCGCGGAACGCGCCTTCGGTGCTGGAGGCGCTGATGCAGCGGGCCTGTGGGACTTGCGCGGCGACCGCTTCCTGGCTGCCGAGGCCGTTCTGCAAAAGAATCAATTCGGCGTCCGGTGCCAGGCGATGGGCAAGCCCGGCCACCGCAGCTTCGGCGTCGTAGGCCTTGCAGGCCACCAGCAGGCGGCGGATCGGCCCGGAACTGTCCGGGGTTTCCCCGGGGATGGCGTAACGGCTGGCCACGCCTTGTTCGACGAGGGTCAGGCCGCCGGCCGTTGCATAGTCGTGCAGGCGGTCGATGTCGCGCAGAATCAGCCGGACCGGCAAACCGGCCCGGGCCAGGCGCGTGGCCCAGAGCGTGCCGAGACTTCCGGCGCCGAGGACATGCCAGGGGGTGGACATCAGTTTTTCACTCGGTAAGGTACAGGCATGCAAGGCTCGCCGTGTCGGTAGGAAAAGACCCGTTATAATGAGCCCGATTTTAACCGCAAGCCAAGCGCGCCGCGTCCCGTACGAGCGCGCCTTTTTATTGGAGAGATTACATGCCGTCGTTCGACGTGGTATCCGAACTGGACAAACACGAACTCACCAACGCGGTCGAGAACGCCGTGAAGGAACTCGATCGTCGTTATGACCTGAAAGGCAAGGGCAGCTTCGAATACAAGGAAAAGGACCTGACCGTCCACCTGACCGCTGAAGCTGATTTCCAGCTGGAAGCGATGATCGAGATCCTCAAGCTGGCCCTGGTCAAGCGCAAGATCGACGTGCAGTGCCTCGAAGTCAAAGACTCCTTCGCCTCGGGCAAGCTGATGAAGCAGGACGCTGTCCTCAAGGAAGGCATTGATAAGGAGCTGGCGAAGAAAATCGTCGGCCACATCAAGGAAGCCAAGCTCAAGGTGCAGGCTGCCATTCAGGGCGAGCAGGTGCGTGTGACCGGCAAGAAGCGCGACGACCTGCAGGAAGCCATCGCGGCCCTGCGTGCCAAGGAATTCGGCATGCCACTGCAGTTCAACAACTTCCGCGACTAAGCTTTTTCGGTCGGGAACCTCTCGGCGTTTACAGCGTCCGAGGCCCAAGCAACGGCAGAAACGATTGAGCCCTGTTCGGCTCGGTCTTTCTGCCGCTGGTTTTTTACAGCCCGGGAAGCCGGCAATCAGGAGATAAAAGATGGATTTGAATGCTGAGGTGGACAACCTGGTCAAGGCGTCCCAGGCGTGGATTCCGATGATCATGGAATACGGCAGTCGTGTGCTGCTGGCGGTTATTACCCTGGCCATCGGCTGGTGGCTGATCAACAAGGTCACGCAAAAGCTCGGCGGCCTGCTGGCCCTGCGCAATGCCGACCTGGCGCTGCAAGGTTTCATCAGCAGCCTGGCCAATATCATTCTCAAAGTGCTGCTGATCGTCAGCGTGGCGTCGATGATCGGCGTCGAAACCACCTCGTTCGTCGCGGCGATCGGTGCGGCCGGCCTGGCCATCGGTCTGGCATTGCAGGGCAGCCTGGCGAACTTCGCCGGCGGCGTGTTGATTCTGCTGTTCCGTCCGTTCCGCATCGGTGACTGGATCGAAGCCCAGGGTGTGGCGGGTACCGTCGACAGCATCCAGATCTTCCACACTGTGCTGCGCACCGGCGACAACAAGACCATCATCGTACCGAACGGCAACCTGTCGAACGGCATCATCACCAACACCAACCGTCAGCCGACCCGCAAGGTTGTGTTCGACGTAGGTGTGGATTACGCAGCCGATCTGCAAAAGGCCCGTCAGGTGCTGCTGGATCTGGCCAAGGATGAGCGCGTTCTGCAGGATCCGGCGCCTCAAGCTGTTATTTCGACGCTGGGTGACAGTTCGATCACTGTTTCCCTGCGGGTCTGGGTGAAAACGGCGGATTACTGGGATGTGATGTTCATGTTTAACGAGCAGTCGCGTGATCGTTTAAAGACTGCCGGCATTGATATTCCGTTTCCGCAGCGAGTGATTCGTGTGGTTCAGGAGTCGGTGGTGTAATGATAGGTTGATAATTAATTGCCTGACTTATCGGTCAGGCAATTAACGCAAAAGCAAAGCAACAAAAAAGGCCCATCCGAAGATGGGCCTTTTTGTTGTTACCGCAAACTAAATGTTGGCGATTACAAGATCGACAGTGGGTAGTCGACGATCAGACGGAACTCTTTGATGTCGCCTTCGCCTTGGTCAGCGTTAGCAAAGTGCCAGGCCTGACGAATACGGAAGGACAGGTCTTTGGCCGGGCCAGACTGAACTACGTATTTGGCTTCCAAGTTGGTTTCGTTGTGTTTGCCATCTTCGCCATACAGACCAGCGTAGGCGCTGCCTGCTGGAGTGTGGGTGCCGTCGATGTCCCAACCTTTCACGTAACGGGTCATGAAGCTCAGACCTGGTACGCCGTACTCGGCCATTTTCAGATCGTAACGGATCTGGGCCGACTTCTCGCCAGGGGCGTTGAAGTCAGAGTACTGGATGGAGTTGGCGAGGAAGATCGAGTCGCCGCCACGGTTGTTCTTGCCCACGCCGATGTAGTCGAACGGGGTGTCACCGTTGACCTTCTGGAAGGCCAGAGTGATGGTGTGCGCTTTCAGGAACGAGAGAGCGGTGGCCAGGGAGAACGCGGTGTTGCTGATGTCACCGGCTTTCGCGCTACCGGTGTCGGTGGTGCGATAGATGTTGAAGTCGGTGTTCAGCGAAGTGTCACCACCAAATGGAGTGGTGAGGTTCACGTTGGCGTAGTACTGGTTCCAGATGTCTTCCAGTTTGGCACCGTAGAGCGATGCGCTCAGGTTGTCGGTGATGCCGTACTTGCCACCGAAGTAGTCGATGGTGTTGGCTTCAACGCCAGCGTAGTTCGCGTACAGACCGCCTTCACGGGAGTTGCGGTCCTGGCTGGTTGCCGAGTAGAAGTGACCGGCTTCGAGGTCAAGGTCTTTGATCTCACTGCTCTGCAGTTGGAAACCGCTGGCCGTTTGCGGAAGGATACGGGAGCCGCCGACAGCGAACACCGGAGCGGTGCTAGGCTGCATGTCACCGACTTTCAGCTCGGTTTTCGATACGCGGAACTTGATGGCAGCGCCGGCTTTGCCTTGGCTGTCGTCAGGGTCGCGGGAGCCGTTTGCATTGAATTCGTTGCTGCGGCTCATGTTGCCGGAGCCGCTGGTGCCAGCACCACCGTCCAGTTTGATGGCCAGGTAACCGAATGCATCAACGCCGACGCCAACAGTACCTTGGGTGTAACCGGACCTGAAGTTGCCCCAGATACCTTGGGTCCAGTCTTTTACGTCACGGGCACCGTCTTTGTTGTCACGGTTGAAGTAATAGTTGCGAATCAGCAAATCAGCTTTCGCGTCTTCAACAAAGCCTTTGGCTTCAGCCTGGTCACTTACGAACGGTTCGGCCGTAGCCATCTGAGTACTGGCTGCTGCTGCAACTGCCAGTGCGATCATGCTCCACTTCATCACGCGCATCGTGATTTGCTCCTTTGGTTTTAGAAGAGTACTGCCGTCCCACCTGTTTTATTATCTGGGCGGCTCTTTCTTTTTGTGTCGGCGCAAACTTATATCACGCCGACCATGTTGGCGATACTTGCGCATCCAACCTTTCGGCTTCTTTACGAGCGTGTCGCAATCGGCTTGGTAGATGTCGCAAATTTACAGTCCAAATGCAATGGGACTGACAACTTCAGCGCTGTTTTACAGCGCTTGAGCATCGGTAAAAAAGAGTCCCTTGGCAAAACGCTTGAATCTCCATCGGGCAGCCCTGCCACTGTTTTTATGGGGCTCAAGGCATCCACTTCTTGTGGTGCGCTTATAGTCCATATGGGTATGAATGCAACAAGCGTGCACAAACCGCTGAATTGTTCCGGTTTTTTTCAAGGTGCTCGTCTGATGCTGTAAAAACCTCATAAAACCGGGGGGCTCGAGGGCGTTTCGAACAGGCTTGACGCCATCCTTCGCATGGTGTTGCTCCCTGAAAGTCGCAGCGCGACAACCAAAAACGTTACCGGTTCACCCCGTTGGTGAGTATTCGGCGGATGCCCGACCCACTGAGCGTAGACGTGCTGTGCGGTTTTGGTGCAAAAAATTTCAATGGCTTTACCGAATCCATCTAGTCGAGCCGTCGATGCTGCGTGAACCCTGCGTCCTGAACCGTTCGTTTCACCCCGTTCGAAGACGGTTCGGGTTCCGTACTGGTGCGCTCGTGCCGTAAATGTCCTATTGCAGGGCGTCGCAGATCCTTGCCGTGGCGCATTCGCCGTGAAGGACGCCGCAATCGCAGGTATGCTGCCGTCCAGTCGCCTGGCGCGCTGCTTTCACTGCGGGGCGCTAAGCTGAAAACAGGTCATTTCGCCGGGAGTGCGCGCAGTGTTTGCTTTAGACCCACTACTTCAACAGGACACGCTGACCATCGGCGATTTCCCGCTGTGCCGACTGCTGTTGTCCAACGACGCCAACTACCCGTGGTTCATCCTGGTGCCACGTCGGGACGATATCAGCGAGTTATTTCAGTTGGATGTCGCCGACCAGCAGCGGTTGTGGCAGGAAACCACGGCCCTGGCCGAGGTGCTCAAGGATTCCTTCGACGCCGACAAGATGAATGTCGCGACCTTGGGGAATGTAGTCAGTCAGCTGCATATGCATGTGATTGTGCGTAAGCGGGACGATGCCGCCTGGCCGGCACCGGTATGGGGCAGGCACCCCGCCAAGCCTTACAGTGCCGAGCAAGTGGTCGCGATCCGCGAGCGCCTGCGTCTGGTACTGGACGAAGATTTCACCTTTCTGGAGAGCTGAGTCATGAGCCTCGAACAACGTGTTACCGAGCTGGAAAGCCGCCTGGCGTTTCAGGACGACACCATTCAGGCATTGAACGATGTGCTGGTGGAGCAGCAGCGAGTGGTCGAGCGTCTGCAGTTGCAGATGGCGGCTGTGCTCAAGCGCCAGGAAGAGATGGTGGGCCAGATCGGATCCTTTGAAGAGGATGCGCCGCCGCCACACTATTGAGAGGTGGGTGGGCATGTTCCCGTGAATAAAAAAAAACCGCGAACAGCCAGGCTGTTCGCGGTTTTTTAGTGCCAGGAGGCGTGAATCAGCGACGCGGCAGGGCGGCGATCACGTCTTCGGCCTGCAGGCCCTTGTCACGGTTCATCACCGAGAACTCCACGCGCTGGCCTTCGACCAGAACGCGGTGACCTTCGCCACGGATGGCGCGAAAGTGCACGAAAATATCATCGCCGGAATCCCGGGAGATAAAACCGAAGCCCTTGGAAGTGTTGAACCACTTGACGGTGCCGGTATCGCGGTTGCTCATGTCGTAGCTTTGCGCGGCGGCGGCCGGTGAGGATTTGTAGAAGCTGACGGCCAGGTGCAGCACCACGGCGACCAGTGCGATCACCAGGCTGAACAGCACGGCTGGCTGGCCGGCGATGACAGGCATCGGCGCGATCAGGGTCAGGGTTTGCAGGACAACGGTCAGGACCAGCAGGGCGCTGACCAGGTTTTGCAGATGCTGGCGCGGACCTTTGTTCCAGTAAGGGATGACTGGCGCAAGGATCAGGTTCAGCAGGCCGAAAAAGGCCAGGTAAAGTGCATCGGGTTGTTGCAGGTAAGGTACCGCTTCGGACTTCAGGCTAGGTATGAAGGACAGCAGCAAGGCTGCTGCGCCCATTAGCAGGTGGACGATTTTCAACATTTTTATTGACTCACGTTATGACGGCTCACAAGGAAGAGCTGAAGGCGCACGGTTCGCTTCGGAACAAAAAGAGGCGTTGGACACGTACCCGGCATCAGCCTATGCGCAGGCCCGGAAAACGGGGCGTAGCGACACACTGCCTATTTAACAGCAAAGCCTGCGGGTACTCAAATTACGCCGGCCAGCGGCAGGCGTCGGACGATTTGTCGCGTCTATCGGGGTCATGCGGGGGCTGCGGGGCGGGGGTGGCCTTGCTACAGTGAACCGGCACCTGCTGGATGAATTTCAATCGCCGTTAGGGGGTAAGCATGGCAATCGATATCGGTATCAGTGAAGAAGACCGCAAATCCATCGTTGAAGGGCTCTCGCGTCTGCTGTCGGACACCTACGTGCTGTATCTGAAGACCCACAACTTCCACTGGAACGTCACCGGGCCGATGTTCCGGACCCTGCATCTGATGTTCGAGGAGCAATACAACGAACTGGCCCTGGCGGTGGACTCGATCGCCGAACGCATCCGGGCGCTGGGGTTTCCGGCGCCGGGCGCATACGCAACCTACGCGCGTCTGTCTTCTATTAAAGAGGAAGAGGGCGTGCCGAGTGCCGAGGACATGATCAAACAATTGGTCGAGGGTCAGGAGGCAGTCACGCGCACGGCGCGGGGGATTTTCCCTCTTCTGGATAAAGTCAGCGACGAGCCGACCGCTGACTTGCTGACCCAGCGTATGCAGGTTCACGAGAAAACCGCGTGGATGTTGCGCGCGCTGCTCGAGGCCTGATGTCGGGACGCGCACGACCCCCTTCGTTCGTGCGCTGTTCTTTTTCTGGAAATGTCGTTCTCTCCTGTAGGAAACAGGGAAAACGATCCATCACTCCATGATCCTCCGTGTTGCGTTGGCTTATCCTACGTGGATGGTCAAAAAGTCATCTGGAACTGCCTTTGCGCCTGCGCTTTTAATGAGGTCACAGGATGTTGCCTTGATAACAGGCGCAAAAATGACAAAGGAGTGTCAACGATATGGAAGATGGAGGCAGGCCAAGAGAAATCGCAGGCGGCTCGCAAAGAGAGAAAGTCACGGAGCCCTTGCTGGGCGGGTTCGATATGGCATTGATCCGGCCGTTGTCCCGTTCGGTGCGTTTGAACGGATTCGCGACCTGCATGCGGCTGGAGCAGGTTTACTGGAACATTCTGGGCCGGATGGCCGAGGACAATTGTTGTTCGGTCGGCACGCTGTTGTCCCGTGTCGATCGTGAAGTGCACCTGCGTCATGGCGGGGTGAAAAACTTCAGCGGTCTGGTGCGGGTTGTGTGTGTGGTGCATGGCCTGCGGGATTCTCCGGGGATGCGCGACGCGGGATGTCACTGACGAAACGGCCTGTGCAGTCTTCCGGCTGCACAGGCCGCATTTAATGGATATAATCCCGCCCTTTCGCCGCACGGCCCTGCGCGTGCTGGCAATCTGATTGCCGAGACAACTCCATGCCGATGTACGATTACCAATGTGCTTCCTGTGGTCATCAGTTGGAAGCCATTCAAAAGATCAGCGACGCTCCACTGGTCGATTGCCCTGCCTGTCAGGCACCGGAACTCAAGAAGCAGCTGTCGATGCCGGGCTTTCGCCTCAGCGGCAGCGGCTGGTACGAAACCGATTTCAAGACCGGCGCGAAGAAGAATCTGGCCGGTGGCGACAAATCTGACTAGGGTTCAAACCCAGGTCGAACGACACGCGTGAGTTTCCACGGGTTGCACTGCTTGAGTGCAGCGGGATCTCCACCGAATTTCGAATTACGAGAAGCGAACCACTACCATGATGCGCAGCCATTATTGCGGCCAACTCAACGAAAGCCTGGAAGGCCAGGAAATTACCCTTTGCGGATGGGTTCACCGTCGTCGCGACCACGGCGGGGTGATTTTCCTCGATATCCGTGATCGTGACGGTCTTGCCCAGGTAGTGTTCGATCCGGATCGCGCCGAGAGTTTCGCCGCTGCCGATCGCGTGCGCAGCGAATACGTCGTGAAGATCACCGGCAAGGTGCGTCTGCGTCCGGCCGGTGCCACCAACGCCAACATGGCGTCGGGCATGATCGAAGTGCTGGGCTACGAGCTGGAAGTGCTGAACGAGTCGGAAACCCCGCCGTTTCCGCTGAACGAGTTCTCCGACGTCGGCGAAGAAACCCGTCTGCGTTATCGCTTCCTCGACCTGCGTCGTCCGGAAATGGCCGAGAAGCTGCGTCTGCGTTCGCGCATGACCACCAGCATCCGTCGCTACCTGGACGAGAACGGCTTCCTCGACGTCGAAACGCCGATCCTGACCCGTGCCACGCCGGAAGGCGCGCGCGACTACCTCGTGCCGAGCCGTACCCACGCCGGTTCGTTCTTCGCCCTGCCGCAGTCGCCACAGCTGTTCAAGCAACTGCTGATGGTCGCCGGCTTCGACCGTTACTACCAGATCGCCAAGTGCTTCCGCGACGAAGACCTGCGTGCCGACCGTCAGCCTGAGTTCACTCAGATCGACATCGAGACCAGCTTCCTCGACGAAAAAGACATCATGGGCCTGACCGAAGGCATGATCCGCAACCTGTTCAAGGAAGTGCTGGGTCTGGAATTCGGCGAGTTCCCGCACATGACGTTCGAAGAAGCCATGCGCCGTTATGGTTCCGACAAGCCAGACCTGCGTAACCCGCTGGAACTGGTCGATGTCGCCGATCAATTGAAAGAAGTTGATTTCAAAGTGTTCAGCGGCCCTGCCAACGACCCGAAATGCCGCATCGCTGCGCTGCGCGTTCCGGGCGGGGCGAGCATGCCGCGCAAGCAGATCGACGACTACACCAAGTTCGTCGGCATCTACGGTGCCAAGGGCCTGGCGTACATCAAGGTCAACGAGCGTGCGGCCGGTGTTGACGGTCTGCAATCGCCGATCGTGAAAAACATTCCGGAAGCCAACCTCAACGTGATCCTCGATCGCGTTGGCGCAGTCGATGGCGACATCGTGTTCTTCGGCGCCGACAAGGCCAAGATCGTCAGCGAAGCCTTGGGCGCACTGCGTATCAAGCTCGGTCACGACCTGAAGCTGCTGACCTGCGAATGGGCGCCGATGTGGGTCGTCGACTTCCCGATGTTCGAAGAGAACGACGACGGCAGCTTCTCGGCGCTGCATCACCCGTTCACTGCGCCGAAGTGCTCGCCGGAAGAGCTGGAAGCCAACCCGGCTGGCGCTCTGTCCCGTGCCTACGACATGGTGCTCAACGGCACCGAGCTGGGTGGCGGTTCGATCCGTATCCACCGCAAAGAGATGCAACAGGCGGTATTCCGTCTGCTGGGCATCAACGAAGCGGAACAGGAAGAGAAGTTCGGCTTCCTGCTCGACGCCCTGAAATACGGCGCGCCGCCGCACGGTGGTCTGGCCTTCGGTCTGGACCGTCTGGTGATGCTGATGACCGGCGCCCAGTCGATCCGTGAAGTGATCGCCTTCCCGAAAACCCAGAGTGCTGCCGACGTGATGACGCAGGCGCCGGGTGTCGTGGATGCCAAGGCCTTGCGCGAATTGCACATTCGTTTGCGCGAAACGCCAAAGGCTGAGTAAGACGGGCCTGAAGGCGCATCTTCGGATGCGCCTTTTTTCTTTCTGCAGTGATTGAAAACAAGATTTTTTGCTGGCCGATGCACCTGCATGGCGGGCATTGTTCAAGAGAATTCGGAGCGAGTTATGGCAGGTCATTCCAAGTGGGCGAACATCAAGCACCGCAAAGAACGCCAGGATGCCAAGAGAGGCAAGATTTTCACCAAGTGGATCCGCGAGCTGACCGTGGCGGCCCGTCAGGGCGGCGGTGATCCGGGCTCCAACCCGCGTCTGCGTCTGGCACTGGACAAGGCGCTGGGCGCCAACATGAGTCGCGACATCATCGACCGTGCCGTGGCCCGTGGCGCCGGCGCGACCGAAGCCGACAACGTTGAAGAGCTGACTTACGAAGGTTACGGTCCGGGCGGCGTGGCGGTGATGGTCGAATGCATGACCGACAACCGCAACCGTACCGCAGCCGCCGTGCGCCACGCGTTCAGCAAGTGTGGCGGCAACCTCGGTACCGACGGTTCGGTGGCGTATCTGTTCGAACGCAAGGGGCAGATCAGCTTTGCCCCGGGCGTCGACGAGGACGCACTGACAGAAGCGGCGCTGGAAGCCGATGCCGACGACGTGGTCAGCCACGAAGACGGCTCGATCGATGTGTTCACCTCGTTCACCGGTTTTTACGCAGTGCGCAATGCCCTGGAAGCCGCAGGCTTCAAGGGAGATGACGCGGAAATCGTCATGCAGCCGACCACCAGTGCCGAACTGGACCTGGAGGGCGCCGAGAAGGTGCTCAAGCTGATCGACATGCTGGAAGACCTGGACGACGTGCAGAACGTCTACTCCAACGCAGACATTCCGGAAGACGTGGCCGCTCAGCTCGGTTAAGAGCGACTAGGCTTCAATGTGGGAGCTGGCTTGCCAGCGATGGCGTCGGCACATCAGCTAATGATAGTGCCTGACACTCCGTCATCGCTGGCAAGCCAGCTCCCACATTTGTTTTTGTGTTTTTTCGAACCAGCAGGCTTATGACTTTAATTCTTGGTATCGACCCTGGATCGCGCATTACCGGTTACGGCATTGTTCGCGATACCGGACGCGGCGGCTGCATCTACGTCGCCTCGGGTTGTATCCGCACCGGTGCCGGCGAGCTGCATGAGCGGTTGCAGATCGTCTATCGCGGCGTGCGCGAAATCATCCAGACCTACGGCCCGGTGACCATGGGCATCGAAAAGGTGTTCATGGCGAAAAACGCCGATTCTGCGCTGAAACTGGGGCAGGCCCGCGGGGCTGCGATTGTGGCGGGGGCTGAAGAGTGCCTGGAGATTGCCGAGTACACCGCCACTCAGGTCAAACAGGCCGTGGTCGGCACCGGTGCCGCCAATAAAGAGCAGGTGCAGATGATGGTCATGCACATGCTCAAGCTGACCAGCAAACCGCAAATCGACGCATCGGATGCCCTGGCCATCGCCATTTGTCACGCCCACACGCGCTCCAGTCTGTTACCGCATGGCCTGGGAACCGCACGCAGTCGTGGCGGGCGCCTGCGTCTCTGATAGCATCAGCAGTCATTTTTACGGAATGTGGATTTCGTGCCTGGGTTGTCGGCCGTGAATCCATGCTCTGTCGGTCGCCAGCCCACGGCTGGCCAACGCTCAAGGATCTGAAACGTGATTGGACGCTTGCGCGGCACTCTGGCTGAGAAACAGCCGCCGCACCTGATTCTGGATGTAAACGGCCTCGGGTATGAGCTGGAAGTGCCCATGACCACCCTTTATCGTCTGCCGTCGGTCGGTGAACCGCTGACCTTGCACACCCATTTGGTCGTACGCGAAGACGCGCAGTTACTCTATGGTTTTGCCGGCAAGCGTGAGCGAGACTTTTTTCGTGAGTTGATCCGTCTCAATGGTGTGGGGCCGAAACTGGCCCTGGCCTTGATGTCGAGTCTGGAAGTCGATGAGCTGATCCGCTGCGTGCAATCCCAGGACACCTCGGCGCTGACCAAGGTGCCGGGCGTGGGCAAGAAAACCGCCGAGCGTCTGCTGGTCGAGTTGAAGGACCGCTTCAAGGCCTGGGAAACCTCGCCGGCCATGTTCGCCCTGGTGCCGAACCAGCCCGACGGCCCGGCGCCGGTCAACACCGCCGAGAACGATGCGGTCAGCGCACTGATTTCCCTGGGCTACAAGCCACAGGAAGCGAGCAAGGCGATTTCCGCGATCAAAGAGAAAGGCCTGAGCAGCGAAGACATGATTCGACGTGCCCTGAAGGGAATGATTTAAGTGATTGAAGCTGATCGTCTGATCGCCGCCACGCACAGTCCGCGTGAGCGCGAAGAAGTCCAGGATCGGGCGATACGTCCCGTCAGCCTGGCCGAATACATCGGCCAGCCGACCGTTCGCGAGCAGATGGAACTGTTTATCCAGGCCGCCCGTGGCCGTGGCGAATCCCTCGACCACACCCTGATCTTCGGTCCGCCGGGGCTGGGTAAAACCACGCTGGCCAACATCATCGCCCAGGAAATGGGCGTGTCGATCAAGAGCACTTCCGGCCCGGTGCTGGAACGGCCGGGGGATCTGGCGGCACTGTTGACCAATCTTGAGCCGCACGACGTGCTGTTCATCGATGAAATCCATCGTCTGTCGCCGATCGTCGAAGAAGTGCTGTACCCGGCCATGGAGGATTTCCAGCTCGACATCATGATCGGTGAAGGACCGGCGGCGCGTTCGATCAAGCTCGATCTGCCGCCGTTCACGCTGGTCGGCGCGACCACGCGTGCCGGTATGCTGACCAACCCGTTGCGCGACCGTTTCGGTATCGTCCAGCGTCTCGAGTTTTACAGCACCGCTGACCTGGCAACGATTGTCAGCCGTTCGGCGAACATTCTTGGCCTGCCGCTGGATCCGGAAGGGTCTTTCGAGATTGCCCGCCGCGCCCGTGGTACGCCGCGAATCGCCAACCGTCTGTTGCGTCGGGTGCGGGATTTCGCCGAAGTCCGGGCCAAGGGCCACATCACCAAACCCGTCGCAGATCTGGCGCTGAACCTGCTGGATGTTGACGAGCACGGTTTCGATCATCAGGACCGGCGTCTGCTGTTGACCATGATCGAGAAATTCGACGGCGGCCCGGTGGGTATCGACAGTCTGGCGGCGGCGATCAGCGAAGAGCGTCACACCATTGAAGACGTGCTCGAGCCTTACCTGATTCAGCAGGGCTACATCATGCGGACACCACGGGGCAGGGTGGTCACCCGCCACGCGTACCTGCATTTTGGTTTAAACATTCCGACACGAATGGGCGAGATGCCCGTGGCAGACGAGTTTCTCGATGCCGTGGACGATTGATACACATTTATTGTCGATTTATTCAGCGTTTGTACTGTCACAGGACGGTACTTTTGCGGTAAAGCCTTTTAACAATGAAAAACAGTTGCCTGGCTGGATTGGCAACCCGAGGAGTAAGCACTAGAGTATGCGCGCGCAAAACGGGCTTGAGCCGTTCGCACATCGTTGTCGCGTTTATTACGAGGACACCGATGCGGGCGGCATCGTGTATTACGTTAATTACCTCAAGTTTATGGAACGGGCTCGAACCGAGCGGCTCCGGGAGCTGGGCTTTGCCCAGTCGGCGCTGGCCGGGGAGGACCTGTTGTTCGTCGTGCATTCCAGCGAAGCGCGTTATCACGCGCCGGCGCGACTGGACGACGAACTTCTGGTAAGCGCTGATGTAATCGAATTGAACCGTGCCAGCCTGCGCTTTCGACAGCAGGTCAGGCGGGCAACGGATAATGTGCTGCTCTGCGAAGGGCAGTTTCTGGTGGCCTGTGTGCGCACTAACAGTTTGAAACCCCGGGCCCTTCCCGAAGACCTGCGTGCGGCCTTTGCCGACGCGGTCGGCACGGGTACACACTCAAAGCAGGAGATAAAGCGTGGAAGCTAACGTCGTCGACCATTCCTCCATGTGGAGCCTGGTCAGCAATGCCAGCATCGTGGTGCAGTTGGTAATGTTGACCCTGGTGGCCGCATCGGTGACCTCATGGATCATGATCTTTCAGCGCAGCAACCTGCTGCGCGCCGGTCGACGCGCTCTGGAGAGTTTCGAAGAGCGCTTCTGGTCGGGTATCGACCTGTCCAAACTCTACCGTCAGGCCGGCAGCAACCCGGATCCGGATTCGGGTGTCGAGCAGATCTTCCGTGCCGGCTTCAAGGAGTTCTCCCGTCTGCGTCAGCAGCCAGGTGTCGATCCTGAAGCGGTGATGGAAGGTGTGGCCCGTGCCATGCGCGTGGCCATCTCCCGCGAAGAAGAAAAGCTTGAGCAGAGCCTGCCGTTCCTCGCCACCGTAGGTTCGGTCAGCCCGTACATCGGTCTGTTCGGTACCGTATGGGGGATCATGAACTCCTTCCGTGGTCTGGCCAGCGCCCAACAGGCCACTCTGGCCACCGTCGCACCCGGCATCGCCGAAGCCCTGATCGCCACCGCGATCGGTCTGTTCGCTGCGATTCCGGCCGTTATCGCTTACAACCGTTTCTCTGCCCGCAGCGAAACCTTGCTGAGCCGCTACTACACCTTCGCCGATGAGTTCCAGGCGATCCTGCACCGCAAAGTGCACACCAGCGAAGAATAAGCAGGTATTTACCGATGGCTTTAATCACTCGAGCCCGACACAAGCGCAAGCCGGTCGCCGAGATGAACGTAGTGCCTTACATCGACGTGATGCTGGTGCTGCTGGTCATCTTCATGGTGACTGCGCCGATGCTCAATCAGGGCGTGAAAGTGGATCTGCCCAAGGTTTCCAGCGAAGCCTTGCCGCAGGACAACAACACCCAGGTGCTGACCATTTCGATCAAGTCGGACAAGACCTACTACTGGAACCTCGGCAGCGAAGTCGACACCGAGAAGCAGCAGGACCGCGCCATGACCCTGCCACAGATGACCGATGCGGTGACCAAGATCATTCGCGCCGGCACTGAAGGCGGCAAGCGTACCCAGGTCTTCATCCGTGGCGACAAGTCCGTCGATTATGGCTCCGTCATGGGCGCCATGGGCGGGTTGCAGAAAGCCGGGGTCGGTAACGTTGGCTTGATCACCGAGGCGCCCTGATGCAGCAACAGCGAGAGCCGTCCGCCTCGGAAAGCTACTTCTGGCCCAGTGTCTGGGCGATTGGCTTGCACGTGCTGGTGTTCGGCATGCTGTTCGTCAGTTTCGCCCTGACCCCGGAGCTGCCGCCGGCCAAGCCGATTGTCCAGGCGACCCTGTACCAGCTGAAATCGAAAAGTCAGGCAACCACCCAGACCAATCAGAAGATTGCGGGTGAGGCGAAGAAATCCGCCGCGCGCCAGACCGAAGTCGAGCAGATGGAGCAGAAAAAGGTCGAGCAGGAAGCGGTGAAGGCTGCGGAACAAAAGAAAGAAGAAGCGGCTCAAAAGGCCGAGGAAGCCAAGAAGGCCGATGAGGCGAAGAAAGCGGACGAGGCGAAGAAGGCTGATGAAGCCAAGAAAGCCGCCGACGCCAAGAAAGCCGCCGAAGCCAAGAAGGCAGAAGAGAAACAATTGGCTGATATAGCCAAGAAGAAAGCCGAAGAAGAAGCCAAGAAGGCTGCTGAAGAAGAGGCCAAGAAAGCGGCCGCTGAAGAAGCCAAGAAGAAGATCGTCGAAGACGCGAAAAAGAAAGCCGCCGAAGACGCCAAGAAGAAAGCTGAAGCTGAAGAGGCGAAGAAGAAAGTCGCCGAAGACGCGAAGAAGAAAGCTGCTGCCGATGCTGCGAAGAAGAAAGCGCAGGAAGCGGCACGTAAATCCGCCGAAGACAAAAAGGCTCAGGCCCTGGCAGATTTGCTTTCCGACACGCCGCAGCGTCAGCAGGACTTGGCCGATGAGCAGGGCGATGAAGTCGCGGGCAGTTTCGATGACCTGATTCGTGCGCGGGCAGCGGAAGGCTGGGCTCGTCCACCTTCGGCACGCAAAGGCATGACGGTTGTGCTGCAGATCGGCATGTTGCCGGACGGTACGGTGACCTCGGTCAGCGTGGCCAAGTCCAGTGGCGACGGTCCGTTCGATGCGTCGGCAGTGGCAGCGGTCAAGAATATTGGACGTTTGACGGAAATGCAGGGAATGAAGCCGAGCGATTTCGCTCCGTATCGTTCATTCAAGATGACATTCACACCTGAGGATCTAGCCTTGTGAGAAACCTTCTTCGAGGAATGCTGGTCGTGATCTGCTGCATGGCAGGGATCGCGATGGCGGATGAAAAGAACATTCTGGTCACCAGCGGCAGCGATCGGGCAACGCCGATCGCCGTCGTACCGTTCGGTTTCCAGGGCGGTGCCGTCCTGCCGGATGACATGGCTGAAATCATTGGTAACGATTTGCGCAACTCGGGCTATTACTCGCCGATTCCAAAGCAAAACATGATCAGCCAGCCAAGCCAGCCGAGCGAAATCATCTTCCGTGACTGGAAGGCGGTGGGTGCGCAATACATGATGGTCGGCAGCATCGTGCCGGCCGGTGGCCGTCTGCAGGTGCAGTGGGCTCTGTTCAACGTCGCCACCGAGCAGAAAGTGGCTGACGGCAGTGTGTCCGGTACCACTGAACAGCTGCGCGACATGGCGCACTTTATCTCCGATCAGTCGTTCGAAAAACTGACCGGCATTAAAGGTGCATTCTCGACTCGCCTGCTGTACGTCACGGCCGAGCGTTTCTCCGAGAAGAACACCCGTTACACCCTGCAGCGCTCTGACTATGACGGCGCCCGCGCCGTGACCCTGCTGCAATCGCGCGAGCCGATCCTGTCGCCGCGTTTTGCACCGGATGGCAAGCGTATCGCTTACGTGTCGTTCGAACAGAAGCGCCCGCGCATCTTCATGCAGAACATCGACACCGGTCGCCGCGAGCAGATCACCAACTTCGAAGGCTTGAACGGCGCGCCAGCCTGGTCGCCGGATGGCAATCGCCTGGCGTTCGTGCTGTCGAAAGACGGTAACCCGGACATCTACGTGATGAACCTCGGTTCGCGTCAGATCACCCGCGTAACCGCAGGTCCTGGCATCAACACCGAACCGTACTGGGGCAAGGATGGTTCGACCATCTACTTCACCTCCGACCGTGGCGGCAAACCGCAGATCTACAAGACCAGCGCTAGTGGTGGCGGTGCCGAGCGTGTGACGTTCGTGGGTAACTACAACGCCAACCCCAAGCTTTCGGCGGATGAAAAGACCCTGGTGATGATCCATCGTCAGGACGGTTTCACCAATTTCAAAGTGGCGGCCCAGGATTTGCAGCGCGGGAGTGTAAAAATCCTCACTGATAGCACTCTGGACGAGTCGCCTACTGTTGCGCCCAACGGCACCATGGTAATCTACGCCACCCGCCAGCAGGGCCGGGGAGTCTTGATGCTCGTGTCCATTAATGGACGCGTGAGGCTCCCGCTTCCTACCGCTCAAGGCGAAGTCAGAGAACCGTCCTGGTCCCCTTACCTGAACTGACGCGGCGCTTTACGTTTTACTTAACACACTGGGGTTCATTAGGAGTTTCACGATGGAAATGCTGAAGTTTGGTAAATTTGCTGCGCTGGCTCTGGCCATGGCTGTAGCTGTAGGTTGCTCGTCCAAAGGCGGCGACAACGCCGGTGAAGGCGCTGTTGATCCAAACGCTGGTTACGGCGCAAACACTGGTGCAGTTGACGGTTCCCTGAGCGAAGAAGCTGCTCTGCGCGCAATCACCACCTTCTACTTCGAATACGACAGCTCGGACCTGAAGCCAGAAGCCATGCGCGCTCTGGACGTTCACGCCAAAGACCTGAAAGCAAACGGCGCTCGCGTTGTTCTGGAAGGCAACACTGACGAACGTGGTACTCGTGAGTACAACATGGCACTGGGCGAGCGTCGTGCGAAAGCCGTTCAGCGCTACCTGGTACTGCAAGGTGTTTCCCCAGCTCAGCTGGAACTGGTTTCCTACGGCGAAGAGCGTCCAGTTGCTACCGGCAACGACGAGCAGTCCTGGGCTCAAAACCGTCGCGTCGAACTGCGTAAGTAATTCGATATGCGAACGTGCCGTCGTGCTGTAACTGTTCTGGCTCTCAGCCTCGCGCCGCTTGCGGCGTGGGCTGCGGTTCCTGTGGTCGATGACAACTCCGGTTATAACAATAGCGGGAGCAGTTATCCGCCTGCAGGTTACGGTACGAACGGCGCCTATGCCGGGGGAGCGGCTTCGGCCCCTGCCTCGGCACAAGGCATGCTGTTCAACCAACTGCAACAAATGCAGGATCAGATATCGCGCCAGCAAGGCGTGATCGAAGAACTGCAGAACCAGGTTTCGCGCATGAAGCAGGAATCCCTGGAGCGATACCAGGATCTTGATCGGCGCATAGGATCCGGCGTAGCACCTGCCGCGACTCCCGAGAATTCTTCTGCCGGTGGCGATGCAAGTGCTGCTGCCGGGGCCGCTGCGGCCGCCCAGGCACCTGCCGCAGGCGGCGAACCCGCTGATCCGGCCAAGGAAAAGCTGTATTACGACGCCGCTTTCGACCTGATCAAGGCCAAGGATTTCGACAAGGCCAGTCAGGCGTTTGCCGCTTTCCTGCGTAAATACCCGAACAGCCAATATGCGGGCAACGCCCAGTACTGGCTGGGTGAAGTGAACCTGGCCAAAGGCGATCTGCAAGGTGCAGGTCAGGCTTTCGCCAAGGTTTCGCAGCTGTATCCCAAGCATGCCAAAGTGCCGGATTCGCTGTACAAGCTGGCTGACGTAGAGCGCCGCCTCGGTCATACCGACAAGGTCAAAGGCATTCTGCAGCAGGTGGTGGCCCAGTATCCGGGTACATCCGCCGCTCAGTTGGCCCAGCGCGATCTGCAACGCATGTAATACGTTTAACCCGTTTGGAAGAAACCCGCGCTTGTCGCGGGTTTTTTCGTTAGAATTCACGCCCTTTTATGAAACACGCTTCTGGTGATCTACGCGTTGGCGGGGTTGCCTGAAGTGCCTGACGGAGGCGGACAGCCTGTTTAGCTGTTACGCCCGTGGCGACTATGCAAGATACATTGAGAATCACCGAAGTTTTCTACTCGTTGCAGGGGGAAACGCGGACTGCCGGGCTGCCCACGGTTTTTGTGCGCCTGACCGGTTGCCCATTGCGTTGCCAATACTGCGACAGTGCCTACGCGTTCAGCGGCGGCACGATCCGCACCCTCGACGACATCCTGGAGCAAGTGGCCGGCTTTCGCCCGCGCTACGTCTGTGTCACTGGCGGTGAGCCGCTGGCACAACCCAATGCCCTCCCTTTGCTCAAGCAGTTGTGCGATGCCGGCTACGAAGTCTCGCTGGAAACCAGCGGCGCCCTCGACATCTCGGCGGTCGATCCGCGGGTCAGTCGGGTAGTCGATCTGAAGACGCCTGACTCGAAAGAGGCCCATCGCAACCGTTACGAGAACATCGAACTGCTGACACCCAACGATCAGGTGAAGTTTGTCATCTGCTCGCGGGAGGACTATGACTGGGCGGTATCGAAGCTGATCCAGTACGGTCTTGAGCGACGTGCAGGTGAAGTGCTGTTTTCCCCAAGTCACCACGACCTGAATGCTCGGGACCTGGCGGACTGGGTGGTGGCGGATAACCTGCCAGTGCGCCTGCAACTGCAGCTGCATAAATATCTATGGAATGACGAGCCGGGGCGCTGAGATGACTGAACAACTGAACACTAGCCAAAAACGTGCGGTCATCCTGCTGTCGGGTGGTCTGGACTCGGCCACTGTCGTGGCCATGGCCCGTGCTGAAGGCTACGCCTGCTATACCATGAGTTTCGATTACGGTCAGCGTTCCCATGCCGAACTGCATGCCGCTGCTCGCGTTGCCCGCGATCTGGGTGTGGTCGAGCACAAGGTGATCGGCCTGAACCTGAACGGTATGGGCGGTTCGGCCCTGACCGACACCAGCATCGATATCCCGGAAGAGTTGGGCGAAGGTATTCCGGTGACTTACGTGCCGGCGCGCAACACGGTTTTCCTGTCGCTGGCTCTGGGCTGGGCTGAGGTGCTCGGCGCTCGTGACATCTTTATCGGCGTCAACGCGGTGGACTATTCCGGTTATCCGGATTGCCGTCCCGAGTTCATCGAGTCGTTCGAGCGCATGGCCAATCTGGCGACCAAGGCCGGCGTAGAAGGCAATGGTTTCCGCATCCAGGCACCGCTGCAGAACCTGAGCAAGGCGCAGATCGTCCAGGCGGGCGTGAAGCTTGGCGTTGATTACGGGTTGACCGTTTCCTGCTATCAGGCCGACGATGACGGCCGTGCCTGCGGCAAATGTGACAGCTGCCGACTGCGTGCCGAAGGCTTCGCGGCGGCCGGAATCAGCGACCCGACACCTTATTTTTGATTTTTTTTAAATTAGGTGTTGAATAGTCCTTAAAAATCAGTATTATACGCGCCACCACACAGCGGGTCGTTAGCTCAGTTGGTAGAGCAGTTGGCTTTTAACCAATTGGTCGTAGGTTCGAATCCCACACGACCCACCATTTTTGCTGTTTTAAAAGTCTGGAAGGCCCACGAAAGTGAGGATTTCCGGATTTTTTTTTGCCTGCGATTCGGGCATTCCTCCCTTCGTTTCTTCTCGCCGTGACGCAGGTCAGAATCATCTTTTGTATCAACGGGATATTCTGTAGCCTTGCGCAGCTTCAATGCTGTCCGTGCCTGATAATACTCACTCTCCCGGCGGTACCCTCAAGTGGTCCGGAGCCGGGTGTATACTCGACTTTCGCGCGAATGCGCCTGCAGGTCTTGCGAACATGACGCAGATTTCCGAACGCCTTCTGGTACAAGCCCACCTCGACGCCAAGCAGCCCAAGCCGCTGACTGCCGAGGAAGAGGCTTATTACCGTTCCGCCATCGCCGCCGAGCTCAAGGCTCAGGACGCGGTGCTGGTTGCCCACTTCTATTGCGATCCGATCATCCAGGCACTCGCCGAAGAAACCGGCGGTTGTGTTTCCGACTCCCTGGAAATGGCCCGCTTCGGCAATGCCCATCCGGCCAAGACCGTGGTGGTTGCCGGCGTGAAATTCATGGGCGAGACCGCGAAGATTCTCAACCCTGAAAAACGCGTGCTGATGCCGACTCTGGAGGCGACCTGTTCGCTGGATCTGGGTTGCCCGGTGGACGAGTTCTCGGCGTTCTGCGATCAGCATCCGGAACGCACCGTGGTGGTGTATGCCAACACCTCGGCCGCCGTCAAAGCACGAGCCGACTGGGTAGTGACCTCCAGTTGCGCACTGGAAATCGTCGAAAGCCTGATGGACAACGGCGAAACCATTATCTGGGGTCCGGACAAGCACCTTGGCACCTACATCCAGCGTCAGACTGGCGCCGATATGCTGCTCTGGGATGGTGCATGCATCGTCCACGAAGAGTTCAAGTCCAAGCAACTGGAAGACATGAAAGCGCTGTACCCGGACGCCGCCATTCTGGTGCACCCGGAATCGCCGACGTCAGTGATCGAACTGGCGGATGCCGTGGGTTCTACCAGTCAGCTGATTGCCGCCGCTCAATCGCTGCCGAACAAGACCCTGATCGTCGCTACCGACCGTGGCATCTTCTACAAGATGCAGCAGCTGTGCCCGGACAAGGTCTTCATCGAAGCGCCAACCGCCGGTAACGGCGCAGCGTGCCGCAGTTGCGCACATTGCCCGTGGATGGCCATGAACACCCTTGAGCGCACGCTCAAGTGCCTGAAGGAGGGCTCGAACGAGATCTTCGTCGACCCGGCCCTGATTCCCCAGGCGATTCGTCCGCTCAAACGCATGCTCGATTTCACTCAGGCCGCGCGGATGAAACTGGCCGGCAACGCCTGACCTTGAGACGCAAACAAAAACGCCCCGATTGGATCGGGGCGTTTTTGCATCTGGAAGATTATCTGGCTTTTTTTGGAATTCGCACGAGTTGCGTGTCGGAGTAGATGTCATGCCAGGCGCGTTTCTGTTTGTCGAACAGCGACCAGAAGAACCCAAGGCCCAGGCACAGCCACGACGCAATTGACACCATGAACCGCAACAGCGCCTGCCACAGGCTGATGGCGGTGCCATCGGCGTTCTGCACGCGAATGCCCCAGACCTGCATGCCCAGGGTCTGCCCGGCGTGGGTCCAGAACTTGGCGAAGAAGCCGAACAGCACCAGCAGCAGCACCGTGGAGTACAGTGGATCGCCATCCAGCTGCCCGGCATCGGTGAGAACCCGCAGGCGTTCTTCGCCGATGATCGAGGCCTGGATCATCTTGTAGAGGCCGCCGGTCACGATCAGCAGGGCGGTGCACAGCAGAAAGTCATAGAACATTGCTGCCAGACGACGGCCGAGGCCGACGGCGGGGAAATTGCCCTGGGGCGTGAGCAGGTGTTTCGACATGGCAGCCTCTGGACGGAAAGTGAAGCGCCATTTTACGGATTTGCGCCCACAAAAAAGCCCCTGATATCAATATCAGGGGCTTTTTTGTTACAGAAATCAGGCTTCTGCGATGACTTCGTCAGCTTGCATGCCTTTCTGGCCCTGCACAGCAATGAAGGTCACTTTCTGGCCTTCTTTCAGGCTCTTGAAGCCGTTGCCCTGAATGGCGCGGAAATGCACGAACAGATCCGGACCGCTTTCTGGAGTGATAAAACCAAAACCTTTCTCGTCGTTAAACCACTTGACGGTACCGCTCTGACGTGTGGACATTTCTTATTTCCTTTGACGCAAAAATTGATGACAGTCTCCTTCTCATGAAAGAGTACTGGGGCTGGTTGCAGGAGAGTAAGAAGACGTCGAACGGGATGTAGCTAACTTGTAGGCTACTGCCCAGGTCACGATTCCAAGCTGACCCATGCAAACACAGTGGACAAACTCTACGCCAACTACGGGAGAAAAAACAAGCCCCGTGAAGGCCCCGGTTTTCCTGCGCTTGCTGGCACTTAGTCGATTCACTAGTCCGGCTTATACGATTAGCTTGTTCAATTGTTTTCGAACGTTATAAGCCAAGTTCATATTCGAATCGTATGTAAGCGGAGTGCACTGTTTTATGGCGATTGCGTTACAGATTAGTGCACGCATAACGCAATCGCGTTACTTATGGAAACAGTCAATTAGCCGCGATAGTAGCGTTGTGGAACAAATGGCATTTTGCTTACAAGCAATGGCACCTTTTTCCCACGAACAATCGCCCAAACTGGCGTGTCGAGTGCGACGTAGGCGCTGTCCAGATAACCCATGGCCAGCGGGCCGCCCAGGGTCGGACCGAAACCGCCGCTGCACACGCTGCCGATGATCTCGCCCGCTTCGTTGACGATCTCTGCACCTTCTCGGACCGGCGTACGCTCTTGCGGCAGCAGGCCGACGCGTTTGCGCGAAACGCCGTTCTGCTGTTGAGCGAAGACTTGTTCAGCACCCGGGAACCCACCGGCGCGCGCACCATCGGCACGCCGAGGCTTGGAGATGGCCCACAGCAGGCTGGCCTCGATCGGGGTGGTCTCGGTGTTCATGTCGTGGCCGTACAGGCACAGACCGGCTTCCAGGCGCAGCGAGTCACGGGCGCCGAGGCCGATGGCGGCGACTTCCGGTTCGGCCAGCAGGGTGCGGGCGAGTTTTTCCGCATCGGCTGCCGGAACGGAGATTTCGAAACCGTCTTCACCGGTATAGCCCGAACGGCTGACATAGCAGTCAATGCCCAGCAGCTTCACGCGGGTGAACTGCATGAAGGTCATTTTCGCCACTTCCGGCGCCAGGCGTGCCAGTACGGTCACGGCGGCCGGGCCTTGCAGGGCGAGCAGGGCACGCTCTTCGAACAATTGCTCGATCTTGCACTGGTCGCCGATGTGTTTTTGCAGATGGGCCAGGTCCTGGTCCTTGCACGCCGCGTTGACTACCAGGAACAGCTCGTCATTGCCGAGGTTGGCGACCATCAGGTCATCGAGGATGCCGCCGGTTTCGTTGGTGAACATCGCGTAGCGCTGCATGCCCACCGGCAGGTCGATGATGTCCACCGGCACCAGGGTTTCCAGGGCCTTGGCGGCATCGGCGCCGGTCAGGCGGATCTGGCCCATGTGCGAGACATCGAACAGCCCGGCCTGCTCACGGGTGTGCTGGTGTTCCTTCATCACGCCCAGCGGGTATTGCACCGGCATGTCGTAGCCGGCGAACGGCACCATGCGGGCCCCGAGTTCGATGTGCAAAGCGTGCAGCGGGGTTTTCGACAGTTGTTCGGTGGACATGCGTGACTCCTTGATTCACACCAACCCTCTCCCGCAGGGAGAGGGGGCTAATTAACACTCGATAATGTTGACTGCCAGACCGCCACGGGCGGTCTCCTTGTATTTGCTTTTCATGTCGGCGCCGGTCTGGCGCATGGTGCGGATCACCTTGTCGAGGGAGACGAAGTGCTGCCCGTCTCCGCGCATGGCCATGCGCACAGCATTGATTGCCTTGACCGAGCCCATGGCGTTGCGCTCGATGCACGGCACCTGCACCAGCCCGCCGATCGGGTCGCAGGTCAGGCCGAGGTTGTGTTCCATGCCGATTTCAGCAGCGTTTTCCACTTGCTGAACGCTGCCACCCAGGACCTCGCACAACGCGCCGGCCGCCATCGAACAGGCCACGCCGACTTCGCCCTGACAGCCGACTTCAGCCCCGGAAATCGAGGCGTTTTCCTTGTACAGAATGCCGATGGCCGCCGCGGTCAGCAGGAAGCGCACCACGCCGTCATCATTCGCGCCGGGAATAAAGCGCATGTAGTAATGCAGCACGGCCGGAATGATCCCTGCCGCGCCATTGGTCGGTGCCGTGACCACGCGCCCGCCGTTGGCGTTTTCTTCGTTGACGGCCAGAGCGTAGAGGTTGACCCAGTCCAGCACCGACAGCGGATCGCGCAGCGACGATTCCGGGTTCTTGCACAGTTGCCGGTGCAACGCCGCCGCCCGTCGCTTGACCTTCAGGCCGCCCGGCAGGATCCCTTCGTTGCGACAGCCGGCGGCCGCGCAGTCCTGCATCACTTGCCAGATTCTCAGCAGGCCGGCGCGCGTTTCCGCTTCCGGGCGCCAGGCACTTTCGTTGGTCAGCATCACCTGACTGATCGACAGGCCATAGGTGGCGCAGTGACCGAGCAAGTCCTTGGCACTCTTGAACGGGAAGGTCAGCGGTGTGGCGTCTTCGACGATGCGGTCGGCGCCGGCCGCATCTTCGTCGACCACAAACCCACCGCCGACCGAGTAGTACTCGCGGCTGCGGATCTGCAATCCTGCTGCATCGAAGGCACGGAAAATCATGCCGTTGGGGTGATAGGCCAACGGCTTGCGGATCATTGCCAGGTGTTCTTTCTCGTTGAACGCAATGCTGTGTTCGCCGAGCAGATTCAAACGCCCGTTGCCACGAATCTGCGAGAGACGGGCGGCGACGGTTTCGGTATCCACGGTGTCCGGGTGTTCACCTTCCAGGCCCAGCAGCACGGCCTTGTCGCTGCCGTGGCCCTTGCCGGTGGCGCCGAGGGATCCATACAACTCGACCCTGACGCTGGTGGTGGCCGACAACAGGTTTTCCCGACGCAGGCCTTCGACGAAGCGCGCAGCTGCGCGCATCGGGCCGACGGTGTGGGAACTGGAGGGGCCGATGCCAATCTTGAACAGGTCGAACACGCTTAACGACATGGTTGTTCTCCGGTTTCTTGTTATAGGAATTGGCGGAATATCAGGCTTGATGCATTCCCTTGTGAGAGCTGGCAAGTCAGCTCTCACAAGGGATTTTTGGTGTTGCTGAAATCGGGGCAGGTAAGCCTGCCGCTCATTCGTTTAAGCGTAGCTTTCGATCGACGGGCAGGCGCAGACCAGATTGCGGTCGCCGAACACGTTGTCGACGCGACCGACCGGCGGCCAGTACTTGCCTTCAATCAACGACGCCACCGGGTACACCGCTTGCTCGCGGCTGTACGGGTGAGTCCACTCGCCGACCAGCTCCGCTGCGGTGTGCGGAGCGTTCTTCAGCGGGTTGTCGTCCTTGTCCAGGGTGCCGTTTTCCACCGCGCGGATTTCTTCGCGGATGCGGATCATGGCGTCGCAGAAGCGGTCCAGCTCTTCCTTGGATTCACTTTCGGTCGGCTCGATCATCAGCGTGCCGGCCACCGGGAACGACATGGTCGGGGCGTGGAAGCCGAAGTCGATCAGGCGCTTGGCGACGTCATCGACGCTGATGCCGCTGCTGTCTTTCAACGGGCGCAGATCCAGGATGCACTCGTGCGCTACCAGACCGTTGCTGCCGGTGTACAGCACTGGGTAGTGCTCTTCCAGGCGACGGGAAATGTAGTTGGCATTGAGGATCGCCAGTTGCGAAGCGCGCTTCAGACCGGCGCCACCCATCATGCGAATGTACATCCAGGTGATCGGCAGAATGCTCGCGCTGCCGAACGGTGCTGCGCAGACCGCGCCCTCCTTGCGGTCCATGTGGCCGTGGCCCGGCAGGAACGGAGTCAGGTGCGATTTCACGCCGATCGGGCCGACGCCCGGGCCGCCACCGCCGTGCGGAATGCAGAAAGTCTTGTGCAGGTTCAGGTGCGACACGTCGCCGCCGAACTTGCCGGGTGCGCAGAGGCCGACCATCGCGTTCATGTTGGCGCCGTCGATGTACACCTGGCCGCCGTTGTCATGAATGATGCCGCAGATTTCGCGGATGCCTTCTTCGAACACGCCGTGGGTCGACGGGTAGGTGATCATCAGCGCGGCGAGGTGTTCGCGGTGCTCGATGGCCTTGGCGCGCAGGTCTTCGATGTCCACGTTACCGCGAGCGTCGCAGGCGGTCACGACCACGCGCATGCCGGCCATGTTGGCGGTCGCCGGGTTGGTGCCGTGGGCGGACGACGGGATCAGGCAGATGTCGCGACGGTCTTCGCCACGGCTCTGGTGATAGGCGCGGATCGCCAGCAGACCTGCGTACTCACCTTGGGAACCGGCGTTCGGTTGCAGGGAGATCGAGTCGTAACCGGTGGCGGCGCAGAGCATCGCTTCCAGTTCATCGGTCAGTTGCTGGTAACCGGCGCTTTGCTCGGCCGGAGCGAACGGGTGCAGGGCGCCGAATTCGGCCCAGGTCACCGGGATCATTTCGCTGGCGGCGTTGAGTTTCATGGTGCACGAGCCCAGCGGGATCATCGTGCGATCCAGTGCCAGGTCCTTGTCCGCCAGTTTGCGCAGGTAGCGCATCAGCTCGGTTTCCGAGTGATAACGGTTGAACACCGGGTGGCTGAGGATCGGTGACTGACGAACCAGTGCGGCTGGAATCGTGCTTTGCGCGGCAGCGGCCAGAGCAGCGAACTCCGGCAGGGTCTTGCCGTCGGCGAACAGGCCCCACAGGGTTTCGATGTCGGCCTGGGTGGTGGTTTCGTCGACCGACAGGCCCAGGCGCTGGGCATCGATCACACGCAGGTTGATCTGTTGGGCGCGAGCCTTGTCGTGCAACGCGGCGGTTTGCGCGCCGGTGGCCAGGGTCAGGGTGTCGAAGAAGCTGGCTTGCTCGACGGTCACGCCCAGTGCGCTCAGGCCCTTGGCCAGGATCGCGGTCAGGTGATGCACGCGGTTGGCAATTCGGGTCAGGCCTTTCGGGCCGTGGTACACGGCGTACATGCTGGCGATGTTGGCCAGCAGCACTTGCGCGGTGCAGATGTTCGACGTGGCTTTCTCGCGGCGGATGTGTTGCTCGCGGGTCTGCATCGCCAGACGCAGCGCCGGCTTGCCGAAGCGGTCAACCGAAACACCGACCAGACGGCCCGGCATGTCGCGCTTGAACGCATCTTTGGTGGAGAAGTAAGCCGCGTGCGGGCCACCGAAGCCCAGCGGCACGCCGAAGCGTTGGGCGCTGCCGATGGCCACGTCGGCGCCGAATTCGCCCGGCGGGGTCAGCAGGGTCAGGGCCAGCAGGTCAGCGGCCACGGCTACCAAGGCGTTGGCAGCGTGGAAGCGTTCGGTCAGTGCGCGGTAGTCGAACACATCACCGTTGCTCGCCGGGTATTGCAGCAGTGCGCCGAAGAACGGCGTCACGTCGGTCAGTTCACGCTCGTCGCCCACGACCACGTCGATGCCCAGCGGCTCGGCACGGGTGCGCAACACATCGAGGGTTTGCGGGTGGCTGTGGATCGAGGCGAAGAACTGGTGGCTGCCCTTGTTCTTGCTCAGGCGTTTGCAGAAGGTCATGGCTTCGGCAGCCGCGGTGGCTTCGTCGAGCAGGGAGGCGTTGGCGATCGGCAGGCCGGTGAGGTCGCTGATCAGGGTCTGGAAGTTCAGCAGCGCTTCGAGACGGCCCTGGGAAATTTCCGGCTGGTACGGGGTGTAGGCGGTGTACCAGGCCGGGTTTTCCAGCAGGTTGCGCAGAATCGGCGATGGCGTGTGGCAGTTGTAGTAGCCCTGACCGATGTAGGTCTTGAACAGCTGGTTCTTGCCGGCGATGCCTTTGATCATCGTCAGGGCATCGGCTTCGCTCAGGCCGTCGTCGAGGCCGAGCACGCTGGTGCCCTTGATGCTTTCCGGGATGACGCTGGCGCTCAGGGCTTCGAGCGAGTCGAAGCCGAGGCTGTTGAGCATGGCTTGCTCGTCACTGGCGCGCGGGCCGATGTGACGGGCGATGAATTCGTTGGCGGTGCCGAGATTTACTTGGGTCATGTCAGGTTCCTCAGGCTTCGGCTTGGGCTTTGATCAGGCGGTCGTAGGCGTCCTGATCCAGCAACTTGGCGACGGCCGAGGCGTCGGCCGGTTTGAAGCGGAAGAACCAGCCTTCGCCCAGCGGATCTTCGTTGACCAGCTCGGGGCTGTCTTCCAGGGCCGGGTTGGTGGCCAGGACTTCACCGTCCAGTGGCATGTAAACGCCGCTGGCGGCTTTTACCGATTCCACGGTGGCGGCTTCGGCGCCTTTCTCGTAAGCCTGCAATTCAGGCAGTTGCACGAACACCACGTCGCCCAGGGCGTTCTGCGCGAAAGCGGTGATGCCAACGGTGACAGAGCCATCGGCTTCGGCGCGCAGCCATTCGTGATCTTCAGTAAAACGCAACTCGCTCATGGAATCTCCTAGGGGCCAGACTCGTCTGGTGGACGCAGTGGAATGCTTGGGCGGTAAAGCCCTGATTTTATGAACGGTTACTTAGCAAGAACGCGGCCAATGTAGAAATATCGTTATAAATCAATGGCTTGATATTTATTTGCTGGGCTTTGAAAGCAGGGTGTGTAGCGAAATCGCTACAGCTTGGGGCGAAGAAAAAAGCTGAACCGGATCAAAGCCTTGCACAACGGTGATTCGAGGAGGCTGTATCGATATCGTTCCGCTGTAGCGCTTTCAGTACAGATGGAGGTCGCTTTTGAACGGATTTCGAATCCGCCACATACCCTATGGGAGCGGGCTTGCCTCAGGGCTTGTTGGGAATGCCGTACTTGCGCAGTCGATGCGCGATTGCGGTGTGCGAGGTCTGCAGGCGGCTGGCCAGTTGGCGAGTCGAGGGGTAGCTGACGTAGAGCTTTTCCAGCAGCGATTTTTCGAAGGCATCCACGGCTTCCTCCAGGCTGTCGACGTCGGTGTCGGTCTGGCGCGCCACCGAGGTGCCGGCGATGTCGAGGTCGCCGATGTCCACCAGGCTGCTTTCGCAGATCGCGGCGGCGCGGAAGATCACGTTCTGCAATTGCCGCACGTTACCCGGCCAACGGTTGCCGAGCAGCGCCGGGTAAGTGCCCGGAGCGAGGCGACAGACCGGGCGCTGGATCTGCGCGCAGGCCTGCTGCATGAAATAGCGCGCCAGCAACAGGATGTCCTGACCGCGTTCGCGCAGCGGCGGCACTTCGACGTTGAGCACGTTGAGGCGGTAGAACAGGTCTTCGCGGAACAGGCCTTCACTGACCATTTTTTCCAGGTCGCGGTGGGTGGCGCTGAGAATCCGCACGTTGACCTTCACCTCACGGTCGCCGCCAACCCGACGGAAGCTGCCGTCGTTGAGAAAGCGCAGCAGCTTGGCCTGCAAGTACGGCGACATCTCGCCGATTTCGTCGAGGAACACCGTGCCCTGGTTGGCCAGCTCCATCAGCCCCGG
Source organism: Pseudomonas sp. PHC1 (assembly GCF_046487845.1). NCBI lineage: Bacteria > Pseudomonadati > Pseudomonadota > Gammaproteobacteria > Pseudomonadales > Pseudomonadaceae > Pseudomonas > Pseudomonas sp. PHC1. The sequence goes on from NZ_JBJXHJ010000001.1 coordinate 358,374, forward strand.
TTTGCCGCCGCGTTGCGCGCCGGTGAAGGCGCCGGGGGCGTAGCCGAACAGTTCGCTTTCGGCGAGGTTCTCCGGCAGGGCCGCGCAGTTCAGTGCGAGGAAGGGCGCGTTGTGCCGGGCGCTGATGGCGTGACAGGCGCGGGCCACCAGTTCCTTGCCGGTGCCGGTTTCGCCCTGGATCAGCAGCGGTGCATCAAGGGCTGCGACGCGTTGGGCGCGGGCCTTGAGGGTGCGGATTGGCGGCGATTCACCGAGCAGCGCATCGAAGCCTTCAGCGTGATCGTGGTGCAGCGCCGAGAGTTGTTCGCCGATGCGGTTGGGCTGGTACAGCGTGAGCAGGGCGCCGGCGTCGGTGATCGGCGTGGCGTCGAGCAACAGGGTCTGACCGTTGACGGTGATTTCCCGCAGCGGCAGACGGAAGCCTTGTTCCAGCAACGTCTCCAACAGACCCGGATCGTTGAACAGTCCCGAGACGCTTTCACCGGCCGGCTCGCGCCCGTACAAGGCGATCAGCGCCGGGTTGGCCAGCAGCACCTTGCCGGCGCTGTCCAGCGCCAGCACCGGGTCGGTCATCGCCGCGAGCAACGCGTCGAGCTGCAAGTGCCGGCGCTGGCCGGGGAGAATGTCGACCACGGTCACTGCTTCTACGCCACGCACGCGAAACAGCGCATCTTTCAGTTCCTCGAGCACTTGCGGGCTGAGGGTCGGGGCGTCGATGTAGACGTTGGGCGGGATCATCTCCACCGCATCCAGATTGAGATTGCGCCCGCCGAGGATAGCCAGGACTTCCTGGGTGATGCCGACGCGGTCGATGAAGCTGACGTGGATACGCATGGGGCGGTTCTGGGTTCTGGAGTGCGGAGAGGGGCAAGTATGCCTTGGGGCGGGGAAATGGTGAAATCCGCGTCCTGCGCTGATCGTTCCCACGCGGACGGTTCGACGCCTCGACGTGGGAGCGATCAGTAGAAAGGGGTTACTCGAAATGCTCGGGATTGACCGGATCCCCGGATTGCATATTCAGCTGCTTGCGGATGTCTTCAAACATCAGGTCGTAATGCTTGTGCACCGAGCCGATCTGGCTGTGGCTCTTGGGGATGCCGTACTTTTCGGCAATCTGCGTGACGTTGCGAGCGAAGTTATAGGCTTCCTCCTTGGGCAGAAAGAACGGTTCGTTGACCTCTTTGCCCTGCATGCTGCCGTGCAGGGTGAACTGTATCCCTTTGCCTTTCTGCGGATCGGTGAACACTTCATAGTCGAGGTGCACGTTGTAATTGACGTCATCGTCAGTCAACGCGTGCCGCTCGATATGCAAATGACCGGGTTCGAACTGGGCCATGGGTTTCTCCTTTCAAGGCATGGGAGAAGGGCAGACCTGAGGCCTGCCCCCGGAGTTTCTTTTTATCGGTAGGTGATGCCCGGCGCTGCCGTGCTGACCCGCGTACCGGCGGTGCCCTGGACGATGGCTTCGATGTCCGAGAGCGAGCCGATCACCGCGACCTTGCCAGTATGGCGCGCAAATTCACAGGCTGCCTGCACCTTCGGCCCCATGGAGCCGGCGGCGAAGCCCAGGCGTTCGAGTTCGTCCGGGTGGGCCTGGGCGATGGCTTTCTGAGTCGGCTTTTTGAAGTCGATGTAAGCGGCGTTGACGTCGGTGGCGATCACCAGCAAATCACTTTCCAGCTGTTCGGCCAGCAGCGCCGAGCACAGATCCTTGTCGATCACCGCTTCGATGCCCTTGAGGTTGCGGTTCTCGTCATACATGGTCGGAATCCCGCCGCCACCGGCGCAGATCACGATGCTGCCCTTGTCCAGCAGCCACTTGATCGGGCGGATTTCGAAGATGCGTTTCGGCCGTGGGCTGGCCACCACGCGGCGGAACTTGTCGCCGTCCGGAGCGATGGCCCAGCCTTTTTCGGCGGCGAGTTTTTCTGCCTCGGCTTTCTCGTATACCGGGCCGATCGGTTTGGTCGGGTTCTTGAAAGCCGGGTCGTTGGCATCGACTTCGACCTGGGTGAGCAGGGTGGCGAACGGGACTTCGAAGTCCAGCAGGTTGCCCAGTTCCTGTTCGATGATGTAGCCGATCATGCCTTCGGTTTCGGCACCGAGCACATCCAGCGGGTAAGGGGTGACGGAGGTGTAGGCCGCTGCCTGCAACGACAGCAGGCCGACTTGCGGGCCATTGCCGTGGGCGATGACCAGTTGGTTGCCGGGATGGATCTTGGCGATTTGCTCGGTGGCGATGCGGATGTTGGCGCGCTGGTTGTCAGCGGTCATCGGCTCGCCACGGCGGAGCAGGGCGTTACCGCCCAGAGCTACGACGATACGCATGGTGCATGTCCTTTTCGTGTTGATCGCTGATCGTTCCCACGCTCCCGCGTGGGAATGCATCCCGTGACGCTCTGCGTCACAGCGGACGCGGCGGCATTCCCACGCGGAGCGATGGAACGATCAGTGCCAAAGTCGGGTTACAGATCAGCCAAAGTCGACACCAGAATCGCCTTGATGGTGTGCATGCGGTTTTCCGCTTGCTCGAAGGCGATGCAGGCCGGCGACTCGAACACGTCGTCGGTGACTTCGATGCCGTTTTTCAGGTGTGGATACTGTTCGGCAATCTGTTTGCCGACCTTGGTATCGCTGTTGTGGAACGCCGGCAGACAGTGCATGAACTTGGTGCGCGGGTTGCCGGTGGCTTTCATCAGCTCGGCGTTGACCTGATAGGGCAGCAGTTGCTGGATACGCTCGGCCCAGGCTTCCACCGGCTCGCCCATCGATACCCAGACGTCGGTGTGGATGAAGTCCACGCCTTTGACGGCGGCTTTCGGGTCTTCGGTCAGGGTGATGCGGGCGCCGCTTTCTTCTGCGTATTGCTTGCAGCGATCGACCAGATCATCGTGCGGCCACAGGGCTTTCGGCGCGCAGATGCGCACGTCCATGCCCAGTTTTGCGCCGATCAGCAGCAGCGAGTTACCCATGTTGTTGCGCGCGTCGCCCAGGTAGGCGTAGCTGATTTCATGGATCGGCTTGTCGGCGTGCTCACGCATGGTCAGCACGTCGGCGATCATTTGCGTCGGGTGATATTCATCGGTCAGACCGTTGAACACTGGCACGCCGGCGAACTTGGCCAGCTCTTCGACGATTTCCTGTTTGAAGCCACGGTACTCGATGGCGTCGTACATGCGACCCAGCACGCGGGCGGTGTCCTTCATGCTTTCCTTGTGACCGATCTGCGAAGAGTTCGGGTCGATGTAGGTGACGTTGGCGCCCTGGTCATACGCGGCGACTTCAAACGCGCAGCGGGTGCGGGTCGAGGTTTTTTCGAAGATCAGGGCGATGTTGTTGCCCTTGAGGTGTTGCTGCTCGGTGCCGGTGTATTTGGCGCGCTTGAGGTCGCGGGACAGGTCGAGCAGGTAACGCAGCTCACGTGGGGTGTGGTGTTCCAGGCTGAGCAGGTTACGGTTGTGAATGTTGAACGCCATGATGATTCTCCTTGGATTCGGTAATCGGCCCGGCCGCTACGGGATAGGTGCGGCCGGGGAGAGGGTCGTTTAGTAGTCGATTGGGTCGCGGATGATCGGGCAGGTCATGCAGTGGCCGCCGCCACGGCCGCGACCGAGTTCGCCGGCGCTGATGGTGATGACCTCGACCCCGGCCTTGCGCAACAGGGTGTTGGTGTAAGTGTTGCGGTCGTAGCCGATGACCACGCCCGGCTCCACGGCCACCACGTTGTTACCGTCATCCCATTGCTCGCGTTCGGCGGCGAAGCTGTTGCCGCCGGTTTCGACGACGCGCAGTTTCGGCAGGTTGAGGGCTTTGGCCACGACGTCGAGGAACGTGCCTTCTTCGCGACGGATGTCGATGCCGCCCTGTTTGCTTTCGTCAGGGCGCAGGGTGAAGGCGACGATCTGATTCACCACTTCCGGGAAGATCGTGACGAGGTCGCGGTCGCAGAAGCTGAACACGGTATCGAGGTGCATCGCCGCGCGAGACTTCGGCAGGCCGGCGACGATGACTTTTTCCACGGCCTTGTTCTTGAACAGGTTCAGCGCCAGTTGGCCGATGGCCTGACGCGACGAACGCTCGCCCATACCGATCAGCACCACGCCGTTGCCGATCGGCATCACGTCGCCGCCTTCGAGGGTCGAGCTGCCGTGATCCTTGTCCGGATCGCCGTACCAGATCTCGAAATCGGCGTTGGTGAACTGCGGATGGAATTTGTAGATGGCGGTGGTCAGCAGGGTTTCCTGACGGCGCGCCGGCCAGTACATCGGGTTCAGCGTCACGCCACCGTAGATCCAGCAGGTGGTGTCGCGGGTGAACTGGGTGTTCGGCAGCGGCGGCAGAATGAAACTGGAGTGGCCGAGGAAGTCGCGGAACATCTGGATGGTCTTGCCACCGAAGCTGTCCGGCAGGTCATCGGCAGAGACGCCGCCAATCAGGAATTCGGCGATGTGTCGCGGCTCCAGGCTTTTCAGCCAGGATTTGACTTCGTTGATCAGGCCCAGGCCCACCGAATCGACGGTGACCTTGCGCTCGAGTATCCAGTCCAGCGCTTCAGGGAGGGCGACGATGTCGGTCAGCAGGTTGTGCATTTCCAGCACGTCGATCCCGCGCTCACGCATCTTGGTCACGAAGTCGAAGTGGTCGCGTTTGGCCTGAGCGACCCACAGCACATCGTCGAACAGCAGTTCATCGCAGTTGTTCGGGGTCAGCCGCTGATGGGCCAGGCCTGGGGAGCAAACCATGACTTTGCGCAATTTGCCGGCTTCGGAGTGGACGCCGTATTTGACTTTTTCCGTGGTCATTTCAGTGATCCTCCAGAGAGAAAACGTTGGGCAATTACAGAGTCAGGAAGCCGTCGTACAGTCCGTAGGCAGCCACCAGGGCGCCCACGACCACTGCGGCGAAAATCAGCTTCTCGACGTTGGTGAAAACCGGTTGTTTGAGTTCGAGCTTGGCCTTGGCGAACAGGATCGCGCCGGGGGCATAGAGCAGGGCCGAGAGCAGCAGGTACTTCACGCCACCGGCGTAGAGCAGCCACACCGCATAAATCAGCGCGATACCACCGATCATCAGGTCCTTGCGCCGTTCGGCCGCGAAGCCTTCGTAGCTTTCGCCGCGCACCGCCAGCAGCAGGGCGTAGGCCGCCGACCACAGGTACGGCACCAGAATCATCGACGTGGCGAGGTAGATCAGCGACAGGTAAGTGCTGGCCGAGAACAGGGTGATGATCAGGAACAGCTGCACCATCGCGTTGGTCAGCCACAGGGCGTTGACCGGCACGTGGTTGGCGTTTTCCTTGCGCAGGAACTCCGGCATGGTGTGGTCCTTGGCGGCGGCGAACATGATCTCCGCACACAGCAGCACCCACGACAGCAACGCCCCCAGCAGCGAGATGATCAGACCGACGCTGATCAGCACCGCGCCCCAGTGACCGACCACATGCTCCAGCACAGCGGCCATCGACGGGTTCTGCAGCTTGGCCAGTTCCGGCTGGGTCATGATGCCCAGCGACAACACGTTCACCAGCACCAGGAACAGCAGCACGGTGATGAAACCGATCACGGTCGCCTTGCCGACGTCCGAACGTTTTTCCGCCCGGGCCGAGAAGATGCTCGCGCCTTCGATGCCGATGAACACCCACACGGTGACCAGCATCATGTTGCGCACCTGGTTCATCACGCTGCCCAGATCCGGGTTTTTCACGCCCCAGATGTCGGCGGTGAAAATGTCCAGTTTGAAGGCGAAGATCGCTATCAGGACGAACAGCAGCAGCGGCACGACCTTGGCGACGGTGGTCACGAGGTTGATGAACGCCGCTTCCTTGATCCCGCGCAGTACCAGAAAGTGCACGGCCCACAACAGGACAGAGGCACCGATCACGGCAGCAACGGTGTTGCCTTCCCCAAAAATCGGGAAAAAGTAACCGAGGGTGCTGAACAGCAGAACGAAGTAACCGACGTTGCCCAGCCAGGCACTGATCCAGTAGCCCCAGGCCGAGGAGAAACCCATGTAGTCGCCGAAACCGGCCTTGGCGTAGGCGTAGACACCGCCGTCCAGGTCAGGCTTGCGATTGGCCAGGGTTTGAAAGACGAAAGCGAGGGTGAGCATGCCGACAGCGGTGATGGCCCAGCCGATCAGTACCGCGCCGACGTCGGCACTGGCGGCCATGTTTTGTGGCAAAGAGAATATCCCGCCACCGATCATTGAGCCGACTACCAATGCAACCAGTGCACCTAGTCGCAGTTTTCCGGGAGCTTCAGACATTGCATGACTCCATTGCAGGAGAGAAGAGTTCACAGCGTAGTTCTGTTGGCTATTCAAACAGCTGACTTAGATCAGTGCATGGTCACATTCCATTGTTAATGAATGACTTATGAACCGGATAAAGGCATAAAGCTATTGTCTGTAAAGCCCGTACTAGAGGCTTTTTTCGATATGAATAGGAATTGCTCCTATTACTTTCGAGTTATGACGCTAGTTCTTTTTCAGGGTTTGGCAAATTTTTCACCGCTGTTTTCAGTACAGAATTGATTTATCAGGATTTGCGCACAAAATTATCCGAACGCGCTATGCGTTAGTGCCGATGGCTATATATAAAACGGGGTGTTGATTGGCATTATTCAATGAACGTCATTACGCTTTATCCATTTAGTTAAAAACCGGTTGCATAACGGTTTTGCGGCCATCGCCGCTCTGGAACCAGGAGACGCTGGAATGTCGCAACCGACGCAAAAGCTGCGCCTTGGCGCACTGATCGCCCTGGTGGTCGGATCGATGATCGGCGGAGGGATTTTCTCTTTGCCACAGAACATGGCGGCCCGCGCCGATGCCGGGGCCATCCTGATCGGTTGGGGGATCACGGCGATCGGCATGCTCACCCTGGCCTTCGTGTTCCAGACCCTGGCCAATCGCAAACCGGAACTGGACTCCGGCGTGTATGCCTACGCCAAGGCCGGGTTCGGCGACTACATGGGGTTTTCTTCCGCCTGGGGTTACTGGATCAGCGCCTGGCTGGGCAACGTCGGGTATTTCGTGTTGCTGTTCAGCACCCTCGGCTACTTCTTTCCGGTGTTCGGTCAGGGCAACACGCCGATTGCCATCGGCTGCGCTTCGGTGTTGCTGTGGGCCGTGCATTTTCTGGTGATGCGCGGGATCAAGGAGGCGGCGCTGATCAATCAGTTGACCACCGTGGCCAAGATCATTCCATTGATCATGTTCGTGGTCATTGCCGCCGTGGCGTTCAAGGCCGAGATTTTTACCCGCGACATCTGGGGCCGCAGCAACCCGAACTTCGGCGGCGTGATGGATCAGGTGCGCAACATGATGCTGGTCACGGTGTTCGTGTTCATCGGTATCGAAGGCGCCAGTGTCTACTCGGCCCGGGCGGAGAAGCGCACCGATGTGGGCCGGGCCACGGTGATCGGTTTCATCGGTGTGCTGGCGCTGCTGGTGCTGGTCAATGTGCTGTCGCTGGGGATCATGAGTCAGCCGGAACTGGCGACCTTGCAGAACCCGTCGTTGGCCGCCGTGCTGGAACACATTGTCGGGCCATGGGGCGCGCTGCTGATCAGCGTGGGCCTGGCCATTTCGTTGCTCGGTGCGTTGCTGTCGTGGGCGCTGCTGTGCGCGGAGATCCTGTTCGCCACCGCCAGGGACAATACGATGCCGGCGTTTCTGAAAAAGGAAAACGCCAACCATGTGCCGGTCAATGCGTTGTGGCTGACCAACGTGATGATCCAGATTTTTCTGTTGATCACGCTGTTTTCCGCCGGTACTTACACCAGCCTGATTTACCTCGCCTCGTCGATGATTCTGGTGCCGTACCTGTGGTCGGCGGCCTACGCCGTGTTGCTCAGCGGCCGGGGTGAAACCTATGAACATGCCTCCGCCGAACGCACCAAGGATCTGCTGATCGGCGGCATCGCGCTGTGTTACGCGGTGTGGCTGTTGTATGCCGGCGGGATGAAATACCTGCTGCTCTCGGCGCTGCTGTATGCGCCGGGGGTGATCCTGTTCGCCAAGGCCAAGCATGAGCAGGGCGAGCCGCTGTTCACCACGCTCGAGAAGGGGATTTTCACCTGTGTGATCGCCGGGGCCGGGCTCGCGGCCTACGGGTTGTACAGCGGCGTGTTGTCTCTGTGAGATTGCGGCTCGACTATCAGGGGGGCTTACGACTGGCCGGCGATGCTCGGGTTTCTTACGGCGCGGGTGTGGTGGATGTCCTTGAGTCGCTCGGATGAATCCTGATTCTGGTTTTGTTCGTTCTGGCCTATTCGCGAGCAAGCACGCCAAAGCGCTGGAGAACTCACCATTGCGCCCGATGTGAGCCCAATTCTGTTGCTGGCAATGCCCACTGCAATGGCGTTCCAGCAATACGAAGCGGTGCAAGCAATCGATGCGCCGCCCCCCACGGCGTCTGCTCCACCTGCAAGCTCTGATCCTTTGCATCCTCCGGACGCAACGCTTCATCCGTCCCTTGCTCATGCTCGATCAACAACTTCGCCGTCCGCGCCAGCGACAACCGTGCCGACCCACCTCGACCGCGGCGTAACCGTTCAGCCAGCAACCGAATCACGCTCGCCGCCATCAGATACCCCGTCGCATGATCCAGTGCCTGCACCGGCAGCGGTGTCGGTTTGTCCGCCTGCTTCCAGCGCTGTCCGGCCTCGGCGATTCCGCTGCTCATCTGCACCAGGCTGTCGAAGCCTCGGCGGTTCTGCCACGGGCCGCTCCAGCCGTAAGCGTTGAGGCAGACGTCGATCAGCCCCGGCGCCCATTGCCGGCGACGTTCGATACCGAAGCCGAGATGTTCAAGGGCGTCGGCGCGATAGCCGTGCAACAGAATGTCCGCATCCTTGAGCAGGCTTTCGAACACTGCGCGATCTGCCGGAGCATGCAGATCCAGCCGTGCACAACGTTTGCCGAGGGTCACTTCCGGCACCACGCCGGGTTCGTTCCAGGTCGGTGGGTCGATGCGCAGCACATTGGCGCCCAGTCCCGCGAGTAAGCGGCTGGCGGTCGGGCCGGCCAGTACGCGGGTCAGATCGAGCACCTTGAGCCCGGCCAACGGTCGCGCCACCGAGCCTTGCCAGGGGCGAGGGGCTTGTTCTTTCCCGTTACTGAAATGCACCAAGGGTTCGGCATTCACCGCCAACCCTTGCGGATGTTTCTGCCACTGCGCCCAGCTGCGCATTTGGGCAGCGCAACCCTTGGCCTCGACCACCGCTTGCTCCAGATCGGCACTGGCCCATTGCGCGACTTTCGCCGCCATGGCTGCGCGGTCGGTACAGGCGCCGAGCACGCTTTGAGCGGCAGCGCGGTGATGCGGGGCGTTGGTGTGCAGACGAATCCAGCCGTCCCTGGTCGCGTAGTCACCGGCTACCGGATCCCATAGCGGCGGGACTTCCCAGCCGATCGGCCGTAGCGACGTGGCGAACCAGAACGAGGCGAGGCGGCGGTCGACTTCAATACCGGGCAAGTGGCCGGTTTGCTGCTGAAGGAGTTCGGCGACGGCTTGCCCGGCAGCGGCAATGCTTGCGCAGGCCAGGTCGGTGACGGCAAACGCCGAGGGCAGGGCACCCTCGCCAGTGAACGGAATCGGCATGCGGGACAAGCCGAGTGCGGCTTGAATGGACGTGAGCAGATCAGTCATCGAAGGCCCTCCGGAAGAGGGCCTGATCATAGAACAGATGACGAGATCGTTCCCATGCTCTGCGCTCCAGTTCAGGAGCGGGACGCGGAGCGTCCTGGGCTGCATTCCCACGCCGAGCGTGGGAACGATCAGCGGTCGAGGGGAGATCAGACGCGGAACTGATCCATCAATTTCATCTGCTGACTGGCCAGGGCGTTGAGCTGGCTGCTGATCGCCGCCGATTCTGTAGCCTGTTCGGTCAGGGTCTCGGTGACGGTGCGGATGGCCGAGACGTTGCGGTTGACCTCTTCGGCCACGGCGCTCTGCTGTTCGGCGGCGCTGGCGATTTGCAGGTTCATGTCGCTGATCACGGTGACCGCATCGCTGATCTTGCCCAGGGCATCCACGGCCTGGCGGATCTGCCCGGCGTTGTTGTGGGCCTGGGTCTGGCTTGAGTGCATGGTGGCGACCACGCCACGGGTGCCGGTCTGGATGCGTTCGATGACCACGCGGATTTCTTCCACCGAATCCTGGGTGCGCTTGGCCAGGTTACGGACTTCGTCGGCCACCACCGCAAAACCACGACCGCTTTCACCGGCGCGGGCCGCTTCGATCGCGGCATTCAGCGCCAGCAGGTTGGTCTGCTCGGCGATGCTGCGGATCACTTCCAGCACCGAACCGATCTGCTCGCTGTTGACCGCCAGCTCTTCGACTTCGGTCACCGCTTTGCTGACTTCATCGGCCAATTGATTGATGTCGCGGGTGCTGCGCTCGATGATCGACATGCCGTCCTTGGCCGACTGGTCGGCGCCTTTTGCGGCGTTGGCAGCGTTCGAGGCACTGTTGGCCACATCGTGGGCGGTGGCGCTCATTTCGTTGGAGGCGGTGGCCACCTGATCGATCTCGCGGAACTGCACCTGCATGCCTTCACTGGTCTGGCGGGCGATTTCCGACGATTGATCGGCGGTGCCGCGGGCCTCGGTGATGCTCTGTTTGATCTGGGCGATGGTCGGTTGCAGCTTGTCGAGGAAGCGGTTGAACCAGTTCACCAGTTCGCCCAGCTCATCCTTTTTGGTGTAGTTCAGGCGCTGGGTCAGGTCGCCTTCGCCGCTGGCGATGTTCTTCAGCATCTCGGCGACACTGTTGATCGGACGGGTCACGCCGGAGGCGGTCAGCCAGATCAGCAGCAGACCGATCAGACCGGCGATCACGGCCACCGCCAACGCGGTAATCGTGCCGGTTTGCTGCGCGTCATCGAGCACCGCCTGCAGCTTGACCGAGTCGGCCAGCAGCACTTGTTTCGGCAGGTCGATGACCACGCCCCAGGCCTTGGAATCGGCAATCGGGTTGACCGGATACACGGCGCGGATCACGTCGCCCTGCTCAAGAATTTTCGGGCTGCCGGCGCTGAGCAGTTGCAGGATGTCCTTGCCCTCGGCGCCGAGGGTGTCGCCGATGCTCTTGCCGACCTTGCCGGCATCCGCGCTGTAGGCACCGAGCACGCCGCTGCCGGACACGATCAGCATGTGTCCGGCGCTGTTGAACAGGTCACGCTGGGAGTCCACGGCTGCCGCTTGCAGGGCGTCGAGGGCGATGTCGACACCGACCACGCCGATGGCCTTGCCATCCACCAGCAGCGGCACGGAAATGGTCGTCATGAGCATTTCCTTGCCGCCCACGGTGTCGGCATACGGGTCGAGCAGGCAGGTGCGCTTGTTGTCGCGAGGGCAGGTGTACCAGCTGTTGTAAGGCGTGCCGCTGACGCTGAGGGTGGTCTTGTTCATGTCGTCTTCGACCATGATCGTGTTCAGCGACGAACCCGCAGCACGGCTCCAGTAACTGGCGAAACGTCCCGCCTCGTTGGACTGGCGCGCGGCATCGTTGGCGAATTCGCTGTCCTTGCCGTCCAGCCCGTTGGGTTCGAATGCCAGCCAGATGCCAAGCACCTTGCTGTTGCGTTCGAAGGCGGTTTTCAGGCTCTGGTTCAGCTCTTCACGCAGGGCGCCGGCGTCCAGCGAACGCTTGGCGCCCATCGCTCGCATGTCCTGGATCTGGTCGGCCAGCGCGGTGATCACCAACAGGCTTTCGCCGAAGGTTTTCTGCACCCGCACCGCTTGCTCGGCAGCCTTGGCCTGCAACAGGTTCTGCACGCTGGCGGTGAGCATCTTGCTGCTGGAAGCACTGACCAGTTCGTCGTTCTGGTTGGTCTGGTAAATGTTGATGCCAACGATCAGTGCGACCACACCGAGCAGGCACAGGCCGGAGAGCAGGACGATTTTCAGGCGGATGGACAGAGAGTCGAACATGGGACGTTCTCGCGAATGGATGAGCTGTTGGCTACGGGCTGGGAGGTGCCCGGTTCGCCAAATCCATTCAGCGCCATTCAATGTTCATCGGCGCGAGGCGAGGGTGCATGAGGTGCATGCCGACGAACGGTCATGGCTAAACGTTTGCGCGGTTAAATGCCCTGAAAACAACGGAAAAATCAGGAAATCTTCGGCAATGCTTCCGGTCGCGACCAGATCCACAGGTTGCCCAGGGTCATGCCTGCGATCGCCAGATAGATCGGCCAGCCGTGATCGAGCATCACCAGCATCAACGTGGCGCACAGCACCATGCTGACCGTGGCGCTGACCTTGGCCTTGCGGGCGATGATCTTGCCGTGGCGCCAGTTGCTCAGGATCGGCCCGAACAGTCGATGGTTGTCCAGCCAGGCACTCAGGCGCGGCGAACTGCGGGTCGCGGCCCAGGCCGCGAGCAGGATGAACTCGGTGGTCGGCAGGCCGGGCACGACGATGGCGATCAGGCCGATGCCGAGGCTGACATAGGCAAGCAGGCCGAACAGCAGGCGGGCGAGTCGGGAGGCGGCGGGTTGGGGCATGGGCTAGGCGAGAGGCTTGGGTGACAGGGGGGAGAATCTTACAGACTTACGCAATTCCTTGTGGGAGCTGGCAAGCCAGCTCGCACAGGGTTTTGCGGTGTGGCCAGGATCAGGCCGGTTCGGTTTCTGTGGCGTAAGCCTGTTCCAGCAGCACGGTGAAGCGATTGAACGCATCGATCGCGCCTTGCTCCACTTCGGCTTCCTCTTCGGCACTGAATTGCAGCGAATCGAGGGTGCGCACGAAGCGCTTCCAGCCTTCAGCGCGACCGCCCTCAGGCTCGCCCAAGTGTCTGGCGCCGAAGGTTTCGCTCAGGTCCAGCGCGACGGCGCGTTTGATCAGAAACGCGGCGCCGAGCTTGGAGCCCTCCGACACGAAGATCCAGCCCAGGGCGCGGGCCTTGCTCGGGTTCTTCACCGCGCCGGCCACCGGTGCAGGGACTTCGGTGTCGAGGTCGGCGAGGTCGGCCTTGGCGGCTTCGGCGCGGCAGCGGGCCGGCAGGTCAGGAACGATGGCGGTCAGTTCGGCATCGTTGTACAGCGACACCAGCTCTGACTGGAACAGGTACTGCGCGACCACGAAGCGGGCGAAATTGGCGCGGGTCTCGAACGGTGCGTGGGCCTTGACCAGCGCATCGAGCTTGCTGTGCGGCTCGTGGGTGATCTGGTTCAGGCGTTGCGAACGCAGGGCTTTTTCCGGGGTGCTCATGAGATGTCCTTGAAAAGAAGAGGCGCTTGATAACGAGACGAACGGGCAAACGCCGGACAGTAAAAAAACCTCACGGCGCGGCCATGTACAGGCGCCGTGAGGTCATCCGGATCAGATATCCCAGACCAGGTTGATCGCGAAGTTGCGGCCCGGCTGGGTCAGGCGATCAAGGTTGGCCGGTTGCGTCACCGAGGCTTCGCCGACGCTGTCGTAACCGCGCACGTCATCCCACAGCCAGTACTTCTTGTCGGTCAGGTTGTAGAGACCGCCGCTGACGGTGACGTCATCGGTGACTTTGTAATAGCCGGTCAGATCAAGAATGCCGAAGCCCGGGGTCTTGAACTGACTGCTCACACCGTCCGGCGACTTGAAGTTGCTGTCGTCGACGCGGTCCTTTTTCTTGACCACGGTCCAGCTCAGCAGGCCGCCATAGTTGTCCTGGTCGTAACCCAGGCCGAACACGCCGGTCAGCGGATTGACGCTGTTGAGCGGCTCGCCGTTGTCGTTGTTGCGACCGTAGGCGTAGGCAATCGAGCCTTGTGTGTACAGGCCTTGCGGCGCGCCGAACGAATCGAGGTTCAGGCGACCTTTGACTTCGGCGCCCTTGATGGTCGCGTGCTTGATGTTGCTCGACTGGAAGGTCAGCTCGTCGTAGCCCGGGGTGACGGCGTCTTCGTTGATGAAGTCGCGGTACTTGTTATAGAACACCGCCACGTCGAACGAGCCTTGCTCGAAGTTGCCGCGCAGGCCGGTTTCATAGCTTTTGCTTTTTTCCGGTTCCAGGTCCGGGTTCGGCGCCACGTTGTAGCCGGTGGTGCTGTTCTCGAAGCGGCCATACAGCGCTTTCGCGGTCGGGGTGCGGAAGCCTTCGGCGTACTGACCGTACCAGGTGTAGTTTTCGGTCAGGGCATAGGTCAGGCCGAATTTCGGCGAGACTTTATGCCAGGTCTTGTTCTCGTCGCTGACCGTGCCATTGCCGTCGGCGGCCACGGTGTTGAGAAATTCCTGGGTGATGTGCGGCTTGAGCCGGGTGTAGTCGTAGCGCAGGCCAGGCAGGAAGGTCCAGTCGTTCCAACTGATCTGATCCTGGGCGAACAGGCTGTAGGTGTTGAGGGTCGGGTCCGGGAAGTCACTGGATTTTTTCAGCACGTCAGCTGCGCTGGTGGCGCCGATGGCGGTGCAGCCGCGACCGACCGCCAGGCACTTGCCGTCGCCGCTGCGCGAGCCGGTGACTTTCTGCTGCTTGAGGGTGGTGCCGTAAGTCAGCACGTGATCGGTGGCGCCGAGGCTGAAGGCCTTGTCCAGTTGCGCGTCGAAGACCCACTGTTTTTCTTCGTAGATCGTGTCGCGGGTGCGCAGCACTTTACGGGTGATCGGGTAGTAGAACTCGTCGGTGCTCTGATCGGTCTTGGCAGTCTGGTGGTTGAGGCTCCATTTCACGTTGTCCGCCAGCAGGCTGTTGAGCTCGAAGCTGTGCTCCAGGCCGAAGCGCTCGCGGGTGATGGTGTCGTTGCCGGTGCGCCACTGGTACATGCCGCCGGGCAGCACGCTGTGCGGGATTGTCGGGGCACCGTTGAAGTACGGGCCGCCGTAAGCGCTTTTCTGATCGGTGTCGCGATCATCCTTGTACTTTTCATAGGTCAGGCCCAGGCGCGAACCTTCGTTGTAGTTCCAGCCGATCTTGGCCAGCACGTTGGTGGCTTTGACGTCTTCCGGGTTGGCGGCGGTGCGCTCAAGGCCGGTGCCGTTGTTGCTGCCGTAGGAATCGGTTTCATGGCCGTCACGCTGGCTGTAGTGCAGCAAACCGTCGAACTGGTCGGTGCGGCCGGCGACGGTGGCGGATTTCAGCCAGCTTTCGTCGGCGGAGCTGTAGCCGGTCTTCAGGCGGGCACCGACGTCTTTGCCAGGCTTGATGATGTCGTCCGGGTCGAGGGTGTAGTAGCTGACGGCGCCGCCGATGGCATTGCTGCCGTACAGCACCGAGGCCGGGCCACGGAGGATTTCGACGCGCTTGATGATTTCCGGGTCGACGTAGTTGCGTTGGGTCTTGGCGTACGGGCCGTTGAAGAAACCGTCCGGGACTTCGACCCCGTCGACCTGGGTCAGAATCCGGTCGCCGTCGATGCCGCGGATGTTGTAGCCGCTGATCCCGCCGCGCTGGCCGGCGCCGCCGACGGACACGCCCGGCTCGTAGCGCACCAGATCCTTGATGGTGTTGACGTTGTTGCGGTCGAGCTCTTCGCGGGTGTGCACGGTGACCGTGCTGGGCACGCTGTTCACCGACTGTTCCTGACGGGTGGCGCTGATGGTCACCTGATCGAGGTTGAGTGCGCCGCTGCTGGCGCGTTTTTCCAGCACGACGTTGTTGTTGCTCAGTTTGCGGAAGCTCAGGTTGGTCCCCACCAACAGGCGCTCCAGGGCTTTTTCCGGTGGCAGCGAACCGCGCACACCCGGTGACGACACGTCCTGACCCAACTCCGCCGGCAAGCCGACCTGCCAGCCCGTGACAGCGGTGAACGCGTTGAGCGCCGACACCAGCGGTTGCTGGGCAATGGCGAACGCGTAGTCGCCCATGTTGCGCGTCGGCTGTTCGGTGGCGGCCATCAGCGGCGCGGTGCCGGCCATCAGGATGGCAGCGGTCAGCAGCGACAGCACGCGGGAAGGGGAAGAAGTCTGGCGGGTAAGGCGAGAGGACATCGATAGCGCTCCGTGTCGCACGAATCTTTATAGGTGCTGATTGATCTCGCGAGATGCGAATCAATTGCATTGGCTATAACGAGACGAACGAGCATTGGCTATCGAGTAAAAATAATTCTCATTTAGTTCAATATCACCAACGCCGGGAATTCCCGAAGCCTGGCCGAGGTGATGTGAGCAAGCGAACGCACCACGTCCAGCGGCTGGTCGAGACGGTAGTTGCCGGTGACGGCAACGTCAGCCAACTGTTCGTTGGTGTTGATGATAAAGCCCGGATAGTAGCGGCGCAGTTCGGCCAGCACCTGATTCAGCGGGCAGTTCTCGAAGATCAGCCGACCTTGCACCCAGGCCAGATCGGTGGCGGCGTCGACCTTGGCCGGGTGGTCGAAACCGTTCGGGCCGATGCGGATGCTTTCCCCGGCGGACAGCCGCACCCGCGCATCATCACGGGTCGCCCGCAAGTCGACATCGCCGCGCTGCACCCGCACCTGCGCCACGCCGTCGAGATAGCGCACGGCAAACGCGGTGTCGCGCACGCTGGCTTTCACTGGGCCGGCGTCGATTTCCAGTGGCTGGCTGCGGCTGGCCGGGATCTCGAAAAACGCTTCGCCCTGATACAGCCGCGCGACCCGTTGCTGATCGTTGATCGTGCTGGAGAAGGCGGAATTGGTGTTGAGCAAGACTTTCGAGCCGTCCTCGAGCTGCAGGCGCTGACGCTCGCCGACCACGGTCAGGTGATCGGCCTGCAAACGCATCGGCAGGTTGCTGAAACTGAACATCCCGAGCAGCAGCACGGCGGCGGTGGCCAGCGGTTTCCAGTGCGGGCGCAGATGCGTGAGGACGGTGACTTTCTTCGGTTTGGCCGCGAGGTTCTGCGCGCATTCGGCGATCTGCGGGCCATCCCAGATCGCCTGGGCCTTGGCGAACGCCTCGGCATTCAACGGATCGGCCGCCAGCCAGGCATGGAATTGCCGGGTCTGCTCCTCGTCCGGACTGCCGAGCACGATGAGCCAGTCCAGAGCCTGGTCCATTGCGCTGGCGGCGTCCTGCGCCGATGAAGGCGAAGGGGAGCGGTGGGTGTCCGTCACGGTGTTTCCTCGGCAGTGTCTGTGCACGGCTGTTTTTTTAGTGAAGCGTAAAAGTCGGGCAAGGGTAACAAAGCCCGATGATCAGTGCAGTCGCTCCTGAGGTTTACAGAAAGGCCCTACAGCATCAGTTGCCATTCAAACGTTCGGCGACACTGAGGCAGATGGTCATGATCAGTTTGAGTTCTTTCTGCACCGTGCTGGGGGAGACGCTCAATGCTTCGGCGATGTGCTGATAGCTGTGCCCGTGCAGGCGACTGAGGATGAAAATCTGCTGCTGGCGGGGGCTGAGTTCAGCGAGGCTCACGTTCAGGCGCTCCAGCAATTGCTCGGCGTGGGCGGCGTCTTCGGCGCTGCTGGCGGGGGCGGCGACGCTGTGCACCACGTCTTGCGGCACATCGTCGACCATGGTCCGCGAATGGATCTTGCGCGCACGCAAATGGTCCAGCGCCAGATTGCGCGCGGTCTGGAAGACAAAGGGTTCAAGGTGATCGATGGCCCGTTCGCTCAGCGCCCGGGTGACGCGCAGGTAGGTTTCCTGCAACAGGTCTTCGGCGGTGCTGTGGTTGTTGACCATCCGTTCCAGGGTTCGCAGCAGTGACGTGCGCTGGGCGAGGAACACGTGATTGAAGTGTGATTGACTCACGGAGAGACCTGATCCATTTCGAGCGGATGATAATGCTTATCATCCGCTCGAGTGGTCAAGCCTTGATTTTGATTACTTTGACAGGCAACCGACCTTGTGGGAGCAAGCTCGCTTCCACAGGGGTTAGGCGTTTATTCGGCGTTACACAGCGCCAGGCAGTTATCGAGCATGCGGTTGGAGAAGCCCCACTCGTTGTCGTACCAGGCCAGCACTTTCAGCAGTTTGCCGCTGGATTTGGTGTGGTTGGCGTCGAAGATCGACGACAGCGGGTTGTGGTTGAAGTCGCTCGAAACCAGCGGCAGGGTGTTGTAGCCGAGAATCTTCGAATGCTGGCTCGCAGCTTTCATCAGTGCATTGACTTCATCGGCAGACGCTTCGCGCTTCAACTGCACGGTCAGGTCAACCAGCGACACATTGATCACCGGTACGCGCACAGCCATGCCGGTCAGCTTGCCGGCCAGCTCCGGCAACACCAGGCCCACGGCTTCGGCGGCGCCGGTCTTGCTCGGGATCATGTTCTGGGTGGCGGAGCGGGCGCGGTACGGGTCGGTGTGATAGACGTCGGTCAGGTTCTGGTCGTTGGTGTAGGCGTGGATGGTGGTCATCAGACCGCTTTCGATGCCCAGTTCGCGGTGCAGCACCTGAGCCACCGGGGCCAGGCAGTTGGTGGTGCACGAGGCGTTGGAGATGATCTGGTGCGACTGGCGCAGGATGTCGTGGTTCACACCATAAACGACGGTGGCATCGGCGCCTTTGGCCGGGGCCGAGATAATCACTTTGCGTGCGCCGGCGGTAATATGCGCGGCGGCTTTGGCGCGGTCGGTGAACAGACCGGTGCATTCGAACACCACATCAATCTTTTCCGCAGCCCAGGGCAGGTCGGCCGGGTTGCGGATGGCGCTGACCGAAATCCGGTCGCCGTTGACGGTCAGGCTCTCGTTGTCATGGGCAACTTCGGCGTCGAAAGTGCCATGAACGGTGTCGTACTTGAGCAGATGCGCATTGATCGCGCTGTCGCCCAGATCGTTGATGGCGACGATCTGCAGATCCTGACGATAGCCTTGGGTATACAGTGCGCGCAGGACATTACGGCCGATGCGGCCAAAACCATTGATTGCGATTCGAAGAGTCATTGAACAGCGCCGCCGTCGTTTTGTTGTTGGAATTACAAGATTATTCGCATAAAAATAGAAAACAAGCCTTTTTAGTGGCAATATTTTGTTTTATCTACAACGAGTGACCTGAATCAACTGGTCCGAATGATCAAGAAAACCGCCCGTCATCCCACGCGTGCGGGCTCTTTGATCAGCATAGACAATCAGGTCGCCACATCCGTTAGCCTGGAGTTCTACACATGCATCCCCGCGTTCTTGAGGTCACCGAACGGCTTATCGCCCGCAGCCGCGCCACGCGTCAGGCTTACCTTGCACTGATTCGCGGTGCCGCCACCGACGGGCCGATGCGCGGCAAGTTGCAGTGCGCCAACTTCGCCCACGGCGTGGCCGGGTGTGGCAGCGAAGACAAGCACAGCCTGCGGATGATGAACTCGGCGAACATTGCAATTGTTTCGTCATATAACGACATGCTCTCGGCGCACCAGCCGTACGAAGTCTTCCCGGAACAAATCAAGAACGCCCTGCGCGAAATCGGCTCGGTCGGTCAGTTCGCCGGCGGTACGCCTGCCATGTGCGATGGGGTGACCCAGGGCGAGCCGGGCATGGAACTGAGCCTGCCGAGCCGCGAAGTGATCGCGATGTCGACGGCGGTGGCGCTGTCGCACAACATGTTCGACGGCGCGCTGATGCTCGGCATCTGCGATAAGATCGTGCCGGGCCTGATGATGGGTTCCCTGCGTTTCGGCCACCTGCCGACGATTTTCGTACCGGGCGGGCCGATGGTCTCGGGGATTTCCAACAAGGAAAAAGCCGACGTGCGGCAGAAGTACGCCGAAGGCAAGGCGACCCGCGAAGAGCTGCTGGAATCGGAAATGAAGTCCTACCACAGCCCCGGCACCTGCACTTTCTACGGCACCGCCAACACCAACCAGTTGCTGATGGAAGTCATGGGCCTGCACCTGCCGGGCGCCTCGTTCGTCAACCCGAACACGCCGCTGCGTGAGGCCTTGACTCGCGAAGCCGCGCACCAGGTCACGCGCCTGACCAAACAGAACGGCAACTTCCTGCCGATCGGCGAAATCGTCGACGAGAAGGCGCTGGTCAACTCGATCGTCGCGCTGCACGCCACCGGTGGCTCGACCAACCACACCCTGCACATGCCGGCCATCGCCATGGCGGCGGGCATTCAACTGACCTGGCAGGACATGGCCGACCTCTCCGAAGTCGTGCCGACCCTGAGCCACGTCTACCCGAACGGCAAGGCTGACATCAACCACTTCCAGGCGGCGGGCGGCATGTCGTTTCTGATCCGCGAACTGCTCGAAGCAGGCCTGTTGCACGAAGACGTCAACACCGTGCTCGGCCATGGCCTGAGCCAGTACACCAAGGAGCCGTTCCTCGATAACGGCAAGCTGGTGTGGCGCGAAGGCCCGACTGAAAGTCTCGACGAAAACATCCTGCGCCCGGTGGCCCGTGCGTTCTCGGCAGAGGGCGGTTTGCGGGTGATGGAAGGCAACCTCGGTCGCGGTGTGATGAAGGTGTCCGCCGTGGCGCTGGAAAACCAGATCGTCGAAGCGCCGGCCATGGTGTTCCAGGATCAGCAGGATCTGGCCGACGCTTTCAAGGCCGGTCTGCTGGAGAAGGATTTTGTCGCGGTGATGCGCTTCCAGGGCCCGCGTTCCAACGGCATGCCGGAGCTGCACAAGATGACGCCGTTCCTCGGCGTGCTGCAGGATCGCGGCTTCAAGGTCGCACTGGTGACGGACGGGCGCATGTCCGGTGCGTCGGGGAAAATCCCGGCGGCCATTCACGTCAGCCCCGAGGCTTATGTAGGCGGCGCTTTGGCGCGCGTGCAAGAGGGCGATATCATCCGCGTCGATGGCGTCAAAGGCACTTTGGAAATCAAGGTGGACGCCGCCGAATTCGCAGCGCGCGAACCCGCCAAAGGCCTGTTGGGCAACAACATCGGCAGCGGCCGCGAACTGTTTGGCTTCATGCGTTTGGCCTTCAGCTCGGCGGAGCAGGGCGCCAGCGCCTTCACTTCTGCCCTGGAGACGCTTAATTGAAACTGGCTTTGGTCGGTGACATCGGAGGCACCAACGCGCGGTTCGCGTTGTGGAAAGATCAGCAGCTCGAATCGGTTCAGGTGCTGGCCACGGCCGACCATGCCAGCCCGGAAGAGGCGATCAGCCTCTACCTGAGCGGGCTCGGTCTGGCGCCGGGCGCCATCGGCTCGGTGTGCCTGTCGGTGGCGGGGCCGGTGAGCGGCGATGAATTCAAGTTCACCAACAACCACTGGCGCCTGAGCCGCAAGGCGTTCTGCCAGACCTTGCAGGTCGATCAGCTGTTGCTGGTCAACGACTTTTCGGCGATGGCGCTGGGCATGACCCGTTTGCAGCCCGGCGAATTCCGCGTGGTTTGCGAAGGTACGCCGGAGCCATTGCGCCCGGCGGTGGTGATCGGCCCGGGCACGGGGCTGGGCGTCGGCACGTTGCTTGATCTGGGTGAGGGGCGGTTTGCCGCGTTGCCGGGAGAGGGCGGTCACGTCGATCTGCCGTTAAGCAGTCCGCGTGAAACCCAGCTCTGGCAGCACATCTACAATGAAATCGGCCACGTCAGCGCGGAAACCGCATTGAGCGGCGGCGGTTTGCCTCGAGTCTATCGGGCGATCTGCGCGGTGGATGGTCACGAACCCAAACTCGACACACCGGAAGCGATCACGGCCGCAGGGCTTGCAGGCGACCCGATCGCCCTGGAAGTGCTGGAGCAGTTCTGCTGCTGGCTCGGTCGGGTGGCCGGCAACAACGTGCTGACCACTGGCGGCCGTGGCGGGGTGTACATCGTCGGCGGCGTGATTCCGCGTTTTGCCGATTTCTTCCTCGAAAGCGGTTTCGCCCGCAGCTTTGCCGACAAGGGCTGCATGAGCGATTACTTCAAGGGGATTCCGGTGTGGCTGGTGACGGCGCCGTACTCGGGTCTCGTCGGTGCAGGCGTGGCGCTCGAACAGGAAGGCTGAAGATCGTTCCCACGTCGAACCGTCTGCGTGGGAATGCAGCCCGTGACGCTCCGCGTCACTGGACGCGGAGCGTCCCTTGATACATTCCCACGCAGAGCGTGGGAACGATCGGTCTACACATCAGGCATAATCCGCCCAATTCCAACAACAAGGATGCCTTCGAAGTGAGCTCAGTCAACAAGTCGATTTTGTTGGTCGATGATGACCAGGAGATACGCGAGTTGCTGGAAACCTACCTGACCCGCGCGGGTTTTCAGGTACGGGCCACGGCGGATGGTGCCGGTTTCCGTCAGGCGCTGAACGAAGCGCCGAGCGATCTGGTGATCCTCGATGTGATGCTGCCGGATGAAGACGGCTTCAGTCTGTGTCGCTGGGTGCGCCAGCATCCGCGTCAGGCCCAGGTGCCGATCATCATGCTCACCGCCAGTTCCGACGAAGCCGACCGGGTCATCGGCCTGGAGCTCGGCGCCGACGATTACCTCGGCAAACCCTTCAGCCCCCGTGAACTGCAAGCCCGGATCAAGGCCCTGCTTCGTCGTGCCCAATTCGGCCAGGAACGCAGCGGCAGTGAAGTGCTGGCGTTCGATGAATGGCGGCTGGACATGGTCAGCCATCGGCTGTTTCACGCCGACGGCGAGGAAGTGATTCTGTCCGGCGCTGATTTCGCCCTGCTCAAACTGTTCCTCGATCACCCACAGGAAATCCTCGACCGCGACACCATTGGCAACGCCACCCGTGGCCGCGACCTGATGCCCCTCGACCGTATCGTCGACATGGCCGTCAGCCGCTTGCGCCAGCGTCTGCGCGACACCGAAAAACCGCCACGCCTGATCCGCACCGTGCGTGGCAGCGGCTACCAACTGGCAGCCAATGTGGTTGCCGGCAATGGTCATTGAGTTCCTGCGCACCACTGCGCGCAAAGTGCCGATGCCGCGTTCGCTGCTCGGGCGAATGCTGCTGCTGACACTGCTCGCGGTGTTGTTCGCCCAGACCCTGTCCAGCGTGATCTGGGTGTCCCAATTGCGCGCGACCCAGCTTGAAGGTCTGGTTACCAGCGCTCGCAGCCTTGCCCATTCGATGACTGCCAGCGTCAGTTACTTCCGCTCGCTGCCGGTGGCCTATCGGCCGCTGGTGCTCGACCAATTGCGCAGTATGGGTGGCACGCGTTTTGTGGTGACGCTGAACGACAAACCGCTGGGCATGGAAGTGCTGCCGGTGACACCGCGCAAGGCGGCAGTACTGCAAGCGGTGGATGAAGTGCTGCGTCAGTCGCTGGGCCAGGACACCGACATTCTGGTGACCTTCGTCAGCCCCGATGACCTGCGCATCTTCAACGCCGGGTTGAAACTCGATGAGTTGCCGCGTTCGTGGGCGCATTACGCCTTGACCCTGGAGCCGGTGAATCCACCGGTGCTGGTGACCCAGATTCAATTGGCGCCGGGAGAATGGCTGTACATCGCCTCGCTGCTGCCCGAGCCCTACACCAGTCTCGAAGAACAAGGCCTGCCGACCCAGCAGGTGTGGTTCATCGTCTTCACCAGCGGTTTTCTGTTGTTGTTCATCGGTCTGCTGGTGCACTGGCAGAGCCGGCCGCTCAAGCGTCTGGCGCGGGCCGCGCGGGATTTGTCGCTGGGCGCCGACGTCGAGCCGGTGGCCGAGGGCGGCGGCAGTGAAGTGGTCGAAGTGGGCCGCGCCTTCAACACCATGCGCGAGCGCATCAGCCGTTACCTGACCGAGCGCAGTCAGTTGTTCAGCGCGATTTCCCATGACCTGCGCACGCCGATCACCCGGCTGCGCCTGCGGGTCGAATTGCTGGAAGACGAACAGCTGCAAACCAAGTTCGGCCGCGATCTGGACGAGCTGGAGCTGCTGGTCAAAGGCGCGCTGCAATGCGTGAAGGACACCGACATTCACGAGAACATCGAGCCGGTGGATCTGAACCATGTGCTCGACTGCCTGGTTGAACCATATCTGGCGCCCAACGGCAATGGTCGCGTGACCCAGCAGGGGCGGGCGCTGGCGGCGTATCCGGGCAAGCCATTGGCGCTCAAGCGCTGCATCGGCAATCTGATCGACAATGCGTTGAAATACGGCCAGAACGCCCACCTGCACATCGATGACGACGAGAGTGCGTTTGTGCTGCATGTCGATGACGAAGGGCCGGGCGTACCGGAGCAGCGGTTGGAGCAGGTGTTCGAGCCGCACTTCCGGCTGGCGGGGCAGCAGCAGGGTTATGGTCTCGGTTTGGGCATTGCTCGCAACATTGCCCATAGCCATGGCGGTGAAGTGACGTTGCAGAACCTGCGTGAAGGCGGGTTGCGGGTGACCCTTCAGTTACCGCGATCGGCGGATTGAATGTCACCGGTCTGTGACAAACCCCGTCCCCTTCGTTACAAGACCCTCCCGGCCCGTTGTTTAGACTGCCCGCAGTCATAACAACAAAAAAGGCCACCCATGGATCACTTCAATCCGGGCTTCAGCAGTTGGCTGAATGCCCCTGCCCACCAGCAATGGCTCGCCGACGAAGGTCTGCGCCTGCTGGCGTTCGCCAAGGCCTCACGGCTGGCCGAAGGCTTCGGTAATCTCGATGAGCGCGGTCAGCTACAAGCCGGCGCGCAAGCCGAAACCATGAACACCGCGCGCATGACCCACAGTTTCGCCATGGCCCACATCCAGGGTCTGCCGGGATTCGCCGAGCTGGTCGATCACGGCATTGCCGCGTTGCGCGGTCCGTTGCGCGATGCGCTGCACGGCGGCTGGTTCGCCGTCGCCGAACACCGTGACGGCAACACCGGCAAGAACGCTTACCTGCATGCTTTCGTCGCGCTGGCGGCCAGTTCCGCGGTGGTCGCGCAACGTCCGGGCGCCCAGGCGTTGCTGGATGACGCGATCGACATCATCGACACGTATTTCTGGAGCGAGGAAGAAGGTGCCATGCGCGAATTCTTCAATCGCGACTGGCGCGAAGAAGAAGCCTATCGCGGCGCCAACAGCAACATGCACGCCACCGAAGCCTTCCTTGCGCTGGCCGATGTTACCGAAGACCCGCGCTGGCTGGTGCGTGCGCAACGCATCGTCGAGCGGGTGATTCACGGTCACGCCGCTGCCAACGATTACCTGGTGATCGAGCATTTTGACCGCGACTGGCAGCCGCTGCGCGACTACAACCAGGACAATCCCGCCGACGGTTTCCGTCCCTACGGCACCACGCCGGGCCACGGTTTCGAGTGGGCGCGGCTGTTGCTGCACCTCGAAGCGGCGCGGGTCCAGGCCGGCATGCTCACCCCCGGCTGGCTGGCCACCGACGCGCAAAAGCTGTTCGAACAAAACTGCCGCCATGGCTGGGATGTCGACGGTGCGCCGGGCATCGTCTACACCCTCGACTGGAACAACAAAGCGGTGGTGCGCCATCGCCTGCACTGGACCCACGCCGAAGCCAGCGCTGCTGCCAGCGCCTTGCTCAAACGCACCGGCGATGCGCAGTACGAAACATGGTATCGCCTGTTCTGGGAATTTTGCGAAAGCCATTTCATCGACCGCTGCGACGGCAGCTGGCATCACGAACTCGACCCGCAGAACCGTCCAAGTGCCGATATCTGGGCGGGCAAGCCGGATCTGTACCACGCCTGGCAGGCCGTTCTGATTCCACGTCTGCCGCTGGCACCGAGCATGGCCACTGCTCTGGCACACCTGTCCCGAAGCGTTCCTGTGTAACCATGTGGTGACATTTGCGCGTCCCTTCGTTACCTGCGGGGGAAACGCTCTGTTTAAACTCGTATGCAGCGCAAGCACCAGACTTGCATGCATAACAACAAGAAAGGTACATCTCAGATGAATGCGATTTCTCGCCTCGCTACTGTCATTTCTGTCGCCTCCCTGTTCCCGCTCGCTGTGCTGCCCCTGAGTGTTTCCGCTGCCGAATCCAAAGGTTCGGTGGAAGTCGTGCATTGGTGGACGTCCGGTGGCGAAAAAGCCGCCGTCGATGTGCTCAAAGCACAAGTCGAAAAAGACGGTTTCACCTGGAAAGACGGCGCTGTCGCCGGCGGTGGCGGTGCGACGGCCATGACCGTGCTGAAAAGCCGTGCGGTAGCCGGCAACCCACCGGGCGTTGCCCAGATCAAGGGCCCGGACATCCAGGAATGGGCGTCGACCGGCCTGCTCGACACTGACGTGCTCAAAGACGTCGCCAAGTCGGAAAAGTGGGACAGCCTGCTCGACAAGAAAGTCTCCGATACCGTGAAGTTCGAAGGTGATTACGTGGCCGTGCCGGTGAACATTCACCGCGTTAACTGGCTGTGGATCAACCCGGAAGTCTTCAAGAAAGCCGGTATTGAAAAAGCCCCGACCACCCTTGAAGAATTCTACGCCGCCGGCGACAAGCTCAAGGCTGCTGGCTTCATCCCGCTGGCCCACGGCGGTCAGCCTTGGCAGGACAGCACCGTGTTCGAAGCGGTCGTGCTGTCGGTGATGGGCGTTGACGGTTACAAGAAAGCTCTGGTCGATCTGGACAACGCCGCCCTGACCGGCCCGGAAATGGTCAAGGCCCTGACCGAGCTGAAGAAAGTCGCGACCTACATGGACGTCGACGGCAAAGGCCAGGACTGGAACCTGGAAGCGGCCAAGGTCATCAACGGCAAGGCCGGCATGCAGATCATGGGTGACTGGGCCAAGTCCGAATGGACCGCCGCCAAGAAAGTCGCCGGCAAGGACTACGAGTGCGTAGCGTTCCCGGGCACCGACAAGGCGTTCACCTACAACATCGACTCCCTGGCCGTGTTCAAGCAGAAGGACGCGGGCACCGCGGCCGGTCAGCAGGACATCGCCAAAGTCGTGCTGGGTGAAAACTTCCAGAAAGTCTTCAGCATCAACAAGGGCTCGATCCCGGTGCGTAACGACATGCTCGCCGACATGGGCAAGTACGGTTTCGACTCGTGCGCCCAGACCGCTGCCAAGGACTTCCTGGCAGACGCCAAGAACGGCGGCCTGCAACCGAGCATGGCGCACAACATGGCCACCACGCTGGCCGTGCAGGGTGCGTTCTTTGATGTCGTGACCAACTACATCAACGACCCGAAAGCCGACCCGGCCGACGCTGCCAAGAAACTCGGCACGGCCATCAAGGCTGCCAAGTAACACCAGCGTAGAGCAGCTGCAAGCTTCGGGTCGCGCATCGGCCTGAAGCCCGCAGCTTGCAGCGGTCCTTCATCTTCTTTACTGGATCTTCCCATGAGTTCTGTTGCTGTGTTCAGCAAGGCCTCGCCGTTCGACGCATTGCAGCGCTGGCTACCGAAACTGGTGCTGGCGCCGAGCATGTTCATCGTTCTGGTGGGCTTCTATGGCTATATCCTCTGGACGTTTGTCCTGTCGTTCACCACGTCGACCTTCCTGCCGAACTACAAGTGGGCAGGCCTGGCGCAATACGCGCGGTTGTTCGACAACGACCGCTGGTGGGTGGCGAGCAAAAACCTGGCCGTGTTCGGCGGCATGTTCATCGGCATCACCCTCGTAATCGGCGTGACACTGGCGATTTTCCTCGACCAGAAAATCCGTCGCGAAGGCTTTATCCGCACCATTTACCTGTACCCGATGGCGCTCTCGATGATCGTCACCGGTACCGCGTGGAAATGGCTGCTCAACCCGGGCATGGGCCTGGACAAATTGCTGCGGGACTGGGGCTGGGAAGGCTTCCGTCTCGACTGGCTGATCGACCCTGATCGCGTGGTGTATTGCCTGGTGATCGCGGCGGTCTGGCAAGCTTCGGGCTTCATCATGGCAATGTTCCTCGCCGGTCTGCGTGGCGTCGATCAATCGATCATCCGTGCCGCCCAGATCGACGGCGCAAGCATGCCGCGCATCTACTGGAAAGTGGTGCTGCCAAGCCTGCGTCCGGTGTTCTTCAGTGCGGTGATGATCCTGGCGCACATCGCGATCAAGAGCTTCGACCTGGTGGCGGCCATGACGGCCGGCGGCCCGGGTTACTCCTCCGATTTGCCGGCGATGTTCATGTACTCGTTCACCTTCAGCCGTGGACAGATGGGCATGGGCTCGGCCAGTGCAATCCTGATGCTCGGTGCGATCCTCGCGATCATCGTGCCTTACCTGTACTCCGAGCTGAGGACCAAGCGTCATGACTAATCTCGCTTCGAAACCTGCCATCAGCCTGAGTCGCATCGCGATCTACGCGGTGCTGATTGTCGCGGTCCTGCTGTATCTGGTACCGCTGGTGGTCATGCTGCTGACCAGCTTCAAGACTCCGGAAGACATTTCCACCGGCAACCTGCTGAGCTGGCCGACCGTGGTCAGCGGCATCGGCTGGGTGAAAGCCTGGGCCACCGTTGACGGCTACTTCTGGAACTCGATCAAGATCACCGTTCCGGCCGTGATCATCTCCACCGCCATCGGTGCGTTGAACGGCTACGTGCTGTCGTTCTGGCGCTTCCGTGGTTCGCAGCTGTTCTTCGGCCTGCTGTTGTTCGGCTGCTTCCTGCCGTTCCAGACCGTGCTGCTGCCGGCGTCGTTCACCCTCGGCAAGATGGGCCTGGCGAGCACCACTGCGGGCCTTGTGTTCATTCACGTGGTCTACGGTCTGGCGTTTACCACGCTGTTTTTCCGTAATTACTACGTGAGCATTCCAGATGCGCTGATCAAGGCGGCGCGTCTGGATGGCGCGGGTTTCTTCACGATCTTCCGCCAGATCATCCTGCCGATGTCCACCCCGATCATCATGGTCTGCCTGATCTGGCAGTTCACCCAGATCTGGAACGACTTCCTGTTCGGCGTGGTGTTCTCCAGCGGTGATTCGCAACCGATCACGGTGGCGCTGAACAACCTGGTCAACACCAGCACCGGGGCCAAGGAATACAACGTGGATATGGCGGCGGCGATGATCGCCGGGCTGCCGACCCTGCTGGTCTATGTGGTCGCAGGCAAGTATTTCGTGCGCGGGCTGACGGCCGGCGCAGTCAAGGGGTAATCATGGCTACGCTCGAACTTCGCAATGTAAACAAGACCTACGGTGCCGGCCTGCCGGACACCCTGAAGAACATCGAACTGTCGATCAAGGACGGTGAGTTCCTGATCCTCGTCGGGCCTTCGGGCTGCGGCAAGTCGACCCTGATGAACTGCATCGCCGGCCTGGAAACCATCACCGGCGGCGCGATCATGATCGGCGATCAGGACGTCAGCGGCATGAGTCCCAAGGATCGCGACATCGCCATGGTGTTCCAGTCCTACGCGCTGTACCCGACCATGAGCGTGCGCGAGAACATCGAGTTCGGCTTGAAGATCCGCAAGATGAGCCAGTCGGCGATCGATGAAGAAGTCGCCCGCGTGGCCAAGCTGTTGCAGATCGAGCACCTGCTCAATCGCAAGCCGGGTCAGCTCTCCGGTGGTCAGCAACAGCGCGTGGCGATGGGCCGGGCCCTGGCGCGCCGACCGAAGATCTACCTGTTCGACGAACCGCTGTCCAACCTCGATGCCAAGCTGCGCGTCGAGATGCGCACTGAAATGAAACTGATGCACCAGCGCCTGAAAACCACCACGGTCTACGTGACCCACGACCAGATCGAAGCCATGACTCTGGGCGACAAGGTGGCAGTGATGAAGGACGGGATCATCCAGCAGTTCGGTACGCCGAAAGAGATCTACAACGACCCGGCCAACCTGTTCGTGGCGAGCTTCATCGGTTCGCCGCCGATGAACTTCATCCCCCTGCGCCTGCAACGCAAGGACGGCCGTCTGGTGGCGCTGCTCGACAGCGGCCAGGCCCGTTGCGAATTGCCGATGGCGATGCAGGACGCCGGTCTCGAAGACCGCGAAGTGATCCTCGGCCTGCGCCCGGAGCAGATTGCGCTGGCGAACGGCGAGAGCAATGGCCTGCCGAGCATCAAGGCTGAAGTGCAGGTCACCGAGCCGACCGGTCCGGACACCCTGGTGTTCGTCAACCTCAACGACACCAAGGTCTGCTGCCGCCTGGCGCCGGACATGGCACCGCAGGTGGGTGAAACCCTGACCCTGCAGTTCGATCCGTCGAAAGTGCTGCTGTTCGACGCCAAGTCCGGCGAGCGCCTGGGGGTTGCGGGCCTGCCGAAAACCGAGTCGCACAGCGCAAACGTGGCCCAGTTCAAAGGTCGCTGATCTACACAGGCGGGAGCGGGCAGGCCCGTTCCCGCAGGGAGCACGCGGTGCGTGGCCTGTCGCGCGCCGCATTAGATGTAAACCGCGTTAGATAAGAAGAACAGTTAATAACAATAAAACGAGGATGTAGGGATGAAGAAGAACAACAACGCTCAGCGAATCGGCCAGTTGTCGGCGATTGCGGCAATGATGCTGGCCGGCAGCGTCCACGCGGCTGACGCGTTCAGCTCCGATTCGGAGTGGATGACCGGGGACTGGGGTGGCGAGCGGACCAAGCTGATCGAGCAGGGTATCGACATCAAGATGGACTACGTCGGTGAAGTGGGCGGCAACCTTCACGGCGGTTTCAACGACGACAAGACTGCGCGTTACGCCGATCAGTTCGGTCTGGGCGTAGCGCTGGATCTACAGAAACTGTGGGGCTGGGACAACACCCAGGCCAAGATCCAGTTCACCAACCGTAACGGCTACAACATTTCCAACGACCGCGTTGGCGATCCGCGTGCCGGCACACTCAGCTCCTCGCAGGAAGTCTACGGTCGTGGGCACATGGTGCGTCTGACCCAGTTGTGGATCAAACACCAGTTCTTCGACAACAAACTCGACGTCAAGGCCGGTTACTTCGGCGAAGGCGAAGACTTCAACACCTTCCCGTGCGAGTTCCAGAACCTGGCGTTCTGCGGTTCGCAAGTGGGTAACTGGGCGACCAACATCTGGTACAACTGGCCGGTCAGCCAGGCGGCCATTCGCGTCAAATACAACATCAACGACGAGCTCTACGCGCAGATCGGTGCGTACAACCAGAACCCGTCGCAACTGGAACACGGCAACGGCTTCAAGCTGAGCGGCAGCGGCACCAAAGGCACCGTATTGCCAGTGGAGCTGGTCTGGTTGCCTAACCCGAACAGCCTGCCGGGCGAATACCGTGTCGGTTACTACAAGAGCACGGCCGATGCCGACGACGTTCGCGAAGACGTCAACGGTTTCGACGCGGCGACCACCGGTGATGCCTACCGCACCCACAGCAGCAAGCACGGCTACTGGTTCGTTGCACAGCAGCAACTCACCAGCCACAACGGTGACAAGAGCCGTGGTCTGAGCATCGCCGCCAACGCCACGTTCCACGACAAGGACACCAACTTCATCGACAACTATCAGTCGGTGATGTTTGTGTACAAGGGGCTGTTCGATGCGCGTCCGAAGGATGACTTCGGTATTGGTGCGGCACGTATCCACGTCAACGATGACGTGAAGAAAAATGCCCAGTTGCTCAACGTCTCCAATGGCGTTTCGGACTACGACAATCCGGTGTTCTCGCCGATTCGTGAAACCGAATACAACTACGAGATCAACTACGGCTTCCACGTGACCAACTGGCTGACCGTACGCCCGAACCTGCAATACATCACTCATCCGGGCGGTGTGGATGAAGTGGATAACGCTTTGGTCGCTGGCCTGAAAATTCAGTCTACGTTCTGACGCGTCTGCGATAAGCTCCTCTCTATGTGCGCATATTTGCGGACAGCCAAGGCTGTCCGCTTTTTTTTGGACAGGGGGTGTCGCAGCCCATGAAAGTTGAATCTGGAACCGTGGCCCATGCATGAGCATCCGCTGCAACGCTTCTTCAAATCCTTGCGCGAACGTCCGGTGTTCGCCTGGGAGCGCTATCAGATGCGCGATGTGCTGGTGATCGATCATCCGCTGTGTCAGGCGGTGTTCAGTCGCCAGGGCGCGCAATTGCTGCATTTTCAACCGCGCGGGCAGAAGCCGTGGTTGTGGTGCGCGGCGAAGTGGCCGCATGTCGGCGCGATCCGTGGCGGCGTGCCGGTGTGCTGGCCGTGGTATGGCCGTCACCCGAGCGAAAACGCGTGGCCGTCCCATGGCTGGGCGCGCCTGCTGGACTGGAAACTGCTCGACAGCAGCAGCGCCGAGGACGGCGTGCGCCTGCATTGGCAACTGCAGCTGTGCGACTGGCAGGTGGACCTGCACGCGCACCTGGGCGAACGCATGGAATTACGCCTGAGCACCGAGCATCAGGACGACATGCCGTGCCAGTTGAGCCAGGCTTTGCATGCTTACTGGCGTATTGGTGACGTGAGTGAGATAGCGCTGTCTGGGCTCGAAGGGGCGCAAGGTTACGACCAGTTGAACCGTGAGGTCTGCCAGCAGGAAGGCGAGCTGCGGGTCGATGGTGGCTGTCAGCGAGTGTTCCAGCATGACGGCGAATTGCAGCTCAAGGATCACGCCTGGCAGCGCGAATTGTGCATCGATACCGGCGACAGCGCGGACACGGTGGTGTGGCATCCGGGGGCGCGGCCATTGTTGGGCGTGACCTGGGATGAGATCTCGGAGTTTGTCTGTGTCGAAGCTGCGGCGGGTGGTACTGACAGCCTGCATCTGGCGCCGGGGGAGAAGGCGCATTTGAGTTTGCAGGCGTGGGCTGCTGCGTAATGATCGTTCCCACGCGGAGCGTGGGAACGATCGACGGGCCAGGGTGAGGGGCTTCGGATCTTCAGTTGAACTCGTCCCCCACCGGATACCGGCTCGCATTCAGGCTCTCTTTGATCTTGCGCAGATGCGGCTGGAAATCCACCCCGCGACGCAGGGTCATGCCGGTCGCCAGCACGTCCAGCACGGTCAACTGAATGATCCGCGAAGTCATCGGCATATAGATGTCGGTGTCTTCCGGCAGCGGAATATTCAGGCTCAGCGTACTGGCCTTGGCCAGCGGTGAATTCTCCGCCGTCAGACCCAGCACGGAGGCGCCGTTCTCCCGGGCAATGCGCGCCACCTCCACCAGTTCGCGGGTGCGTCCGGTGTAAGAAATGATCACGAACAGCTCACCGGTGTGCGCCACCGAGGCAATCATCCGCTGCATCAGCACATCGGCGTGGGCAGTCACCGCCAGATTGAAGCGGAAGAACTTGTGTTGCGCATCCAGCGCCACCGGAGCCGAGGCTCCAAGGCCGAAGAAGTGAATCTGCCGGGCCTGGATCAACAGGTCGACGGCGCGGCTGATCAGGTTCGGGTCCAGCGCCTGGCAAGCGCTGTCCAGCGAGGCAATCGCACTGCCGAAAATCTTCTGCGTGTAGGCCTCGGGATTGTCGTCGGCTTCTACTGCGCGGCTGACATACGCCGCACCGCTGGCCAGGCTCTGCGCCAGTTGCAGCTTGAGTTCGGGGTAGCCGCTGACGCCGAACGAGCGGCAGAAACGGTTGACCGTCGGTTCACTGACCGACGCCGCCTGGGCGAGGGCGGCGATGCTGAAGCGGGTGGCCTGCTGTGGGTTGAGCAGGATCACTTCGGCGACTTTGCGTTCGGCCTTGTTCAGCTCTTCAAGGCGACTCTGGATCTGTTCCAGTAAATTTCGCACGCGGTCCATAAGAATTCCTAGATTCACCAGCGCCGATAAGCGCCCGGCTATGCAAATTGGGCCTTTGATGCGGCCCGTGACGGTGGCCTATCCTACTGATGGCTCCGACCGACCACCACTCGGAATCTGTATTTTGCGAAAATGTTGTGGTTATTACTACATTCTCCCTTGAGTGATGCCTTGAAAAAAGGTATTTGTAGCTTAACTTGATAAAAGAACAAACATCATGCCTTCGATTACGGTTGAACCGTGCACCTTCGCCTTGTTCGGCGCCTTGGGCGATCTGGCCCTGCGCAAGCTGTTTCCTGCCCTTTATCACCTGGATGGCGCCGGCCTGCTGCACGAGGACACGCGCATTATCGCACTGGCCCGTGAGGCGGGCACCGAGCAGCAGCACTTGGCGTTCATCGCTGCCGAGCTGCGTCGGTATGTGGGCAAAGAGCTGGACGAGGCCGTGGCCGAGCGCTTTCTGGCGCGCCTGACCTACCTGCACGTCGACTTCCTCAAGGCTGAAGATTATGTGGCGCTGGCCGAACTGGCCGGCAGCACGCAACGCATGATTGCCTACTTCGCCACTCCAGCGGCGGTGTACGGCGCGATCTGCGAGAACCTGGCGAACGTCGGTCTGGCGGAAAACACCCGCGTGGTGCTGGAAAAACCGATCGGCTCGGATCTCGAATCCTCGCGCAAGGTCAACGACGCCGTGGCGCAGTTCTTCCCGGAGAACCGCACTTACCGCATCGACCACTACCTGGGCAAAGAAACCGTCCAGAACCTGATCGCCCTGCGTTTCGCCAACAGCCTGTTCGAAACCCAGTGGAACCAGAACTACATCTCCCACGTGGAAATCACCGTGGCCGAGAAGGTCGGTATCGAAGGTCGCTGGGGTTACTTCGACAAGGCCGGCCAACTGCGGGACATGATCCAGAACCACCTCCTGCAATTGCTCTGCCTGATTGCCATGGACCCGCCGGCCGACCTGTCCGCCGACAGCATCCGCGACGAGAAGGTCAAGGTGCTCAAGGCCCTGGCGCCAATCAGTCCGGAAGGCCTGACCACTCAAGTGGTGCGCGGCCAGTACATCGCCGGCCACAGCGAAGGCAAGTCCGTACCGGGCTACCTCGAAGAGCCGAACTCCAACGCCCAGAGCGACACCGAAACCTTCGTCGCCCTGCGTGCCGACATCCGCAACTGGCGCTGGGCCGGCGTGCCGTTCTACCTGCGCACCGGTAAGCGCATGCCGCAGAAACTGTCGCAGATCGTCATCCATTTCAAGGAACCGTCGCACTACATCTTCGCCCCCGAGCAGCGCCTGCAGATCAGCAACAAACTGATCATCCGCCTGCAGCCGGACGAAGGCATTTCCTTGCGCGTGATGACCAAAGAGCAAGGCCTGGACAAGGGCATGCAACTGCGCAGCGGCCCGCTGCAACTGAATTTTTCCGACACCTGGCGCAGCGCTCGGATCCCCGATGCCTACGAGCGGTTGTTGCTGGAAGTGATGAACGGCAATCAGAACCTGTTTGTCCGTAAAGATGAAATCGAAGCCGCGTGGAAATGGTGTGACCAACTGATCGCCGGGTGGAAAAAATCCGGTGACGCGCCCAAGCCGTATGCGGCCGGGTCGTGGGGGCCGATGAGCTCGATTGCACTGATCACGCGGGACGGGAGGTCGTGGTATGGCGATATCTGATGTGAAACTGCCCGAGGGCGTGAATGCCCGTGAATTCAAGAGCCCGGTGTTGCTCGCCGAAGGTTTGGCGCTGAATGTCGCCAAGCAGTTGAGCGAAGCGCTGGCGGCGCGCGGCAACGCCGTGCTGGTGGTGTCCGGCGGTCGTAGCCCAGTGGCGTTTTTCCAGCACCTGGCCAAGCAGGAGCTGGACTGGTCGAAGGTTGTCGTGACCCTGGCCGACGAGCGCTGGGTACCGGTCGAACACGCCGACAGCAACGCCGGTCTGCTCAAGCAATACCTGCTCAAGGGCCCGGCGGCCAAGGCGCAGTTCCTCAGCCTTTACAGCGCGGCGGCCAACGTCGAGCAGGCTGCGGAGCAGGCGGATCGTTTGCTCGCCGAGTTGCCGCCCATCGACGTGCTGGTGCTGGGCATGGGCGATGACGGTCACACCGCGTCGCTGTTCCCGGACAGCCCGAACCTAGCCGAAGCCCTGCAAGCCGACGGCACCCGTCGCTGCTGGCCGATGCTCGCACCGAGCGTGCCGCGTCAGCGCCTGACCATGAGCCGGGCGCTGCTGGCTTCGGCACGGCACAAGATTCTGTCGATTTCCGGTCAGTCGAAACTGACCACCCTGAATGCCGCACTGGCATCCAACGACGTCGCCGCCATGCCGGTTCGCGCGTTTCTGCAACCTACGTTAGAGATCTACTGGTGCCCATGAGCCAAGGAACAGCCGCTATGACAATTCCATCCCCGACCGTTTCCATGGCGGACAAAGTTGCCCTGATCGACAACCTCTGCGCCAAGGCGCGGATCCTGCCGGTGATCACCATCGCCCGCGAACAGGACGTGCTGCCGCTGGCCGACGCCCTGGCTGCCGGCGGCCTGACCGCGCTGGAAGTGACCCTGCGTTCGCAGTTCGGCCTCAAGGCGATCCAGATCCTGCGCGAACAGCGCCCGGAGCTGGTGACCGGTGCCGGCACCGTGCTCGACCGCAATATGCTGGCCGCGGCCGAAGCTGCCGGTTCGCAATTCATCGTCACCCCGGGCATCACCCGTGACCTGCTGGAAGCCAGTGTCGAAAGCCCGATCCCGCTGCTGCCGGGCATCAGCAATGCCTCCGGCATCATGGAAGGCTATGGTCTGGGTTATCGCCGCTTCAAGCTGTTCCCGGCTGAAGTCAGCGGCGGCGTAGCGGCGATCAAGGCCCTCGGCGGCCCGTTCGGCGAAGTGAAATTCTGCCCGACCGGCGGCGTCGGCCCGGCCAATATCAAGAGCTACATGGCGCTGAAAAACGTCATGTGCGTGGGCGGTAGCTGGATGCTCGATCCGGAGTGGATCAAGAACGGCGACTGGGCCCGAATTCAGGAATGCACTGCCGAGGCCTTGGCGCTGCTGGACTGATGCTTTTCATTTAGTTGCAACCCTACACTTCGTTGTGTGTTCTACGGCTTTAACGGTGCGCTTGGTCGGTGCGCCGTTTTTTTTTGCCCGAAAAAAATCTCCGTTATCTCAAGATACATAGTTACCGCACCCGGCTTTGCGTGTGGCGCTAACCTGCGTTCATCTTATGGAAGAGAGAACGCGTCATGGATAACCAGTCTTCAGCTCCATCGGTTTATCAACTGGCCCCCGAGCAAGTCGCAGGGCCCTATTTTCGCAATCCCAAACTGCTGCGCCGCAACATCAGCGAAGGCGCCGAGGGCCTGCCGCTGTTGCTGCGCCTGACCATCGTCGATGCCATGACCGCCGAGCCGGTCAGCGGTGCACTGGTGGATATCTGGCACTGCAACGCCCGGGGTGCCTACTCCGGCTGGAGCCGGGTGAACCCGGATCTGGAAGTCGACGTCGAGGACATCGGCTCGATCCCGCGAACCGACGATGACACCTACCTGCGCGGCGGTCAGTTCAGCGACCATAAGGGCAGGGTGCGCTTCACGACGATCTATCCGGGTTTTTATGCCGGGCGAGCCCTGCACATTCACGTGGCGGTGCGCATCGTCGCCGGTAACGAATACCTGGAAGAGCGGAATGTGGCCTGGGTCGGGCAATTGTATTTTCCGGAGGTAGTCACTCGCGGCGTGCTCAACGCCAAGGCCTATCGCGGGCGTGCTTCGGTGCCGGTGTGTAACGCCGACGATGCCTACTACGCCACTATGGGCGGTGAAGAGTCGACCCTGACGGTGTGGCCGATCGGCCGCGACTCTCACGAAGACGGTTACTTCGGCCACCTCACGATCGGCATCGACACCTTTGCGGTGTCGTCGCAGATCAAACCCGAGGATTTTGACAAGTACACGGTTTAACGCAGTTCGTTCAGCGCCTGAACCAACAGCTGAATCTCCGCCGCCGTGGTGGTCAGCGACGGCGTGATGCGGATGCATGGTCCGCAGGCCGCGCCGTTGCGCACCACGGTGAACAGGTTGTAGTCGTTGAGCAGGCGTTCGGCCATTGCCTGCTGGTCGGCATGCCGGGTAAAGCGCATGGAGGTGATGCCGCAATACAGACGCGGATCGTCCGGGGTCGTGACCTCAATACCCGGCAGGTTACGCACGGCGCTCACCCACAGGTTGCGCAGGTAATTCATCCGCGCACCTTTGGCGGCCGCGCCACCCAGTGCGCGGTGTTCTTCGAACACCAGTGGCAAGGTCATCAAAGCCGGAATGTTCGGGGTGCTGTAGGGCGTGCGAGAGCGGATATCGCCCACCGGAAAATGCATTTCGCCCATGTCCGGGTCGATGTCGAGCACGCGCTGCGGGGCAATGTAGATAAAGCCGAGGGTCAGCGGTGAGCCGATCCACTTGTGCAGGTTGTACCCGGCGAAAGCGATGCCCAGCGCTTCGAGATCGAACTCGATCTGCCCCAGTGCATGGGCGCCATCGAGGATGATGTCGACGCCGTGCTCCTTGGCCAGCGAGGCAATGGCCTGTACCGGCATTACCAGCCCGGTGCGGTGGGTGACGTGGGTCAGGGCCATCAGCTTGAGCTTCGGATAGCGGATGAAGGCCTCACGGTAAGTCGCCAGCAGGCTGTCGAAACTGGCCGGGTGAGTGTGCTCGATCTCGATCACCTCGACCCCGCGATGGCGTGCCAGCCAGCGCATGGCGCCCTTGACCGTGTCGTACTCCAGATCGCAGATCAGCACCTGGTCGCCAGGCTGCAGGCGATTGTAGTTGCGGATCAGCGATTGCAGGCCGGCAGTGGCGTTGTGGGTGAACGCCACGCTTTGTGCGCGGACGCCGATCAGCTCGGCCAGTTGCGCGCGGATGTCGAGGTTGTCGTGCTGTTCGAAACGCTGGCGCACGTAGATCGAGTTGCTGTTGTTGATCAGCTCGATGTTGCGCTGGTACTCCTCGATCACGGTGCGCGACATCCTTCCGAAATAGCCGTTCTCCAGGTTCACGGGGCCGGGGTGGCGGTCGTAACGGTCGGCGAAGGTTTGCCAGAAGGCTTCGTCTCGGGCGCGGCGGGTGTTATCGGGCATGGTCGACTCGGATCAGGGGGGCGCCTCAATGGCGCGGGGCAGGTTTGCCGTGTTTGGCGCGTAGCGGTTCGAGCAGTTCCGACAGGCCGTTGTGATCGATTTCCTGCATCAACGCCAACAGCCCGCCCAGTTCTCCATGGGGGAATCCTTCCCGGGCAAACCAGTTCAGGTACGGGCCCGGCAGGTCGGCAATGATCCGGCCCTTGTATTTGCCGAAGGGCATTTCGCGGGTGATCAGCAGTTCGAGCTTTTCAGGGTTCATCGTTGGAATCGTCTGGCTTTGAAAACACGTTGGAAAATACAGGCATTCTGCATGCAGGCCAAATGACAGATCATGCAAATAACAGGCATACAGATTTTTGGAGTATTTATAAGTTATTGAAAATTAAAGATTAAATTCTTTTCGTGAAGCTGGCACGACCACTGCAACACTCCTTGCATCTTTCACCCACGCAAGGAATTGAAAAATGACTGACATGAATAAAGAAGCCATCTCCGTCCTCAACGACCTGATCGAAACCAGCAAGGATGGTCAGGAAGGCTTCAAGACCTGCGCTGAAGACATCAAGCACCCAGAGCTCAAAACCCTGTTCGTGAAACGCTCCGCCGATTGCGCAACCGCTGCGGCCGAGTTGCAAGCCGCCGTGCGTTCGATGGGTGGCGATCCGGAAACCTCGACCAGTGTCAGCGGTGATCTGCACCGTCGCTGGGTCGACGTCAAAGCGATGTTCACCGGCAAGGACGAAGAGGCTGTGCTCAACGAAGCCGAGCGCGGTGAAGACCACGCGTTGAAGGCTTACCGTGAAGCGATCGAGAAGATCAACAAGCACAACCTGGTCGGCATCCGTGACCTGGTAGAACGCCAGTACCACGGCGTGCAACGCAATCACGATCAGGTGAAGGCGCTGCGTAACCAGGTTCGCGCACGCTCGTAAGCGTTCGAGGCCAAGAAAAAACGCCAGCTGGTCTGGCGTTTTTTTGTGTCCGGATTAACCGAGTACGATCAGCCGATGCTGATGGCCGGCAAGGTCGGCAGGGTAACGGTTTGCTGTTTACGCGGCGCCAGGATCTCGGCCTCGCCGTCCACCACCAGCTCATCGCGCTGGTTGAATACGCGCGTGGCAATGCGCACGCGGAATTTCGGCAGTTTCTCCAGAATTTCCAGACGTACTGTCAGTGTGTCGCCGATCTTCACCGGCTTCTGGAAGCTCATCTGCTGGCCGATATAAATGGTGCCCGGCCCAGGCAGTTCGCAAGCCACTGCCGCACTGATCAGCGCACCGCTGAACATGCCGTGGGCAATACGTTCCTTGAACATGCTGGCGGCGGCGAACTCGGCGTCCAGGTGCACCGGGTTGTGGTCACCGGACATCGCGGCGAACAGCTGAATGTCGCGTTCCTCGACAGTCTTGCTGTAGCTCGCGGTCTGGCCCACTTCGAGGGCTTCGTAAGGGATGTTGGTAACCTGGGTCATGGGGCTGAATTCCTGAGACGGATGAAATGAATCCACAAAAAATTATTCGCTGCGGTGCGGCCGTCGATGGCTCAGGGCCTGGTCGATCCAGGCCAGCACGTCGGCGGTCACTTCGTCGCGGTTGCTCTC
This sequence comes from Pseudomonas sp. PHC1, assembly GCF_046487845.1. Lineage (NCBI taxonomy): Bacteria > Pseudomonadati > Pseudomonadota > Gammaproteobacteria > Pseudomonadales > Pseudomonadaceae > Pseudomonas > Pseudomonas sp. PHC1. The sequence goes on from NZ_JBJXHJ010000001.1 coordinate 398,419, forward strand.
GTTGAACAATTCGTGCCGCGCCTGCGGGTAGATCTTGAGTTGCAGGTTCTGGCTGCCAGCCGCGCGCAAGGCGTTGGCCAGATCAGTCAGACGCTTGCCTTCGCTCACCGGATCACATTCGCCGCCGATCACCAGCAGCGGCAGGCCCGGATCGATCTGGGCGAGATTGGACGCTTTGCTGATTTGCTGCAACCCGCCCAGCAGGTCGATCCACAACTGATTGGTGCAGCGAAAGCCGCACAGCGGATCGCTGGCGTACTTGTCGACCTCGGCCGGGTCGCGACTCAGCCAGTCAAACGCGGTGCGCGCCGGTTTGAATTTAGTGTTGAACGAGCCGAACGACAACCATTCGATCAGCGCGCTGCGGCCCTTGGCGCCCTGGCGCAGTTTTTCAAAACGAGCGATCTGCCGCGCCGCTCGATACAGCGCTATCGGCTGGAAATTCGAGCCGCTGAGAATCGCGCCGTGCAGGCTGGCGCTGTGATGCAGCAGATACGCCTGGGCAATGTAGCTGCCCATGCTGTGCCCGAGCAGCACGATCGGTACCCCCGAATGCCGTTGGCCGATGTGCTGGTTGAGACTGGCCAGATCACCGACCACCTTGCACCAGCCATCGTCATCGGCGAAATGCCCGAGCGTCCCATGATCGGCGGTTTTGCCATGGCCGCGCTGATCGGGCGCGTACACGCCGTAACCTGCGGCGCAGAACGCCTCTGCCAGCCGTGCGTAGCGGGCACTGTGTTCCGCCATGCCGTGGGCCAGCAAAATCACCGCCTTCAGCGGCGCGGTCGGCAGCCACTGGTTGACGAAGAGGCGGCTGCGGTCACTCGCGTCCAGCCAGAAGGTGTCGTGGATCATGGCGATTCCTTTTGCGGCCTGTTTTTGCTCAAGCGTCTTGCAGAGGTTGCATTGTATAGCGCGTCCGATCAGCTCACGCCACGGCAGGAAGATTCACACGATCAATGAGGACCTTGCCCATATTTGCCTGATTGACCATAGCTGCTAGTGTCCGTGAAGCCCCGCTTTTTGCTTTCGGCTTTTTCAGGGACAGAAAGAAATGACAGCGAAGCGGCCCCGGATCGGCTCAGGTAAAGAGGACAAGAACAATGCAACCTGATTTCTGGAATGACAAACGCCCGGCGGGCGTACCCCTGGACATCGACGCGGGTGAGTTCAAGTCGGTGATCGAGGTGTTCGAGCGTTCCTGCAAGAAATTCGCTGATCGCCCGGCGTTCAGCAACATGGGCGTGACCCTGACCTATGCCGAGCTGGAGCGCCAGAGCGCCGCATTCGCCGGTTATCTGCAAGCCCACACCGACCTGGTGCCGGGGGATCGCATCGCGGTGCAGATGCCCAACGTCCTGCATTATCCGATTGCCGTGTTCGGCGCGTTGCGCGCCGGGCTGATCGTGGTCAACACCAACCCGCTGTACACCGCGCGGGAAATGCGTCACCAGTTCAAGGACTCCGGCGCCCGGGCGCTGGTATACCTCAACATGTTTGGCCAGAAGGTCCAGGAAGTGCTGGCGGACACCGACATCCAGTACCTGATCGAAGCGAAGATGGGCGACCTGATGCCCACCGCCAAAGGTTGGCTGGTCAACACCGTGGTCAGCAAAGTGAAGAAAATGGTGCCGGCGTATTCGCTGCCCCAGGCGATTTCCTTCAAGAGCGCGCTGCGCATGGGCCGGGGCCTGGGCATCAAGCCGTTGAAGGTCGGCCTGGATGACATCGCCGTTCTGCAATACACCGGCGGCACCACTGGCCTGGCCAAGGGCGCAATGCTCACCCACGGCAATCTGGTGGCGAACATGCAGCAGGTGCGCGCCTGTCTCGGTCAGTTCGGCAGCGACGGCCAGCCACTGCTGCGCGAAGGTCAGGAAGTGATGATTGCGCCGCTGCCGCTGTACCACATCTATGCCTTCACCGCGAATTGCATGTGCATGATGGTGTCCGGCAACCACAACGTACTGATCACCAATCCGCGTGACATCGGCGGCTTCATCAAGGAACTGAAGAACTGGAAGTTTTCGGCGTTGCTGGGGCTCAACACCCTGTTCGTCGCGCTGATGGATCACCCGGACTTCAAGACCCTGGACTTTTCCACGCTCAAACTCACCAACTCCGGCGGCACCGCGCTGGTCAAGGCCACGGCCGAGCGCTGGGAGCAGCTCACCGGTTGCCGGATCACCGAGGGCTACGGCCTGACCGAAACCTCGCCGGTGGCCTGCACCAACCCGTACGGCGAGCTGTCGCGAATCGGCACGGTCGGCCTGCCGGTGCCGGGTACCTTGTTGAAAGTCATCAACGACGACGGCGTCGAGCAGCCCCTGGGCGAGCGTGGCGAGTTGTGCATCAAGGGGCCGCAAATCATGAAGGGCTACTGGAACAAGCCCGAGGCCACCGCCGAAGTGCTGGATGCCGAGGGCTGGTTCAAGTCCGGGGACATCGCGGTGATCGACCCGGACGGCTTCGTGCGTATCGTCGACCGCAAGAAAGACATGATCATCGTCTCCGGTTTCAATGTGTACCCGAACGAAATCGAAGACGTGGTGATGGCTCACCCGAAAGTTGCCAACTGCGCAGTGATCGGTGTGCCGGACGAGCGTTCCGGGGAGGCGGTGAAGCTGTTTGTGGTGGCGCGGGAAACCGGCGTGAGCCTGGAAGAGCTGAAGGCTTACTGCAAAGAGAATTTCACCGCGTACAAGGTGCCGAAACACATCGTGTTGCGTGAGTCATTGCCGATGACGCCTGTCGGGAAAATTCTGCGCAGAGAATTACGCGATATCGCATAAAAAACTGCGTTTCACTCTATCGCGAGCGGGCTCGCTCCTACGGGATCATCAGTGAACCTGCGGGAGTGCGCCCGCTCGCGATTTTTGGTTTCAAGACCCCGAAAACCGGGACTTTCAAGGAGTTATAGGATTTTTGCTCTAAAATGACTGCCAGCGGTTCTTGAGTCATTAAAATGACTGCATGGGCCGTTTTTGGCTCTGGTCGACCCTTGGCAAAGCTGCTACTCTCGGCGCGCTTTGGGACTTCTCGGCCTTGTAAAAAGCCAGACTCACCAATAAACAAACACCAATAATAATCGCATCAAATGCGGTGCTGAATTCGCGTTGCTGAGGAGTGGGCTTCCATGAACGAAGACTTTTGGAAGGATAAGTACCCCGCTGGAATTGCTGCCGACATCAATCCAGACGAGTACCCGAATATTCAGGCAGTGTTGAAGCAATCCTGCCAACGCTTCGCCGACAAACCGGCGTTCAGCAACCTGGGCAAGACCCTCACCTACGGTGAACTGTACGAATTGTCCGGTGCGTTTGCCGCCTATCTGCAACAGCATACCGATTTGCAGCCTGGTGATCGAATCGCCGTGCAACTGCCCAACGTGTTGCAGTACCCGGTCGCCGTCTTCGGTGCCATCCGTGCCGGGCTGATCGTGGTCAACACCAACCCGCTGTACACCGCGCGGGAAATGGAACACCAATTCAACGACTCCGGTGCCAAGGCGCTGGTGTGCCTGGCCAACATGGCGCACCTGGCCGAAGCCGTGGTGCCGAAAACCGGCGTCAAACACGTCATCGTCACCGAAGTCGCCGACCTGCTGCCGCCGATCAAGCGTCTGCTGATCAACAGCGTCATCAAGTACGTGAAGAAAATGGTGCCGGCCTATCACCTGCCAAAAGCCGTCAAGTTCAACGACGTGCTGAGCAAGGGTCAGGGCCAGCCGGTGGCCGAAGCCAACCCGGACAGCGGCGATGTCGCGGTGCTGCAATACACCGGCGGCACCACTGGCGTGGCCAAGGGCGCGATGCTCACCCATCGCAACCTCGTCGCCAACATGCTGCAGTGCAAGGCGCTGATGGGCTCCAACCTCAACGAAGGTTGCGAGATCCTGATCACACCGCTGCCGCTGTATCACATCTACGCGTTCACCTTTCATTGCATGGCGATGATGCTGATCGGCAACCACAACATCCTGATCAGCAACCCGCGTGACCTGCCGGCGATGGTCAAGGAGCTGTCGAAGTGGAAGTTCAGCGGTTTCGTCGGCCTCAACACGCTGTTCGTGGCCCTGTGCAACAACGAAGGTTTCCGCAAGCTGGATTTCTCGGCGCTGAAAGTCACCCTGTCCGGCGGCATGGCCCTGCAACTGGCTGCAGCCGAGCGCTGGAAAGCGGTCACCGGTTGCCCGATCTGTGAAGGTTACGGCATGACCGAAACCAGCCCGGTGGCCACGGTCAACCCGATCCAGAACATCCAGATCGGCACCATCGGCATTCCGGTGCCGTCGACCCTGTGCAAAGTCATCGACGACGCCGGTGTCGAGCAGCCGCTGGGTGAAATCGGTGAGCTGTGCGTCAAGGGTCCGCAAGTGATGAAGGGCTACTGGCAGCGTCAGGAAGCCACCGATGAAATGCTCGACAGCGAAGGCTGGCTGAAGACCGGTGACATCGCACTGATCCAGCCGGACGGCTACATGCGCATTGTCGATCGCAAGAAAGACATGATTCTGGTGTCCGGTTTCAACGTGTATCCGAACGAACTGGAAGACGTACTGGCGGCTCTGCCAGGCGTGTTGCAGTGCGCGGCCATCGGCGTTCCGGATGAGAAATCCGGCGAGGCGATCAAGATCTTCATCGTCGCCAAACCGGGTGTCACCCTGACCAAGGAACAGGTCATGGAGCACATGCGCGCCAACGTCACCGGCTACAAGGTGCCGCGTTCGGTGGAGTTCCGCGATGCGCTGCCGACCACCAACGTCGGCAAGATCCTGCGTCGCGAACTGCGCGACGAAGAGCTGAAGAAGATCAAGGCGAAGAACGCCGCGTAAAACGAAAAGCCCCGCAGATGCGGGGCTTTTTGTTATTGGCTTGGCGCTATTGTTGATCGTTCCTACGCAGAGCGTGGGAACGATCAGTTTGAGTGTCTTATTGGCGGAACGGCGCGAAGTTCACGTTGGTGCCCGCCGGGCGCATGTCCTGCAGGTACGAGTCCTTGTCGGCGCTGAGTTCCAGGCTCAGGGCCGCCTTGCGTTTGCCTTCGTTGCGGATCACCAGGCCTTCGAGCTTTTCGCGCAGGAACACGGTCGGCACTTTCAGATGCAACAGTTCGTCGGTGGCCGGAGTGTGCATCAACAGGTGGATCCACTCGTACTGACCGATCGCCAGGCGCGACACCGGCAAGTCGAACCACCAGATGTTGCGGTTGCGGTTCAGTTCGGCGAAGTGGCAGTTGTTGGTGCCGAGCACGGCACCGCCCAATTCCTGGTTGCGACGGGCGATGGCCTGCTTTTTATCGAGTTTCATAACATTCCTGCGGGATCGGTTCTGTGGCGCCTGGCGCCCTTATGGTGGGCATTCTCGGGGGTACGCTCGCAAACATAAAGCCCAACGTTCACGCCGCGACGAAATGAAGCCCTGAAAATAAATGAAACTTGGCGTAAACCCGGCCAGTCAATCCTTACGTACTGACTTTCCCCGTTAATGTTCCAAGGAGAATCACCATGGGTAGCACGAGCGATAAAGTGAAAGGCATGGCCAACGAAGCGGTCGGCAACGTCAAGCAAGGTGTCGGCAAAGCCACCGACAACACCAAACTGCAAGCCGAAGGCAAAGTGCAAGAGAAGAAAGGCGAGGCCCAGCAAGCGGTGGGCAAAGCCAAGGACGCGGTCAAGAAGGGCGTCGACAAGGCCTGACCCGGCCTTGAACGAAACAGCGAAGCGGCCATCCAAGGATGGCCGTTTTCGTATCCCGCTCACATGCGGTCACGGATCACAGTGTTTCAAAGTCGCCAATTAAGCTACTTTGATGAGAGAAAAACGGCCCCTGAGTCGCCACGACTTCAACCTGTTTTGCGGCGAAAGGAGACGCGAATGATTTTTCCCGACATGAAAGGTCTGCCCCTGCACCGGGTGATGGTGCGCACGGTCACCGAATTCGTCGACGACGAGATGTCGACCTATGCCTCGGCACTGGCCTACCAGATGCTGTTCTCGCTGTTCCCGTTCATTCTGTTCCTGATTGCCCTGATCGGATTCCTGCACCTGCCGGACTTCTTCTCCTGGCTGCGCCTGCAATCGGAACTGGTGTTGCCGCCCCAGGCGCTGGAGCAGGTCAACCCGGTGATCGATCAACTGCAGCAATCCAAGGGTGGCCTGCTTTCGGTGGGTATCGTCATCGCCCTGTACACCGCGTCCGCCGGCGTGCGCCTGATGATGAGCGCGATGAACGCCGCCTACGACGTGGTCGAGGGCCGGCCCCTGTGGAAGCGGTTTCCGCTGTCGATCATCTACACCGTCGGCATCGCTGGCATGTTGCTGGTGGCCGCGGCGCTGATGGTGCTCGGCCCGCAGGTGATGGGCTGGATCGCCGCGCAGGTCGGGCTGGAAGACGTCATCGTCACCCTGTGGACCATCGCCCGCTGGCCGGTGATCGTGATCCTGATGATGGTGGCCGTGGCGCTGATCTATTACGTGATGCCCGACGTCAAACAAGAGTTTCGCTTCATCACGCCGGGCTCGGTGCTGGCGGTGGTGGTGTGGATCATCGCGTCCCTGGGCTTCGCGTTCTACGTCAAGACGTTCGCCAACTACAACGCCATGTATGGCAGCATCGGTGCGATCATCGTGCTGCTGCTGTATTTCTACATTTCCGCCGCCGTGTTGTTGCTCGGTGCGGAGATGAATGCGGTGATCGAACACATGTCCAGCGAGGGCAAGGATTCGGGCGAGAAAGTCCCCGGTGAACTCGATGAACATCCCAAACAACACGTTTCCGGCCTCGGGCGCGATCACTCGCTCAAGCCGAACACTGACGAAGCCTGACCATGATCCGTGAAATCCTGAAGATGGGCGACGAACGCCTGCTGCGCATCGCCCCGCCAGTGCCCGCCGAAATGCTCGACAGTCCCGAGCTTTGGCAATTGATCGACGATATGTTCCAGACCATGGAAAGCGTCGGTGGGGTCGGCCTGGCCGCGCCGCAGATCGGCGTCGATCTGCAACTGGTGATCTTCGGCTTCGAGCACAGCGAACGCTACCCGGACGCCGAAGCGGTGCCACAGACGATCCTGATCAACCCGTTGATCACGCCGTTGAGTCCCTTGATGGAAGAGGGCTTCGAAGGCTGCCTGTCGGTGCCCGGCCTGAGGGGCGCGGTGGATCGGTATCAGCAAATTCGCTACGAAGGCGTCGATCCTAAAGGCGAGCCGATCGTGCGTGTGGCCTCGGGCTTCCATACGCGGGTGGTGCAGCATGAATGCGATCACCTGATCGGGCGCCTGTATCCGTCGCGCATTACCGATTTCAGCAAGTTCGGCTTCACCGAAGTGATGTTTCCGGACCTCGATCCCAACGCTGACGACTGACTAGCCCGCGCGCGGCGCCAGCTCCATGGCAATCATCGGCTTGCTCCGCGCATAACGGCTCAAACGCTCGGCCATGGCCTGGGGCAGGGCAGGGTCGAAGGTGAAGCCGCGCCGTTCGTAGAAACCGCGCAGGTCCGGGTGGCAGAACAGCCACACCGGCGCCTCCACTTCCTTCACCGCCTCGGCAATCAATTGCGCGGCGATGCCCTGTTCGCGGCAGGCCGGATCGACGAACAGCCCAGTCAACCAGTGCCCGCCCGACACCGGCCGAAGGCATAACGCAGCAACAATCTCCTCCTTGCGCGCCACCCACAATTGCGCCTCGCGCACCGCTTTCATCGACGATTGATGCTGGCGGTAGAACTTGTTCATCAAGGGCCAGGACAGGTCGTCGAGCTGGCTGTAGCGGATGTCGGTCATGAATCGGACTGCCGGTGCAAAAGCCGCGGATTATAAAACAACGTGCCTGCCGGGATAGGTGTATACCTGATCTCACACCCTTTCTGAGTGGAGTACGCATCATGTCCAAAGGTATGGATTCGAAAAAAGCCGCGAAGAAAAAACCGGCCAAGACCGCCATCGAAAAACGCCACGAAAAGAGGGCGAAAAAAGTCGACATTTTTGGCCATTGATCACGCCGTTCGGGAGCCCGGATCCGGGCTCCTGCCTTGTCCTTGAAAACAACCCGCAAAAATAATCTGCAAGATTTCCCGTCGGTGTTGCACAGAACGAACAGACCCTCGTTCCGAGCCACGCCATGCCCCACTATTTCGACGATGCCCATCGCCAACAGGTCGAAACCCTGCGCCAACGCTTCACCGCCCGCACCGACTGGCCGACCTGGCTGCTGCTGATCGGCGTATACGGCAGCTGGTTCGCTGTTCGAACGCAGCCTGCATCAAGGCGCAGCCCACGGAGCTGGTGACGTTCGTTGAAAAAGGCGACTTGCCGATCGATCGGTTGAACCAGATCCTGGCCGGGATGAGCGAGAAGCGCCAGCCGCCACGTCAGGTGGCCGAGGCGTTCTTGCGCGATCAACCGCAAGTATGGAAGCCTTGGGGGCCGGGTGAAGTGGCGAGCAAGCGATGGATCAAACAAAACAGATTCGCTGAACCGTTTCTTGTCCGCGTTCTGTCCTTAATCCCCGAGATACTGGCCGACTAGTGGCCTTGCGCAAGGCTTTGCCCTGTCTATGCTCAACCCTAACTAACTATGTCGACCGCCATCCCAAGCGCCTCGACGACAATCGGTTAGCCACGATTCAAAGCTGCCAGAGTGCGCAATCCAAGGCACCGGACACTGAACCGACAAGGAGCATGTTTTTAAATGGAAGTTCTTCTGCATGTTAGGAATGGCCCGCCTGCGGGCTATCAAGAGAAGGATGTCTTGATTAGAGCGTCTTCGCATGGACTCTTTGATTAACCATCGTTTATCACCTGACAACTTCCTCCCGTGGAGGAAGGCGTGTGCCTGTTCTGTGGAACGTAGTGGTGGATTCTGAAAGATCTGAACTTTCATCAAATCAAAAGAACGCGCGGAAGGTGATAGAGACATGTTCAACCTACATCACAAGGCTGATCTGCAGGAAATCGAACGTTTCAGCTGTGCCCTGACCGAAGCCAACGCCAAGCTGGCGGCGATCAGCCGTTCGATGGCAATGATCGAATTCACCCCCGAGGGCATCGTCCTGGATGCCAATGACAACTTCTGCAAGACCATGGGCTACAGCGCCGAAGAAGTGCGTGGCAAACATCACCGGATCTTTTGTGAAGAAGAATTTTATCGCAGCGAGGAATACGCCAAGTTGTGGCGTGACCTGGCCCGGGGCGAGCCCATCAGCGGCACTTTCCTGCGCTTGAACAAGAGCGGTCGCGAAATCTGGCTCGAAGCCAGTTACATGCCGGTGTATGGCCCGGACAAACAAGTCCGGAGTGTGATCAAAGTGGCGGCGGACATCACCGCGCGCGTGAACAAGGAAAAGGAAGAAGAGAGCATGCTCGCTGCCATCGGCCGTTCAATGGCAGTGATCGAGTTCACCCCGCAAGGCAATGTGATCACCGCCAACGACAACTTTCTCAAGACCATGCAGTACTCGCTCAACGAAATTGTCGGCCATCATCACAGTCTGTTCTGTCACCGGGTCGAGGCCGAGTCCGCGCAGTACAAGGCGTTCTGGGCATCGCTCAATCGCGGCGAATATCACTCGCACCGCTTCGAGCGCAAGAACAAGTCCGGGCAGACCGTTTACCTCGAAGCCTCGTATAACCCGCTGTTCGACGCCAAGGGCCGGTTGTACAAAGTGGTGAAGTTCGCCAGTGACATCACTCACCAGATGACCACCTTGCAGACCGCTGCGGAATCGGCCCACAGCACCTCGGTACAAAACGACGCCTGTGCGCAAAAAGGCTCACAGGTCGTGCAGCAAACGGTGCAGATCATTCAGGACATTTCCCGCGACCTCAACGAAGCGGCGCTGAGTATCGATGCGGTCAGCAAGCAGTCGGACATCATCGGCACCATCGTCCAGACCATTCGCGGGATTGCCGACCAGACCAACCTGCTGGCGCTCAATGCGGCCATCGAGGCGGCGCGGGCGGGTGAGCACGGGCGTGGTTTTGCGGTGGTGGCGGACGAAGTGCGCAGCCTCGCGGCACGGACCAGTCAGGCGACCCTGGAGATTGTCGATGTGGTGCGCAAGAACCATGAGCTTTCATTGAGTGCAGTGTCGAGCATGCAATCGAGCCTGAGCCGCACCGGGCTCGGGGTGGAACTGGCGAACGAGGCGGGGGATGCGATCCGCGAGATTCAACAGGGTTCGCGGCATGTGGTGGATGCAATCAGCCAGTTCAACGAGACGTTGCAGTTGAACTGACGGTTTCACGGCTGAAAGAGGATCCCCATGGGGATCCTTTTTTAATGCGCCACTCCATTAGAGCGAAGCGAGGAACTTGTCTGCCGACTGGTCGCTGATCTTCGCCGAGTCGGCGTCCTGTTTGTTCTGTTTCTCGGCTTCGGCCAGCTTCATCTTGTCCTGCAGGCGCTCGGCGATCTCTTTGCCGATGGCCAGTTGTTTCTCCGGCGGCATGGCTTTGATGTCGTCTTCGGTCAGGCCCATTTCCTTGAGAATACTGTCGCGCAGACGCTGTTCCGGCGACTTGCTCATGTAGTCCTTGAACTCGTCCAGGGCCGATGAGCCTGAGGATTTGCTCGGCGAGGTATCGGAGGTTTGCAGGGCGACACGGGTCTTGGCGAACGCTTCGTCGACGTTGTCGCTGATGCGTGTGGCTTCGCTGACTTGCTGGGTCGCAAGTTGAGTGGCCGATTCCTGCACTTTGGCGGTGGCTTCGGCGGTTTGCGCCTGGGCCTGGTTCTGCAGGGTCTGCAGCATCGCGCCGTGCAGTCCGCCTTGCAGGCCGGCCGCTGCCGTGGTGGTTGCATCGTCATTCAGATGCTTGGGCAGGTGGATGAGTTGCTGTTGTTTTGCACTGACCAACATGATGAAAGGACCTGTAGGTAAGGACTGTCAGCCCATGGCAGCAAATACCGTGCCCATCGAATAAGTCGTTTTACTTCAATGGCTTGTGTTTTCTGTGAGCCGGCGAAGCGGTCATCCCTTGCCGGTGGGCGGCAGAGGATGACCGTTGTCCTTCAGCGATGGGCGATGTTTTCCAGCGCCAGATTGCGGGTGCGCGGGCCGAAGCAACCGATGGTCAGCATCACGATCAGCATGCTGGCGACGATGAACGCCAACACGCCCGGCGTACCGAAGTGATCGAGGAACAGGCCGATCAGCAGGCTGCTGAACACGGTCGACAAGCGACTGAACGAGTAACAGAACCCCACCGCCCGGGCGCGGATGTTGGTGGGGAACAGTTCGCTCTGATAGGAGTGGTAACTGAAGCTCAGCCAGGCGTTGCAGAAGGTGATCATCACCCCGCAGAAGATCAGGCCGAAGGCGCTGGTCTGCAGGGCGAACAACGTGCCGAAGGTCATGGCGCCGAGGGCTGAGCCGACGATCTGCCACTTGTTCTCGAAACGGTTGGCGAATTTGACGAACAGCAGCGGTCCGAGCGGGTAGGCGAGGGTGATGATGAACGCGTACATCAGGCTGTGAGTGACGCTGACACCCTGACCGCTAAGCAGCGCCGGCAACCAGTTGCCGAAGCCGAAGAAACCGATGGCCTGGAAGATGTGGAAGACGATCAGCATCAATGCGCGGCGGCGATAGGGCGGCTGCCAGATGTCGGCGAAACGGCCCTTGCCTTCAACATCGACCGCTACCGCTTCCGGCGCGTCCAGTGGCTGACGGTGATCTTTCTCGCAGCGCGCCTCGATGCCGTCGAGAATCCGGTTCGCCTCATCGAAACGCCCGTGTTGAGCCAGCCAGCGCGGCGACTCCGGCAGACGCTTGCGCAGCCACCAGATGAACAGCGCAAACACCGCGCTGGCCAACACCACCCAACGCCAGCCGGACACCCCGAACGGCGCCTGCGGCACCAGCCACCAGGACATCAGCGCCACCGCCGGCACCGACAGAAACTGCACGAAAAACGCGAAAGCGAACGCCGAACTGCGCATGCGCTTGGGCACCAGTTCCGAGAGGTAGGCGTCGATGGTCACCAGCTCGATGCCGAGGCCGATGCCCACCAGAAAGCGCATACAGATGATTCCCAGCGCCGAACTCTGCACGCCCATCAGCACGGTGGCCACGGTGTACCAGACCAGCGCGAAGGTGAAGATCGCCCGCCGTCCGAATCGATCGGCCATCGGGCTCAGCAGACTGGCGCCGAGAAACAGGCCGAGGAACGTTGCCGAAGCGAACGCTGCCTGATCGGAGAAACCGAACACGCCCTGATTGCCAGTGGCGAAGATGCCGTCGCGGATCAGGCCGGGGCTGATGTAGGCGGTCTGGAACAGGTCGTAGAGTTCGAAGAAACCACCGATCGACAGCAGTGCCACCAGCCGCCAGATCGTGGCGACTGCCGGGAGGCGGTCGATGCGGGCAGAAATCTGTGCGGCGCGTATCGGGTCGATGCCGTCGCGTTGCGCGGCGGGGGCGTGTGCAGTCATGGGCTGATCCATTTTTTATTGATGGAAAAGCTTAGCCTGCTATCGGAAATCAAGGATTGTTTATATCGGCGGTTGGCGCGGTAAAACCGCCGATTTCTTGCAATATCTGCTTACCAATTGGCGTTTTATGTCGCGGGAGCCGGATCGGGCAGTGCAGACGCTGGCAAGCCGAATACCCGGTCGAACAGCCAGTTGAACGCAAAGGTGTAGCAAGGGATGAACACGATCAGCGCCAGATCCAGCAAAAAGGCCTGCACCAGACGGATGTTCATCCACCAGGCGATCAGTGGAATCAGGAACACGATGAGCGTCAGTTGAAAACCGACGGCGTGGGCGATGCGCCGTTTCACCGTGCGGGTGCGCGACACTTGGCGGCTTTCCCAGCGCTCGAACAGCGAGGTGTAGATGAAATTCCAGGTCACGGCGATGGTGGTGATGATGACCGCCAGCGGGCCGGTGCTGCCGGGCGAGGTGCCGGACAACAAGGCCAGGCCGAGGGCCGAGAAGGTCATGCCGATCACTTCATAGAGCGACACATAGACCAGTTTGCGTTTGACGCCTTGCATGGGGAATTGCCTCTTTCTTGCGACTTATGGCCAGCGGGGCTGGCGAAGGCGACGAAAGATAGCTTCAATAGTGGTGACAGAAAAAGTCAGTAGCTTTCAGTTTTATTGATAGGTGTGAAGTGAATTTCAACAGCGAAAGCATCGAACTGTTTCTCGCCGTGATTGAGTGCGGCTCGTTTTCCGCCGCGGCCAGAGCGTTGGGCAAAGTGCCGTCGGCGGTGAGCATGGCCATCGGCAACCTGGAGGCCGAACTTGGTTATGCGTTGTTCGACCGCAGTCACCGCGAGCCGCAACCCACGGCAATGGCGCTGTCGCTGGTGCCCCATGCGCGGTTGATCGCCGATCAGCTCAAGCAATTGCAGGTGCACGCGGTGCAGTTGTCATTGGGGCTGGAGAGCAAGTTGTCGATCGGGGTGGCGGCGGATATCGATCGCCGACGGTTGCTGACGGCGATCAAGGACATCAGCGAGCGCCATCCGCTGCTTGACATCGAAGTGCTGACCGCGCCGCAGGATGACGTGCTGGCGATGCTTCACAGTGGCCGGGTCAGCGTGTGCCTGGCGTTCGCCGGGTTGAGCGTGAATGTGCTGGAGCGGTTTCAGTTTGTTGGCAGCGAACGGATGATCGCCACGCTGGCGGCAGACAGTCCGTTGTTGCAGGGGCAGGATCTGTTTCTCGAGGATCTGGTGCACGTGCGGCAGATCGTGGTCGGCAGTCGCGATTTGCCGATCAGCGAAACCCGGCCGCTGGTGGCCGAATCCCACTGGCGCACCGACAACCTGGAGACGGCGCTGGAAATGGTCGAGGCAGGGTTGGGCTGGGGCAATTTTCCGCTGTCGGTGGTGCAGCCGTGGCTCGATAGCGGACGCTTGAAGCGGCTGAATTTCCGCAACATCGAAAACGGCCTGGTGCTGCCGGTGCACGCGGTGTGGCTCAAGAGCCAGCCGCTGCAGAAGGGGGCGCTGGCATTGGTTGAAATACTCGGCCGGTGATCGTTGCCACGCGGAGTGGGAACGATCAGGCGGAGTGAGGGCGTCTGGGAGTGATGCGGTGTCAGGTGCTTTCGCGGATCTTCAGTTCGAAGCCCATGTCCTCGACCGGCCGCGCCACGTTGTTGCCGGCCATCAGCGTCAGCATCTGCTCCGCCGCACGCTTGCCGATCGCCTCGCGAGGCGTGTTGATGCTGCTCAGGCGCGGCACCATGTGCTCCGACATCGGCAGGTCGTTGAAGCCGAGGATCGCCACTTGCTCGGGGATCCTGATCCCGCTGCGCAGCGCTTCGAGCAGGGCGCCCTGGGCCAGGTCGTCGTTGCCGAAGAAGATCGCATCGACATCCGGATGCGCCGCCAGCAATTGCAGGAACAACTCGCCGCCCAGGCCCACGGACGATGAGCGCGGGGTCAGCACTTCCAGATCCGGGTCGTAGCGACCGGCCTTTTGCAGCGCCTTGCGAAAGCCCTCGCCACGCAGCAATGTGCGCTGGTCGAGCTGCGCGCCGATGTACGCCAGACGCTTGCGGCCACGGGACAACAAATGTTCGGCAGCGGTTTCCCCGGCGCTGAGCTGCGAGAAACCGACGCAGTTCACCCCGGCGGCGCTGTCCAGTTCCATCATGTACACGCAGGGAATATTGCTGGCCTCGATCATCCGCCGCGAACTTTCAGTGCGGTCGAAGCCTGTCAGCAGCAAGCCGCGCGGCTGATAGGCCATGTAGTTGCGCAGCAGGTTTTCTTCTTCATCGCGCGAATAGTGGAAGTTGCCGATCAGCACTTCGAAGCCTTTTGGCGTCAGTACCCGATGAATGGCTTCCAGGGTGTCGATGAACAACAGGTTGGACAGCGAAGGTACCAAGACCACCACCGAATGGCTCTGGGCCGAGGCCAGGGCGCGGGCGGCGGGGTTGACCACGTAGTTGAGTTCCTGCGCGGCTTTCTGCACTTTTTCCACCAGTTCAGTGGCGACCGTACTGACCCCACGCAGGGCGCGGGAGGCGGTAATCGGGCTGACGCCGGCCAGACGGGCGACCTCATTAAGAGTGGGACGGCCGGTGGTGCGAGTGTTTTTATCGTTTTTAGGGGTGGTCATCGGGCGGCTTGCCAAACAAAAATCAAGGCACTAAGGTAGCGCTGTCCTTATGCAGCTGCAAATGCGTAAGCGAGGTCCTGCCTGATCCTCGCTTTTTGGCTTACGGACAAAACCTGCTGCAACCCAAAAAAACGACAAGAAGGCGTCGGCAACTTCTGCCTGTGCACTAGAGTCATAGCTAGCAAAGGTAGCGCTGTCTGCGTGCTGAGGTGTTACATGAATCATCCCATCACCGCCCTGGTCATCATGGGCGTTGCCGGTTGCGGCAAGACGTGCGTCAGCGAGGCCCTGTGCCAATTGAGCGGCGCCACTGCCATTGAAGGCGATACTTTCCATCCGGCCGCGAACATCGAAAAGATGAGCGCGGGGTTCCCCCTGAACGACGAAGACCGTGCCGGCTGGCTCGACAGCCTGTGCGACGAACTGCGCCGCGTCGACGCCCTGGGCGAACGCCCGGTGCTGACTTGCTCGGCCCTCAAGCACAGTTATCGCGAAGTGCTGCGCAGCGCCTTGCCGGGCCTGGGCTTCGTGTTCCTCGAATTGACGCCGGAAGTCGCCGCCGAACGCGTGTCCCACCGTCCGGGCCACTTCATGCCGGCCACCCTGATCGAAAGCCAGTTCGCCACCCTCGAATCGCCCAAGGGCGAGCCGTTGACCCTGGCCCTGAATGCGTCGATCCACAGCGTTGAAGAACTGGCGGCCCAGGCCCACGTCTGGTGGCAGGCCCATGGCCTGAAACAGGCGGTATGAGTGTGAATGTGAAGACAGCGCTGTCCTTTCGACTTCTGATTAACCCGCTTTAATAACAACAACAAACCAGGAGACACCCCCTCATGTTTGGCATGTCCCATGACGCCTACCTGCTGCTTGATGCAGTGGTTACGGTGATCGGACTCATCGTCCTGATCACCAAGTTCAAGATTCACCCCTTCATTGCCCTGACCATCGCCGCCGCGTTCCTTGGCCTGACGTCCGGCATGCCGATCGGCACCATCATCAAGGCGTTCCAGGACGGCTTCGGTGGCGTACTCGGTTTCGTCGGCATCATCCTCGCGCTGGGTACGATGCTCGGCAAGATGATGGCCGAATCCGGCGGTGCCGATCAGATCGCCCAGACCCTGATCCGCGCCTTCGGCAAGGACAAGGTGCAGTGGGCGATGATGTTCGCCGCGTTCCTGGTGGGCATTCCGCTGTTCTTCGAAATCGGCTTCGTGCTGCTGATTCCGCTGGTGTTCATCGTCGCTCGCCGCACCGGTGTGTCGATCATCAAGATCGGTATCCCGCTGCTCGCCGGCCTGTCCGCCGTGCACGGCCTGGTGCCGCCGCACCCGGGCCCGCTGCTGGCCATCGGCGTGTTCGGTGCCGACATCGGCAAGACCATTCTGTACGGTCTGATCGTCGCACTGCCGACCGCCATCATCGCCGGCCCGATCTTCGGTACGTTCATCGCCAAGCACATTCCGGGTCATCCGAACCAGGAATTGGTCGATCAACTGGCCCGTGAAAACGATTCCGCCAACCTGCCGAGTTTCAGTATCACCCTGGTCACCGTGCTGCTGCCGGTGTTCCTGATGCTGTTGAAAACCTTTGCCGACGTGGCGCTGCCGGACGGACATTTCTTCCGCACCTGGATGGACATGATCGGGCACCCGATCTCGGCGCTGCTGCTGGCATTGCTGTTGTCGCTGTACACCTTCGGCTACAAGCAGGGCATTGGGTCGAACCAGATGCTCAAATGGCTGGATGCAAGCCTTGCGCCGACTGCCGCGATCATCCTGATCATCGGTGCCGGCGGTGGCTTCAAGCAGATGCTGGTGACCAGCGGCGTGGGCGACGTGATCGGCCACATGGCGGTCAGCGCGCAGATCTCGCCGATCCTGCTGGCGTGGCTGGTGGCGGCGGTGATCCGCATCGCGACCGGTTCGGCCACCGTGGCGACCATCACCGGTGCGGGCATCGTGGTGCCGGTGGTGGGGATGATCCCGGGCGTGAACCGTGAGTTGCTGGTGCTGGCCACCGGCGCCGGCTCGCTGATCCTGTCCCACGTCAACGACGCCGGTTTCTGGCTGGTGAAGCAGTACTTCAACATGACCGTAGCCGAAACCTTCAAGACCTGGACCGCGATGGAAACCATCCTGTCGGTGGTGGGCCTGGGCTTTATTCTGTTGTTGTCGCTGTTCGTTTAACCTCGAGCGCAAGACACAAAAAAACCGCAGCAATGCGGTTTTTTTGTGGGTGATCAATTTTGATCGCTCCCACGCTCTGCGTGGGAATGCCTCAATGGACGCTCTGCCTCCGCTTTCGGCAGGGATGCGGAGCGTCCCGGGCTGCATTCCCACGCGGACGGTTCGACGCCTCGACGTGGGAACGATCAGGTCGCGGGGAGCGGGACAGTTACTTGGTCACCAGGCCATCCGCCCGGAACATCCCGCGAATCCCGCGTACCGCCTGGCGAATCCGGTCCTGGTTCTCGATCAGCGCGAAGCGCACGTGATCGTCGCCGTACTCACCAAAGCCGACACCCGGCGAGACGCACACCTTGGCTTCGGCCAGCAGCTTCTTGGCGAACTCCAGCGAACCGAGGTGCGCGTAGGCGTCGGGAATCTTCGCCCAGACGTACATCGAGGCTTTCGGGTTCTCGACCATCCAGCCCAGTTCATGCAGGCCTTTGACCAGCACGTTGCGGCGCTGGCGATACTGCTCGGCGATGTCGCGCACGCATTGCTGATCGCCTTCCAGCGCTGCAATCGCGGCCACCTGCAGCGGGGTGAAGGTGCCGTAGTCGTGGTAACTCTTGATTCGCGCCAGGGCGCTGACCAGCTCCGGGTTGCCGACCATGAAACCGATCCGCCAGCCCGCCATGTTGTAGCTCTTGGACAGGGTGAAGAACTCCACCGCAATGTCCTTGGCGCCCGGCACTTGCATGATCGACGGGGCCTTCCAGCCGTCGTAGACGATGTCGGCGTAGGCCAGGTCGTGCACTACCAGCACGTCGTATTGTTTGGCGAGGGCGATTACCCGCTCGAAGAAATCCAGCTCCACGCATTGCGCGGTCGGGTTGGACGGGAAGCCGAGGATCATCATCTTCGGTTTCGGGATCGAGCCGCGAATCGCCCGTTCCAGCTCGGCGAAGAAATCCACGCCCGGCACCAGCGGCACCGAGCGCACCTGGGCGCCGGCAATCACCGCACCGTAGATGTGAATCGGGTAGCTCGGGTTCGGCACCAGCACGGTGTCACCCTGATCCAGGGTCGCCAGCATCAGGTGGGCCAGGCCTTCCTTGGAACCGATGGTAACGATGGCTTCGCTTTCGGGGTCGATCTCGACCTCGTAGCGTTCCTTGTACCAGTTGGAAATTGCCCGACGCAGGCGCGGAATGCCCTTGGACGTGGAATAGCCGTGGGTGTCTTCGCGTTGTGCAACCTGGACGAGCTTTTCGACAATGTGCGGCGGCGTGGCGCCGTCGGGGTTGCCCATGCTCAAGTCGATGATGTCTTCGCCACGACGTCGGGCGGCCATCTTCAGCTCGGCGGTGATGTTGAAAACGTAAGGTGGGAGTCGATCAATGCGCGCAAAGCGGCGCGGCGAACCTTGTTCAGCCATTGTTGCCTCGGATAACGTAAGCGCCCGGAACCGTCCGAGCGACGCTGGTCACTGCGGTGACCTGTGGCGGACGATAAGGGCAGTGATGGCAGACTGTCCAGAGCCTTTGTAAACAATTTTTTCCCAAGGAAATCGGTTAATGGAATTCACCAGCGGCTTCTTGCTGAGCCTTTCGCTGTGCCTGGACATCGGCGTGGCCAACATTGCGATGATTACCCTGGCGATGCAGCGCGGCTATTTCCAGGGCTTCGCCCTGGGCCTCGGCACTTGCGTCGGCGACTTGATCTACGCGGTGCTGGCACTGGCCGGGATGACCGTTCTGCTGCAGTACGAAACCGTGCGCTGGGTGTTGTGGATCGGCGGTTCGGCGCTGTTGATCTATTTCGCGGCGAAGATGATCTATTCGGCGATCCACCACGAAGCGCAATTGGCGGCGACCGCCGAAGTCGGCCAGAACTCCCATCGCAAGGAATTCTTCCGTGGGATCTTTCTGGCCATGTCGTCGCCAAGCGCCATCCTCTGGTTTGCGGCGGTGGGGGGGACGTTGATCGCCCGTTCCGGTGGCGGCGGTCCTTTGAGCTCGGCGCTGTTCCTCGGCGGCTTCCTGAGTGCCGGGTTGTTGTGGTCGGCGGGACTGTGCTTCGCCGCGAGCCATGGCGGCAAGTTGCTCGGTGACAAGCTGCTGCGCTATTCCTACCTGGCATCTGCAGCGATCTTCTGCTATTTCGCGGTCTACGTGATCGTATCCGGTTATAACGAGTTCGTCGGTTCCGGTGCCATCGACGCCCTGCATACGCTGTAAATGTGCGAATCGGGTTTGGCTTCTATACTCCCAGCCGAACCCACTTTTTTCGTTCAAGGAGTCGCGTCATGGATGAGCAAAAACGCGTCGAAGTGGCTGAACCTCGCTTCGAACATGGACACTTCCTGCTGATTGCAGGTTTTCGCGATCGCTTCACCAAAGAGACCGTTCAGGACATCCCTGCACTGTGGGAAAAACTCATCCCGCACATCGGAAATATTCCGGGACAGAAGGGCGAAGTGACCTACGGCGTTTGCAGCAATTTCGACGGCAACGGCGGTTTCGATTACATGGCCGGTGTCGAAATCCGCAAGCTCGATGACTTTCCCCAGGAAAAGTATCCGTGGATCGAAATCCTGCCACGCCAATACGCGGTATTCGAACACAGGGGGTCGCTGGATCAGTTGCCGCAGACCCTTGATTACATCTACAACAGCTGGCTGCCGGCGTCCGGATACAAAGGGCTCAACGCCCCGGAGCTGGAGCGCTACAGCGCCGATTTCAACCCGAAGCTCAAGACCGGCAAGCTGGAAATCTGCGTCCCGGTCGAAAAGAAAACCTGATCGGCAACCGGCAGCGCGAACCCGTTTCGCGCTGCCGGTCGAGCCCTATTTGCCCTTGATCCGTCGTGCCCGCAACAGGTCGATGCCCAGGGTGATGAAGCCGAAGAAGCTGATGCCCAACACCATCAACAAACCGATTTCCACGCTGCTCATAAACGCTTCCCCCTCGGGTGATAAGAGTCAGGTCTCAGAAATAGACCGTCCCGAATCCGAAGAAAAGCGCTTATACGCAGGCTTTACGCCCCCCAGGCGGATCGATATGAACACCTTATTCCTTTATCCTTGGCGGCCCTGTTTTTACTGATTTCGAGCCGCCATGAACACCGTCATCCGCCACGTCACCGCCGCCGACCTGGATCGCTGCTACGCCATCGAAACCCTCGCCTATGAGGGCGACGAAGCCGCGACCCGCGAGAAGATCGCCACGCGCATCGCCACCTGGCCGGACGGTTTCATCGTCGCCGAGGTGGACGGGCAGGTGGCCGGCTTCATCAACTCCGGCGCGGCGTTTGACGTGCAGATGTCCGACGAGGCGTTCAAGGAACTGATCGGCCACGACCCGGCCGGTCCGAACGTGGTGATCATGTCGGTGGTGGTGCACCCCGATTATCAGGGGCTGGGCCTGGCCAAGCGTCTGCTGGGGGAATTCATCGAACGCATGCGCGAGCAGGGCAAGGCGACGATTCACCTGATGTGCAAGGAAAAACATATTCCGCTGTATGCCGGGTTTGGCTTCGCCTACATCAAACCGTCCGAATCCGACCACGGCGGTATGGCGTGGCACGAGATGATTCTGACCCTCTGAAGAACACTGCAAATCCCACAAGGGAAAATGGTGTTTGCAAGTTTTGGTCAGTACAGCGTGTCGAGCACTCGCTTCGGGGCCTCACGGTCGTAGGCCTCGGCATCAAACTGCCCATCATTCAGCCGCTTGTGAAACGCGCCCGCCGTCGGCAGCGCCGAGCGCGGCAAGTGGGTTTCAGGGTTCCACGCATCCGAACGCACGAATGCCTTGGAGCAATGAAAGAACGCCGCCTCCACCGTCACCAGCAACACCGTGCGCGCCGGTTTGCCATTCACCGCGAAGCTTTCCAGCAACTCGGGGTCAGCGCTGATGGTCGCCGTACCGCTGACCCGCAATGTCTCGCCAATTCCCGGAATGATGAACAGCAGCGACACTCGCGGATCGTGCAGCACGTTGCGCAAGGTATCGATGCGGTTGTTGCCGGGGCGATCCGGCAGGGCCAGGGTGCGCTCGTCGATGATCCGCACAAACCCCGGCGCATCGCCGCGCGGGGAACCGTCGATGCCATCGGCGCCCACCGAGCTGACAATCACCAGCGGCGAGACCCGGACCATCGCCTGATAGTCCTCGTTGAGAAAACCGATCTGTTTGCGCACCGCCCGCTCGTGGGGCCGTCCGTAGATGGCTTGCAGCGCTTCGATTGAATCGATCATCGTTGCTCCCTCGACGATTAGAAGAACAACCCCATGCGCCGCTCGTAACCGATGCGCCCCATGTAGGCTTCGCCGCTGTCGACGAAACCGTACTTGGCGTACAGCGCAATCGCGGCGTCGTTGTCGGCGTCCACCGACAGTTCCAGCCCTTTGATGTCCGGCCAGGCCTGACGCGCAACGTCCGGCAACGCCAGCAGGCAAGCCTTGCCATAACCCTTGCCCTGGGCGCGGTGATCGACCTGCAACGCATGCAGGGTGGCGCTGTGTTCATCGGCCCATTCCGGCAACACCGGCGGGCGTTTGAGCAGCAGGAAGGCCACCGGCACGTCTTCGGCCAGCAGCGCAAAACCTTTTACGCCGGGGCCGGGTTTCGACAGCAGCGTGTGCAGGGCGCCGTGGATGTCGCCGGAGAACTTGATCTGCTCGGCGTGGATTTCAATGGCCTCGACCTGTTGGCGTTGGGTGGCGTTCAGGCTTTCGTAAGGCACGAGTCGGGCTGACACGGGAATTTCCTTTTTCCTACAAAGATGAGCCTCGGATTCTAGCGATTTTGTCTTCTTCGGAAATTTTTTGTTTCGGTTGTCGATCCGGCAAATCGCCGAACGACTAAGGGTGTCTTCACAACAAAAACCAGGGAGAAACCCTATGAGTACGCAAGCGCAGATTCGAACTCTGATCGACACCTACCGCGAGGCGGTGATGACCAAGGATGTGGAAAAAGTCATGGCTCTGTACGCCGACGACATCCTTTCCTTCGATGCCATCAAGGCCCTGCAATTCAAGGGCAAACCGGCCTACCGCGCGCACTGGGTGGATTGCATGGAAATGTGCCCTGGCCCGCACATTTTCGAGTTCCACGAAATCGCCATCGAGACCGCCGACAACATCGCCTTCGCCCACTGGGTCGCCAATTGCGGCGGCACCAATGAAAAAGGCGAAACCCAGAGCTGCTGGATGCGCGTCACCGCCTGCTATCGGCAGATCGGCGGTGCGTGGAAAATTGTTCACGAGCACTGGTCGGCGCCGTTCGACCCGATGAGCGGCGCGACCCTGTTCGATGTGAAACCCTGATCTTCAGCCATAGTTGATCCGTCCGATTCAGGAGAACGCCATGAAGTATTTATGCCTGGTCTACAGCGATGAACGCCTGCTGCATTCGTCGCCCGACAGCCCGGAAGACGCCGAGTGCTGGGCCTACGCCGAGTCGATCCAGGGCAGCGGCCGGATGGTCGCCGCCGAAGCGCTGGAGTCGGTGCAGACCGCCACCACGGTGCGCATGCGCAACGGCAAACTGTCGATCACCGACGGCCCGTTTGCCGAGACCAAGGAGCAGCTGGCCGGCTTCTACCTGATCGACGCGCGGGATCTCAACGAAGCGATTCAGGTCGCCGGCAACATTCCGGCGGCCCGGGTCGGCAGTGTCGAAGTGCGTCCCGTGCGCCAGTTGAATGTCTGAGGTCAGGGCGCGGGTCGAGCAGGTCTATCGCGAAGACTCGCGGCGGATCCTCGCGACCCTGATCCGTCTGCTCGGCGATTTCGACCTCGCCGAAGAAGCCTTGCACGAGGCGTTCTTCGTCGCGGTCGAGCGCTGGCAGCGCGACGGCGTGCCGGACAATCCGCGAGCCTGGCTGGTGTCCACCGGGCGCTTCAAGGCGATCGACGTGTTACGCCGTCGCGCACGGTTCAAGGCCTCGCAGCCGTTGTTGCTGGCGCAACTGGAAGAACTGGAACAGTCCGAATGGGACACTGAAGACGTGGAAGACGATCGCCTGCGCCTGATCTTCACCTGCTGCCACCCAGCGCTGGCGGCGGACGCGCAAGTGCCGCTGACCCTGCGTGAAGTCTGCGACCTCACCACCGAAGAAATCGCCCGCGCATTCCTCTCGGCCCCGGCGGCGATTGCCCAGCGCATCGTGCGCGCCAAGGCGAAGATCCGCGACGCGAAAATCCCCTATCAAGTCCCGAGCCTGAGTGAATTGCCCGAACGCCTCGACAGCGTGTTGCGGGTGATTTATCTGGTGTTCAACGAGGGGTATTCGGCATCCGGCGGCGCCCAGGTCACCCGCGAAGACCTGACCCGCGAGGCGATCCGTCTCGGGCGGTTGCTGCTGGAGTTGTTGCCGGATCCGGAAGTCATGGGATTGCTGGCGTTGATGTTGTTGCACGAATCGCGGCGCTCGGCGCGCTCCACGCCAAGCGGTGAACTGATCTTGCTGGAGGATCAGGATCGCGGATTGTGGAATGCCGAGCTGATTGCCGAAGGCTGCGATCTGGTGGAAAAGGCGCTGACCACGGGGCGCTTCGGGCCTTACTGCCTGCAGGCTGCGATTGCGGCGGTGCATGCCGAGGCGCCGACGGCGAGGGAGACGGACTGGGCGCAGATCGTCGGGCTGTATGACGTGTTGCTGCGGGCGGTGCCGTCGCCGGTGATCGAGTTGAACCGGGCGGTGGCGGTGGCCAAGCGTGATGGGGCGTGGGCGGGGTTGACCCTGGTTGAAGGGATTCTGCAGCGCGGCGAGTTGCAGGATTACCACTTGGCGCATTCGGCGCGGGCGGAGTTTTGTCGGCAGTTGGGGCGGGTTGAGGAGGCTCGGGCGGCTTACCGGCGAGCCTTGGAACTGACCCGGCAGGCGCCGGAGCGGCGGTTTATTGAAGGGCGGCTTTGGGCTCTGGATCGCTTGCCCTCACCCTAGTCCCTCCCGGAGGGAGAGGGCTGGGGTGAGGGCGCTTTTGCTTCTTGCTTTTGCTTTTAGGCCTGCTGGCGCGTAGCTGCCATCACAATCTCGCGAATACAAACCCCCTGCGGCTGCCCATACGCATAGGCAATCGCCGTCGCCACATCTTCGGCACTCAATACCGTGCCCCCCATGTCCTGTTTCCAAGCCTGGTAGCCAGTCTTGATCGCTTCATCCGTGGTGTGGCTCAGCAATTCGGTTTCCACCGCACCCGGCGCAATCGTGGTCACCCGCACGTTATGTGGCGACAACTCTTCACGCAGGTTCTCCGACAACCCGTGCACCGCAAACTTGGTCCCGACATAGGCCACATGGTTCGGGAAGGTCTTGCGTCCGGCCACCGAGCTGACGTTGATGATCGTGCCGTGCCTGCGCTCGATCATCCCGGCGACCACCGCGTGCACGCCGTTGAGCAAACCCTTCACGTTGACGTCGAGCATCTGGTCCCACTGCGCCGGGTCCTGTTTGCTCATCTCGCCCAGCAGCATCACCCCGGCGTTGTTGATCAGCGCATCGGCCGGGCCAAATTGCGCTTCGGCCTCGGCAACGGCGGCCAGCAACGCGGCGCGGTCAGTGATGTCGACGCGGCGGCTGAGGCTGTTCGGCAGTGCCAGTGCTTCAAGGCGTTCGATACGCCGGGCCAGCAACAGCAGCGGGTGGCCGGCAGCACTGAAGCGGCGGGCGGTGGCTTCGCCGATGCCCGAGCTGGCGCCGGTGATGATGATCAAGGGCTTGCTCATGGTTGAACTCCTGAGATAAGAAAAACAAATAACCAGATTCGTGGCGCAGTATATTTAGCCCGCTGGAGGCTGAAAAATGCCTTATTCCTCTGTCTGCTATCGGAATCTCCTATGGATATCCGCCATCTCAAAGCCTTCCTCGCGGTGTTTGAAGAACGCAACATCACCGCTGCCGCGCAACGGCTGTTCATCAGCCAGCCCACGTTGTCGGTGACCATCAAACAGCTGGAAGAAGAACTCGGTGCGACGCTGTTTGTGCGTCAGCCCCGTGGTGTGGACGTCAGCGACGAAGCGCGACTTCTGTATCCGCAGGCGCGGCGGATGGTGGCCGAGTCCGAGGCATTGAGCCGGATGTTTCGCGGCCGCGAAAACCGTGCGCCGCTGACCCTCGGTATCGAGGGCGACATCGCCGCCAGCCATATCGAAGCCTTCGTGCGCCTGGCCCATCAGGCGTTGCCCAATCTGCTGCTGACGCTGGAGGAGGGCTGTCACGGTGACGGTCGGTTGGCGGTCGAAGAGATGTGCTGCGAAGACGAACTGTTCCTGCCGCTATGGGAAGAACCCTATGTGATGGCGCTGCCCTTCGACCATCCGATGGCCAACGTGCAGGCGGGCTGGGCGCCCATTGAGGACTGGATCACTTGCCCGCAGCATCCGTCCCATCAACGCTTGATGGCGCTGTACGGACGCTCGCCGGAAACGGTGGCGGGGCAGGCCGGTTCACTGCAACAGGCGTTGCACATGGTGGCGGCGGGCGTTGGCGTGGCGATGTTGCCGCAGTCGCTGGTCAGCGGGCATGAGCGCATCGTCGTGCGCACGCTGCACCTGCCGGCGCCGACCCGGCGGGTGGGGTTGTGTTATGCGGCGCAGGCCCTGGAGTTGCCGACGATGCGCGGGTTGCATGAGTATTTTCAGGTCAATCGCCCGGCAGCCATCGAGGCGGCCTGAGCTATTCCAGCATCTTGCTGAGCAACCAGCTCCCCGCCGGCCCCGGCGGGTACAGCCGCGACCATAGCGCATCGACGAACACCGGCTTCGGCCAGCCGCGCACTTTCAACTCGACCAGCAGATCATTGCCGAAACGCTCCACCAGCCAGCGCGGCAGCGGGGCCCAGCCGAAACCTTTTTCGGCCATTTCCAGCAGCATCAGATAACTCGGCGCCGACCACACCCGGCCTTTGCCGCGACTGTCGTAAGGATTGACGATGGTCGCCAGGCGCAGCTCGCGATGCTGTTCAAGGACCGTCTGGTCGATGGATTCCTGCGTCGCCAACGGATGGCCACGCCCTACGAACAAGGCGATTTCAGTGCGTTCGGCGACGGTTGCAGTCGCCAGATCCGGTGGGTAACTGTCCTGCATCTCGGCGAACGCCAGATGCGCCCGACCACGCTGCACCAGTTCGACCAGGTCATCGCACTCGGCGATCAAACACTCCAGTTCCAGATCCGGATATCGCTGTTCGAAACCCACCAGTGCCGCCTCAAAGCGGTCGGATTGATAAGTGTCGGAAATCGCCACCGTGAGCTTGGGTTCGACGCCCTGGGCCAATTGCCGAGCGGTCATTTCCAGGCGGCTGGTGGCCGCCAGAATGGCCTCGGCCCGTTGCAGCATCACGTGGCCGGCCGGGGTCAGGGTCGGCTTGCGGCTGCTGCGGTCGAACAGCACCAGATCCAGATCAATCTCCAGACTGGCCACCGCTGCACTCACGGTCGACTGACTGCGCCCGAGTTTGCGCGCGGCCGCTGAAAACGAGCCTTGAGTCGCCGCCTGGACAAATGCGAGCAACACTTCCTGAGAGGCCATGAACTATCGCCTTGGTCGATGGTTATTGGTTATGAAGTATCGGTTCGGTGCTGGATCATGGCAACCATCTTCACAGAGGACTTCGGCCATGACTGCCCACAAATCCATCACTGAACGTCTCTTCCAGGCCATCGGTTTCGAACTGCTGGCGATCCTGATCTGTACCCCGTTGCTGGCGTGGATCATGGGCAAACCGCTGGTCGAAATGGGCGCCGTCACTCTCTTCATCGCGTTGCTGGCCCTGGGTTGGAACGTGGTGTTCAACGGCTTCTTCGACCGGATGCTCAAGCGCTGGAACATCGCTCACAACGCCTGGGTGCGAGTGGCGCATGCGCTGCTGTTCGAGGGCGGGTTGATCGTGATGGGCGTGCCGCTGATTGCCTGGTGGCTGTCGGTCAGCCTGTGGCAGGCGTTTCTGCTCGACATCGGCGTGCTGCTGTTTTTCCTGCCGTACACCTACGTCTACCACTGGGGTTATGACGTGCTGCGCGAGCGGCTGGTGATGCGCAACACGTGTCAGAGCTGAAACAAACAATCGCAGCCTGCGAGGGCTGCGATTGTGGTGTCTGGACTCGTTTGAACCTTAAAGAAACATCCCGCCCGACGCTTCAATCCGCTGACCGTTGATCCACTGCGCCCCCGGCGACAGCAGCAGCGCCAGTGCACCGCCAATGTCATCCGGCTGCCCGGCACGGCCCAGCGCAGTGTTACTGGCGACCATCGCGTTCAGCGCCGAATTGTCGCGCACCGCGCCGCCGCCGAAGTCGGTTTCGATGGCGCCCGGCGCCAGGATGTTCACGGCGATCTGTCGCGCGCCCAACTCCTTGGCCTGATAACGGGTCAGCACTTCCATCGCGCCTTTCATCGCCGCATAGGCGGCATAACCCGGCAGGGTGAAGCGGGCCAGACCGCTGGAGATGTTGATGATCCGCCCGCCATCATTGATCAGCGGCAGCAGTTGCTGAGTCAGGAAGAACGGCCCTTTCAATTGCACATTCATCAGCAGGTCGAACTGCTCCGGAGTGGTGTCGGCGAACGACGCATGCACACCAATCCCGGCGTTGTTGATCAGAAAGTCGAAGCGTGGCTGCCCAAGTTGTTGCAGCACCTGCCCGACCCGCACGGCGAACTCGGCAAAGCCTTCGCTGCGGCCCACATCCAGTTGCAGCATTACGGCCTTGGCGCCGAGTGTTTCCAGTTCCTGGACCAGCGCCTGGGCGTCATCGGCGCGGCTGTTGTAGGTGCCGATGATGTCCACGCCTTGCGCGGCGAGGTGCAGGGCGGCGTTCTTGCCGAGGCCACGGCTGGCACCGGTGATCAATGCGATTTTGCGGTTCATGGGTCTTCCTCGATGGCGGTTACGGTTGATGGGGCAAAGTTTATTTATCCGCCATGAGGTGATAAACAGACTGAAACCGGAATCACTGGTCGGATTATTCGAACAATTGAGAGGTGGCCCATGAACAAACTGGAACTGCTGCGCACCTTCGTCCGGGTCAGCGAATTGTCGAGTTTTACGATGGCCGGGGAGAGTCTGGGGGTGCCGCGCTCGACGGTATCCGAGCAGGTGCAGGCGCTGGAAACCTTGCTCGGCACGCGCCTGCTGCAACGCACCACACGCAAGGTCCAGGCGACTCAGGACGGTCTCGCGCTGTACGAGCGCAGCAAGGATCTGCTGTCGCACATGGACGAAATCGAGAACCTGTTCCGTCAGGACGAAGCGTCGCTGACCGGGCGGATCCGGGTCGATATGCCGAACATTCTGTCGCGACGGCTAATCCTGCCGAAGCTGCCGGAGTTCATGGCGCGCCATCCGAACCTGGAACTGGAAATCAGCAGCACCGATCGCCGGGTCGACCTGCTTGCCGAAGGCTTCGATTGCGTGGTTCGCATCGGCGCGCAGCCCGATCAGTCGGTGGTGGCGCGGCACCTGGGGGATTTCAGCATGATCAACTGCGCCAGCCCTGCCTATCTGCAGCGCTACGGCGTGCCGCAGACGCTGGAGGATCTGGCGCAGCATCGGTTGGTGCACTACGTCGGTGTGCTGGGTTCGCGCTCGGAAGGGTTTGTCTACGAGCAGGACGGGCAGGTTCACCGCGTGCCGATGGCCGGCAGTGTGACGGTCAACAGCACCGATGCCTACGAGTCGGCGTGCCTGGGCGGGTTTGGTCTGATTCAGGTGCCGCGCACCGGCATGAACACCTATCTGGACAGCGGCGAGATCGTCACCGTGCTGCCGCAATACACCGCGCCGGCGATGGGCATTTCGTTGTTGTACGCGAGGCAGCGGCATCTGCCGTTGCGGGTGCGGGTGTTCATGGATTGGTTGGGGGATTTGATTCGTTCGACGCTCTGATTTCTGCCGCAAATCCCTGTGGAAGCACAGCCCCGCACAGGGAGTCGGCTGGATCAGAAGATCTGGGTAAACAGCCAATACAGGCTGCCCGACAGCAGAATCGCCGCCGGCAAGGTCAGCACCCACGCCATCAGCAGATTGCGGATGGTCTTCATCTGCAAGCCGCCACCATTGGCGACCATGGTCCCGGCCACGCCCGAGGACAACACATGGGTGGTCGACACCGGCAGACCGAACATGTCGGCGGCGCCGATGGTCAGCATCGCCACGGTTTCCGCCGAGGCGCCCTGGACATAGGTCAGGTGGGTCTTGCCGATCTTTTCGCCGACCGTGACCACGATCCGCTTCCAGCCGACCATGGTGCCCAGCCCCAAGGCAATCGCCACCGCGATCTTCACCCACAGCGGGATGAACCGGGTGGCGTTGTCGATCTGTTGCTTGAACAGTTGCAGCTTGCCGCTGGTGTCGGCGTCGAAGCTGCCGACCTTGTTCTTGTCCATCAGGCGAATGGTTTCGCTGGCCAGGTACATGTCGTTGCGCACGTTGCCCATGGCCTCGGCCGGGACTTTCGCCAGCGAGCCGTAGCCTTTGACCTCTTCACCGATGTGTCCGGTCAGGGAGGCGAGAGCCGGGATCAGTTGCGGCGTGGCTTGCTTGCTGCGCACGTAATCCGAGAGCACGGCGCGTGGATCGGCCGGTGTCGGCAGTGGCGCACTTTTTACCAGCGCCTGCTGGGTCACTTGGGCGACGGCGGCGAATTGCAGCGACTGTTCTTCCGGCATGGTGCGATTCAGCGCATAAGCCATCGGCAGGGTGCCGACCAGAATCAGCATGATCAGGCCCATGCCTTTCTGGCCGTCGTTGGAACCATGGGCAAAGGACACGCCGGTGCAGGTCAGGATCAGCAAACCACGAATCCACCACGGCGGCGGGGTGTTGCCTTCCGGTGCCTTGTACAGCGAACGATTCTTCACGAACGCGCGCAACGCCAGCAGCAACAGCGCCGCGCAACCGAAACCCACCAGCGGCGACAGCAGCAGCGCGTAACCGATCTTGGTCGCCTGGGCCCAGTCCACACCGCTGGTGCCGTCGCGGCCATGCATCAGGGCGTTGGCCACGCCGACGCCGATGATCGAACCGATCAGCGTGTGCGATGACGAGGCCGGCAGGCCCAGCCACCAGGTGCCTAGGTTCCACAGGATCGCCGCGATCAGCAGCGCAAAGATCATCGCGAAACCGGCGGACGAACCGACTTGCAGAATCAGCTCCACCGGCAACAACGCAATGATGCCGAACGCTACCGCGCCACTCGATAGCAGCACGCCGAGGAAGTTGAAGAGCCCCGACCAGACCACCGCGAAATGCGGCGGCAGCGAATGGGTGTAAATCACCGTCGCCACAGCGTTGGCCGTGTCGTGAAAACCGTTGACGAACTCGAAGCCCAGGGCAATCAACAACGCCACGCCGAGCAGTAGAAACGGTGTCCAGGTGGTGACCACCGTGCCGAGTTCGTGCATGTCGTGCATCAGGCTGTAGGCGGTGAACAACAGTCCCATCGCCAGCACCGCGAAAAACACCACGTAGGTGAACGGGCCGGTTTGCATGTCGAGGGCCGGTCTGCCACTGGCAGCGGAGGCCGGGCTGGCGGTCAGGGAGGGCGTAGCCATGGAGGGACAATCCTGAGCGGGGAAGGAATGTTGCCCATGATCGTTGCTAAATATTGCAGAGAGGCTGCGACAGATCAGTGTTCAGTGGATTAGCCGCACCGTTGGTCTTCTGACTGAAGATCGTTCCCACGCTCTGCGTGGTAACGCCGCCCGGGACGCAGAGCGTCACTTGATGCATTCCCACGCGGAGCGTGGGAACGAGCGGCAGGGTCAGTCCGCGCTTAGTAATCGCGACGCTTGCGAAACGCCCAGCGCCCGGCGATCACGGTAAACGTCGCCACCAGTGCCACCAGAATCCAGAACCCCTGCGGATCGGTCGCCAGCGGCACACCGCCGACGTTCATGCCGAAGAAACCGGCGATGATGTTGATCGGCAGCGCCAGCACGGTGACCACGGTCAGGGTGAACAGCGTGCGGTTGCTCTGTTCGTTGAGGTTGGCGGCGATCTCTTCCTGCAACAGCTTGATCCGCTCGCCCAGAGCCGTGAGGTCGTTGATGATCAGCGCGAACTCCTCGGTGGACTTGCGCAACTCCTTCACGTCTTCCTTCTGTAACCACGGCGGCGGCCGGTTGAGCAGGCGCAACAGCGAACCCGGTTCCAGCGCCAGCAGCCGTTGCAGGCGCACCAGCACTCGCCGGTTGGCGCCGAGTTCGGCGCGGTTGGTCGACAGTCGCGAGGACAGCAATTCGTCCTCGACTTGATCGACGCTCATGCTGGTCTTGCGCACGATCTGGGTCAGCACTTCGCCCTGATCGCGCAACAGGTGCACCAGCAGTTCCGACGGCGAACGAAAACACTCGCCGGCCTTCACCGAAGAACGCAGCTTGTCCACCGAATGCAGCGGTTGCAGACGTGCACTGACGATCAGTTGGCTGCGCACGCAGACCCACAGCGTCGACACGTCCGACGACACCATGCTGCTGAGGTTGAACACCACATCGTTGACCACCGCCAGCAGTGCCGAGTCCACATGCTCGATGCGGGTCGAGCGCGAACCTTCGTGCAGCGCTTCGAAAAACTCTTCGGGCAATTGCAGATGGCTTTTCATCCAGCGCTCGCACGCGGCGTGGGCCAGGTTCAGGTGCAGCCAGAGAAATTCATCGCTGTCGCTATCGTCTTGCAGGCAGCGCAGGGCAGTCGCCGAATCCACCTCGCGCCCGCGTTCGCCGGGGCGAAACCGAAAGCCGTAAAGCAGGCCGAACAGGTCAGGATCACGATGGCTGATATCGAGGCTGTGGTTCATGAAGGCTCGCTGCGAGGAGGCGTCTGTCGCGGGATTTGCAGATTCACCTGAGCCGCATCATCGCCATGTCACATGACCGTTGTGTGACAGCAAAATGACGTCAAATCAACGCGTTACCGGCGGTCGGATTTTTCTCAAGAAGGGCGCTGGCACGCCGATCACGCATGAGTTAGGTTGCGCGCCTTCGGCCATGAGCCAAGGTCCGCCGACACGGATGTCCGGCAACAATTCACGTCTTACCGGGCGTGCCTCATCCCTGTCCTGAGTACCTGTGATGCTGCAAAAATCCCTGAGAGCGCAAATTCTCGCCCTGTTGAGCGGCAGCCTGTTGGCGATGCTGTTGATCGCGCTGGCCTGCTTTCACTTCTTGTCCAATGGCGTGCAAAGTTACAGCCAGTTGATCGCCGGCCCCTTGCACACCTCGCAACTGATCGACGAAGCCAACCTGCAATTCAAGGTGCAGGTTCAGGAGTGGAAAAACGTTCTGCTGCGCGGCAAGCAACCGGCGGATCTGGCCAAGTACTGGGGCCAGTTCGAAGACCGTCAACGCGATGTGCAGAGGATCCTCGGCGAGCTGGCCAACCAGCAGGGTCTTGAGCCTGCGCTGAAAACCCGCATCGAACGCCTGCGCGAAGAACATCGTCTGCTCGGCGCTGCGTACCAGAAGGGCCGCGATGCCTACGTCGCCGCCAGTGCCGATCCGACCGCGGGCGATGCCGCCGTCAAAGGCGTTGACCGTGCCGCCAGTGACCAGATGAGCGAGCTGGTGGCCGAACTGCGCAAACAGGGCACCGAGCAATCGACGCAGATCCGCGCCAGTGCCGATCGCACCGTGTGGCTGGGGTTGTTGGTGATGCTCGCGTCCGGTCTGTTGATCGGTTTGCTGAGCCTGTGGCTGGTCAACCGCAACCTGGTCGAGCCGATCCGCAAACTCATCGACTACGTCACCCAGTTGAGCAAGGGCCGGCTGGTCGAGCGCGTGGCCAGCGACCGTCAGGACGAACTGGGCAATCTGGCCGCTGCCGCCAACACCCTGCGCGACTTCCTCGCCGAAACCTTCAATCACCTGCAACGCAGCGCCAAGGATCTGGACAGCGCCAGCGGCGAGTTGAACGCCATCGCCACGCTGATGGCCGGTGGCACCAACGAGCAGTTCAACCGCACCGATCAAGTGGCCACGGCGATGAACGAAATGTCCGCCACCGCCCAGGAAGTCGCCCGTCATGCGGCCGACGCGGCGCGTGCTGCCGACGATGCCGACCAGTCCGCGCAACAGGGCGAGAAGGTCATGCAGAGCACCATCCACAGCATCACCCAGATGCGCGGCGAAATCGCCAACACCGCCACGGTGATCCGCCGTCTGGAGGCGGACAGCGGCCGCATCGGCAAGGTGCTGGAAGTGATTCGCGGAATCGCCGAGCAGACCAACCTGCTGGCGCTCAACGCCGCCATCGAAGCGGCCCGCGCCGGTGAGGCCGGGCGTGGTTTTGCGGTGGTCGCCGACGAAGTGCGCAACCTCGCGCAGCGCACGGCGGAATCGATCATCGAGATCAACCAGATCATCCACAGCGTGCAGACCGGCGCGGTGGACGCGGCCCAGGCCATCGACAGCGGCCAGACCCGCAGCGATGAAAGTGTCGAGCAAGTGACCCAGGCCGGTGCCATGCTCGAGCGCATCACCCACGCGGTGGAGGCGATTCGCGACATGAACCGTCAGATCGCCACGGCGGCCGAAGAGCAGACCTCGGTGGCCGAAGACATCTCGCGCAACCTGACCGAGATCACCTCGATCGCCAGCACCAACCTCGACAACGTGCAGCGCACCGAAAGCGCGAGCCAGAACCTGCATGGCCTGTCCGGCCAACTGAACGACGTCACCGCTCGTCTGAGCGTCTGACCGGTCAGTGACTGACTTCACTCACAGGCGCAGCAAGGGTTTCGTCAAACTACAGACACAAAAATGCCGCACAACCCAAAAGTCGTGCGGCGTTGTTTTATCGGCCAATCAGGTGTCTTGCTTGTTGCTCAACACTTTGCCGGTGGTGGCATCGAAGTCCACATCGAACTCTTTGCCGTCGGCAGTTTTCAGTTCAACTTCGTACTCATAACCGTTGAAATGGTTATCCAGATCAGTGTCGGTGATGGTCGCGCCCGGGTGCAGTTTCAGCGCTTGTTCGTTCATCGACTCCAGCGACTTGATCTTGCCTTCCTTGACCAGTTGCGGGATCTGGTCAACGCGAACATCCGCCTGGGCCAGGCCAGCGGTGAGGGTCAGGGCGGCGGCGGTAAACAGGGCAGTCAACGTTTTCATCGGTTATTCCTTTGGGTGATTCGTTTAAGTGAGTTCAGGTTAATCGCCGCAACTTAACTCACCCTTAAAACGCAGCGAGCAGGCCGGACTCCCCGAGGGAGCGAGCCTGCTCGCGATACTGACGCCCGGATTTACAGATCAGAAACCGTTGTTCTTCAACACCTGATCCACACTGGCGGCGGCCGGGCGTTTGTAGAATTTCAGCAGTTCGCTGGCGCGGTTGGTGAAGATACCGTCGACGCCGGCGGCCATGACTTTCTCGAAGTCCACTGGCTCATCCACGGTGTAGACGTGCACCAGCAGGCCCTGATCGTGGGTGTACTGGTTCATCCAGGGCTGCACCAGGTCCGAATAGCTCTGATCGCCGCCGTGGGTCAGCTTCGCCGAAGGGCCGGTGCCGATTGCCCCCTGGGCCTTGGCGTAGTCGATCCACTGCTTGAACTCGGCTTCGGATTTTGGTTCCTGCTTGCCGTAGAAAGCGTTTTTGTCCTTCTCGCCGGATTCGGCAAAGGTCACGTTGGATTTCGGCTCAATGCTGCCTTCGCCGACCCACAGCAACAGGATCTTCGGCACCTGCGGCATTTCCTTTTGCAGCATTTCCAGGCTGCTCTTCTCGAAGGTCTGCAGGATCACCTTGCCTTTGCCCTGGCCGACACCGAGAGCGCTTTTCGCCAGTTTCGAACCGGCCGGGCTCAACCAGCCGCGATCCTGGAGTTTTTCCTTCAGGTCATGCTCGATCCCCGGGAACAGCTTCGGCTCCTTGGTTTCGATGTACAGGCCGGGTTTGTGCTTCGGATTGGCCTGGGCGATGTCGATGATTTCGTCCAGGGTCAGAATCTTCAGACCGACGTAGGACGGGCGCGCGCGATCCGGGTACTGGGCGTTGTACCAACTGCCGGCGTCGAGGGTTTTCAGTTCGGCCATGGTGAAAGCATTGGCCGGGCTGTCCTTGCGCTCCGGAAACTTGGTGGCGACGTCGGTGGTGCGCTGCAGATTGTCGTCGTGCAGGGCGAACAGCACGCCGTCCTTGCTGCGCTGCAAGTCCATTTCCAGGTAATCGGCGCCCAGGTCGCGGGCCAGTTTGTAGGACGCAGCGGTGGATTCCGGGGCATCGAAGGACGCGCCACGGTGGGCGATTACCGCCGGGCGCGGAATGCCCTCGGAGGCAGCGAGCGCAGCAGGACTCGGCTGGCTGGCGGCGTGGGCCTGACCGAGGCCGAGCATCAGGCTCAGCAGCAGTGCGCTTTTGGTGAAAGTGGCGGGCATTATCGAGTTCCTTTCGCAGGCATTTTCAAAGATGTACCTTTTAGCAACTCAAACGAAAACCTGCTATCGCGAGACCGACATAAACGTACTGAAAGCGAAAATTTGCGCACTTTTGTGCGTTCGTTTGCAGTACGCTTGGCCACGGCAACCGCCCCGGCAGAGGGCGCGCCACGCATTGCCCTGCGTGTAGACCATCGATTCTTTTCGTGAGGTTTACCATGCGCATCACATCGCAACTCATCTGCCAGGCTGCCGACGGCCTCAAGGGCTTCGTCGGCCTCAACCGCAAGACCGGCCAGTACATCGTGCGCTTCAGTGAGGATTCGTTCGGCATGGACGTGGCCGATGACGGCATCATTCCGTGCAGCGAATTCGTCTGGGCACCGGCCACTGAACAGACCATGACCCTCAAGCGTGAGCTGATCCAGTTGCTGCTGGATCAGAACATCGATGACCGGATCAACATCACCGAGCCGTTGCGCATTTATATGAACAAGCGCGAGGTGCCGGAAATTGAGGCGGTGCGTAGCCTGGTGAAGGGCTGATCATCCGAATCGATAATCGCGCTCCACTTTGCACACCCGCGTATGAAAACCCGAGTACCAGGTCGAACGCCCGCGTTCACGAATCGCCTGGTGCTCGGGATGATGTTTCCACGCCAGGATCGCCGCTTCACTTTGCCAATACGAAACCGTGATTCCGAGCCCGTCCGCGCCGCGAGCCGACTCGACACCGAGAAAACCCGGTTGCTCGCGCGCCAGTTCGAGCATGCGTTCGGCGGCTTCAGCGTAGCCCTGATCGCCATCGGTACGGTTTGAAGTGAAGATCACCGCGTAGTACGGCGCTTTCGGTGTATCGGCGATCATGCCTGCGCCTCCAGGCAAGCTTCGACAAACGCTCGCACCAGCGGTGGCAATTGTCCCTTGAGCGCGGCGCGTTCCGGCTGGAACAGCGTGGCGACAAAGAACCGGTGATCCTTCAATTCAATCGCACGCAGATCTCCCGAGGCATCGTGACCGGTGGCGTGTAGCTGATGGGTCAGCAACGCCCTTTCGAACTGCGGATTCACACCGTAGCGGCAGCGATAGCCTTCGTGAATCTGCGACGTTTCGTACGCCTTGGCGATCAACGAACCGGGCACCAGATGAATGCTGTCCAGTGCTTCCACCAACGCACACGTCAGCGGCGAGAGCACCGCGCGGCTGGCGTCGGGCGAGGTTTCGCCATGCTCGGCGTCGGCCCAGCCCAGTACGTTGCGGGAAAACTCCAGCACCGCATGTTGAAAACCGCCGCAGGTGCCGAGGAATGGTCGCTGTTGCTCGCGGGCAAAGCGGATGGCGCGCAGAGCACCGACTTCACTTTTATAGGGGCTGGCCGGCACACACCAGAAGCCGTCGAAGGATTGCAGCGGCGTCTCGGGCAGGATTCGGTCGGTGGCCAACCATTCGAACTCGATCGGACGGCGAAGGTGTTCCGCCGCCAGACCAAGGGCGACCGGGATGGCCTGGTGGGCAGTGACTTGCGGATCGTAATCACCGATCAGGGCGATGCGCAGGGCTCTGGATTCCATGAGGACTCGCTGTGCTTGTTGAGGGATGACGCTCACTATAGATTGGCGTTCACGCACTCTAAATTGGCGTTTGCCCAAGTGATCAATGCAGCCACGCAATACCGACTCGATTTCCCGGATCTGGCCCTGATCCTCGCTTTAGTGCGCGGCGGCTCTCTGGCCCGGGCCGCACAGCTGTTGAGGGTCGATGTATCGACGGTGTTTCGCGCCGTACGCCGACTCGAAGCCGCGCTCGGTCAGCAACTGTTCGAAAAAAGCCGCGCCGGCTATCTGCCCACCAGCCTTGCACAAACCCTGGCCGAGCAGGCCGAACGCGCCGAGCAAGCCCTGGAGGCCGCCCGAATCGGCGTGGAGCAGGGCGGGGAAGTGGTCAGCGGCACGGTGCGCCTGACCTGTACCGACTCGGTGTTGCAAGGTTTGCTGCTGCCGGCGCTCGCGCAGTTCATGCCGAACTATCCGGCGCTGACCATCGAGCTGAGCACTTCCAACGATTTCGCCAACCTCAGCCGCCGCGATGCCGACATCGCCCTGCGCCTGACGCGTACACCGCCGGAGCATCTGGTCGGACGGCAACTGGCGAAGATTGCCTACCGGGTCTGCGCCAGTCAGCGTTATCTAGAAAAGGTCGATGCGGCCGATCTGGCGGCGCTGACCTGGATCGCCCCGGACGACTTTCTGCCCGATCATCCGACCGTCGCCTGGCGTCGCCAGCAGTTGCCGGGTGTGACACCGAGCTATCGTTGCAACAGCATGCTGTCGGTGACGGAACTGGTGCGTGCGGGGCTGGGTGTGGCGGCATTGCCGGATTTTCTGATCGGTGATGGTCTGCAAGCCCTGAGCGAACCCTTGCACGGTTACGACACCGCGTTGTGGTTGCTGACCCGCCCGGACTGCCGTGCGTTGCGCTCGGTGGTCACGCTGTTCGATGAACTGGGGCGGGTTCTGCGGTTGCCGTGATTATGCCTGACCGGGTGCCCGGTCATTGGCGAACATGCTCACCGCTTCCACGGCTTCGCTGGCGCCATCGCGAATCTGCAGAATCACCGTACCGGCCTGATCCGCCAGCTCGACACCTTGCGCCGCACGCCCTCGGGTGCCGTCCATGCTCTTGATCGCCTGGCGGGTTTCCGTCTGGATCAGGCCGATCATGTTGGAAATTTCCGCTGTCGAACCGCTGGTACGTGCCGCCAGTTGCCGCACTTCATCGGCCACCACGGCAAAGCCGCGACCCTGCTCGCCGGCACGAGCGGCTTCAATGGCAGCGTTCAGGGCCAGCAGATTGGTTTGATCAGCAATCGCGCGGATGGTGTTGACGATGGCGGTGATCTGCTCGGAGCGTTCGCCGAGCTGCGCGATCAGGGTTGAGGATTCGGCGATGTCGTCGGCAATTTCGCGCATTTCACTGGCCGCTTGCTGGATCACTTGCGTACCTTGCTCGGCGACTTTCCGGGTGGCCACCGAGATGTGATAAGCGGCGCTGGCACTGCGCGCATCCTGTTCATGCTGCTCGACCCGGGCGGTGACGTCCGACGCGAATTTCACCACTTTGCACAAGCGGCCGGCGGCGTCGTAAACCGGGTTGTAATTGGCTTCCAGCCACACGGTCTGCCCGCGTTTGTCGACACGTTCGAACTGGCCCTGGAACA
Source organism: Pseudomonas sp. PHC1 (assembly GCF_046487845.1). NCBI lineage: Bacteria > Pseudomonadati > Pseudomonadota > Gammaproteobacteria > Pseudomonadales > Pseudomonadaceae > Pseudomonas > Pseudomonas sp. PHC1. The sequence continues at coordinate 437,276 of NZ_JBJXHJ010000001.1, forward strand.
GTTCGCCCTGATTCAATCGACGCCAGAAATCCTGGTAGGCGCTGCTGTTGACCAGTTGCGCAGGACAGAACAAACGGTGATGTTTGCCTTTGAGTTCGGCGAGGGTGTAACCCATGCGCGTCAGGAAATTCTGATTGGCGATGAGGATATTGCCGTCGAGATCGAACTCGATCACCGCCATGGCGCGGTCGATGGCCTGCAATTTCGCATTGGCTTCGCTTTCCTGCTGCACTTTGGCGGTGACGTCCATGGCGTACTTGACCACTTTCACTACCCGGCCCGAGTCATCCTTGATCGGGTTATAGCTGGCTTCGAGCCAGATCGGTCGGCCTTGACTGTCGATACGTTCAAAGGTGCCGGACTGGAACTGGCCGCTTTTCAATCGCGACCACAACTCGGTGTACTGATTGCCACGGGCAAACTCTGGAGAACAGAAATGGCGATGGGGCTGGCCGACCACTTGTTCGCGGGTGTAACCCATGGTTTTCAGGAAATTGTCGTTGGCGTGCAGAACGACACCGTCGACGTCGAATTCGATCACGGCCATGGAACGGTTGATCGCCTCCAGCAGGCCAGCTTGTTGGTTGATGGTGTTTTGAAGATCGACGAGGGCGGTCTTGTGACGATTGAAAATCATGCTCATGGCACTCTGGAAATAGGGCTGAAGGTGGGGTCCCTGTTTCCGCGTCGGCCAGCCGGGTTACGTTGATGGCTGGCAGCAGTGTGCCAGCATCCCGGCCGGCGGATTAACTTATACAAAACTTTATAAACTTGTACAAGAAATCGATTTTTCCTGATTTTGTATAAGTTTTCACGCGCTGGATCGGCTCAACGCTACGCTGATGGTGTTACGTCCCGTGTGCTTGGCCGTGTAGAGCGCCTTGTCGGAGTCTTCAAACCACTCAACGGCATCGGCGTAAGAGGCTTGATAGCGAGCAAGCCCGATACTCAGGCTGACCCGCAGCTCGGGCATGTCGGGATGGCGGTATCGATCCATTCCCTGACGCAGTTGCTCCATCAGCGCTTCGGCCTTGCTCAGTGGCAGGTTGGGCAGAATCACGCAAAATTCGTCGCCACCGTAACGCCCGGCCAGCTCACTTTTGTCGAGCACGAATTTCAACTCACGGCTCAATTGCCGTAGCACCGCATCGCCGACGATGTGCCCGTAACTGTCGTTGATCGACTTGAAGTGATCGATGTCGATCAGCGCCAGGATCGCTTGGGAATTGTGTTGCCGGCACTGCTGGAACTTGAGGTGCAGCAGGTCTTTCCAGGCGCCGTGGTTGAGCAGACCGGTGAGGCTGTCGGTACGGCTCAGGGCGCTCAGGGTGCGTTTGTGTTCGGCGAGTTTGATCGCCAACTTGTAACAGACCATGCCCAATGCCAGTGGATACAGGGTCAGCATCGGCAGGCAGGCCCAGACCTGAGTCTGCGTGGCCGTCAGGGTGAAATGGACCCCGAACACCGACCAGCCCAGCAGCACGCCGATCAACTGGGCGAGGGCGCCCAGCAGGAACAGACGCTGTCCGCCGGCGGCCACGTTGTTCATGGTCATCATCGACAGGATGGTCACGGTGGTCAGCGGATTGAACTGGAAACACGCGGTCCAGAAGCCGCCGAATACCGAGTCATAGAGCAGATTGCGACGTTCGGCGCGATAGGGGAAAGCCGAACGTGTCGACCATTGATAGGCCACGTGCGGCCAGAGAAAACCGTTAAACAGCAACACGGCCCAGAGCCAGGACGGCATGTTCAACGGATACAGCGCGGCACCCACACTGAAGAAACCGATGCCCAGTCCGATGGCCCGTGGCAAATAAATGCGCCTGGCGAATGACAAGCCTTTGCCGCGTTGGTTTTCCATGATGTTCTGCGCCAGATTCATTCTGAAACACTTTGCAGTGTAATACTTCAGACAGACCGTTCATCGGTCAATGACAGACATTGTCATTTATTCCAGCGGGAAAACTCACTGTCCTTGTGAGCCATTTACCGTGGCGCAGGCCTGATCTAGAGCTGATAGCAGGCCAGAAACATGTCGAGTGCAGCATCGACCACAGCATTTTGCGTGGTGCTGTCGAGCGAGGGCTGGCCCAGGGAGATCTGCGGCCAGAAGGCGAAGGTTTTAAGCAGCCCCTGAACCTGATGGGCGGCGAACGCCGGATCGACCGGTTTCAGCCGACCGTCCGCCTGGGCGGCGCGAATCCACACCGTCACGCTTTCCTCACGTTCGCCCATGCGCGCCACCATGTTCTGCGCGCGTTCCGGCGAGTGGATCGCGGCCGCGATGGCGACACGGGCCAGATTCATGAAATTGTCGTCCGCCATCATCTGCAGCTTGGCCATCAGCATCGTTCGCAATTGATCGCGCAAAGGCTGATCGGGCTGATACGACACGACGTGCTCGGTGCTGATCCTGGCCCACAACTGGTTGAGAATTTCGGCGAACAGCTCTTCCTTGCTGGGGAAATGGTTGTACACCGTACGCTTTGACACCCCGGCGGTGGCCGCAATCCTGTCCATGCTGGTGACCTCGAAACCGTTGGTGCGGAATTCGGCGATCGCGGCCTGGATGATGGCTTCGCGTTTACGGTCGGTGAGGCGCTGGGGAGCTGTCATAAATTCGATTCGGGCAGGAAAAGGGTGGAATTACACTCGGCAGTTTACTTGTCATCGGGTTTGATGCAACCTAGAAAGTACACCGGTCAGTGTAATGTTGCGTTAATCGGTGAACCCTAAAACCAGATGCCCGGCTGATGCGTGCGTGCCTTGGCCATTTATCGTCCCACCGTGGAAAGCCGTGAGTTGCGCGGTTTCCTGGAGTTTTTCAGTCATGGCCAAATCAATTTCTCCCGCAGTTAGTCCTGCACCTGAAGCTTCGCGCCAGGCCGAAGGGACTTTCCGCAACCACGCGCCGGTGCAGCGCGAAGGCTTGCGCAAGATGCTTCGCATCATGTGGAACATGATCTTCCACAAACCACGCAACACTCGGCCGGCGGCAGCCATCCCGGTGCAGCCACTGACCCGCGCCGACCTGATCGCCGCTCCCAACCACAGCGTCTATCGACTCGGTCACTCGACCCTGCTGCTCAAACTGCAAGACAAGTTCTGGATCACCGACCCGGTGTTTGCCGAGCGCGCCTCGCCTGTGCAATGGGCTGGCCCGAAACGCTTCCATCAGCCGCCGATCAGCATCGACGAGTTGCCGCCGATCGAAGCGGTGATCCTGTCGCACAACCACTATGACCATCTCGACTATGAAGCGGTGTTGAAACTGGCGGACAAGGTCAACGTGTTCCTGACCCCGCTGGGCGTCGGCGACACCCTGATCAAATGGGGCATCGATGCCGGCAAGGTTCGCCAGTTCGATTGGTGGCAAGGCACCGAAATCGCCGGCATCCGCTTCATCGCCACCCCGTCGCAGCACTTTTCCGGCCGGGGCCTGTTCGATGGCAACCAGACCTTGTGGGCTTCGTGGGTGATCATCGACGGCGATACGCGGATTTTCTTCAGCGGTGACAGCGGCTACTTCGACGGTTTTAAGCGCATTGGTGAACAGTATGGCCCGTTCGACCTGACCCTGATGGAGACCGGCGCCTACAACGTCGAGTGGCCTCACGTGCACATGCAGCCGGAAGAGACCCTGCGAGCCCACATCGATCTCAAGGGCCGCTGGTTGTTTCCGATCCACAACGGCACGTTCGACCTGGCGATGCATGCCTGGCACGAACCCTTCGACCGCATACTTGCGCTGGCCTGGGAGCGCAGTGTTTCCATTACCACGCCTCAAATGGGCGAGGCTTTCAACCTGGCACAACCCCAACGTGGAAGTGCGTGGTGGTTGGCGGTTGAAGGGGAGAGTGAGGTGGTGGTTCAAGGGGCCTGACTCACTGATGCGGGTTCGCCTCCATGAGGCGAACCGGATCACTCCGCCATCGCATAATCCCCACGCACTGATTCGGCTGTCGAACCATTGCCTGTCGAACGCCCCGGTGCAAACCCCGGAAAAAACACCAGCCCCTGCGCCTCAAATCGATACGTCAACGCCAGCCGCGCCGCATCCGCCACGTCCTGCTGCGCTTCGAACCGCTGGATGTCGTCTACCGAAACCTTGGCCTCTCGCGACAACTGTTCAACGCTCCAGCCCAACATCCCTCGGGCCTGGGCGCAATGGGTGGGGGTGAACTGGAAAAGGGCGATACGTTCGAGGATGAGGTTCATCGCTGAAGAGGCCATGGTGTGCTCCGGGCTCGAGAGTGCTGATGGAAAATGTACTGTGTTTTTGTACAGTTGTTTTCGGCCGGGATCAAACGCATTTTTTGATTTGCCCTAGTTCGCCGCCTCCAACCAGACGGACGGTGGCTGACCGAGGATCCGACGGAACATCGTCGAGAACGCCGCCGGGCTGTCATAGCCGAAATCCAGGGCGATCCGCGTCACCGCTTCACCCGCCGCCAGCCGTGCCAGCGCCAGTACCACGCAGGCGCGCTGGCGCCATTGACTGAAACTCAGGCCGGTCTGCTGACGAAACACTCTGTTGAAGGTGCGTAAGCTTACGTGCAGCTGATCGGCCCATTGCTGGGGGGATTGATGGGCATTCGGCTGATGCAGAAAGGTCTGACACAGTTCGAGCAGTCTTCCGTCAGGCGGCAGCGGGATATGCAACGGCAACGGTGCACTGCGCACCAATTCATGCAGCAACAAATCGATCAGCACGCCGTCGCGCCCGCTCAGGTCATACGTCAGCGGCAGCTCCACGGCTTCCATCAGCAAGTGCCGCATCAACGGCGACACACTGATCACCTGACAACGCTCACCCAGAACCACCGCCCCCGGCTCGATATACAAACTGCGCGTGCTGACCCCCAGCATCAACACCTCATGCGCCACGCCCGGCGGAATCCACACCGCCCGCTGCGGCGGCACCACCCAGTTGCCGTCATGCGTGCTGACCTGCATCACCCCGGTCGCGCCGTACAACAATTGCGCCCGTCGATGCGTATGACGTGGCAACAGATAGCCGTGGGAATAATCCGTACCGATCGCCACCACCGGGCGCGGTGTGTCATCCAGCAGATTGATCGAAACATTGCGCATCGAGCGGCATCCAGCAGTTGGCGTAAACGCAAACATTATTGGCTGAGTTGCTGAAGCAGGCCAAGCGCCGCGGCTCTATCGTCGAGCGCTCCCAAACTACGGACGACGCGCGATGTTCTACCTTCTGCTGACACTCTTCGGCTGCCTGACCGGCGTCACCGCCGTGCTCTTCGGCTTCGGCGGCGGCTTCGTCGTCGTGCCGCTGCTGTACCGCATGCTCACCGCCAGCCACGGCGCCGACGAGCCGATCAGTCAATCGGCGATGCACATCGCTGTCGCCACCTCGACCTGCGTGATGATCGTCAACGCACTGGTCGCAGCCGGCAAACACCGCCGCGCCGGCAACCTCATCCGGGATTACCTGTGGCCCTTGAGCGGGTTCATCGGATTGGGCGCGGTCGTCGGCGCAATCGCCGCGGTGTGGGTCAGCGGCGAAGTCATCCGCTATGCCTTCATCGCCTACCTCGGCGTGACGATTGTCGACTGCCTGCTGCGACGCGGCTTTCTTACGCAGTCCGAAGGCGTTATCCCACGGCGACTGGGAACGGTGGAAACTTCTGGTGGCGGTGTAGGCATCGGCGCCATCGCAACCTTCCTTGGCGTAGGAGGAAGCGTCATGACCGTGCCGTTGTTGCGGCGTTGCGGGTTGAGCATGTCGCAGGCGACGTCGATGGCCAACCCACTGAGTGTGCCGGTGGCATTGGCGGGAACCCTGACGTACATGGCGATGGCGGGACTCAGCGAGACAAAACTCGGGCCATGGTTTATCGGGTATGTGGATTTGCTGGCGTTTTTGGTGCTGACGCTGGGCGCGATACTGGGGATTCGACTGGCTACGCCGTGGATCGGGCGAATACCGGATCGGGTGCATGCGTGGGTGTATATCGCGCTACTCATCATCGTGATGCTGGGCATGACACTGAAGTAGCACCTCGATTCCTGCGCGCATCCTCTGCATACTCCGCAGCCTTATTCACTCAGGGATCGATCCATGCTCAAGGGACTGTTGCGCCTGCCATACGCCGCCGTGCTGTTTTCACTGCTTTCCACCGCTCAGGCTGACGATGGCAGACGTGTGTTTACCGGCACGCTGGGCAAGACGCCGATTGTGGTTGAGCTCAACACCCAGCAGCAGGACGAAGTCACCGGTCGTTACTTTTACGAGAAATATCATCGCGATCTGCCTCTGAGCGGCGCGTTGCAGGACAGCACACTGACGCTGGTCGAGGGCAACAATCGTTACGGCGATGACAAGCCGCTGCCGACCCTCAAGCTCGAGGAAACCGCCGACGGCTGGCAGGGCGAATGGCAAAACCCGAAGGGCAAAAAACTTGCGGTACAACTCTCCGAGGCCAAAATCGCTGCGCCGACCGCCACCACGTTGCCCTTCATCGCCACGCTGCCCGCCAGCGAGCCGTATGAATACTTGCGGCTACAGGGGCTCAAGCTCAAAGCCACAAAGAAAGAAGACTTCATGGGCTACACCCTGCAATGGTGGACGGAGCCCGAGTCGAAGATTGCCTTGTTTACCGTGGAATCCGGCCTGCCGAAAGATGACCTGCAACGGGTCAACCAACAGTTGCTCGGGCGCTTGTGGAGCGAAGTCATCAGCTATCACGGCTGCCAGTTGCAGGGCGGGGAAAACGTCGAATTCATGCAGCAGGCGCAACCGCAACTGATCTCGCCGGCGGTGGTCAGCCTGAATATCTCGACCAGTTATTACTGCGGCGGCGCGCACCCGGACTTCGGCGATTCGCCGCTGAACATCGACGTGAACACCGGCCATCCGTTGTCCCTGGAAGATGTGTTGTGGGTCGGCGAGGGCAAACCTCTGCTGCACGCCGAGCGCGACAGCCTGGGCGATCAGCCGCTGAACGAACAAGAAAGTGCAGCGCGCTCGACTTATCAGCGCGAAGTGTGGGTGCCGTGGCTGATCAAACAACTCACCGTGCTCTACCCAGATGAAATGAAGAAACCGGCGGACGGCGATGAAGACAGTTGCGACTACACCGATGACAGCATCTGGGGTTATCCGTCCTGGCACTTCACCCCGAAAGGCCTGTACCTGAGCGCCTACTTTGCTCGCGTCGCCCGCGCCTGCGATGCGCCGGACTGGTCGATCCTGCCGTACTCCCTCATCAAGCAACACCCCGGCGCCGTCCAACTGCAACTGCCCCAGGGCTAACCCTCACGCCAGACCCGGCGCTTCACGAATGATGAAGTGATCCAGGTTCTCGATATTGGCATTGAAGACCTCGAAAGGCTTTTCGGGGTTCTTCTTGCCCGGCACCTGCTTCAACTCCGGCGTCACGCCATAGAAGAAGCAGAACAACTCCTTGTCACTGTCGATCGCATGCTTGATCTCTTCCAGAAACGCCTTGCGCTTGCGGTAGTTGTCGATCAGCTTTTTGTTGAGATAGACACTGACCGGATAAGGCTTTTTCTTGCTGTCATCCGGTTTCTTGAACCAGACCTTGTCCTCGAAATCGATCCGGAAACTGGCGCTGTGAAAGTCCTCGATCTTCTTGATCCGGCCCCAGTAAATCAGCCCCTTGTTGTCCATCAAGTACTCGATCTTCTTGAAGAACGAACTGTACGGCGCCGTGTGCTCGCCAATCTTCAACGGCATGCGCTTGAGCAAATCCTTGTCCGCGAAGTTCGACACAAAACACTCCACGGGGTGAGCGAAAACACTGGTCTTGTCGGGCACCGTCTCACGACTCGGCGACTCTTTTGAGGGAGAAGTCGCCACCCGCACCGGATCATCCCGCAACACATCCGCCGCCCCCGCTGGCGCGGCAGGTTTGCGCACATACTCACGGCGCGTCAGCAACAACTCCGACGGGAAATGCTCCTCCCGCCCGTCATCCAATTCTCCATCCGCCGCCTCAACCCCCGACGCCGACGTCTTCAAACTCACGTACGGACAACCCGCCACATGCTGCGTACCGGGCAGATTCTTGAAGTGCGGCGTGCGCACGTAATTCACGTTCTTGGCGTTGAACGTGCCCAACTCGTTGGAAGTATCGAACGCCGCACGACAGGCGTCGTTGGGGCACTGGAAATGCTCCTTCGCAGAATCGAACGCCACCGTCTCATCGAAATTGAGATCGCGAACGTCATAGATCGACAGTTTGTCGTCGAGGCTGAGGCAGTAGGCGAGGTCGAATTTCATGGTGGGGCTCGGGTCCTTGAGTGGGGGGAGGGGATTTTGTGAAGCTGCCCCAAAACGGACAACTGGGTTAACGAGTTCTAATTGGCTGACTGCCGAATACCCTGTAGCTATTCGGCCTCTAATCCCTCGACGCTACTATAAAACTTAGCAGTGAACTCATCTTTGTCGCTCGAGTAATGGCAACGTCGATGGCAGTTCGGGCACAGGGCTACTGCGTTGCTCGTACGGTCTGTCCCGCCGTTAACAAGATGTTTCAAATGATGAACTTCAAGAAATGGTTTGCCATCAGCATCCTGGAATGGCGCTTTTTGGCCACATCCTTCGCAAATGCCCTGAGAACGTTTTAGAACCCATTTTTTCACATTTAATTTGCGCGAAAGCCTAACTACCGTCGCGTTAGTCAGCTTCGGGTTTAATACACCCGGAGGCGCATCATTCAGCTCAGGAGCGGAAGGTTCGACCAGCCGGAGTCGAGTCAGCTGAGCACCTCCTCGTGAGCTGTTTCGTATGGCTTCCATGTCTTTTTTAGCCAGGATCTCTTTGATACGCGCAATGACACCGGAGCCGAGATTTTTTGCCGAAACATAGCCTGTAATTCTCGGCAGCCCCAATTGATCCATTACTGCAGAGATGTTCTGCATGCGGTACTCGACTGACGAGGCGCTGCGTTTGCTTAGCGGGCCTTTTCGCAAGAGTCGATTTTCGTCCGCTTTATTGAATGGCTGATTTTGTTGTTCAAGAACCAGCATTTTCAGATAAGCGTCTACAGAAGCTTCTAGCTCCTCATCACTCCAGCCAGTTTTTTCTTTCGAGGTGTCCATACAATCGCCGAGGGTTGAAAACCCTCGGACGATACTGAGTGGCCATTACCGATGTCTACGAAAATTCCTACAGAAAATAACGACGGATCTCGCGAAGTCCTACAACCACCATCACTAACCCATGGAATGCCTTGAAGACTGAAACACCTGCGCAACCTTTCTCCACCAAGGCTTCGCCGGTGTCCGTCGTTGCGTCTGATCGTTCAGCAGATAAGGCATATCCCGCAGCCGAATCCAGCCTTCATCCTGCCAATGCAGCAGACTCAACGACATCTCCGGCCAATCCAACAAGCTCAACATCGGCCGTTCTGAGTGTCCCGCGTGTTCTGCATCACGCAAGGCCGGCACCACCTGCAGAGTTAACCACTCACGCAACAAACGATTCCCTGGAACGTAGTGATACACCAGCAGCGCATACACACCAGACTCGCTGAGCATCAACTGCTTTTCGGGTTGCCGAAAATATTCAATCCACAAAACACGACGTTGATCCTTGTCTAGCTTATTGACCATGCGTTCGCACAGATGGAAACCCATCAAGCGGCCAACATCGCGGGCGCAGAACCACGGTTGGTTTTCGAGCAGAAGGGCGTGTAATGCGAGGTTGTGACGAGTGAAGACGGTTACAGAAAAAGGATCGGGCATATCCATTACCTCTACGTTTAGATTTTTGGAGGGCCTGGCCCCAACGTAGAGTGGACTTAAGAAATCCCAACGAGCGGGGCAGTTCCACCGACGTTATAAGCGTCTGTGTAACTGGCCAAGCTTTCTACGTTGGGTGTTTCTTAGGCACCTGCAATCGAGCTTAGAGGTGCTTGCAGTTGGCTTCAATGCGAAGCGGCTGTAAGTGCTGTAGGAGATTGAGCGCTGTAACGTAGGGACGGAAAAGTACAAACAGCCGCAAATAAAAAAAGCCCCGATCAAATCGGGGCTTTTTGCTTTCTCAATTCGACGACTCAAGCAGCAATCGTCAAATCGTGGCGAGCGAGACTATTAATCCCAGCTCAGAGCACCACCAGTTTGGTATTCGATCACACGAGTCTCAAAGAAATTCTTCTCTTTCTTCAAGTCCATAATCTCGCTCATCCAAGGGAACGGGTTAGTGGTCCCTGGGTACTCTTCCTTCAAACCGATCTGCGACAGACGACGGTTAGCGATGAACTTCAGGTAGTCCTCCATCATCGCCGCGTTCATGCCCAGTACGCCGCGAGGCATGGTGTCGCGGGCGTATTCGATTTCCAGCTGAGTGCCTTGCAGAATCATCTGCGAAGCTTCTTCCTTCATTTCGGCATCCCACAGGTGTGGGTTTTCGATTTTGATCTGGTTGATCACGTCGATGCCGAAGTTCAGGTGCATGGATTCGTCGCGCAGGATGTACTGGAACTGCTCGGCGACGCCGGTCATTTTGTTGCGGCGGCCCATGGAGAGGATCTGGGTGAAGCCGCAGTAGAAGAAGATGCCTTCCAGCACGCAGTAGTAGGCGATCAGGTTGCGCAGCAGCTCTTTGTCGGTTTCGACGGTGCCGGTGTTGAATTCCGGGTCGGAGATGGCGCGGGTGTATTTCAGGCCCCAGGCGGCTTTTTTCGCGACCGACGGGATCTCGTGGTACATGTTGAAGATCTCGCCTTCATCCATGCCCAGCGATTCGATGCAGTACTGGTAGGCGTGGGTGTGGATCGCCTCTTCGAACGCCTGGCGCAGGATGTACTGGCGGCATTCCGGGTTGGTGATCAGGCGGTACACGGCCAGGGCCAGGTTGTTGGCCACCAGGGAGTCGGCGGTGGAGAAGAAGCCGAGGTTGCGCATCACGATGCGGCGCTCGTCGTCGGTCAGGCCTTCCGGGTTTTTCCAGAGGGCGATGTCGGCGGTCATGTTGACTTCTTGCGGCATCCAGTGGTTTGCGCAGCCGTCCAGGTATTTCTGCCAGGCCCAGTCGTACTTGAATGGTACGAGCTGGTTGAGGTCGGCGCGGCAGTTGATCATGCGCTTTTCGTCAACGGCGACACGGGCGGCGGAGCCTTCGAGTTCGGCGAGGCCTTCGGCGACGTCGAGGGAATCCAGTGCAGCCTTGGCGCGGGCCACGGCGGCCGAGTCTTCGGCGGTCACGGCGCGGGCTTCGAGAGCAGCGGCACCGCCGGCGCTGTCGAGGCGGTCCATGTTGGCTTCGCTAGCGTGGCCGGCGTTGGCGCCTTTCACTGCTGCTACTTCACTGTCTTCTTTGTCGAATTCGTCCCAGCTCAGCATGACGTGTCGTCTCCTGCGTGAGGGCCTGTGCCCGTGTGAAAACTGATTGGTTGGTTTTTCACACGGCCGTACAGGCCGCGTTGGATGTCGTTTTTTGCAGCGGTGCTACGCAGGCAATAAACAGAAAATTTTTCGGGTTTCCGAGAGCCTCTGACGGGCGCAGGTCAGCGTTGTCGCTGCTGCGGGGCTTCAGAATGGCGTTGATCCCTGTAAGGGAATATTGCTGACCCGATTAGGGCGGCATTATAGGGAAAAAAACACGGGCGTGGGGGAGGGCGAAACAGCGCAGGGCGGTCGAGCGTGAGGGTGATTTCGATCGGAGCGAGGGTTTACAGGGCTTTCGCCGGGATTGGCCTGAGAGAATTTTTTTTCATTAATTTTTTGGCGTGTGATTGATTGCTCAAAAAACGAGCAAAAAACCGCGTTTTTCACTATATCTTGTGTTTTGCAACCCTTTTGCGCCGCTTCAAACACAACTGAGCCCGACCGAAGCCGGGCTGGAATCGACCCTCGATGTTGCGCCGAGTGATCCGATTCGGTGCAGTCTCAACGCATCAATTGGTGCAGCCGTTGCCCATGATGCTGTAACGCAGGATATGACGCTGACCCTTGGAGTCGTCGTACTCCATTTTTGCCGGAACAACTTCGCAGACATTCGGAACTTCGCTCATGGAAACAACTTTGGCGATGTCCAGGTGAGTGGAGTAAGTGTATTCCTCGATGGCCGGTTGCTGCTGGGCGACATCAGTCGGGACCTCGTCTGCCATGGCGGTTGCGCACAGACTGCTGAGGGCCAGAACCAATAAAGCTTTCATTTGAATTTACCTTCTTGAGGTCGAGTGGGGTCACGCAACCTTTTTGGGGTTGCGTGTGGAACTTCATCATTTGGGTTTGTTGCTTCAGAACGGGATTAACGGCCTTCGTGGGGGCTGTAACCTTGTTAATCGCTTTGCCTTGTCGGCGAGGTGAATTTTAGGGAGACGGGGCAGGGGTAAACAGACCCGGTTTTGATAAACACCTTTGGCAGATTTGGTAACAATCCCCCGAAAACCAAAATTTCCCGGCCCGAGCCAATGCCTGAAAGGCCGTGGCCGGCGGGGTTCGCGGCAATCGCCACATTTTGTAGGGGCTTGTTACTACCATCGTCGAATGGTTCTATACGGGCGCCCCGGCTACAACAGGGTCATACAAAAACAACTATTACACCGAGGTAGGAAAGATGAGTGCGGCTTCCCTGTATCCCGTTCGTCCCGAGGTTCTGGCCAATACGCTGACCGACGAGGCGACCTACAAAGCCATGTACCAACAGTCGGTCGTCAACCCTGACGGCTTCTGGCGCGAACAAGCCAAGCGCCTCGACTGGATCAAGCCTTTCACCACGGTGAAACAGACTTCGTTCGACGATCACCATGTCGACATCAAGTGGTTTGCCGACGGCACCCTGAACGTTTCCTACAACTGCCTCGACCGTCATCTGGCCGAGCGCGGCGATCAGGTCGCCATCATCTGGGAAGGAGACGACCCTTCCGAAAGCCGCAACATCACCTACCGCGAATTGCACGAACAAGTGTGCAAACTCGCCAACGCCCTGCGTGGCCAGGACGTGCACCGCGGCGACGTGGTGACCATTTATATGCCGATGATCCCCGAGGCCGTGGTCGCCATGCTGGCCTGCACCCGGATCGGCGCGATTCACTCGGTGGTGTTCGGCGGTTTCTCGCCGGAAGCCCTGGCCGGTCGCATCATCGACTGCCGCTCGAAAGTGGTGATCACCGCTGACGAAGGCATCCGTGCCGGCAAGAAGATTTCCCTCAAGGCCAACGTCGACGACGCCCTGACCAACCCGGAAACCAGCAGCATCCAGAAAGTCATCGTGTGCAAGCGCACCGGCGGCGACATCAAGTGGAACCAGCATCGCGACATCTGGTACGAAGACCTGATGAAAGTGGCGGGCACGGTCTGCGCGCCGAAAGAGATGGGCGCCGAAGAAGCGCTGTTCATCCTTTATACCTCCGGCTCCACCGGCAAGCCGAAGGGCGTGCAACACACCACTGGCGGCTACCTGTTGTACGCGGCCATGACCCACGAGCGCGTGTTCGACTACCGTCCGGGCGAAATCTACTGGTGCACCGCTGACGTCGGCTGGGTTACCGGTCACAGCTACATCGTCTACGGCCCGCTGGCCAACGGCGCGACCACGCTGCTGTTCGAAGGCGTGCCGAACTACCCGGACATCACCCGGGTGGCGAAGATCGTCGACAAGCACAAGGTCAACATCCTCTACACCGCGCCGACCGCGATCCGCGCGATGATGGCCTCGGGCACCGCCGCCGTTGAAGGCGCAGACGGCAGCAGCCTGCGTCTGCTCGGTTCGGTGGGCGAGCCGATCAACCCGGAAGCCTGGGACTGGTACTACAAGAATGTCGGCAAATCCCGTTGCCCGATCGTCGATACCTGGTGGCAGACCGAAACCGGCGGCAACATGATGAGCCCGCTGCCGGGTGCTCATGCGCTGAAGCCGGGTTCGGCGGCGCGTCCGTTCTTCGGGGTGGTGCCGGCGCTGGTGGACAACCTCGGCAACATCATCGAGGGCGAGGCCGAAGGCAATCTGGTGATTCTCGATTCGTGGCCAGGTCAGGCGCGCACCCTGTACGGCGATCACGACCGTTTCGTCGACACCTACTTCAAGACTTTCCGTGGCATGTATTTCACTGGTGACGGCGCCCGTCGCGATGCCGACGGTTACTACTGGATCACCGGTCGCGTGGACGACGTGCTCAACGTCTCCGGTCACCGTATGGGCACTGCCGAGATCGAAAGTGCGATGGTCGCTCACCCGAAAGTCGCCGAAGCGGCGGTGGTCGGTGTGCCGCACGACATCAAGGGGCAGGGCATTTATGTCTACGTCACCCTGAAGAATGGCGAAGAGCCGAGCGAGCAACTGCGCCTGGAACTGAAGAACTGGGTGCGCAAGGAGATCGGGCCGATCGCTTCGCCGGACGTGATCCAGTGGGCGCCGGGGCTGCCGAAGACCCGGTCGGGCAAGATCATGCGCCGCATCCTGCGCAAGATTGCTACCGCCGAATACGAAGGGTTGGGCGACATCTCCACCCTGGCGGATCCGGGTGTGGTGCAGCATCTGATCGATACGCACAAGACCATGAACGTCGCGTAAGCGGCGGGTCTGAAGGCTGAAAAGCCCCGTCCGGCATTGCGCCGGGCGGGGCTTTTTCATTTCTGGTGTGATCGTTCCCACGCTCCGCCTGGTAACGCCTTCCTGGACGCTCTGCGTCCGCTTGTGGGACGCAGAGCGTCCCGGGCTGCATTCCCGCTCGGAGCGTGGGAGCGATCCGTTACGGGGGATTCTTCGGTCAATAATTATCGAATTGCTCTGTAAGCCCATTCCCACTGTTACCCGTCATCCTTCAGGTAACCGAATGTGTAACCGCCCGCTCCGCAACGGGGCAATGAGAAACGCATCGCCCCGTTTCAGGGCCTTAAAACCCCCAGTGAAAAATAAGACGTAACCCCGCGCTTGCCGGATTAGAAGGGTTTGCGAATAATAGGCCCGCAATTTGCAGCATAGATCGGTTCACTGTCTTTCGCTCTTGCATGAAATTGCAGGGCTGTCAATGTGCTCAAGCGGGTTTCTCGGTGCATCTGTAATTAGTTGTCGCATTGAAGAAATATCGGCTTCGGGCCTGTCGTTAGAATGCCGATCACTCGCTCGCCGTGGCTCGTGTTGAAATCGCTGACGGTTTCAATGGGAAATTTCCCACGGATGCAGCACTGCTTTCCCGATTCACCCATTCGCATATTGGGCTGTTGCTCACTCTGCCGTTTTTGCCCTTTACCGATGGAGTCCCAAGATGAAGAAACTTGTGCTGCTTGGCGCCCTGGCACTGTCCGTGCTGTCCCTGCCGACATTCGCCGATGAAAAGCCTCTGAAAATCGGTATCGAAGCGGCTTACCCTCCATTCGCCTCCAAAGCGCCGGACGGCAGCATCGTCGGTTTCGACTACGACATCGGCAACGCGCTGTGCGAAGAAATGAAGGTCAAGTGCCAGTGGGTCGAGCAAGAGTTCGACGGTCTGATCCCGGCGCTCAAAGTGCGCAAGATCGACGCGATCCTGTCGTCCATGTCGATCACTGAAGATCGCAAGAAGTCGGTGGACTTCACCAACAAGTACTACAACACCCCGGCTCGCCTGGTCATGAAAGAAGGCACCGCTGTCAGCGAAGGCCTGACCGAGCTCAAAGGCAAGAACATCGGCGTGCAGCGTGGTTCGATCCACGAGCGTTTCGCCCGCGAAGTCCTGGCCCCGCTGGGTGCCGAGATCAAGCCGTACGGCTCGCAGAACGAAATCTACCTCGACGTGGCCGCCGGCCGCCTCGACGGCACCGTGGCAGACGCTACGCTGTTGAATGACGGCTTCCTGAAAACCGACGCCGGCAAAGGCTTCGCGTTCGTCGGCCCGGCGTTCACCGACGTCAAATACTTCGGCGACGGCGTAGGTATCGCCGTACGCAAGGGCGACGCCCTGAAAGACAAGATCAACACCGCCATCGCGGCCATCCGCGAGAACGGCAAGTACAAGGCAATCCAGGACAAGTACTTCGACTTCGACATTTACGGCAAGTAAAGACGTCGCTCGACCCGTCCGAAATGGCGCAAGCAACAGGATCTCTGCGGTTTGCGCCATTTTTTCATCCCAACTTTCGAGGACCTGAATCATGTTGAAAGGCTACGGGGCTGTCATCCTCGATGGCGCTTGGCTGACGCTTCAGCTCGCCTTGTCGTCCATGGCCCTGGCCATCGTTCTCGGGCTGATCGGCGTCGCGTTGCGCCTGTCGCCGGTGCGCTGGCTGGCGTGGCTGGGCGATCTGTACGCCACGGTGATCCGCGGGATTCCCGACCTGGTGCTGATCCTGCTGATCTTCTACGGCGGTCAGGACCTGCTCAACCGCGTCGCACCGATGCTCGGCTATGACGACTACATCGACCTGAACCCGCTGGCCGCCGGTATCGGCACCCTCGGTTTCATCTTCGGTGCGTACCTGTCGGAAACCTTCCGCGGCGCGTTCATGGCGATCCCCAAAGGTCAGGCCGAAGCGGGCATGGCGTACGGCATGAGCAGCTTCCAGGTGTTCTTCCGGGTGCTGGTGCCGCAGATGATCCGTCTGGCGATTCCGGGCTTCACCAACAACTGGCTGGTATTGACCAAGGCCACCGCGCTGATTTCCGTGGTCGGTCTGCAAGACATGATGTTCAAGGCCAAGCAGGCGGCCGACGCCACCCGCGAGCCTTTCACCTTCTTCCTCGCAGTGGCGGCGATGTACCTGGTGATCACCAGCGTTTCGTTGCTGGCGCTGCGTCACCTTGAGAAGCGCTACTCGGTAGGCGTAAGGGCGGCTGATCTATGATCTTCGACTACAACGTCATTTGGGAGGCCCTGCCGCTGTACCTCGGCGGTCTGGTCACGACCCTCAAGTTGCTCGCGCTGTCGCTGTTCTTCGGCCTGCTCGCGGCCCTGCCGCTGGGGCTGATGCGTGTATCCAAGAACGCGGTGGTCAACGGCGCCGCGTGGCTTTACACCTACGTGATTCGCGGCACGCCGATGCTGGTGCAACTGTTCCTGATCTACTACGGTCTGGCCCAGTTCGAAGCGGTGCGTGAAAGTTTCTTGTGGCCATGGCTGTCCAGCGCAACGTTCTGCGCCTGCCTGGCGTTCGCGATCAACACCAGCGCCTACACCGCCGAAATCATTGCCGGCAGCCTCAAGGCCACGCCGAACGGCGAGATCGAAGCGGCCAAGGCCATGGGCATGTCGCGCTTCAAGATGTACAAGCGCATCCTGCTGCCATCGGCCCTGCGCCGGGCGCTGCCGCAGTACAGCAACGAAGTGATCATGATGCTGCAGACCACCAGTCTGGCGTCCATCGTGACCCTGATCGACATCACCGGCGCGGCCCGTACCGTCAACGCGCAGTTCTACCTGCCGTTTGAGGCGTACATCACCGCCGGCGTGTTCTACCTGTGCCTGACCTTCATTCTGGTGCGCCTGTTCAAGCTGGCCGAGCGTCGCTGGCTGAGCTACCTGGCCCCGAGGAAGCACTGATATGGAACGCATCGACCACGTTCTGCCGTGGAGCCACCTGGGCAGCGAGCGCCGGATCTCGGTCTTTCGCTTCGGCAGCGGCGAGCGCAAGGCCTACATCCAGGCCAGCCTCCACGCTGACGAACTGCCCGGCATGCGCACCGCCTGGGAACTGAAAAAACGCCTCGGCGAACTTGAAGCCAAGGGCCTGCTCAACGGCGTCATCGAACTGGTGCCGGTGGCCAACCCGCTGGGCCTTGGCCAGTTGCTGCAAGGCAACCATCAGGGCCGTTTCGAGGCCGGCAGCGGCAAGAATTTCAACCGTGATTTTGTCGAGCTCAGCGCCCCCGTGGCCGCTGCGCTGGAAGGGCAGCTCGGTGATGATCCGCACGCCAACATCCGCCTGATCCGTCAGGCGATGGCCGATCACCTGGCTGCATTGCCCGAGGCCAGCAGCCAGTTGCAAGGCATGCAGCGCGTCCTGCTGCAACATGCCGCCACCGCCGATGTGGTGCTGGACCTGCACTGCGACTGCGAAGCCGCGCTGCACATGTACGCTTTGCCGCAACACTGGCCGCAGTGGCGTTCGCTCGCCGCGCACCTGGATGTGAAAGTGGGTCTGCTGGCGGAAGATTCCGGCGGCAGCTCGTTCGACGAGGCCTGTTCGTTGCCGTGGTTGCGCCTGTCGCGCCTGTTCCCGAACGCGCAGATTCCTCTGGCGTGTTTGGCAACCACCGTTGAACTCGGCGGTCAGGCTGACACCACGCCGGCGCAGGCCCAAGCCTGGGCCGAAGGCATTCTGGCGTTCCTCGCCGAGCAGGGCCTGATCCGTGGCGAGTGGCCGAATGCGGCGCACGAGCCGTGTGAAGGCATGCCGTTCGAGGGCACTGAATTGCTCCTGCCGCCGCATCCGGGCGTGGTGAGTTTTCTGCGCAAGCCCGGCGAGTGGGTTGAAGCCGGTGACACGATTTTCGAAGTGATCGATCCGCTGTCGGATCGGGTCAGCACGGTGTGTGCTGGTACGTCCGGGGTGCTGTTTGCCATTGAGCGGCTGCGTTACGCCCAACCCGGTTTCTGGCTGGCCAAAGTGGCGGGGCGCGATGCGCTGCGCGACGGCCCTTTGCTCAACGACTGACTGTTTTTGTGAGAACCGACCGCATGTACAAACTTGAAGTCCAAGACCTGCATAAACGCTATGGCAGTCACGAAGTGCTCAAGGGCGTTTCCCTGAAAGCGGCCGCCGGCGATGTGATCAGCATCATCGGCTCCAGTGGCTCCGGCAAAAGTACTTTCCTGCGCTGCATCAACCTGCTCGAGCAGCCGCACGCGGGCAAGATCCTGCTCAACAACGAAGAGCTGAAACTGGTGGCCAACAAGGACGGCGCGCTGAAGGCCGCTGATCCGAAACAGCTGCAACGCATGCGTTCGCGCCTGTCGATGGTGTTCCAGCACTTCAACCTGTGGTCGCACATGACCGCGCTGGAAAACATCATGGAAGCGCCGGTCCACGTGCTCGGCGTGTCCAAGGCCGAAGCCCGCGAGAAAGCGGAGCACTACCTGAACAAGGTCGGCGTGGCTCATCGCAAAGACGCGTTCCCGGGCCACATGTCCGGTGGCGAGCAGCAGCGTGTGGCAATCGCCCGTGCGCTGGCGATGGAACCGGAAGTGATGCTGTTCGACGAACCGACTTCGGCGCTGGACCCGGAACTGGTCGGCGACGTGCTCAAAGTCATGCAGGCCCTCGCTCAGGAAGGCCGCACCATGGTGGTGGTGACCCACGAAATGGGCTTCGCCCGTGAAGTGTCGAACCAGTTGGTGTTCCTGCACAAAGGCGTCGTCGAAGAAAGCGGCAACCCGCGTGAAGTGCTGGTCAATCCGCAATCGGAACGTTTGCAACAATTCCTCTCGGGCAGCCTCAAGTAATCGCTCCCGTTATGCACCAGATTAGGTCATGCTGCGCAGCGCGCCAGATGGTCTAATTTGGTTGCAGCCGATTTCGGTTTTTCCCTCTGTTTACGTTTCGGATCGCCCGCCATGACTGCCCATCGAATTGGTTTCCTGATTTGGCCCAGCACTAAAGCTCTGACTTTGGCGCTGGCAGAGGAGGCCTTGCGTGTTGCCCAGCGTGTGCATCCGGACGTGGTTTACGAGTTGTCGTTCCTGCAGGCCGAAGCACCGACCGAAGGTGAGTGGCAACTGCCCGGCGAACCCTGGGCCGGCAAGCTCGAAAACTTCCAGAAACTGTTCCTGCTCGCTGACGAGCCACCGACCACGTTGGCGCCGGCACTCAGCAGCGCGCTCAAGCAACTGGTGCGCGCCGGTTGTGTGATCGGCGGTCTGTCGGCGGGGGTGTATCCGCTGGCGCAACTCGGTCTGCTCGACGGTTACCGCGCAGCCGTGCACTGGCGCTGGCAGGACGATTTTGCCGAGCGCTTCCCGAAAGTCATCGCCACCAGCCACCTGTTCGACTGGGATCGCGATCGCCTGACGGCGTGCGGCGGCATGTCGGTGCTCGATCTGTTGCTGGCGGTGCTGGCCCGTGATCACGGTGCGGAACTGGCCGGCGCGGTGTCCGAAGAACTGGTGGTCGAGCGCATCCGCGAAGGCGGCGAGCGTCAGCGCATTCCGTTGCAGAACCGTCTCGGTTCCAGCCATCCGAAGCTCACCCAGGCGGTGCTGCTGATGGAAGCCAATATCGAAGAGCCGCTGACCACTGACGAAATCGCCCAGCATGTGTGCGTGTCCCGTCGCCAGTTGGAGCGGATCTTCAAGCAATACCTCAACCGCGTGCCGAGCCAGTACTACCTGGAACTGCGCCTGAACAAGGCCCGGCAGATGTTGATGCAGACCAGCAAGTCGATCATCCAGATCGGCCTGTCGTGCGGTTTCTCCTCGGGCCCGCATTTCTCCAGCGCCTATCGCAACTTCTTCGGCGCCACGCCGCGGGAGGACCGCAACCAGCGGCGCAGCAGCAGCCCCTTCGAATTGTCATCGGTGCCGCCCGAGCGCGGATAACCCGCAAGACCAACGCCATGGAATCCGATTCCATGGCGTTGTCGTTTCCGCTGCTTTCAATCTTCTATCACGACCCCGGGACGAGTCTCGGGAGCCGGCTGTCCGATGACGTTGTCGACGTTCAGCGTATGACCCGTTTGCTGGTAGTACGCTCGAATACGGTTCATCGCCTCGGGGGAGAAGGGATTGCCGCGCAAGTCGTAGCGGTCGCCGACGTAGGCCGGCACTTCCTGGAGTTCGTCCGGGACTTCGGTGATTTCATTGCCTGAGAGGTCGATTTCCATCCAGTTGTGATTTTCGAGCGCGCCCCTGGGTATTTCGCGGATGCCGGTGGCGCTCAGGTCGAGATCGTTCAGGCTTTGCAAATTGCTCAGGTCGGGAGTCAGCCCTAAAGGATTGTCGTGCAGGTGCAGGAGTTCGAGCGTATGCAGCCCGGCCAGTCCATTCACTTCCTGCGGGGTCAGGGTGATGCGGCAGGCCGGCAGGCTCAGGGTGATCAGCCGGTTCATCCTGAAGATGGCCTCGGGTACGGTGCCCAGGTCATAGCCACGGATGTCGACATGTTCAAGGTTGGGGAATGCTTCCAGGAATCGGCCTAGGCGCGGCCAGTGAGCGCCGGTGTTGACCAGGTAAAGGTCCGACACATGGCTGAACTCGACATGCAATGTCGGCAGTTCACCCCGAATCGAAAGGGTCGAGGTGAATCGATGATCCGCGACGTGCGCGCCTTCCACCGGCGTCTTGCGCCAGCACATCAACAACGCTTGCGCGAAGTCAGTCCTGTCGTGTTCCTCTTGCAGCCCGTTCACCGGATGATCGGGGATGTCGGCTTCCCACGCGGCCAGATTTCCTCGCAGCGTTTCGAGCTCTTCTTCCAGGCGTGTCAACGCCATTCGGCCGTCCGCCAGGGTGCCGTCCAGGCGATAGATGAAAGCACTGGCCTGCTCATCGTTCAGCGCCGGGTACAGTGTCTGGACGCGGGCGATGTCCGCCGGCTCGGCCAGCACACCCAGGTCCTCGGCAGTGCGACGGTAGTAGTCCTTGATGCGTTCGCGAGTGATGGCACTCAGCGGATTGTCTCCGAAGTCATAGCCAGCGCCCACGGAGGCTGGCATTTCGAAGACGGCTGCCGGAATGTCGGTGATGCGATTGTTGTTGAGCACCACGGTTTCGATGTTCGGCAGATTCAACAGGCCCTCGGGCAGTTCGTGGATACCGGTGCTCGCCAGGTCCAGATACTCGAGTGCTGTCATGCCGCGCAAATCGGGCGACTGGCCCAGCGGATTGCGGTAGAGGTCCAGGCTGGTCAGGCGGGTCATTGCAGAGAGGGCCGTCTGGCCGTCGTCGTCCAGTGTCAGGGCGCAATTGCTTAACACCAGCTCTTCAAGCTCAGGCATCCCGGTGATCGCTCGCGGAAGCTGCCCCAAGGCCATGTCGCGCAACTCCAAGGTCTTGAGCCCGCTGAAACACTGGAGAAAGCGGTCGTTGATCCGCAGTTGTGTATTGCCATTGAGTGACAGGCTCAGAACATGGCTGAAATCTGTGCGCAGCGGCGGCAGATCGCCGACAAACGCGATATTCAGGTTCAGCATCTGTGACCTGGTTTCAGGTTGTTCTTCCAGCCGTTCACGCCAGAATGCTTCAAGTTCGCGGCGGAATATCTCGCGATCGGCCTGCTCGGCCAGGCGCAGATCTTCACTCAGCAACTCACCGGTAGCCGGGAAGCGCTCGGGTACATCGGTCACCCAGGACGTGAGATCCGCTTCAAGTTGCTGCCACTGCGTTTCCCAGTTTGCAATCTGCATCCGGCCGTCCTCAATCGTCCCCGGCAACAGATACAGCACACGATTGGCATCCTCGCGATCAAGGGTCGGGAAGAGCGACAGGGTCCGGTCCAGGTCTTCCTGAGGCATCAAGATTCCAAAATTCTGCCGTTTCTGTTGGAAGTAGACCTTGACGCGTTCAAGACAGGCCACGCTCAGCGGATTGCCGGTAAAGCTCAGTTGCGCGGGGTGTGGCGACGGGATGTTGAACACGGCATCGGGCAGTTCGCTGATCAGGTTGTTGTCCAGATTCACGGCAGTCAGTCGTGGGTGATCGAACATGCCGTCCGGCAGGCGGGTGACCCCCGTGTTGACCATTCGCAAATGAACGAGTGCTGTCATGCCCGACAGTGATGGCGCAGCACCCAACGGGTTGCGGCTCAGATTCAGGTACTGCAGTCGCTTGAGGGACGTGAGTCTGGCCTGTGTCTGCGGGGTCAATGTCAGCGCACAGTTTTCGATGATCAGGCGCTGCAGCGACGGCATTCGTTCGCAGGCAGGGGGAAGTTGCGTGAAGGAGAAATCATGCAGTTCCAGATGCCGCAGTCCGGTGAACGAGACGAGGAAGGTGTCCGTGTTGTTCAGTGCATTGTTACCTCTGAACGAGAGGTCGGAAACGTGACTGAAGTCTGCCGACAAGGCAGGCAGGTCACCGATGAGCGCCAGGTCCAGAATAAGCGTGTCGCTTCTTAGCCTGGGTGTATCTGGCGTTCTCGCACGCCAGAATTGCTCCAGTTGCCGGGCGAACGTCGTTCTGTGTGTATGTTCCACGACCATTTGTGCCGGACTCATCTGTTCGCCGGTAATCGGGTGCGAGGTCGGCGTCGCATTGATCCAGTGCGCGAGGTCCGATGAGAGTTGTTCGATCTCCGCCTGCCAGTGCCTGAGTTGAGAGCGGCCATGCTCGATGTCGCCTGGCAAGCCATAGAACACCTCGCTGGCTTCTTCTTCGTCGAGGTCTGGAAACAACGACCTGGTGATGCCAATGTCCGTCGGGTCGGCAAGGACTCCAAAGTCCGGGCCGTGCTCGCGGGAATAGGTCTTGATTCTTTCCCGCGTCTGGTCGGTCAGTGGATTGGCGGAAAAATCGAATCCTTCGCTGACGCGGGCCGGGAGCGAGAAGAAGGCGTCGGGGATTTCTCTTATATGGTTTTCGCTGACGACAGCGGTTTTCAGTTTCGGATGACTCTCCATGCCGCTCGGCACGTCCACGATGCCGGTATTGGACAGGTCAAGGTAAGTCAGTTCGCCCAGTTCACTCAGATCGGGTGCGCTGCCAAGCGGATTGCCCGGCAGCTCCAGCACTTCCAGTCCGGGCATGGCTGCCAGTGCCGCCTGGATTTCGGCGGTGAATCTCAGGTCGCAGTTGTTCAGCGTCAGCGTTGTA
The DNA here is from genome assembly GCF_046487845.1 of Pseudomonas sp. PHC1. NCBI lineage: Bacteria > Pseudomonadati > Pseudomonadota > Gammaproteobacteria > Pseudomonadales > Pseudomonadaceae > Pseudomonas > Pseudomonas sp. PHC1. The sequence continues at coordinate 460,936 of NZ_JBJXHJ010000001.1, forward strand.
AGGGCATTGAGTTGCGCAAGGGTCTGGGGCGCGTCTTCGAGTATGAACGCCTGCAGAATCAGGCTGTTCAGGCGCGGGAAGGCGCGCAAAAAGGCGGCGGTGGCGCTGATCCCCTTGTTGCCGGTCATGGACAGTGTATTGATGTGACTGAAATCGGCCGCGAGTACGGGCATCTCGCCCCTGAATGTCGGTTGGGCCGTGAAGACCTCCGCCCTCATCAGTGAATGTGCCGGCGAACGATGACGCCAGAGTCGTTCCAGCAGCCCGGCGAACACGTCTCGCGCCGAGTGTTCGGCGAGTCGCTCGTCGAAGCTGAACGGCTCGCCCGTAAGCGGGTTGCGGTCGGGAATGTCCCGGACCCAGGCGGCCAGGTCGGCGGTCATTTGCGCAATCTCGGTTTCCCAGCGAGTCAGCTGGATCTGCCCTTGAACGAGTGACCCCGGCAATCGGTAGATCAGTTCACTGGCCTGACGATCATTGAGATCGGTGAACAGAGCCTTGGTCCGGTCGATGTCCGATTGCGCGGCACGCACGCCCATGTCGTTGCCTGTCCGATTGAAGTAGGCCTTTATCCGTTCACGGGTGACGCTGGAGAACGGGTTGCCGGAAAAGTCGTATCCAGCGGTAGTGCCTTGGGAAAAATCGAACAAGATATCCGGAAGCTCGGTAAGCCGGTTGTTGGCAAGCCAGACACTTTTGATTCGTGGGTGAGCCAGCAGGCCGTGGGGCCACTCGGAAATTCCGGTATCGGTCAGGTTGAGGTGATGCAGTGCCGGCAGGGCATTGACGTCCATCGTGATGCCGAGGGGGTTGCCCTGCAGGTCAAGCACGGTCAGTTCATTGAGCGATGACAGCAGCAACTGGTTTTGCGGGGTGAGGCTGACGCCGCAATGGCGCAACCTCAGTTGCCGCAACGAAGTCATGGTGGTGATGGGATGTGGCAGGTCATCCAGGTCGAAGTGATTCAATGCCAGTCGCCGCAGGTGTGGGAAACCTTGCAGGAATCGATCGAGCCCGCCGCTGCTGTCGGAGCCCTTCAGCTCCAGGTTGGTGACATGATCGAAGTTCGTGCTCAAGACCGGGAGCTCGCCCACCAGGGGTTCTGAAAACTGCAATCGGAAACCGCCGGGCTCCGGCGTTTCCCTGCGCCAGCAGCTACGCAAGGCATGGGCGAACTGTTGGCGGTCGCGTCGGATGGCGGTCTTCTGGATCGCTGAAAGGGCCAGGCGTGAGGCCGGATCGATTTGCGGAACATCGATCGTCCAGCGATTGAGGTCGCTGTCCAGTTGCGCGTACTCGAGCTGAAGGCGCGACAGTTCTGCGAGAGCGCCATCAGGGTGGCTTTGAAGGCGGGCCATCATGGCCGGCATATCGTCGTTCGCCATGCCGGGATAGACCTGCCTGATGCGGTTTTCCAGGGTGCGCGGACTTTGCGGATTTTCTCGGGCATAGCCTTGTGTGCCGAGCAGCCGCAGGGTATCGACGACTACCGGCGGTACGGCCCCGTCGGAAATCGCCAGGCGCAGTTCGTCTCGATCCATGGGGTTGTCACGAATGGCTTGCCTGAGTTTCGTGCCTTCTCCGATGTTCAGGTTCAGGGCCTGCCGTTGAGGATCCGGCAATGCCTGCAGCACGCACGTGTAGAAATCGGTGGGGGCGTGCAGTTCCAGTCCTTGATGGTCGAACGGTTGCCAGTGACCATCGGTCTTGCGAACCAGCACCTTGCGCAGGGTGGCTGATTGCGGTCCGGTGCTGTCCAGCAAGGCTCCCTCGGGTGATCCGTTACGGACTTCGAGCCGCACGTCCTTCGTCCATCCCGGCAATTTTTTCAGGCTGTGCAGCGCCAGCATGTCGGTATCCGGGTTGCGTACCGAGTCCAGCTCCAGTCCCTCATAGGCACGGGCCAGGCGCAATTCGTGGGTCGCCTGGACGGCGAGATCCTGCTGGCGCTGCGGCCACTCTCCGGCTTCGATTGCCAGCAGTTCGGCGCCGGTAGCGGTGTGCAGCAGTTCTTCGGTGATCCTGGCAGGCAGGTGCGGTTCGTGCCCGGCAGCCTTTTTCGCCAGCGGCTCTTCGCGGTGCTGAAGCGCCTGATAGCGTGCCTCGAACAATGCCGTACGGCGTGATGTCGCGATCTGCACAATCCGGCTTCTGAGTCGGCTTGTGCGAACGTTCAGGGCAATCATTTGGCCGAACTCTTCCGCCAGCAGTGTGTTGATGTCCTGTTCGTCGAGCGATTGCAGCAAGGTCTTGAGCAGGTCGCCGTCGGCCAGTCGATCCTGATGCAGGTCGACCATCGGCAGTGAGGCATCGGCAGAGGATTGCCAGAGGACTTCTCCTTGCCCGTCAATCAGGCGCAGGCGTCGGGTGCCCGGCAACAGTTTTTGCTCATTGAGCAGCTGCAGTTGCATCAGCGGATCGGCATGAAGGTAATCCTCGGCCTGGTCGCTGGCCATGCGGCTGATGAACACCTGCAACTCCTGATCGATCCGAAAGCGCTGAATCGTGTCGGCCAGTAGCGGCGGTACGCGCTCGCGCTCGACATGCATTCTGCGCAAGGCATCTTCGTGGCAGCCGCTGACCTTGAGGATCCGTTCGCGACGGGCGGGCGAGAATGGCTCGATGCTCGGCCCCAGGCGCTGCAATGCAACCGTTTTATCCCATTCCAGCGGTCGATCGAGTTCGGTATGGAAGGCGCCTTCGCCATTATGAAATGCGACAGGACGGTAAGCGTCCGTCCGGGTCGGGTGCTCGATGTGCAGCTTGTCAGGATGGGGGTGATCGCTGACCGCGTAATGTTTCTGATCGATAGGCATCAGTTTTTTGCCCTGTTGCCTGTGCAATCCCTGCGTGTCCGGCACGGCGCCTTCTGGCGGCGTGATCGGGCTCTCGTAAGGTTTGAGCTCGGGTTTCCAGTACAGGGTCTTGCCGTTGCGCAGCTCGACGGGCCGGAATCGGTCGATAAAGGAGACGACGCTCGGCGGCAATACCTTGGGCAACTCCGCCATGGCGATGCCACCGCCGATACCGAAGGCTCCCAGTTGAACTAGTGATTCGAGGGCGCTGAACAATTGTTCGCCGGCCTCGGTTACCGCACCTTCGGCCCAGTCGACAATGCCTTCGAAGACCTCGTCGAGAAATTGCCAGGCCATGTAAGCCATCATCATTTCGCCCAGGAACGGCACGAAAGGCAGCACGACAAACGAGGCGATCTGGAGGATCGAGGAGGCTATGTCGACGAGCGAATCCCAGAGCGCCCAGCGCGCTTTTCGGTCGGCGTCGGCGGTCGGGACGGCAAGGGTGGCGGCGTCGTTGAGTATTTTGTTCAGTTTGCGCTGGTAGAGGTGTTCCCAGAGATCGCCGGTGATGGGCGACGCAGCCAGTTGCAGCTTGGGCTTTTCGATCGGTGTTTCTCGCCAGGGGGGCAGTTGGCTGCCTGACTGCGGTTCATGCCATTTCACCTGGCTCAGGCGTCGGTTCAGATCGGCAAGGAAATGTCCTCTTTGTTCGTGGGCGACGAATTGGATAAAGAAGCGCTGGTACTGCGGCGAACGCAACTGGCGGGCCAGTTCCTTTTCCATGTCGGCACTCGAGGCGTACTCCTTGATCGGGTGTTCCGGGTCGCCCGGTATGTAGGCCACCACTCCGAGCGCGACCCGTGCCTGTTCCAGATCCGCAGCGAAAACCACGATGCCGGTGAGAGGGGCCGACATCATCGTCAAATCCTGGCAGCGCAAGGCGTGACCGTTGATGCGCATGCCCTGCAGGCCGTCGAGCATTCCGTTGATCAGCCGCAGCCAGTGCTCGCCAACGTCGCCATTGAGTCGTGCCAGTTGCAGGTCTGCTTTCAGGGCGGTTTTCTGACTCTCCTTGAGCCTGTCGGGCAGGATGGTGGCAACGACCGGGTTGGAGATGCCCAGGCAGTCTTCAAGGTAGGCCTTGTAGCCAGCGCCGATATCCAGTTCCCGACAAAGGCTGACGAAGGCCGGAATGCTGATCTTTGCGCGGATCTGCGGCAAGGTGTCGAACCGACCGGTTTCTGACGGTCGGGTGATGAAGCAGGAGTCGCGATCGTAGGCGTCCTCCCGGGCCTCGTCCTTCTGAAAGTTGTGCAATGCCGCGTCCAGCAGGGAAACCGTCCAGCTGCGCACGCCTGTCCTGATGCCGAAAATGGGGGTGGTGGCCGGCAGATAGAGGCGCAGGAAGGTTTCCTTCACATCCAGTTCCAGACCGAATCGTGACTGGAGTGCCGCCTTGAGCAGGGGCTCGGCAAAAGCGCTGACGTCCTGCACCTGTGCAAGCCGCTGATCGACGCTGTTTTGTACCTGCATGTGCCCGGCAATCGCGGCGCGCAATTGATCGTGCTGTGCCCGGGGGGCTTTCCTGATGTTGTCGGTGAAGGGGCGCCGGTTGTTCTTCAATGCCGCGCGCCGGGCGCAAGAGGCCTGGCCCAGCCATTCGGGGATCGCGTCTACCAGCGGCTGATAGTGTGAGGGAGGATTGCCGGCAATGGCAGCCGGTTGCGGTTCGGTCGGTGAGTGCATGGGGGTTGCGCCTTGGCGTCTGGAAATGAGCCAAGCAGATCAAAATGGCGCAAGCGGGGTGCGGTATATAGATATGACATTGCCGTGGCCTGCAATTGATATGTTCTCGGGCCTGCTGCAATTGTCGGCGACGGTTTAAACTGCGCCTTTGCGACGCTATATGTCGCATTGCCGTAAACCCGGGAAAATCCGGGGTTTGCGCTATAAGAAGTTGTCGCTTGGCGGCAAGGCCGGGCACAAAACTGTCCTTACAATCCCCCCATCGCTCGCCAGTTTCAGGCGGGTGGCCCTCATCAGGAGACTCCGATGTCCGTTGAGCACGCTGCGGTACAACGCGCCGATTTCGACCAGGTTATGGTTCCCAACTACGCGCCTGCCGCTTTCATTCCGGTGCGTGGCGCCGGGTCCCGCGTCTGGGATCAGGCCGGCCGCGAGCTGATCGACTTCGCCGGCGGCATCGCCGTCAACGTACTGGGCCATGCGCACCCGGCGCTGGTCGGTGCCTTGACCGAGCAAGCGAACAAGCTGTGGCACGTGTCCAACGTGTTCACCAACGAGCCGGCCCTGCGTCTGGCGCACAAGCTGATCGACGCCACCTTTGCCGAGCGCGTGTTCTTCTGCAACTCCGGCGCCGAAGCCAACGAGGCCGCCTTCAAGCTGGCCCGTCGTGTCGCGTTCGACCGTTTCGGCAGCGAGAAGTACGAAATCATCGCCGCGCTCAACAGCTTCCACGGCCGTACCCTGTTCACCGTGAACGTCGGTGGCCAGTCGAAGTACTCCGACGGTTTCGGCCCGAAAATCACCGGCATCACTCACGTGCCGTACAACGATCTGGCAGCGTTGAAAGCCGCTGTTTCCGACAAGACCTGCGCGGTCGTTCTGGAACCGATCCAGGGCGAAGGCGGCGTGTTGCCGGCCGAGCTGGCTTACCTGCAAGGCGCCCGTGAACTGTGCGACGCGCACAACGCGCTGCTGGTGTTCGACGAAGTGCAGACTGGCATGGGCCGCACCGGCAACCTGTTCGCCTATCAGCATTTCGGCGTGGTTCCGGACATTCTGACCAGCGCCAAGAGCCTGGGCGGCGGTTTCCCGATCGCGGCTATGCTGACCACCGAAGCGCTGGCCAAGCATCTGGTCGTCGGCACTCACGGCACCACCTACGGCGGCAACCCGCTGGCGTGCGCCGTGGCCGAGGCGGTGATCGACGTAATCAACACCCCTGAGGTGCTGAACGGCGTCAACGCCAAGCACGACAAGTTCAAGACCCGTCTGCAGCAGATCGGCGAGAAGTACGGCCTGTTCACCCAGGTGCGCGGTCTTGGTCTGCTCATCGGTTGCGTGCTGAGCGACGCCTGGAAAGGCAAGGCCAAGGACATCTTCAACGCCGCTGAACAAGAAGGCCTGATGATTCTGCAGGCCGGCCCGGACGTGATCCGTTTCGCTCCGAGCCTGGTGGTTGAAGACGCGGATATCGACGCCGGTCTGGATCGCTTCGAACGTGCTGCGGCGAAACTGACGCAAGCCTGATTCATGCAAGACCGCCCGGCGCCTGTCGTCACCGACAGGCGCCGGGACCCTTTTCCTGTGCCGGGCCTGCCCGGCATTTTTTTCCCGAGTCGGCGCTTTCGCCGACCTGAAGTAGAGAAAGGAGTGACACCATGCTGGTGATGCGCCCCGCGCAAATGGCTGATCTGGGCGAGGTACAGCGTCTGGCTGCGGACAGCCCGATTGGTGTCACTTCCTTGCCGGATGACGTTGAACGCCTGAGCGACAAGATCGCTGCGAGCGAAGCCTCGTTTGCCGCCGAAGTGAGCTTCAACGGTGAAGAGAGTTACTTCTTCGTCCTCGAAGACACCGCCACCGGCAAGCTGGTGGGCTGTTCGGCGATCGTCGCTTCGGCCGGTTATTCCGAGCCGTTCTACAGCTTTCGCAACGAGACCTTCGTGCATGCCTCCCGCGAGCTGAAGATCCACAACAAGATCCACGTGCTCTCGCAATGCCACGACCTGACCGGCAACAGCTTGCTGACCAGTTTTTACGTGCAGCGCGAGCTGGTGGGTTCGCCTTGGGCCGAACTCAACTCCCGTGGCCGTCTGCTGTTCGTCGCCAGCCACCCGGAGCGGTTCGCCGATTCGGTGGTGACCGAGATCGTCGGTTACAGCGATGAGAACGGCGACTCGCCGTTCTGGGATGCCATCGGTCGCAACTTCTTCGACCTGAACTACGCCGAGGCCGAGCGTCTGTGTGGCCTGAAAAGCCGGACGTTCCTCGCCGAGTTGATGCCGCATTACCCGATCTACGTGCCGTTGCTGCCGGACTCCGCCCAGGAAGCAATGGGCCAGGTGCACCCGCGTGCGCAGATCACCTTCGACATCCTGATGCGCGAAGGCTTCGAGACCGATCACTACATCGACATCTTCGACGGTGGCCCGACCCTGCATGCGCGTGTTTCGGGGATCCGTTCGATCGCCCAGAGCCGCGTGGTGCCGGTGAAGCTCGGCGAGCCGGTCAAAGGTGCCGGTCGCCAGTATCTGGTGGCCAATGCCCAGTTGCAGGATTACCGCGCGGTGTTGCTTGAGCTGGATTACGCGCCGGGCAAACCGGTGACCCTGGATCTGGAAGCGGCCGAAGCCCTGGGCGTCGGTGAAGGTGCCAGCGTACGCCTGGTGGCGGTTTAACGCCTTAGCGAGTTTTACGGGTGGCCACGGCGGCCCGTTTGAGGAGATAGCATGATTGTTCGTCCCGTACGCAGCAGCGATTTGTCCGCTCTGATCGACCTGGCCCGCAGCACCGGCACCGGCCTGACCACCTTGCCGGCCAACGAAGAGCGCCTGACCCACCGGGTCGGCTGGGCCGAGAAGACCTTTCGCGGTGAAGCCGGCCGTGGCGACGCGGACTACCTGTTCGTGCTCGAAGACGACAACGGTCGCGTGGTGGGGATTTCCGCCATCGCCGGCGCCGTCGGTCTGCGTGAGCCGTGGTACAACTTCCGCGTCGGCCTGACCGTCAGCGCCTCGCAGGAACTGAACATCTATCGCGAGATCCCGACGCTGTTCCTGGCCAACGACCTGACCGGCAACTCCGAGCTGTGCTCGCTGTTCCTGCACGCCGATTACCGCACCGGCCTCAACGGCCGCATGCTGTCCAAGGCGCGGATGCTGTTCATCGCCGAATTCCCGGAGTTGTTCGGCAACAAGATCATTGCCGAGATGCGCGGCGTATCCGATGAAGCCGGTCGTTCACCGTTCTGGGAAAGCCTGGGCCGGCACTTCTTCAAGATGGAATTCAGCCAGGCCGATTACCTGACCGGCGTCGGCAACAAGGCATTCATCGCTGAACTGATGCCGAAATTCCCGCTGTACACCTGCTTCCTGTCGCCGGACGCGCGCAACGTCATCGGCCAGGTGCACCCGGACACTGAGCCTGCGCTGGCGATGCTCAAGAGCGAAGGCTTCAGCTATCAGGGTTACGTCGACATCTTTGACGCAGGTCCCGCCATCGAGTGCGAGACCAGCAAGATCCGCGCGGTGCGTGACAGCGAGGCGCTGGTGCTGGCCATCGGCACGCCGGGCGACGACGCCACGCCGTTCATCATCCATAACCGCAAACGCGAAGATTGCCGCATCACGGCGGCGCCGGCCCGTCTGGCTGCCGGCACCCTGGTGGTCGATCCGCTGACCGCCAAACGTCTTCAACTCAACGCTGGCGATCAGGTGCGCGCCGTGGCGTTGTCTGCTGCCCGGGAGTCGAAATAATGAATTCGCTATACATCGCAGGTGAGTGGCTGGCCGGTCAGGGCGAGGCCTTTCAATCGCTGAATCCGGTGACCCAGCAAGTGCTGTGGTCGGGGGAGGGCGCCACCGCCGCTCAGGTCGAGTCGGCCGTGCAGGCTGCGCGTCAGGCGTTCCCGGGCTGGGCCCGTCGCACGCTGGAAGAGCGCATCAGCGTGCTCGAAGCGTTCGCCGCTGCGCTGAAAAACCATGCCGACGAACTGGCCCGCACCATCGGTGAGGAAACCGGTAAACCGCTGTGGGAAGCCGCAACTGAAGTCACCAGCATGGTCAACAAGATCGCGATCTCGGTGCAGAGCTACCGCGAACGTACCGGCGAAAAGAGCGGCCCGCTGGGCGACGCCACCGCCGTGTTGCGCCACAAGCCGCACGGTGTGGTCGCCGTGTTCGGCCCTTACAACTTCCCTGGCCATTTGCCGAACGGCCACATCGTGCCGGCGCTGCTGGCCGGCAATAGCGTGCTGTTCAAGCCAAGCGAGCTGACCCCGAAAGTCGCCGAGCTGACGGTCAAGTGCTGGATCGAAGCCGGTCTGCCGGCCGGCGTGCTGAACCTGCTGCAAGGCGCCCGGGAAACCGGGATTGCCCTGGCGGCGAACCCGGGTATCGACGGTCTGTTCTTCACTGGTTCCAGCCGTACCGGCAATCACCTGCACCAGCAGTTCGCCGGTCGTCCGGACAAGATTCTTGCGCTGGAAATGGGCGGCAACAACCCGCTGGTGGTCGATCAGGTCGCTGACCTCGACGCGGCGGTGTACACGATCATTCAGTCGGCGTTCATTTCTGCCGGTCAGCGTTGCACCTGCGCCCGGCGTCTGCTGGTGCCGCAAGGCGCGTGGGGCGACAGCCTGCTCAAGCGTCTGGTAGAAGTCAGCTCGACCCTCGAGGTCGGCGCGTTCGATCAGCAGCCGGCACCGTTCATGGGCTCGGTGGTTTCCCTTGGCGCGGCGAAAGCGTTGATGGATGCCCAGGCGCATCTGCTGGCCAACGGCGCAGTGTCGCTGCTGGCGATGACTCAGCCGCAGCCGCAGTCGGCGCTGCTGACCCCGGGCATCGTTGATGTGACGGCGGTTGCCGATCGCTCCGACGAAGAACTGTTCGGTCCGCTGCTGCAGGTGATCCGCTACGCCGATTTCGCGGCGGCGATTGCCGAAGCCAACGACACCGCGTTTGGCCTGGCCGCTGGCTTGCTGTCGGATTCCGAAGAGCGCTACCAGCAGTTCTGGCTGGAAAGCCGTGCCGGGATCGTCAACTGGAACAAGCAGCTGACCGGTGCTGCGAGCAGCGCACCGTTCGGCGGTGTCGGCGCTTCGGGCAACCACCGCGCCAGCGCCTACTACGCGGCGGATTACTGCGCGTACCCGGTGGCCTCGCTGGAAACCCCGAGCCTGGTGTTGCCGGCGGCCCTGACGCCTGGCGTGAAGATGGCGTGATGCCCATTCGCAAGCAAGCTCGCCCCCGCAAGGGCGATGAGATCCCTGTGGGAGCGAGCTTGCTCGCGAAGGCCGCGACTCGGTCTTATTGAATTGTTACCCGATGCCTATAACAACAGATTCTCGTGGAGCCTCGCTGATGAAATCCTATGAAGTCAATTTTGACGGTCTAGTGGGGCCGACCCATAACTACGGTGGTCTGTCCTACGGCAACGTTGCGTCCCAGAGCAACAGCCAGCAATCCTCGAACCCGAAGGAAGCGGCGCTGCAAGGCCTGGCGAAAATGAAAGCGCTGATGGAAATGGGCTTTCAGCAGGGCGTGCTCGCACCGCAGGAGCGTCCGGACGTGGCAGCCTTGCGCCGTCTGGGTTTCAGCGGCACCGACGCCCAGGTGATCGAGCGCGCCGCCAAAGAAGCGATGCCGCTGCTGGTCGCCAGTTGCTCGGCGTCAAGCATGTGGGTGGCCAACGCCGCTACGGTCAGCCCGAGCGCCGATACCGCTGACGGTCGCGTGCATTTCACCGCCGCCAACCTGAACTGCAAATACCACCGCAGCATCGAGCACCCGACCACCAGCCGTGTACTGGGCGCGATGTTCGCCAACCAGCAACACTTCGCTCACCACGCCGCATTGCCGGCGGTGGCGCAGTTCGGCGACGAAGGTGCGGCCAACCACACACGTTTCTGCCGTGAGTACGGCGAGGCCGGCGTCGAGTTCTTTGTGTTCGGTCGCAGTGCGTTCGACACCCGTTACCCGGCGCCGCAGAAATACCCGGCGCGCCAGACTCTCGAAGCGTCGCAAGCGGTCGCTCGTCTGCACGGCCTGCGTGACGACGGCGTGGTCTATGCGCAGCAGAATCCTGCCGTGATCGATCAGGGCGTGTTCCACAACGACGTGATCGCGGTGGGCAACGGCGAGGTGCTGTTCTATCACGAGGACGCGTTCCTCGACACCGATCAGATGCTGGCCGAACTGCAAGCCAAACTGGCCAAGGTCGGGGGCAAGTTCCAGTCGGTCTGCGTGCCGCGTTCGGCAGTCACCGTCGACGACGCGGTGCGTTCTTACCTGTTCAACAGCCAGCTGCTGTCGCGCCCTGACGGTTCGATGCTGCTGATCGTGCCGGAAGAGTGCCGTGGCAACGAGCGCGTGTGGAATTACCTGCAAGGCCTGACCAGTTCCGGCGGCCTGATCCGCGAAGTGAAAGTCTTCGACCTCAAGCAAAGCATGCAGAACGGCGGTGGCCCGGCGTGCCTGCGACTGCGCGTCGCGCTCAACGAAACCGAGCTGGCGGCCGTCAACCCAGGGGTTATCATGACCGCCCCGTTGTACGGTTCGTTGACCGCATGGGTTGAAAAGCACTACCGCGACCGCCTGACCGAAAGCGATCTGGCGGATCCGCAGTTGCTGCTTGAATGCCGGACGGCACTGGATGAACTGACGCAAATCCTTAAACTGGGCGCGGTTTATCCATTCCAGATCAATTGATGACCGTTGCGCCGCCTCATCGCGGCGCGCGGTTCCATCTCCCCAAGAGAGCGTAAAACATGAGCGATTCCCTGCAGCTGATCCTTGAAGACACTGACGGCACGCAACTGCAAACTTCCTGCACCCGCGTCGCGGTCATGTGGCAAGGTAAAGAGCTGTGGATCCAGCAGGACGGCCGCGGCCAACTGTTGATCGGCGTGGACGTCGAAGAGGGCGACGAAGAGTACGCCAACCTGCTGTTGCGCCCATTGGCGACTAATCTGGTAAGTCTGCAACTGGAGATGGAACCGGCTGACCTTGGCGACGATGACGGCCACGTGCACGGCCCGGATTGCAACCACGACCACTAAGGAAACCGCTCTATGCTCGCCCTCGGCAAACTGCTTGAACTGACCCTCGCCGGCCGCGAACCGGCGGAGAAGACTCAACTGACTGTCGAAGGCGTGCGCATGCGCTGGTTGAGCGAGGGTGCGCTGGAAGTCCGGCCACCCGAAGCGCGTGACAATGGCCTGGACCTGCTGCTGTCGGCAGGCATCCACGGCAACGAAACGGCACCGATCGAATTGCTCGACCGGCTGCTGCATGGCATCGCCCGCGGCGACCTGAAGCCGCGCGCACGCATTTTGTTCCTGTTCGGCAACCCGGAAGCGATTCGCAAGGGCGAGCGTTTCGTCGAGCAGGACGTCAATCGGCTGTTCAACGGCCGTCACGAACAAAGCAGCGGTTCCGAAGCCCTGCGCGCCTGCGAGCTGGAACGCCTGGCGGCGAGTTTCTTCAGCCTGCCTGATCGTCAGCGCCTGCACTACGACCTGCACACGGCGATTCGCGGTTCGAAGATCGAGCAGTTCGCCCTGTATCCGTGGAAGGAAGGTCGCCAGCATTCCCGTCTTGAGCTGGCACGTCTGCGCGCCGCGGGCATGGAAGCGGTGCTGTTGCAGAACAAACCGTCGATCGTGTTCAGCGCCTACACCTATGACAAGCTGGGTGCCGAGTCCTTTACCCTGGAACTGGGCAAGGCGCGGCCGTTCGGCCAGAACGCCGGGGTCAATGTGTCGCTGCTGGAAACCCGCCTGAAGCAGATCATCGAAGGCACCGAGCCGGAGATGGCCGGGCAGGGCCTGGACGGTCTGCAACTGTTCAGCGTCGCCCGGGAAATCATCAAGCACAGCGATGCGTTCCGCCTGAATCTGCCGGCGGACATCGAAAACTTTTCCGAGCTGGATGTGGGTTATGTGTTGGCCGAAGACCTGGCCAATACCCGCTGGATCATCGAAGAGCAGGGCGCGCGGATCATTTTCCCCAACCCCAAGGTCAAGAATGGCCTGCGGGCAGGCATTTTGATCGTGCCGACCACTGACGAAAATCTCGCCTGAAACTGAATCTCCCCCACGCAGCGCGCGGGGGAGATCGTTATTGCATCAGACCGCTACAGCACGTGGCTCGGTGCGGCGCAACGCTCGCACTTTCTGCAACGTATCGGCGCAGGTCTTCGCCGCCTCCTGACCCTTGTGCACGAAATGCTCGAAGAAGAACTTCTGGTGCTCTTCGCCGGCATGGAAGTGGTGCGGGGTCAGCGACACCGAGAACACCGGCACTTCGGTTTCCAGCTGAACCTGCATCAGGCCGCTGACCACTGACTGGGCGACGAACTCGTGACGGTAGATCCCGCCGTCCACCACCAGCGCAGCGGCAACGATGCCGGCATAACGCCCGGTCTTGGCCAGTAGCTTGGCGTGCAGAGGCATTTCAAAGGCGCCGCCGACTTCGAAGAAATCGATGTCCGATTCCTGATAACCCTGGGCGATCATTTCGGCGAGGAAGCCTTTACGGCTCTGGTCGACGATTTCCTTGTGCCAGCAGGCCTGGATGAACGCGACGCGCTCGCCGTGAGTGTGTTTGCTTTTGCTGTCGATAGCGGTGGGTTGCATGTTCTGACTCCTGTTTGTGTGAAAAACAGGGCGTTATGAATCGAAAGGGATTCAAGGGTACGCACGCTCGCGCGAACACGGCGGACGGCCCTTTGGCGTCAATCCCGTTCTCTCTTCATCCGGACTGTGACCGTCGGCCCCGGAATCACACCGGGTCTGCTGACCTTGCCGTCGTTCACGGTTGTTGCCGTGTCCGTCACCAAGCGCTCGCGGGCTATGCGCATTGCGCGCAATTACCGCCGGTGGGGAATTGCACCCCGCCCTGAGAACGTTTCGCCGCCCTTTATCGGGCGGCGCAGGGTTTTTAACACAGATTTCCAGACCGTGCATTGCGCCTTTGTGATGATTGTCATCGGATTTTTCGAAGCACGAAAACGACTTTTCCTTGCGCAAGGGTTGATTAATCCGCGCCATGCCCGCAGTAATTCGTCTTCGAAAAGGGATTTCCCCTGCTGACCAGAGGCCAGGTTCATGAGCGTTATCGATCTTCGCAGCGACACCGTTACCCAACCGACTCCCGCCATGCTCGACGCGATGACTCGCGCCGACACCGGTGATGACGTGTATGGCGAAGATCCGACGGTCAATCGTCTGGAAACCGAACTGGCAAAACGGCTGGGTTTTGCCGCCGCGCTGTTCGTCCCGACCGGCACCATGAGCAACCTGCTGGGCTTGATGGCGCACTGCGAGCGCGGTGACGAATACATCGTCGGTCAACAGGCGCACACCTATAAGTACGAGGGTGGTGGCGCAGCGGTGCTCGGTTCGATCCAGCCGCAACCGCTGGAAGTGCAGGCCGACGGCTCGCTGGACCTGGATCAGGTGGCGGCGGCGATCAAACCAGACGATTTCCACTTTGCCCGCACCCGTCTGCTGGCGCTGGAAAACACCATGCAGGGCAAAGTGCTGCCGCTGGACTATCTGGCCCGGGCCCGCCAGTTCACTCAGAACAATGGCCTCCAGCTGCATCTGGACGGCGCGCGGCTGTACAACGCGGCGGTCAGGCTCGGGGTCGATGCCCGGGAAATCACCCAATATTTCGATTCGGTCTCGGTGTGCCTGTCCAAAGGCCTCGGCGCGCCGGTCGGGTCGGTGCTGTGCGGTTCGTCAGCGTTGATTGCAAAGGCCCGGCGTCTGCGCAAAATGGTCGGTGGCGGCATGCGTCAGGCTGGATTGCTGGCGGCGGCCGGACTGTATGCGCTGGATCACAACGTCGAACGTCTGGCGGATGACCATGCCAACGCGCAGTTGCTGGCCGAGGGCCTGCGCGAGGCCGGGTTCAGTGTAGAGCCGGTGCAGACCAACATGGTTTACGTGCAGATGGGTGATCGTGCTCAGGCGATCAAGGCATTTGCCGCCGAGCGTGGAATCAAGTTGAGCGCTGCCGCCCGTCTGCGCATGGTCACGCACATGGACGTCAATCGCTCGCAAATCGAGCAAGTGATCGCGACATTCGTCGAGTTTTCGCGCAAGTGACAGCGTTAGCGTCCCAATTGACCGTTTCTATCGTATAAACACGCTGTACCCCGCGCGCAGGGCCGATATAATGCGGCCCTTTGCCGTCGTTTCGTCTGTTGACGTTTCGTAGGCCTTTGGCCGCAGCCTCCGTGGAAGAACCTAATGAAAAGCGCAGAAATCCGTGAAGCCTTCCTTCGCTTCTTCGAAGAGCAAGGCCACACCCGTGTAGCCTCCAGCTCTTTGATTCCGGGCAACGACCCAACCCTGCTGTTCACCAACGCGGGGATGAACCAGTTCAAGGACTGCTTCCTGGGCCAGGAAAAGCGCGCGTACACCCGCGCCGTCTCCAGCCAGAAATGCGTGCGCGCCGGCGGCAAGCACAACGACCTGGAAAACGTCGGTTACACCGCCCGTCACCACACCTTTTTTGAAATGCTGGGTAACTTCAGCTTCGGCGATTACTTCAAGCGTGATGCCATCACCTACGCCTGGAACTTCCTGACCTCCGAAAAGTGGCTGAACCTGCCGAAGGAAAAACTGTGGGTCACCGTCTACGCCAGTGATGACGAGGCCTACGACATCTGGACCAAGGAAGTCGGTGTGCCGGCCGAGCGCATGGTGCGCATCGGCGACAACAAGGGTGCGCCTTACGCCTCCGACAACTTCTGGACCATGGGCGATACCGGCCCGTGCGGTCCTTGCACCGAGATTTTCTACGATCACGGTGCCGATATCTGGGGCGGCCCACCGGGTTCGCCGGAAGAAGACGGCGACCGTTACATCGAAATCTGGAACAACGTATTCATGCAGTTCAACCGCACCGCCGATGGCGTGTTGCACCCGCTGCCAGCCCCGTCGGTGGACACCGGCATGGGGCTTGAGCGGATCAGTGCCGTGCTGCAGCACGTTCACTCGAACTATGAAATCGACCTGTTCCAGAGCCTGCTGGCCGCATCGGCCAAGGCCATCGGCTGCAGCAACGACAATCAGGCTTCCCTGAAAGTCGTGGCTGACCACATCCGTTCCTGCGGCTTCCTGATTGCCGACGGCGTGCTGCCGTCCAACGAAGGTCGCGGTTATGTACTGCGCCGGATCATCCGTCGCGCCTGCCGTCACGGCAACAAGCTGGGCGCCAAGGGCAGCTTCTTCTACCAGATCGTTGCCGCACTCGTGGCCGAGATGGGCGAAGCCTTCCCGGAGCTGAAATCCCAGCAGGCACACATCGAGCGCGTACTGAAAGCCGAAGAAGAGCAATTCGCCAAGACCCTGGAGCAGGGCCTGAAAATCCTCGAGCAGGATCTGGCGGAACTCAAAGGCGACGTGGTGCCGGGCGACGTAGTGTTCAAACTCTACGATACCTACGGTTTCCCGATGGACCTGACCGCAGACATTGCCCGCGAGCGCAGCCTGACCATCGACGAAGCCGGTTTCGAGCGTGAAATGGAAGCCCAGCGCGTCCGAGCACGTTCCGCCAGCTCGTTCGGCCTGGACTACAACAGCCTGGTCAAGGTTGACGTCGACACCGAATTCACCGGTTATCACGCCACCAGCGGCTCGGCGAAAGTCGTTGCGCTCTATAAAGATGGCCAGTCCGTGGATGTCTTGAGCGAAGGGCAGGAAGGCGTTGTGGTACTGAACCAGACGCCGTTCTACGCCGAATCCGGCGGCCAGGTCGGCGATTGCGGTTACCTGCAGGCCGGCGACAGCCGTTTCGACGTGCGCGACACCACCAAGACCGGCGGCGCGTTCCTGCACCACGGTGTCCTGGCGTCGGGCAGCCTGATCGTTGGCGCACCGGTGGAAACCCACGTCGAAGCCGACGTGCGTCACGCCACCTCGCTGAACCACTCGGCCACTCACTTGCTGCACGCTGCACTGCGCAAAGTGCTGGGCGATCACGTTCAGCAGAAGGGCTCACTGGTCGACAGTCAGCGCCTGCGTTTCGACTTCAGCCACTTTGAAGCGATCAAGCCGGAGCAACTGAAAGCGCTGGAAGACATCGTCAACGCCGAGATCCGTAAGAACTCCGCAGTTGAAACCGAAGAAACCGACATCGAAACCGCCAAGCAGAAAGGCGCGATGGCGCTGTTCGGCGAGAAGTACGGCGACAACGTGCGCGTGCTGAGCATGGGCGGCGATTTCTCCGTCGAGCTGTGCGGCGGTATCCACGCCAACCGTACCGGCGACATCGGCCTGTTGAAAATCATCAGCGAAGGCGGTGTGGCATCGGGTGTGCGTCGTATCGAAGCAGTTACCGGCGCTGCGGCGCTGGCTTACTTGAACGCTGCTGAAGAACAACTCAAGGAAGCGGCGAGCCTGGTCAAGGGCAGCCGCGACAACCTGATCGACAAGCTGTCGGCGGTGCTGGAACGCAACCGTGCGCTTGAAAAGCAACTCGAGCAGTTGCAGGCCAAGGCTGCCGCCGCTGCGGGCGACGATCTGTCGGCCTCGGCCGTGGACGTCAAAGGCGTGAAGGTGCTGGCCGTGCGTCTGGATGGTCAGGACGGCAAGGCGCTGCTGGCGCTGGTCGATCAGCTGAAAAACAAACTCGGCCGCGCAGTGATCCTGCTCGGCAGTGTCCATGAGGAAAAGGTCGTACTGGTCGCAGGCGTGACCAAGGACCTGACTGGCCAACTCAAAGCCGGTGATTTGATGAAACAGGCTGCTGCGGCAGTGGGCGGGAAGGGCGGTGGTCGTCCGGACATGGCGCAGGGCGGCGGTGTCGACGCCGGCGCACTGGATGGCGCACTGGCGCTGACCGTTCCATTCGTCGAGCAGGGTTTATAAGACGGCCCGTCGGGCCTGCAGTCTAGTGGCGGGCCCGGCGGCTGTTCGAGTGATTATTGGGCGCCCTTCATGGGCAGAGGCGGCTTTGAAATGGCTTTGATCGTACAGAAATTTGGAGGCACCTCGGTCGGCACTGTCGAGAGAATCGAGCAGGTCGCCGACAAGGTTAAGAAATTCCGCGATGCTGGCGATGACCTGGTGGTTGTGCTGTCTGCAATGAGCGGCGAGACCAACCGTCTGATCGATCTGGCCAAGCAAATCAGTGGCGAAGATCAACCGGTTCCCCGTGAACTGGACGTGATTGTTTCCACCGGTGAGCAGGTGACGATCGCCCTGTTGGCCATGGCGCTGATCAAGCGCGGTGTGCCGGCGGTGTCGTACACCGGCAATCAGGTGCGGATCCTGACGGACAGCGCGCACAATAAAGCGCGTATCTTGCAGATTGATGACCAGAAGATTCGCGGTGACCTGAAAGCCGGTCGCGTGGTTGTGGTCGCCGGTTTCCAGGGTGTCGACGAGCACGGCAACATCACGACCCTGGGTCGTGGCGGCTCCGACACCACCGGCGTGGCGCTGGCCGCTGCGCTGAAGGCTGATGAGTGCCAGATCTACACCGACGTCGATGGTGTCTACACCACTGACCCGCGTGTGGTATCGGTCGCTCAGCGTCTGGACAAGATCACCTTCGAAGAGATGCTGGAAATGGCCAGCCTCGGTTCCAAGGTGCTGCAGATCCGCGCGGTAGAATTTGCCGGCAAGTACAACGTTCCGCTGCGCGTACTGCACAGCTTCAAGGAGGGTCCGGGCACCCTCATTACTATTGATGAAGAGGAAACCATGGAACAGCCGATCATTTCCGGCATCGCTTTCAACCGCGATGAAGCCAAGCTGACCATCCGTGGCGTGCCAGACACCCCGGGCGTGGCGTTCAAGATTCTTGGCCCGATCAGTGCCGCGAACATCGAAGTCGACATGATCGTGCAGAACGTCGCGCACGATAACACCACCGACTTCACCTTCACCGTGCACCGCAACGACTACCAGTCCGCGCAAACCGTGCTGGAAAACACCGCTCGCGAGATCGGTGCCCGTGAAGTGGTGGGCGACACCAAGATCGCCAAGGTCTCGATCGTCGGCGTCGGCATGCGTTCCCACGCAGGCGTGGCCAGCCGTATGTTCGAATCCCTGGCAAAGGAAAGCATCAACATCCAGATGATCTCGACCTCGGAAATCAAGGTTTCCGTGGTGATCGAAGAGAAGTACCTGGAACTGGCCGTGCGCGCCCTGCACACGGCTTTCGAACTCGACGCTCCGGCCCGTCAGGGCGAGTGATGCGTTGTCTGAAGGGCGCGGTCTGACCGCGCCCTTTATTTTTGAATGGCGCGAGCCCCTGAACTGTTCTTTTGCTCGCGCTGGTCAATACTCAGGCATGTAGGGCTACGATCGCTCCGGTTGTAGGTCGGGTGCCTTTTTTTTGCAGACTGTTGTCCCTGAAATGATTCGCGTGAGGAGAAAGGTATGCTGATTCTGACTCGTCGGTGCGCAGAAAGCCTGATTATCGGTGATGGCGAAATCACTGTGACCGTGCTCGGCGTCAAAGGAAATCAAGTGCGTATCGGCGTCAACGCCCCGAAAGAGGTGGCCGTGCACCGTGAAGAAATCTATCTGCGTATAAAGAAAGAGAAGGACGAAGAACCAAGCCATTAATTTTTATCGATTTTTATGTTTGCAAACGGGGAAGAAGGTGGTTAATATACGCCCCGTGTTGCGGAGAGCTGGCCGAGTGGCCGAAGGCGCTCCCCTGCTAAGGGAGTACACCTCAAAAGGGTGTCGGGGGTTCGAATCCCCCGTTCTCCGCCATTATTTGCTTAGTGCGTTGTAATCTGGCTTTTTCTATAAGTTGTTGAATTTATTAGAAAAAGTGGTTGGAATAGAGATTAGACGGGCTATAATGCGGCGCAACAAATGCACTCGTAGCTCAGCTGGATAGAGTACTCGGCTACGAACCGAGCGGTCACAGGTTCGAATCCTGTCGAGTGCACCATATACCGAAAAGCCCGCGTTTAACGCGGGCTTTTTGCTGTCCGGGATTTGGCTTTTCCTGTCACGCATCCTTTCTCATCAAAATCGATTTGAGCACTGCGCCCTCGCTTGAGGTCGTAACGATAACTGGTTGCCGAATTGCGGATGCTCACCTTGTCGGGTTTGCCCAAAGCGCTTTCAACATCTTGTTGGCTCATGCCGGCGATGATTCGCTGATTGATGATTGCCTCGCGCTTCTGTCGTGCGTCGATCAAGTTTCCGCATTTGTCCTGGGTGCGCCCGACCACAGCCATTTCTCGCTTTCTGATATTCATACCGGATATTTCTTCGTGCCGGGCTTCGGGTATCAGTGCGACGGTCGAGCCGGGTAAATAGGGGCGTACTTCCTGCAATGAAAGGTGTTCATCGTTCGCGCAGCTCAGGGTCGTGAACGTGACGCTGCCATCAGAAGCTTCGCAGCGATGAAGTGTCGTTGCACCCACGATGGTGGGCAGGCAGAGCAGGGTGGTCAGCATGAATCGGGATGTGTTCGATGGCATTCGGCGTCCTCCGTGACGGTCATCCTGAAGCGTAGTCGGCAGTTTTTTCACCGTCGGTGTGTTTTCTTTTCAGGATGAGTCGTCGCAGTGTGAAGGATCAGGACGGCGCTCAGCTTTGTCTCGCAAGCGCTTGTTTCAGCCACGATTTTTTAACGTTTAAAACCGTCAGGCGGTGTATCATTGCGCCCGTCAGCCCCGCCGGGGCTTATGGAAAACCTCCATGGACTTACCCAGTAGTTATTCAGTAACCCGTTTCACCAATCATGAATTGACTGATTGATCCTTCCGGCGTGCCCCGCTGCTGGGAGTGGAGTTCGCCTATGTCCGAAATCGAAGTAAAGAAAACACAGGAAAGCCTGCAGGATCGCCTGGCTCAGGTCGTCGAGTTGCTGCAGCGCCAGCGGGTTGTCGAAGACCTGACTCATCGCCAGGAAGGCCCGCATCATGACCGGGTCGAGAGCCTGGTCCACCGGCAAAATCTCGTCGAGTTGCAGCGCAAGCTCGATGATCTGCACTCCGCCGACGTCGCCTATATTCTTGAAGCCCTGCCGCTGGATGATCGTCTGACGCTCTGGCAACTGGTCAAGGCTGATCGCGACGGCGACATTCTTCTCGAAGTATCCGATTCCGTCCGTGAAACGCTGATCGCCGACATGGACGATCACGAGCTCCTGGCTGCGGCCAAGGACATGGATGCCGACGAACTTGCTGACCTGGCCTCCGAGCTGCCGCGAGACGTCGTCCATGAGCTGATGGAGACCCTGGATCAGCAGCAACGCGAGCGTGTGCGATCAGCGCTCTCCTATGACGAGGAGCAGGTCGGTGCGCTGATGGACTTCGAGATGGTGACCATCCGTGAGGATGTCAGTCTTGAAGTGGTTCTGCGTTACCTGCGCCGTCTCAAAGAGCTGCCGGGCCATACCGATAAACTGTTCGTGGTCGACTACGACGGCGTGCTCAAGGGCGTGCTGCCGATCAAGCGTTTGTTGGTCAATGATCCGGAGAAGCAGGTTTCCGAAGTCATGGCCAGTGACCCGGTGAGTTTTCACCCGGACGAAGACGCCTACGACGCCGCTCAGGCCTTCGAACGTTACGACTTGATCTCTGCCCCGGTGGTCGACAAGAACGGCAAGCTGATCGGCCGTCTGACCATCGACGAAATGGTCGACCTGATTCGTGAGGAGAGCGAAAGCGAAGTCCTCAACATGGCGGGTCTGCGTGAAGAGGAAGACATTTTCGCTTCGGTCTGGAAATCCCTGCGCAACCGCTGGGCGTGGCTGGCGATCAATCTGATCACGGCGTTCGTCGCATCGCGGGTGATCGGCCTGTTCGAAGGTTCGATCGAGAAGCTGGTGGCCCTGGCGGCGCTGATGCCGATCGTGGCGGGCATCGGTGGCAACTCCGGCAATCAGACGATCACCATGATCGTTCGCGCCATGGCGCTCGACCAGGTCAGCACCGGCAATACCTCGCGCTTGATGCGCAAAGAGCTGGCCGTCGCGTTGATCAATGGCCTGGTCTGGGGCGGGGTGATCGGGGTGGTCGCTTACTTGCTCTATGGCAGCTGGTCGCTGGGCGTGGTCATGACCGCCGCCATGACGTTGAACCTGCTGCTGGCAGCGTTGATGGGAGTGTTGATCCCGATGACCCTGGCGAAGATGGGGCGCGACCCGGCGATGGGCGCCAGCGTGATGATTACAGCCATGACCGACAGTGGTGGCTTCTTTATCTTCCTGGGGTTGGCGACGATCTTCCTGCTCTGACCGACAGCATTGAAACAGCCCGCCGATTGGCGGGCTGTTTTCATCCTTGGCAAACCCGAATTGCGGGCAAAAAAAAGCCAGCATTCATGCTGGCTTGAGGTGTTCGGTTTGGCTCAGGATGCGTCTGCGGCCATTTCGGCGTCGTGGGCGATCAGAGAAACCAGCGCGTTCTGTTGGCGATGGGAGAGCTGGCGGAAGCGTTGCAGCAGTTCGCGTTCGTGCAGCGACAGCTCGGGGCTGTCCAGGCGCATGCTCAGCTCTTCGCCCAGTGCACCTTCCTGAATAAGACTCTGCTCAAGGCGCGCAATGATCTCGGAGTTCATGCTGCGATGATGATTGCGAGCCACCTCGGCAATGCGTTCACGCATTCCGTCTGGCAGACGTACGACGAACTTGTCAGCCGTACGGCTGGAATAAATTGCCTGTTTCAATGGGCGCATATATTTAACCGGTTAGTTCAGGGGAGCGGTTCTCGGGATTGGCCGCAGGATGTGTTCTAGGACAAGCATCCGCGCCAAATGGTTCAACCTGAATTGTTAAGAGGCGCGCATCATGCCTCAAAATTGCCAGATCATTGGCGTCAATTCTGTGACAAATATTGATCCGGGTAAAGGCGTAATGCCAGCACCAATTATCAGAAATGCGGACTGGTTTGAAAAGAAAGCATCGGCCCGTATCGCTGACCGCGTCCTGAAGCACGTCGACTGATGCCCGAAGACTCCTGAACGTGCATGCTATGCGGGTTGAATCGTTGTTCCTTACCTTGTACAGGATAGTGGCAAATGGCCGATTTACTAGGGGCAAATGCCTGCCGGAGGGCGTTTTCAGGATGGATGGCAGGCTGATTTACCTCATGGGACCTTCTGGCTCCGGCAAGGACAGCCTCATCGAGGCTGCGCGTGAACCCTTGCGGGCGCTGAACTGCGAAGTCATGCGCCGGGTCATTACCCGTTCGGCCGAATCCGTGGGCGAGGATGCGATCGGTGTGACGCCGCAGGAGTTCGAGCAGCGTCAGCGCGCAGGAGAGTTTTCGCTGGCGTGGGAGGCCAACGGTCTCGCCTACGGGATTCCGGTGGAAATGGATCAATGGTTGAAAGCCGGTAGACACGTCCTGGTGAACGGCTCTCGGGCGAACCTGAGGCAAGCGCTGGAAAGCTACCCGACCCTGGTGCCGGTGTTGCTGACGGTGCGAGATAACGTCTTGCGTGAGCGCCTGCTCCGGCGTGGCCGGGAGACGCGTGAGCAGGTCGATGCGAGGCTGGCCCGCAACGCGCTCTTCAAGGACAGGCGTTCAACTGACAGCCCTGTGCATCTGATCGATAATTCGGGTGACCTCGCGGATGCGGTCAATCATCTGCTGGAGCTGGTCAGGTTCAGCGCAATACCGGATCAAACTTGATCTTGCGCCCCGCCACCAGCGCCAACACGAACATCACCGAAAACACGCCGCACCCGATCAGGGGCAGGGATATTTCGGTTTCCTCGAACAGCGAGAAATGCCCGAGGCCACTCAATAAGGCGAGGATCAGAAATCCTGCAGCTGACTTGGACATGCTGTACTCCTGAAGATATTTCAAAAAACCAGACGTTCAGTCGAATTCGCCGGCAACGCTTGTTCAGGCTCGCTGACCGCTTGCGGGGCGAAGCTCTGGTCGCTCAACACCGCCCATTGCGGCGCCTTCTGCACTTGCAGGTAATGCGGCATGCGCGCGGCCACTCTCTCGTTGTCCTCGGGGACGAAGTGAAAGCCCACCAGGGCGGCCAGTGCGATTGCGTTTGCGAACACGAGGGCGCTGTTCATGAGACGAGTCTCCGATTGTTCTTGTATAAGAACCGATAAAGCAGCCGTCGTGCCAATAGTCTAACCGCTGTTAAGTCCTTTAAAAACAAGCATTTAGAATGGCTTTTCGAAGAGGGGGCATTGCATTCTGCAATGATGGCTTTTTCGCGATGGTGCAAATTGCACGGTAAAACGTCCGGCACTCTTGCAGGGCGCCTGCCTACACTTAAAAAGCCCTGCGGACGACATGACAAAACAGGGCCCTGCCGTTAACATGCACGCCGTCTGTCGCACCGACAGTCCTGTGTCCCAGTAGCTCAATTGGATAGAGCATCCCCCTCCTAAGGGGAAGGTTGGCAGTTCGAACCTGCCCTGGGACACCATCTATTGAAAAAGCCCCGCGCAGATTGATCTGGCGGGGCTTTTTGCTGCGTTTGATAACGGTCTAGAGCGTCTCGGCGCCACCTTCGGCTTTGCCAATTGACGTGCTGACCTGGGTAATATGCCGACGCCCGTTGACCGAATATCCGCGCTCCTGGTCCTCGGCCTCTGGCTTGCGCATTGTCAGTTTGGCGAAGAGCCCATTCGTTTTATCGTAGCTACCGAACCAGTTGATCAGTCTGGCGATATAACAATCATCACCAATGATCACGGGGAAATCGGCGACAGGTTCGATCGCGTAGTAGCTCGCACCGTAGCCGTAGTACTCCTCGATGTCCTTGGCAGATTGGGGGATGGGGCAGAGTGGCTTTCTCTGCTGTCCCGTCATCCCCGCATTTGCGTTCAAACCGGTCACAGCTTTGACGAGTGTTTTCTGCAGGGGCGGTTCCAGTTCGTAGGCTTTATCGCTGTCCTCGATGTACTGAGTGTGTGGAACGGTCAATTGGTAGCCATAGTGCACGCTGACCGTCGGCACCTGCCGGTTGATTTTCAGGGGATTGAGCAGGTAGACCTGATCTTCGCCGTAGCTGCCGTTTCGGTAGGCGAAGTAGATTTTTCCGCGAGTGCCGATCAGGTACACGGCCTGATTGGCACCGCGGTCATTGGTATAGAAAAGGACGCTGTCGTTACTGGTCTGAGGGGCAATCTCAGCCGTTCTCCTGATAAATCTGCCGTCGGCCCGACGCCAGGTTTCCGTGTAATGAAACATCCCGGTGCCGCCAGCGTAGGTTTCCACGATGAGGTCGCGTTGGCCGTCACCATCCAGATCCATCAGGGTGTACGAGGTTTGACCCGACTCTGCGGCTCCCTTGATACCGGAGGCCAGCAGTGCTTTCCACTCGTCTTGAGTGACATCTTTGGGAATGGTCGTAGGGAAGAGTGGTTGTTCATCTCCATCCAGCTCGGCTGAAAATGAGGTGCCAGTCTCGTCGACGGTCAGTGAATCCAGTGCCCGCTCCAGCGCAAACTCTGGATTCTCCTTGCTCATCTCCCGAACCCGCTGCTGCAAATCCTTCATGACCTGCTTATCAATGTCGTCCGGTTTGTAAGCGACAGCCTCGATCCACTCTGCGTGCAAGACCTGCAAACGATCCTGATAACGCTGCTTCAGGCAGGTGACGTCCTCGACACACTGATCACGCTCCTTCAGCCACTGGCGCTGGGCCTTTTTCACTTCGGCCTGCACCGGTGCAGCCTTCATCAATTTCCGGTAAGCCGCCCCCATCTGCGCATCCAGCTCATATAGCGGCTTGTCCGCGCAAATCGCCTTCTCCACAGCACTCGCCGCCTTTGTGCAGTCCATTGCGCTCGCCAGTGCCTGCTGAAAAAACAGCAGCGCACAGGCCGACACGATGTAGCGTCCCTTGATGTACACGATGAATCCTTTGCCGTTGGAAGGTGAGAACCGCCGCGCAGGTTAATCCCTGCGCAACGAATCTTGAACCCCGGCTTCAAGAGAACCGCTGATCCGGCCGATAACCCGTTCGGTGACTACAGAGTCGCGCGAAATCGCTTGATAGCATTTGGCCGGCGGCTATCATCTGCGCGCCTGGAAATGGTCCATCTTCTTCAATTGCCTGGAAATCCTCGATGCTGTCGTATCACCAAAAGAGTTTTCTGATCGTCGATGATTTCTCGGATTTCCGCAGTTCCGTGCGTTCGATGTTGCGCGAGTTGGGCGTCAAGGATGTGGACACCGCCGACACCGGTGAGCAGGCGCTGAAAATGTGTGCGCAGAAGTCTTACGATTTCATCCTCCAGGACTTCCACCTCGGTGACGGCAAGAAGAACGGTCAGCAGGTGCTGGAAGACCTGATGATGGAGAAGCTGATCAGCCACGAAGCGGTGTTCGTGATGGTCACGGCCGAAACCAGTCAGGCGATGGTACTCAGTGCCCTGGAGCACGAGCCGGACGCGTACCTGACCAAGCCGTTTAACCGCTCTGGCCTGGCTCAGCGCCTGGAGCGTCTGGAGCAGCGCAAGACCCTGCTCAAGCCGATTCTGCAAGCCCTCGACCGCGGCAAGCCGGTGGAAGTGCTCAACGCCTGCATCGCCCTGTGCAAGCAGGACATCCGTTATTCGCCGCTGTGCCTGCGCTATCGCGCCGATGCGTTGCGCGACATGAACCAGAACGAAGCGCTCGAGCGCCTTTACGACAGCATCATCGCCGACCGGCCGTTGCCGTGGGCGTTTGCCGGCTTGGGCAAGTTGCTGTTCAAGCGCGGTCAGGTCAGTCAGGCCAAGGGCGTGTACGAAAAAGCCCTGAAAGTCTTCCCGATGATGCCGGCGCTGTATGACGGCATGGCTGATGTGCTGGTCGCCGAAGGCGACACCAAAGGCGCGCAGCAGGTGCTGGAGGAAGCGATTCGCCTGTCGCCGCTGGCCGTGCGCCGTCAGGCGTTGCTGGGCAAGCTGGCGATGGCCAACGAAGATTTCGACACTGCTTCCCGGGCTTATCGCCAGGCGGTGAATCAGGGCGCGCAATCGCGGTTCAAGGATCCGGAAAGCAATCTGGGCCTAGCCCACGCGCTGATCAGCAAGGGCAGCGAGCGCGGGCTCGATACCCGTACGCGGCTGGAGATCAACACCACACTGAGTGCGGTGGCGAAGGAAAACCCGACCGATCCGGGCCTGCAGATTCGCGCGCGTCTGATGAAGGCTACAAGTCTGTTGCTCAACGATGCCGAGACCGCCGAAAAGCTCACCGAACAAGCGCTGATGCGCCTGGACGGCATGGAGCAGTTCATGAGCCCCGAGGCCGCGTTGCTGGTCGCCAAGCAATTGCAGATGCTCGGCCAGGCCGAGGCGGGCACGTCGATGCTCAAGAGCTGTGCGGAAATCTACGGCGATGACCCGACGGTGATGAAAGACATCGCCAAGCTCACCGATGACCCGACTATTCTCAGCTCCAGTAACGCCGCCGCCGACCTCAACCGGCAGGGCGTGCGCGTGTACAAGACCGGCAACCTGGTGGAGGCCCGCGAGGTGTTCCGCAAGGCGCTGAAGATGCAACCAAAGAACATCAGTATTGCGCTGAACATGGCCCAGTCGCTGCTGCACGGCACCGACACCAATGTGCCGTCGGCGGAGCTGGAAGAATGCCGGGCCTGCCTGAAACTGGTGGGCATGATGCCCGATACCGACGCGCGTTATCCGCGTTATCAGAAGCTGAAAAGCAAGGCGTTTGGCGAATGAACCAAGACGAGCAGGCACTGGATTTTTCCACGGTGATCGCCTCCACCGTGCACGACATGAAGAACTCTCTGGCGATGCTGATGCAGGCCCACAGCCAATGGCTGGCGCGCTTGCCCGAAGCGCAGCGCCAGGGGCCGGAGCAGGGCGTGATCGACTTCGAGTTCGCCCATCTCAACGGCATGCTGGTGCAGTTGCTCGGGCTGTACAAGCTCGGGGTCAATCAGATGCCGTTGCAGCCGGCCTATCACGAGCTGGATGACTTCATCGAGGCGCAACTGGCGGCGCATCAGGACGTGTTCGCCAGCCGTGGCATCATCGCCACTTACGAAGTCGATCCGCTCAGTCCGCTGGGCTTCTTCGATCGTGAGCTGATCGCCTCGGTGCTGGGCAACTGCATCAACAACGCGATCCGCTACGCCCGTGAATCGCTGCTGATCACCGTCAGCGACGAAGCCGGGCAATTGGTGCTGAGCATCAATGACGACGGCGACGGTTACCCGGCCCAAATGCTTGAGCGCCAGTCCGATTATGTGCAGGGCATCAACCACAGCAGTGGCAGCACTGGCCTTGGTCTGTACTTCGCCGGGCGCATCGCTGCGCTGCATCAGCGCAACGGTGTAGGCGGACGTACCGAAATCCGCAATGGCGGCCCGTTGGGCGGTGGTGTGTTCAGTATTTACCTGCCCTGAATCACGGATTCATCGACCGGCATTCTTTTTGTTGGCTGCTGCTTGATATTCCGAACAGCCGAAGCCTATTTTGTCCGGGTCGCCGCTCGCGGCTCGCACAATAACAAGGATTGCGTCATGACAACCGATGGCCAGCGTTCACTCGCGCAGCGATTGACGGGCATTGATGAGATTGAATGTGTCACGCCGGATTTGAACGGCGTGCCACGGGGCAAGGTAATGACCGCCGAGGGCTTCCTCGAAGGGCGGCGTTTGCAGCTGGCCCGGGGGGTGCTGCTGCAATGCATCATGGGCGGTTATCCCGCCGCGAAATTCTATGGCAGCGATGACGGCGATCTGGCGCTGGTGGCCGATCCTGCGCAGATCCATCCTTTGCCATGGAGCCAGGAACCGCGCGCTCTGGCCATCTGTGATGCCGACGAACTGACCGGCGAAAGCTCCAACCTGTCGACCCGTGGTCAGCTCAAGAAGGTCATTGCCCGCTACGCAGCCCTCGGTCTGGCGCCGGTGGTGGCGACCGAACTTGAATTCTTTGTGTTCGCGCCGAACACCGACCCGACCCAGCCGTTCCAGCCGCCAGTCGGTCTCGACGGCCGTCGCGAGGACGGTCATTCGGCGTTCAGCGTCAGCTCCAACAACGGTCTGCGGCCGTTCTTCAGTGAAGTCTATAAATGCATGGCGGCCCTTGGTCTGCCGCGCGACACCTTCATGCACGAAATGGGCGTCAGCCAGTTCGAGATCAACCTGCTGCACGGTGATCCGCTGTTGCTGGCCGACCAGACCTTCCTGTTCAAGCACCTGCTCAAGGAGGTCGCGCTCAAGCACGGTCTGACCGTGGTGTGCATGGCCAAGCCGCTGGCGCACACGCCGGGCAGTTCGATGCACATTCACCAGAGCATCGTCGAAATCGGCAGCGGCAAGAATGTGTTCAGCGACGCCGACGGTCAGCCGACCGCGATGTTCCGCCACTTCATTGGCGGGCAGCAGGCGGGCATGGCTGATTTCACCGCGCTGTTTGCGCCGAACGTCAATTCGTATCAGCGGCTGTGCCATCCGTTTGCATCGCCGAACAACGCCTGCTGGTCCCACGACAACCGCGCCGCCGGCCTGCGCATTCCGGCCAGTTCGCCGGTCGCGCGTCGGGTCGAGAACCGCTTGCCGGGGGCCGATGCCAACCCGTACCTGGCGATTGCCGCGAGCCTGGCCGCCGGCTTGTACGGCATCGAGCATGAACTCGAACCAAGCGAAGCAATTCAGGGCGAGTTCCAAGTGCCGGACAATCTTTCGCTGCCGTGTACCTTGCACGCGGCGCTCGAACGTCTGAAACGCAGCCAGCTTGCAAAGGAACTGTTCGGCACGGAGTTCATCGAAGGTTACATCGCTTCGAAGACCATGGAGTTGACCAGTTTCTTTGATGAAATCACTCCCTGGGAACG
This sequence comes from Pseudomonas sp. PHC1, assembly GCF_046487845.1. Classification (NCBI taxonomy): domain Bacteria; kingdom Pseudomonadati; phylum Pseudomonadota; class Gammaproteobacteria; order Pseudomonadales; family Pseudomonadaceae; genus Pseudomonas; species Pseudomonas sp. PHC1. Next base: position 490,246 of record NZ_JBJXHJ010000001.1, read on the forward strand.
CCGTGTTCTAGCAGCCCAGGCCTGACGAAATGTCGCCGTCGGGCTATCGTTTGATAGCCCGATACTTACTGCAAGGAGCCGCTCGGAACGCCGATGCGCCAAATCTGGAAATCCTTTCGAGCGCTGTATTTCGCCTCGCTGATGATGTTGATCGGCTCGGGCCTTCTTTCTACTTATCTGGCTTTGCGTCTGGCTGCCGACGATGTCGACGGGTTGTGGGTCGGTGCGTTGATGGCGGCCAACTACTTCGGTCTGGTGCTGGGCGGCAAGATCGGTCACCGCCTGATTGCCCGGGTCGGGCATATCCGGGCCTACTCGGCGTGTGCCGGGATCGTCGGCGCGGCGGTGCTCGGTCATGGCTTGGTGGACTGGCTGCCGGCCTGGCTGGTGCTGCGGACCATCGTCGGCCTCGGCATGATGTGCCAGTACATGGTCATCGAGAGCTGGCTGAACGAGCAGGCCGACGCCAATCAGCGGGGACTGGTGTTCAGCGGCTACATGATCGCGTCGTATCTGGGGCTGGTGCTCGGTCAGCTGATTCTGGTCATGCACCCGGGTCTTGGTCTGGAACTGCTGATGCTGGTCGCGCTGTGCTTCGCTCTGTGTCTGGTGCCGGTGGCGCTGACCCGACGGATTCACCCGGCGCCGCTGCATCCGGCGCCGATGGAGCCGCGCTTCTTTATCAAGCGCGTGCCACAGTCGCTGAGCACGGTGCTCGGGGCAGGGCTGATCATCGGTTCGTTCTACGGCCTGGCGCCGCTGTATGCCTCGCAGCAGGGGCTGTCCACCGAACAGGTCGGTCTGTTCATGGGGAGCTGCATTTTTGCCGGGCTCGTGGTGCAGTGGCCGCTGGGGTGGTTGTCCGACCGCTATGACCGGGCGCTGCTGATCCGTTGCTTTGCGCTGTTCCTGGCGGTCGCTGCATTACCGCTGGCGATCCTGCCGCAAGTGCCGCTGGAGGTGCTGTTCGTGGTCGGCTTCCTCTGCTCGCTGGTGCAGTTTTGCCTGTACCCGCTGGCGGTAGCGTTCTCCAATGACCACGTCGAAGGCGAGCGTCGGGTGTCGCTGACGGCGATGTTGCTGGTGACTTACGGCGTGGGCGCCAGTGTCGGGCCGCTGGCGGCCGGCGTGCTGATGAAACTGTTCGGGCCGCAGAGCCTGTACGCGTTCTTCACCTTTTTCGCGTTGGTGCTGGTGTGGCGGATCCGGCCGAAAGCCGTGACCAATCTGCACCAGGTCGACGATGCGCCGCTGCATCACGTGGCGATGCCGGACAGCATGTCCAGTTCACCGCTGGTGGCGGCGCTTGACCCGCGGGTTGATGAGCAGGTGGTGCAGGAGCAGATGCAGAATACGGTCGCTCCGGAGCCTGAACCTGAACCCGAGCCAGAACCTGTCGCACCAACCGATTCGACAATCGAAGGTGAGGGGCCGGACATCAGCCCCGCCAGACCTTGATTCAGGCATAAAAAAACGGGCAGTCACCGCAGTGACTGCCCGTTTTTTCATGCCTGCCGATCAGAGGTCGTCTTTATCGAACCGACGCGCTTCGCGTTGCAGTTGATAAACGAAACGCTCGACGTTGCGCGCCGCCGGGCCGCTGATGTTGTGAAAGCGCAGGCCGGCGAAGGTGATGTTGAGTTTTTCTTCGAAGTGCAGGTAGCGCAATTCGACGGAGGCTGGTTGGTTGCCGAACAGCGGCGCGGCGATCAGCCGATCGTAGACCTGACCCAGTTGCAGACGGTCGGTGATGTCGCCTTCGAAGCGCAGTTTGCAGCCGGTGGCCGAGATATCCAGCAGTTTGCCGCCGATAGGCGACTTGAGTTTTTCGCCACCCAGTTCGACGCTGACCAGGTCGGTCAGCTTCAGGGCGGCGCGGAAAGCATTGCGGCGCTGGTGATAAACCACTTCGGCGGGCAGGTCGCCGGTGTAGAAGCGATCGCCACTGGATTCTTCGATTTTAAGCGTGCCGTTACATTCCCAGGCAATGCGCACACCGTCATGAAAACCTTCGACCTTGAATGGCTCGCCGGCGAGCAGAAAACGTTCGCCATCGCGCGGGATCATTTCATCCAGGGCAATCGTGGCGGTTTCCCGGTCAACCTTGATCAAGTAGCTCTGGAAGCGCTGGCTGCGCTCGTGGAAGGTGATGATCAGTGGATCATGGCTTTCTTGCAGCTGGCGCAGGTTGCTGGAGATTTCCAGAGGTGTAGTGAGCACCTTTGGGGGCTGCGGAGCATCATCCGCGCTGAGGACGTTGGACACGTTAAATCAATCTCCAGACAAAATTTGACTACGGCTGGCCAGTATTTTGCCAGCATGTTTCGCACGTTGATAGGGCGCAAGCATGGAAGAAAGCATCACGCCTGGCTGAGCGCCCGTGGTTTCTGCAGTTTGGAGAAGGTGCCACTGGCATCGTAGAGCGCGGGTGGCTCGCCGCCGGTGAGGATTTTCAGCTGATTGGCCGTGGCGGCCTGCTGCATGACGATCGACTGGCCATTTCTGGCATTGGCGGCCTGGCACTGGGCGATCAGATCGGTCAGGACATCACTCTGGCTCAGCAACTGGTCGCCGATGCTCGACTGGCTGGCCAGTTGTTCCAGACCGGCGCGATCGATCGACAGATTGAGGCTGGCGAGGATTTCGCTGCGTTTGCGGCCATGCTGTTCGAGCAGAATGATCAATGCCTGCTTGCGCGCCAGAATCTCTTCCAGCAAAGGCATGTCGCGACCGTGCAAGGCGAGGGACTCGGTTTGCAGTAACTCCAGCAATTGTTGAGCTGGAGCAAAGTCGTCGATGATCAGTTGCAATAAATTAGTGTCGTGCATGGCTGGCCTTGGGTTTTAAGCGTCCAAAAGCCTGGCGCTGACCGAGGCCTAGCGCTGGGCTTCGAAGTTGAGCAGTTTGCTGGCTACACGGTTGCTGTCGACCTTGTAGCTGCCATCGGCAATCGCTGCTTTCAACTCGGCCACACGGGCCTTGTCGACGGCAGGCTGATCGCGCAGCTTGTCAGTGATCTTCTGCAACTGTTGAGCCTCATTGCTGAGGTGTACCGATTCCCCGCTTTTTGCGGTACTGGCCTGTTCGGCCGGGGTATTCAGCGGCGCGGAGGTGCCGGTTTCGGCGGTTTCCTTGGCGTTGCTGGTACGTGTACTGCCCGTAAGTGACGAGGAGCTGTTCAAACGGCTGAAATCGATGACCATGTTAAAAACCTCTGGGAATTTGGACGCTTGCCATGTTCTCGGCCATCCCCTGGAAAACTTTAGGCTCATTTAGCAATGAGCTTGCATGCGCCGTAGCAGATCCTGCTGCGGCACAGTTTAGGGAACAGCTCTGGTCAGCGCCAGTTTTCTGCTTGAGTACTCAGGGGCTTTTCAAATATCCGTTCATCCTGCCGCTCACATTACCGCTACATGGCCACTTCCACCTGGCCGGGCGCGATCACCTGCGCCTTGATAACCCGTTGGGAATTGAGGTTTTTCACCCGAATCTGTTCTTTCAGGCCACCGTTGGACAGGGCTTCGCCCGGCATCCGGACGGCGAGGGTGCCGCTGCGGGCGATGATCACCACTTGATCGCCCTTGCGAACCACTTCCGCCTGTTCCAGATGCACCAGGGTAATGACTTGATCGGCGACCGTTGGTCGGGTCAATTTCTGCCCGATGGCTTCATCCACCGACGTCAGGAAACCCTGGTTGATCGTGCTGACGTCGCGCTCGCGCAAGGTCACGTCCTGGGGCTCGATAATGCCGGCGCGCTTGAGTGGCCGCGTGGTGGTGACAATCTCGCGAAACAGGCGGACTTGAGCGGGCACGAACACCGTCCAGGGGGAGGCGCCTTCGCAGCGGACCTTGACCGTGACACGGCCCAGAGGACGTGCCGGACTCTCCAGTGTCGCTGTCAATTCCTTGTCGCACATAGGCATGCGCATGCGTGGATCGAGCTGGTTGACCTCGATTTCATATCGGCCTTCCGTTTGACTGGTGGCCAGATAGTCTTCTACGGTGAATTCAAGAAAGCCCTGAGTGACGCCGATAAGCATGTCAGGCAAGGTAACCGCATCAGCAATGGCAGGGCTGCCAGCGAAAAACAGGCAAACGGCGGACATCGCGCAAAGCCCTCTGCGGAGGGGAGATGTCAGGCGTCGGAAAAATGTCGTTTGAGCGTTCATACGAGTTAAAAAGCAAGCGCCGTGCCGTTTAGCAATGAATGTGCGTCGCAACAACACTTGGCGTTGGTGTAGGAGTCTGGGCATGGCTGGTGTAATGGATTCGGTGAACCAGCGCACGCAACTGGTGGGGCAGAATCGCCTGGAGCTGTTGTTGTTCCGTCTCGACGGTCAGCAGCTCTACGGGATCAACGTGTTCAAGGTTCGGGAAGTGCTGCAGTGCCCGCAACTGACGCTGATGCCCAAGTCCAGTCCTGTCGTGTGCGGGGTGGCGAATATCCGGGGGGCGACCATTCCGATCCTTGATCTGGCGATGGCGACCGGCTCCGGTGCTTTGAAAGACAAGAACAGTCCGTTTGTGATCATCACGGAATACAACACCAAGACTCAGGGTTTCCTGGTGCGCTCGGTGGAACGTATCGTGAACATGAACTGGGAAGAGATTCATCCGCCGCCCAAGGGCACCGGACGCGATCATTACCTGACCGCTGTGACTCGGGTCGACAATCAGTTAGTCGAAATCATCGACGTCGAGAAGGTGCTGGCGGAAGTCGCGCCGACCCCGGAAGCGATTTCGGTCGGCGTGGTGGATGTCGAGACCCAGAGCAAGGCGTTGTCGTTGCGGGTGCTGACGGTCGATGACTCGTCGGTGGCGCGCAAGCAGGTGACGCGTTGCCTGCAGACGGTCGGTGTCGAAGTGGTGGCGTTGAACGACGGCAAGCAGGCGCTGGATTACCTGCGCAAGCTGGTCGACGAGGGCAAGAAGCCGGAAGAAGAGTTCCTGATGATGATCTCCGACATCGAAATGCCGGAGATGGACGGGTACACCCTGACGGCCGAGATCCGCAGCGACCCTCGCATGCAAAAGCTTCATATCATCCTGCATACTTCGTTGTCGGGTGTGTTCAATCAGGCGATGGTCAAGAAAGTCGGTGCCGATGACTTCCTGGCCAAGTTCCGTCCTGATGACCTGGCATCCCGGGTAGTCGACCGGATCAAAGCAGCAGACATCAGCTAAGGGCCTTCTGCCCCTGGCGTTCAACACGATTTAAGAGGCGGCATCATTTGTCTACGGGTAATTTGGATTTCGAACAGTTCCGGGTCTTCCTGGAAAAAGCCTGTGGCATTTTGCTCGGTGAAAACAAGCAGTATCTGGTGTCGAGCCGTCTCAACAAACTGATGGAGCAGCAAGGCATCAAGTCCCTGGGTGAGCTGGTTCAGCGCATCCAGACCCAGCCGCGCAGCGGTTTGCGCGAGCAGGTGGTCGATGCCATGACGACCAACGAAACCCTGTGGTTTCGCGACACCTATCCGTTTGAAGTCTTGAAGAACAAGGTGCTGCCCGAAGCGATCAAGGCTGCTCCCAACCAGCGTCTGCGGATCTGGTCGGCAGCCTGCTCGTCGGGTCAGGAACCCTATTCGCTGTCGATGTCGATCGACGAGTTCGAGCGGACCAACATCGGTCAGTTGAAGATGGGCGTGCAGATCGTCGCCACCGATCTGTCCGGCAGCATGCTGACCAACTGCAAGACCGGCGAGTACGACAGCCTGGCGATTGGTCGCGGTCTGTCCGCCGATCGTCTGCAGCGCTACTTTGACCCGAAAGGGCCGGGGCGCTGGGTGATCAAGGCGCCGATCAAGAACCGGGTGGAGTTCCGCTCGTTCAACCTGCTCGACAGTTATGCAAGCCTGGGCAAGTTCGACATCGTGTTCTGCCGCAACGTGCTGATCTACTTCTCCGCCGAGGTGAAGAAGGACATCCTGTTGCGCATTCACAGCACGCTGAAGCCCGGCGGTTATCTGTTCCTTGGCGCTTCCGAAGCGCTGAATGGTTTGCCGGATCATTACCAGATGGTGCAGTGCAGCCCGGGGATCATCTACCAGGCGAAGTGAAACACCGGCGACACAAGAAACGGGAGTCCTCAGGGGCTCCCGTTTTTTTATGCCTGAAGGTTTTGCCGGTGGCAGGTGGCGGCAGAAAAGCGGCATCCGGCGGAAACCGGTTGCCGCTTTTCTGGCATTGCCGCGTTGCCGGTTCCGCGCAAAGCCCCGTAATCCGGGGCTTTCTCAAACTGGCACGACGCTTGCTATAACCCAGTTACGAAAAATCCGGTCACCTGAAGGTTCCCGACATGAGCATCAGCTTCGATAAAGCGCTCGGCATTCACGAAAAGGCTCTGGGCTTCCGCGCCCAGCGTGCCGAAGTGCTGGCCAACAACATCGCCAACGCCGACACCCCGAACTACAAGGCGCGGGATCTGGAGTTCTCCAAAGTGCTTGAAGCACAGAGCCAGAAGAACGCTAACGGCACCATCGCCCTGAACATGACCAACAGCCGTCACATCGAAGCTGAAGGCCTGGGCAATGGCGACGAGTCGCTGATGTATCGCACGCCGATGCAGCCGTCGATCGACCAGAACACCGTGGACGCCCAGCTGGAACAGTCGAACTACGCGGAAAACGCCGTCGGCTTCCAGGCCAGCTTCACCCTGCTCAACAGCAAATTCAAAGGGCTGGTGTCAGCCCTGCGCGGAGAGTAATCCATGTCCCTGTCCAGCGTTTTCAACATTGCCGGCAGCGGCATGAGCGCCCAGACCACCCGTCTCAACACCGTGGCCTCGAACATCGCCAACGCCGAGACCGTCTCGTCGAGCATCGACCAGACCTATCGTGCCCGTCATCCGGTGTTTGCCACCATGTTTCAGGGCGGCCAGAGCGGCGGCAGCAATTCGCTGTTCCAGAACCAGGACGCGGCCGGTCAGGGCGTGCAGGTGCTCGGTGTGGTCGAAGACCAGAGCAACCTCGAAGCGCGCTACGAGCCGAACCATCCGGCGGCCGACGCCAAGGGCTACGTCTACTACCCGAACGTCAACGTGGTGGAAGAAATGGCTGACATGATTTCCGCGAGCCGTTCGTTCCAGACCAACGCTGAAATGATGAACACCGCCAAGACCATGATGCAGAAGGTACTGACCCTCGGTCAGTGATAAGGGGCGACTGCCATGAGTGTTACCGATACCACCAGCAGCCTGACGATGAACGACATACTGGCCAACTCTTCGAAGAAGACCAGTAGCACCACCACCGGCGGCATCGCTTCGGCCACCAACAGCTCGACCGGCGGCCAGGCCCTGGGCAAGGACGCGTTCCTGCAACTGCTGGTGACCCAGCTGAAAAACCAGAACCCGCTCGACCCGCAGGACAACAGCGCATTCGTTGCCCAGCTGGCGCAGTTCAGCAGCCTCGAGGGGATCACCACCCTCAACAGCACCGTCAGTTCGCTGGCCGGCAACTACAACTCGTCGCAAGCGTTGCAGGCGTCGTCGCTGGTGGGTCGCAATGTGATTGTGCAGACCAACACGGTTCAGCTGGACGATCCGAGCAAAGGCATGACCGGTTCGGTCACCGTCCCGTCGTCGATTGCCGGCGGTACCGTCACCATCACCGACAGCAGTGGTGCCACCGTTCGTACCATCGATCTGGGCAGTCGCGCCGCCGGCAATGCGAGCTTCACCTGGGACGGCAAGGACAAGGACGGCAATCTGGTGAAAACCGGTACCTACACCTTCAAGGCCAACGCCTCGATCAACGGCACCGCGACCGACCTGGCGACCTACCTGCCCGCCACGGTCACCAGCGTGACGATCAGCCAGACCGGTGGCGAGTTGATGCTCAACCTGTCCGGCAAGGGCACCGTCGCCCTGTCCAAAGTACAAACCATTGGTATATAGAGCCGACCAACCGGCACAAAGGAGTGGAATATGTCTTTCAATATCGGCCTTAGCGGTCTCTATGCAGCCAACAAGCAACTGGATGTGACCGGCAACAACATCGCCAACGTCGCGACCGCCGGTTTCAAATCCTCCCGTGCAGAATTCGAAGACGTCTACTCGGCGACTCGCCTGGGCAGCGGCAGCAAGGTCATCGGTAACGGTGTGCGCCTGGCCAACGTTTCCCAGCAGTTCACCCAGGGCGACATCAACAACACCGGCAACGTGCTGGACATGGGGATCAACGGTTCGGGCTTCTTCACCCTGAGCAACAACGGTTCGATCTCCTACACCCGTGCCGGTACGTTCAAGGTCGACAAGGACGGCTTCATTACCAACACCGACTACACCTCGCGTCTGCAAGGCTACGGTGTGGATTCAAACGGCAAGATCATCAACGGTGTGTTGACCGATCTGAAGATCGACACCTCGAACCTGGCGCCGAAGTCCACCTCGCTGGTGACCTCGACCATCAACCTGAACTCGACCGCTCCGGTGATCGACGACACAGTAGCGGCCGGCAAGTTCGACCCGACCAACCTTGCGACCTACACCAAGTCGTTCAGCACGCCGATCTATGACAGCCAGGGCAACTCCCATGTCATGGATCAGTACATGGTGAAGACCGGCGCCAACACCTGGAAGGTCTACACCCTGGTGGACGGTCGCAACCCGGATGCTACCGGCAGCGATCCGAAAGTCACTGCGCCTGTCGCATCGACCATGACCTTTGACTCCACTGGCAAGCTGACTCAGGTCAGCACTCCGCCTGCCGTGATCAGCAGCGACCTGAAGCTCACTGGCTGGGTACCGGGCACTGTCACCAACGGTGTGTGGACGGCCAACGGTGCTTCGGCTAACCCGGCCGGCATTACCATTTCGATGGCCAAGACCACTCAATACAACGCCGACACCGCGCGTTCGATCCCGACGCAGGATGGTTATGCCACTGGCCAGATCACCAACCTGACCATCGACGGTACCGGTACGCTGTTCGCCAACTTCAGCAACAACCAGAGCAAGGCTATCGGCCAGGTTGCGCTGGCCAGCTTCACCAACGAGCAGGGCTTGCAGCCGATCGGTGGCACCAGCTGGAAAGAAACCTTCGCTTCGGGTATCCCGGGCTACGATGCACCGGAAACCGGTACGCTGGGTTCGGTTGTTTCGAACTCGCTGGAAGAGTCCAACGTTAACCTGACCAATGAGCTGGTGGACCTGATCAAGGGTCAGAGTAACTATCAGGCGAATGCCAAGACCATCTCCACCCAGAGCACCATCATGCAGACCATTATTCAGATGACCTGATTCTGAGTCTTGGCTGGTTAAGGAGCCCCTCTTTTTGAGGGGCTTTTTTTGCCTTGGGATTGAGGATATATCCGTTGCTCCGGGTGCTGCCGCTGGCGGTTTCGCCCTGACGGCGAGTCCCTTTTTCAGACGCCGGAATGCCGGCCCGGCAAAAAGGAACCAAAAGGCTGGACCCCGGCGTTCGGCACCTCGCTTTGGCTCGGTGTTCCTTCGTTCCGATGGGGCCGGCACGTCAAAAGCTTTACTCGAGCTAACGCTCATCGTGTTCAGTGGTGGAAGCAAAGGCAAAGGCAGGCGCGGGATGTTTGCTTTTTAAGACTTGAGTTCAACTCGGTATTTCACGTCGGCGTATCTTTTCAAAGCAACTCGGTCGGTTCCCTCTCCCTCTGGGCGGTCCGACGTTTCGGGAGGGCTAGGGTTAGGGGGCTTTTGCTTTTTCGCGGGCAAAAGAAAACCCCCGACAAACCAGAAGTCTGTCAGGGGTTTCTCGGATCAGGTGTTTCGCAACGCCTGATTCAGCTCAGCTTATTGGCAAGCTTCGCAATCCGGCTCGTCGATGGCGCAAGCCTTCGGTACTGGAGCCGGGCCGGCAGGGGCTGCCAGGACCGAGTCGTCGCCGTGGTTGCCGCCGCTGGATACAGCGTTCAGCTTGCCGGTGTTGATGGTCGACTTCTCGGTGCTGGTCGCGGCCAGGGCACGGAGGTAGTAAGTGGTTTTCAGACCACGGTACCAGGCCATGCGGTAGGTCACGTCCAGCTTCTTGCCCGAAGCGCCGGCGATGTACAGGTTCAGCGACTGGGCCTGGTCGATCCACTTCTGACGACGGCTGGCGGCGTCAACGATCCACTTGGTGTCCACTTCGAACGCGGTCGCGTAGAGCTCTTTGAGTTCTTGCGGGATGCGCTCGATCTGCTGAACCGAACCGTCGTAGTACTTCAGGTCGTTGATCATGACCGAGTCCCACAGGCCGCGAGCCTTCAGGTCGCGAACCAGGTAAGGGTTGATCACGGTGAATTCGCCCGACAGGTTCGATTTCACGTACAGGTTCTGGTAGGTCGGTTCGATCGACTGCGAGACGCCGGTGATGTTGGCGATGGTCGCGGTCGGTGCGATGGCCATGATGTTCGAGTTACGGATGCCTTTCTGTACACGGGCGCGAACCGGTGCCCAGTCCAGGGACTCGGTCAGGTCGACGTCGATGTACTTCTGGCCACGTGCTTCGATCAGGATCTGTTGCGAATCCAGCGGCAGTACGCCTTTGGACCACAGCGAACCCTGGAACGTCTCGTACGAGCCGCGCTCGTCGGCCAGGTCGCAGGAAGCCTGGATCGCGTAGTAGCTGACCGCTTCCATCGACTTGTCGGCGAACTCGACGGCAGCGTCGGAACCGTACGGGATGTGCTGCAGGTACAGCGCGTCCTGGAAGCCCATGATGCCCAGACCGACCGGGCGGTGGCGGAAGTTGGAGTTCTTCGCCTGCGGCACCGAGTAGTAGTTGATGTCGATCACGTTGTCGAGCATGCGCACGGCGACGTCGATGGTGCGCTTGAGCTTGGCGGTGTCCAGCTTGCCGTCGACGATGTGGTTCGGCAGGTTGATCGAGCCCAGGTTGCAGACCGCGATCTCGTCCTTGTTGGTGTTCAGGGTGATCTCGGTGCACAGGTTCGAGCTGTGAACGACGCCGACGTGCTGCTGCGGGCTGCGCAGGTTGCACGGGTCCTTGAACGTCAGCCATGGGTGGCCGGTTTCGAACAGCATCGACAGCATCTTGCGCCACAGGTCTTTGGCCTGAATGGTCTTGAACAGCTTGATCTTGCCCGGGTATTCGGTCAGGGCTTCGTAGTATTCGTAGCGCTCTTCGAAGGCCTTGCCGGTCAGGTCGTGCAGGTCCGGTACTTCGGACGGCGAGAACAGGGTCCACTTGCCGTCATCGAAGACGCGCTTCATGAACAGGTCAGGGATCCAGTTGGCAGTGTTCATGTCGTGGGTACGACGACGGTCATCACCGGTGTTCTTACGGAGTTCGATGAACTCCTCGATGTCCATGTGCCAGGTTTCCAGGTAGGCACAGACAGCGCCTTTGCGCTTGCCACCCTGGTTAACGGCGACGGCGGTGTCGTTCACCACTTTCAGGAACGGAACCACGCCCTGCGACTTGCCGTTGGTGCCCTTGATGTACGAGCCCAGCGCACGAACCGGGGTCCAGTCGTTACCCAGGCCACCGGCGAATTTCGACAGCATGGCGTTGTCGTGGATCGCGTGGTAGATGCCCGACAGGTCATCCGGCACTGTGGTCAGGTAGCAGCTCGACAGCTGTGGACGCAGGGTGCCGGCGTTGAACAGGGTCGGGGTCGAAGCCATGTAGTCGAACGAGGACAGCAGGTTGTAGAACTCGATCGCACGGTCTTCTTTCTGCTTCTCTTCGATGGCCAGGCCCATGGCCACGCGCATGAAGAAGATCTGTGGCAGTTCGAAACGCACGCCATCCTTGTGGATGAAGTAACGGTCGTACAGGGTCTGCAGGCCCAGGTAGGTGAATTGCTGGTCGCGCTCGTGGTTGATCGCCTTGCCCAGTTTTTCCAGGTCGAAGGAGGCCAGCACAGGGTTCAGCAGTTCGAACTCGATACCTTTGGCAACGTAGGCCGGCAGGGCCTTGGCGTACAGGTCGGCCATTTCGTGGTGAGTGGCGCTCTCGGCCACGCCCAGGAAGCCCAGGCCTTCGGCACGCAGGGTGTCCATCAGCAGGCGGGCGGTCACGAACGAGTAGTTCGGCTCGCGCTCGACCAGGGTGCGGGCGGTCATCACCAGCGCGGTGTTGACGTCGTTCAGGGCCACGCCGTCGTACAGGTTCTTCAGGGTTTCGCGCTGGATCAGGTCGCCGTCGACCTCGGCCAGACCTTCGCAGGCTTCGGTGACGATGGTGTTCAGGCGGCCCATGTCCAGCGGCGCGAGGCTGCCGTCGGCGCGGGTGATGCGGATCGACGGGTGCGCCTGTACCGGAGCTTCGGCGGTGGTGCGGGTGGCGCGTTCCTTGGAACGGGCGTCACGGTAGATCACGTAGTCGCGGGCGACTTTCTGCTCGCCGGCACGCATCAGGGCCAGTTCGACCTGGTCCTGGATTTCTTCGATGTGGATGGTGCCGCCCGACGGCATGCGACGCTTGAAGGTCGCGGTGACCTGTTCGGTCAGACGGGCAACGGTGTCGTGGATTCGCGACGAAGCGGCAGCGGTGCCGCCTTCAACTGCGAGAAACGCTTTGGTGATAGCGACGGTGATCTTGTCATCGGTGTAAGGAACGACAGTGCCATTACGCTTGATCACACGCAGTTGGCCAGGCGCGGTGGCAGCCAGATCCGAATTCGAATCGGCGGCCTGCGGCAAGGTGCCCTGCGGGTTCTCGCGAGTTGTGTCGGTTTGCATGGGTGTCTCCACGTTCTCTATGTTTGTTTGGGCACCATCACGGTGCCCACCGTTCCGTCCTGAAGCACTACAACCGGCAGTTGCCGGGTAACGACTTCGGGACAGTTCAGGAAGGGGGCCTTGTGGGCGCCGCTTCCATGCCGAAGTCTTCGGTTCGCGCGATACGCGTGAAACCGCATTCCTTTCGGGGAGCAGTTTCGGACTGCAACACCCGTACCGTTTACGCCGTGATCGGCTGAAAAACGGTAGCCATCCGCAGGCGCGGTTTGGTCTTCTGAAAATACGTTTGGTTCAACCCGACAATGGCAATAAAAAGCCTTGAATTCACTGTCCGGTTTGTGTTTGGTTTTTTGGCCTCAACCCCTACATGTAGGGTTTTTTCAAGCGCGGGCTACAAGATAATGCGTTTTGGGGGAGGATTGCAACGGACAGCCTGTGGATAACCCTGTGCGTAAATTGTGTGCGAAATGTCGAATTCACGTGTAGGCCGCGAACCTGCTGAGCTAGACCGTTTGTCACTGTTTTTCAGTTCGGAAAAACGCTTCAGCGGATTTTTAAGGGCGCGAACCCTATCACAAAAATCCGCCGTGTCCGAACGCATTTACCGACTTGTCTTCTGGCTGTACGCCGTTTATACAATCGGCCCATGTGTACGCATTCTTATCCTCCTTAAAGATGACAAAAAGACGGGAGGATCTTTCCTTTATATGCAGCATCGGCAAGCAGAGGTCACCCGTGGAGCAAGAAGCCTGGCAGGTATTGATAGTCGAGGACGACCAGCGTCTGGCCGAACTGACCCGTGAATACCTGCAAGCCAACGGATTGCGCGTGGAGATCGAAGGCAACGGTGCACTGGCGGCGGCGCGGATCATCAAGGAACAGCCGGATCTGGTGATCCTCGACCTGATGCTCCCCGGCGAAGACGGCCTGAGCATCTGCCGCAAGGTGCGCGACCGCTACGACGGGCCGATCCTGATGCTCACCGCGCGCACCGATGACGCCGACCAGATCCTCGGCCTCGACCTCGGCGCCGACGACTATGTGTGCAAACCGGTGCGCCCGCGTCTGTTGCTCGCGCGCATCCAAGCGTTGCTGCGACGCAGTGACACACCGGAGCCGCCGGCGGGTAATCCGCGTCGGCTGCAATTCGGCCCGCTGGTGGTGGACAACGCCTTGCGCGAAGCCTGGCTCAGTGACAGTGGCATCGAGCTGACCAGTGCCGAATTCGATCTGCTCTGGCTGCTGGTGTCCAACGCGGGACGGATCCTGTCCCGGGAAGAAATCTTCACCGCACTGCGCGGCATTGGCTACGACGGCCAGGACCGCTCGATCGATGTGCGCATCTCGCGCATCCGCCCGAAGATCGGCGACGACCCCGATCACCCGCGCCTGATCAAGACCATCCGCAGCAAAGGTTATCTGTTCGTGCCGGAAGCCTGCGTAGAACTGCCGCTGTGAACTCGATCTTCCTGCGCATCTATGGCGGCATGTGCGCGGCACTGATTCTGGTGGCGGTGCTCGGCGTGCTGGCGCTGCACCTGCTCAACCAGGTGCGCAGCGAGCAATATCGCGAGCGCCTGGCCCACGGAACGTTTTCGCTGATGGCCGACAATCTGCAACCGATGAACGAGACCGAGCGCCATCGCGCCTTGCTGGTGTGGGAGCGGCTGCTCGGGATTCCGCTGGCACTGAAGACCTTTGCCCAGACCGATCTCGACCTGACCCAGCGCACCCGGGTGCAGCGCGGGCAGGCGCTGGTCGAGCAGACCGGCCCGCACGCGGCCAAGGTCTATCGACTGGTCAGCGACAAGGAGCAGTTGGTGCTGGTGGGCGAGGTGCAGCAGATCAGTGAGCAACTGGCCCGGGCGACCATTTACCTGTTGGCCGATGAGCTGGTGCGGGTGCCGGTAGGCGAGCAACCCAAACGGCTGGCGCAATTGAAGGAAGACAAAGGCTTCGGTTTCGATTTGCGGCTGGTCACGGTCAGCGATGCCGACATGGACGAAGACCAGAGCCGTCGGGTGTCCGAGGGCGATACGGTGATGGCGCTGGGCAAGGGCGGCGATTCGATCCGGGTGTTTGCGGGCATGGTCGGCACGCCGTGGGTACTGGAAATCGGGCCGCTGTATCAGATGAACCCGTACCCGCCGCAATGGCTGGTTTTGATCGCTGCCCTTGGGCTGACCCTGATCGGTCTGATCGTCTATTTATTGGTGCGTCAGCTCGAACGGCGTTTGCGCGGGCTCGAAGCCGCCGCCACGCGCATCGCCAAGGGCAGCCTGGAAACCCGTGTTCCGGCCCGTGGCGCCGACTCGGTGGGCAAACTGGCAGCGGCGTTCAACGGCATGGCCGAGCACTTGCAGCAGTTGCTCGCCATTCAGCGAGAACTGGTGCGCGCGGTGTCCCATGAGTTGCGTACGCCGGTGGCGCGCCTGCGTTTCGGTCTGGAGATGATCGGCTCGGCCACCACCCCGCAGGCGCTGGAAAAATACCGCGAGGGCATGGACCACGACATCGAAGATCTCGACAGACTGGTCGACGAAATGCTCACGTACGCCCGGCTGGAGCAGGGCTCGCCGGCGCTGACCTTCCAGCGCATCGATCTGGATGCGCTGGTCAATCAGGTGATCCAGGAGCTGGCGCCCCTGCGTGCCGAAATTACGGTGCAGCGCGGCCTGTGCCTGTCGGCGGCCGATTGCGATGACGCCTGGGTCGAGGCCGAGCCGCGTTACCTGCACCGCGCCTTGCAGAATCTGGTCAGCAACGCCATGCGCCACGCGCGCTCGAAGGTCACGGTCAGCTATCAGGTCGGGCAGATGCGTTGCCGGGTGGATGTCGAGGACGACGGTCCCGGTGTGCCGGAAACCGCGTGGGAGAAAATCTTCACGCCGTTCCTGCGCCTGGACGACAGTCGCACCCGGGCGTCCGGTGGGCACGGGCTGGGCCTGTCGATCGTGCGGCGGATTATCCATTGGCACGACGGTCGGGCGCTGATCGGCAAGAGCAAAAGTCTGGGCGGGGCGTGTTTCAGTCTGAGCTGGCCGAGGAATCAGGAGCGGCGCTGAAGCCGCTTACGCCTCGATGCTGACCAGACTCAGCAACTGCCCGTCCTGCACGCCAAATTGCGCATCGAGCTCCGTACCGTTGCGCCATTCGCTGGACAGATCCGTCAACAGCCGCAGCCGCACCTGACCCTGTTCATTCCATTCCAGCACCTCGGCGTGTTCGAAGTAGAAGCGCTGCTGCACGATCGGGTACAGCGCCTTGAACAGGCTTTCTTTCACCGAAAAGGTCAGGGTCACCCACAACGCGATCTGATCCCGGGAAGCGGCGGCCATGCGCTGCAATTCCGGTGGGGTCAGGATCTCACCGGCCAGTCGCTCGGCGCGTTCGGCGTTGAGCAGGTTTTCCAGGTCCATGCCCAATCCGCGCCAGTGCCGTTTGTTGGCGACAATCGCCGCCGCGCGACCGGTGCTATGGGTGATCGAGCCGCAGATGTGCGCCGGCCAGATGGGCGCGCGGTCTTCGCCGATCGCTGGAACAGTGCTTGAGCCTTCCAGTTGCTGCAACGCGGCCCGGGCGCAAATCCGCCCGGCGAGGAATTCCGCCTGCCGCTTGGCCACCGAACGCTGGATGCTCGGCGGCGGCTCGATGGCGCTACGGCGGAAGTCATCGCCGAGCAGTTGCGACGGGTTGAAATGGGTACTCAGCAGCACGGTGTCAGGCAACACCGTCGGCAGCGGCCAATGGGCATCGAGCGGGGTGCAGCAGGCGGGGAGGAGAGGGCTGGCAGTCATGTCCGGCATTTTGCCGAGTTGTCCTCAGGCTGGATAGTGCCGACATGATCGTTCCCACGTCGAACCGTGATCGCTCCGACGCTGCGGCCTCGAATTGTGATCGTTCCCACGCAGAGCGTGGGAACGATCAGCAAAGGGGTTCAGCCAAAGATTTTCTTGAAGAACGCCTGCATGTCCGCCCAGGATTTTTCATCGGCAGCCTTGTTGTAGCCGATATCCGGGCCGCCGTGATCGCCGTGGCTCAAACGATCCGCGTCGGGATTGCTGAAGCCGTGTTTGGCACCGTCGAGGCTGACGAATTGATAGTCGGCGCCGGCCTTGTCCATTTCCGACTTGAACGCCGTGACGTTGTCCGGGGTGACCATGCTGTCCAGTGCACCGTGTTCGACGAGGATTTTCGCCTTCACGCTGCCCGGCGCAGCCGGGGTCTTGGTGGCCAACGCACCGTGGAAACTCACCACACCGGCCAGCGGCACACCTTGACGCGCCGCGTTCAGCACCACGGCACCGCCGAAGCAGTAACCGATGGCGGCGATTTTATCCTTGTCGGTCTGTGGCTGTTTCTTCAGCAGATCCAGCCCGGCCTGAAAGCGCTTGCTGGTCGCATCGGTGTTTTGCGTGGCCGCTTGCATGAACGCCATCGCGTCTTTCGGGTGTTCGGTGTTCTTGCCTTCACCGTACATGTCGATGGCCAGCGCGCTGTAACCGAGCCCGGCGAGATCACGGGCGCGGCGCTTGGCGTAGTCGTTCAGTCCCCACCATTCATGTACCACCACCACGCCAGGGCGCGGGCCCTTGATCGCGTCGTCGTAGGCGTAGTAACCGATCAGCTTTGTGCCGTCGGCGCTCTGGTAGGGGATTTCCTCGGTCTTGATCGCCGCCTGGCTGAGGCCGCTGAAAACAAGGAGGGCGAGGGTTAGAAGCAGGCGCATGATCGGGTCTCCTGACAATAAAGGGTCAAAACAGCCTAGTTCATTTCATTCAGGCCAGGTTCAGAGAGCGTTCAGGGGCGGTACAGGGGAGGGGCAGTAACCTTGCGCCATACCCGAAGAGCACAACTGAGGAACACTCAATGACTCGTTTGAACAAACTGCTGCTGGCTTTCACTGTCATGAGCGCAAGCATCGCTGCCCATGCCGACACCACCACCAACTTTGCCGGCCTGACCTTCGGCCAGACCAGCGACAAGATCAAGAAATCCAACGCCCTGAACGACAACCTCGGCCACCCGGACGCCACCGCGGCCATCGACGGCAACAACACCTACGGCCTGCGCCTGGGTCAGCAAAACAGCCAGGGTCGCTACTACGCCACCTACGACAATGTGTCCGGCTCGCACAATGGCATTAAACTGCGCCAGGAAAACCTGCTGGGCAGCTACGATCTGTTCTACCCGGTGGGTAGCAGCACCAAGCTGTTCGGCGGGGCCACGGCAGGGCTGACCAAGCTGACCCAGGACTCGCCGGGCTACAGCCGCGACAGCGACATCGGTTACGCCGTCGGCGGCCAGTTCGGTGTGTTGCAGCAAGTCTCGCAGAACACCTCGGTGGAACTCGGTTACCGTTACCTGCGCAGCAACGCCAGTACCGAGATGAAAGAGAGTGGCGGCAGCAAGCAAGGCTCGCTGGATTTGACCAGCAGCGCCCAGACTTACCTGTCGGCCAACTACGCTTTCTAAGCGATTGGCGTCAGGCCCGCGCCGGGTCGTCCTTCGAGGGCGACCCGGCGCAGCCATGTGAGGCGAAAGCCTTTGGAGTTGTCGATTTACCCGGGAGAGCGTCATGAAACTGTTGGTCGTCGAAGATGAAGCGCTGTTGCGCCATCACCTGCAAACCCGCCTGACGGAGAGCGGTCACGTGGTCGAATCCGTGGCCAACGCCGAAGAGGCGTTGTACCAGACCGGGCAATTCAACTTTGACCTGGCGGTGATCGACCTCGGCCTGCCGGGCATGAGTGGCCTCGACCTGATTCGCCAACTGCGCTCGGGCGGCAAGACGTTTCCGATCCTGATCCTCACCGCGCGCGGCAACTGGCAGGACAAGGTCGAAGGCCTGGCTGCCGGGGCTGACGATTATCTGGTCAAGCCGTTCCAGTTCGAAGAACTCGAAGCGCGGCTCAATGCCTTGCTGCGTCGCTCCAGCGGTTTCACCCAGTCGACCATCGTTGCCGGCCCGTTGCTGCTGGACCTGAATCGCAAGCAGGCGAGCCTCGATGAGCAACCGCTGGCGCTGACCGCCTACGAATACCGGATCCTCGAATACCTCATGCGTCATCACCAGCAAGTGGTGCCCAAGGATCGGCTGATGGAACAGTTGTACCCGGATGACGACGAGCGCGATCCGAACGTGATTGAAGTGCTGGTCGGCCGTCTGCGCCGCAAGCTCGAAGGCCCGGCCGGGTTCAAACCGATCGACACCGTGCGCGGCCTCGGTTACCTGTTCAATGAGCGCTGCACTTGATCCGCTCCCTTCGCGTCCGGCTGATGCTCGCCGCCACCACCCTGGCGGTGTTGTTCATGCTCGCGTTGCTCCCGGCGATGCAGGGCGCGTTCAGCCTGGCGCTGCAGGACTCGATCGAGCAGCGGCTGGCGTCCGACGTCACTACGCTGATCTCCGCCGCGCGGGTTGAAAACAACCACCTGATGATGCCGGCACAGTTGCCCGACGAGCGCTTCAACCTCACCGACAATCGCTTGCTTGGCTACATCTACGACCGCGAAGGGCATCTGGTCTGGCGTTCGAAGGGCACCCAGGAAGAGAAGATCAACTACACACCGCGCTACGACGGCCTCGGCAACGAGTTCGCGCGAATCCGCGAGGCCAACGGTCAGGAATTCTTCGTCTACGACGTTGAAGTCAAACTGCTCGGCGGCAAGAGCGCAGCCTTCAGTATCGTGGCCCTGCAACCGGTGCGCGAGTACGAAACCACCCTCGAAGGCCTGCGGGAAAACCTCTACCTCGGTTTCGGTGCGGCGCTGCTGGTGCTGCTGGCGCTGCTGTGGATCGGCCTGACCTGGGGCTTGAAAGCCTTGCGCCGGCTCAGTCAGGAACTCGACGAAATCGAAGGCGGAACCCTCGAAAGCCTCAGCGAACAACACCCGCGTGAACTGCTGCGCCTGACCGGTTCGCTCAACCGCCTGCTGCACAGCGAACGTCAGCAGCGCAGCCGTTACCGCGACTCCCTCGACGATCTGGCTCACAGCCTGAAAACCCCGCTGGCGGTATTGCAAGGCGTCAGCGAAGACATGGCCCAGCGTCCCGAAGACCGCGATCAGGCCTGGGTGCTGCAAACCCAGATCGAACGCATGAGCCAGCAGATCGGCTACCAGTTGCAACGCGCCAGCCTTCGCAAAAGTGGTCTGGTGCGCCATCAGGTGCGCCTGCGCCCGGTGCTGCAAAGCCTGTGCGACACGCTGGACAAGGTCTACCGCGACAAACATGTGCGCGTCGCCTTCGATCTGCCGGAGCACTGTTACGTGCCGATCGAGCAGGGCGCCTTGCTGGAGATGATGGGCAACCTGCTGGAAAACGCCTATCGCCTGTGCCTGGGCGAAGTGCGCATCAGCGTGCGCGAAAGCCATTGCGGAATCGACCTGTGCATCGAAGACGACGGCCCCGGCGTACCACCGGATCAGCGCGCACGGATTCTCGAACGCGGCGAACGCCTGGATCGCCAGCATCCAGGGCAGGGGATCGGGCTGGCGGTGGTCAAGGACATCATCGAGAGCTACAGCGCGAAACTGACGCTGGGGGATTCACCGATGGGCGGAGCGGCGTTCAGGATTCATTTCCCGACAATGTAAACGTTGACCTTTCGGCCCCTGCTGGCAGCAAATCGGCGATGACATCAGCCGCATTGCTTTCACTGCTATTGTGTCAGCCCGTCATGTTCGCCGGCCTCGGCCCCGTCAATCAACCATGGGCTGCGGGGCCGGGCGAGAAGCTGCTTCAAGATCCAGCAGGCCCCGACCGTACGCTTCACTGTTTGCATAGATGCCTGTCCGGTTCGCGGTGCTCAGCAGGCGTTCGCGGACTTGTTGCGGCGTGAGTTCCGGATAGCGGCTTTGCAGGGCTGCGAGCGCTCCGCTAACCAGCGCGGCAGCGGGCGACGTGCCAGCGGTCTCGGTGTATTGACCATTCTTGTTGGTGGTCAACAGGCCTTGGTCGGAACCTGAGTCACCGCCCGGTACAGCGATGCACCAGGCTGCCGCCACGCCGCAGTAGTTGGATTTTGCATTGATGGTGCTGCCGTCGCTCTTGAGGGCAACCACCGCGATCCAGCCTTTTTCAAGTTCAGGCAGGGCGAGCGGCAAACCAGGCTCGGCCAAGGGTTCCCGTTTCAACTCGTTTCCGGTCGGGAACACGAAGACTGCCCCTTCCTGAACCATATTCCGCGCTGTGGCCAATGATTCCGGCATGACCTGGTTGTAGCGCGCCTCATTGATCTCGGTCGCCGGGATGGCGTTGGCCCAGGAGTTGTTGAAGATTCGCGCGCCCTTGTCGAAACCAGCTTGCCAGGATTGGGCTATCTCGCTATCAAAGAAAAATGGTTCGTTGTCGTCACCGAAGCGATAGGGGATCAACTGAGCGCCGAAGGCAATACCGTGCATGCCTTTGTCGTCCTTGTTGGCCGCCAGAATGCCGGCCATCTGGGTGCCGTGACCAATTCGGTCGAGGGTGCCGACCCGGTTTTCGACATAATCGAATCCCGGATCCCTCAGCCTGCCCTGAAACTCCGGCAGATTGTCGTTTAAACCCGAGTCGACAATGGCTACAGCCACATCCTGACCGGTGCCGCCACGAGCATAGAGAGCCGACGCATTGACGATTGCCAGAGCTTTCTGAGCCCGATATTCAGGCGTCTCGTACGGCGTTGGATCAATGGAAGGCTGTACTGGATTTACCAGGCACCCCGTTAACAGGAATGGCAAGGCAAGTGTGGTGAGGGTTGCAAGGGGTGATTGAAGCATGGTCGTTCCTTCATGAAGCTCCGTGCGCATCAGGCTTCCTGCCAGATGCAAAGGTTGCGGAGGGTGATTGTCTTGAAGGGGAACCCTATCAGCAGAAAGGAAGGTTCAGCAGGGAGGCAAAGTGCCCAGTTTGTTTCCTTCTATGGCGAATGACCTTTTTCAGAGTTCTTGCGCCCGATAAGCCCCTGGCGTCAGCCCCGTCCACTTCTTGAACGCCCGGTGAAACGCCGACGGCTCGGAAAACCCGAGCTGTTCGGCGATCTGTTGCAACGACAGATCGGCCCGCCCCAGGTGATAGATCGCAATGTCCCGTCGCAACTGATCCTTCAATTCCTGAAAACTGGTGCCTTCCTCGCGCAAATGCCGGCGCAGGGTTTGCGGGCTGATGTGCAGGTGCGCGGCCACGGCTTCCAGGTCCGGCCAGCGCGCGCTGTCTTGGCTGAGCAAGCGCCGCAGCCGGCTGCTCAGGCTGTTGCCGTCGTCCGGGCGGGATAGCAGGTCGGCGGGGGAGCGTTCGAGGAAATGTTTGAGGGTGCGTTCGTCCTGCAACAGCGGCATGTGCAGGTAACGGCTGTGAAACAGCAGGCTGCTGTGCGTTGCCGAAAATGCCAGCGGGCAGGAAAACAGCAGATCGTATTCCGCCCCGTGCGCCGGTTTCGGGTAGCTGAAACTGGCCTGTTCAAGACGGATCCGCTGGCCGATCAGCCAACTGCCGAGGCGATGCCAGATCACCAGCAGGCTTTCGCTGAGAAAGTGATCCGGATCCCACAATTGCGCATCGTCGAGGCTCAGGCGCACCCATTCGTCTTCATGGGTCAGGGTCAGGCGCGGGGCTTCGGGGAATAGGCTGTAAAACAGCAAGCCGCGTTGCAGAGCCTTCTCCAGGCTGCGGCAATGAATGATCGCATGGCACATCATGGCGAAGCTGCCGGGTTTGCTCGGCGCGTTGCCGAAGCCCAGGTATTCGTCGTCCAGCGCCAGCCACAGGTTCTGGATCAGTTGGGTGAATTGCTCCGGGGGGATCCGCGCGCGCGGCTCGTCGAGCAGTTCGGGGCTGATGCCCAGTTGCTGCAGCAGGTCCGAATAGTCGTAACCCGAGCGCCGTGCGCCACCCAGGGCGGCGCGGGCAAAGTGACTGGCGATGGTGCGTTCGCGCATGGGCGGCAGATCCTTCCTCTGGCGACCGATGGTAGCGGCTGCCTCTGACCGGTAACAAGGCGGATTTCCGCCAAATTGTAGGACGAGGTCGCGGGAGTTGGCGGAAATCCGCCACACTTGAGTCACCGAACAGTGACACAGAAAAAAACGCATCCCCTGATATCAAAAGGCTTACAGCGATTTGCACCAAAGTGGCACGACGTTTGCGATAAGAGCGACAGAAGCGTGCGCCGAGCCGGTCCGGAAAAGCGCCGTTCGACACAACAAATCCCTCCAGTGCAGGAGGGTTCGCAATTCAAGTGTCGCGTTCAACAGATGGATGTTGCCACGCGGGACTCTTGAGGAACTTTGCAATGACGACTCGTCAGCCACTGTACAAATCCCTGTATTTCCAGGTGATCGTTGCCATCGCCATCGGCATCCTGCTCGGTCACTTCTACCCACAGACCGGTGTGGCGCTCAAGCCACTGGGTGACGGGTTCATCAAACTGATCAAAATGGTCATTGCGCCGATCATCTTCTGTACCGTTGTCAGCGGCATCGCCGGCATGCAGAACATGAAGTCCGTGGGCAAGACCGGCGGCTACGCGCTGCTGTACTTCGAAATCGTTTCCACCATTGCCCTGCTGATCGGTCTGGTCGTGGTCAACGTTGTGCAACCGGGCGCCGGCATGCACATCGACGTGACCACCCTGGACGCCTCGAAAATCGCCACCTATGTGACGGCCAGTAAAGACCAGAGCATCGTTGGCTTCCTCCTCAACGTGATCCCGAACACCATCGTCGGCGCGTTTGCCACCGGTGACATCCTGCAAGTGTTGATGTTCTCGGTGATCTTCGGCTATGCGCTGCATCGCCTGGGTTCGTACGGTCGTCCGCTGCTGGACCTGATCGATCGTTTCGCCCACGTCATGTTCAACATCATCAACATGATCATGAAGCTGGCGCCGCTGGGTGCGCTGGGTGCCATGGCCTTCACCATCGGTGCCTACGGTGTCGGCTCGCTGGTGCAGTTGGGCCAGTTGATGATCTGCTTCTACATCACCTGCATCCTGTTCGTGCTGGTGGTTCTGGGCTCGATCTGCCGGGCTCATGGTTTCAGCGTGCTGAAGCTGGTGCGCTACATCCGTGAAGAACTGTTGATCGTACTGGGTACGTCCTCCTCCGAATCGGCGCTGCCACGCATGCTGATCAAGATGGAGCGTCTGGGCGCGAAGAAATCGGTGGTGGGTCTGGTCATCCCGACCGGCTACTCGTTCAACCTCGACGGTACCTCGATCTACCTGACCATGGCGGCCGTGTTCATCGCTCAGGCGACCGACACCCACATGGACATCACCCATCAGATCACCCTGCTGCTGGTGCTGCTGCTGTCCTCCAAAGGCGCAGCCGGTGTGACCGGTTCGGGCTTCATCGTACTGGCGGCCACTCTGTCGGCGGTAGGTCACCTGCCGGTGGCCGGTCTGGCGCTGATCCTGGGTATCGACCGCTTCATGTCCGAAGCCCGTGCCCTGACCAACCTGGTCGGCAACGCTGTAGCGACCATCGTCGTGGCCAAGTGGGTCAAGGAGCTGGACACCGACGTGCTGCAATCCGAGCTGGCCTCGGGCGGTCGCGGTATCTCCGACGAGCGTGAAGAAGACGACCTGGGCGTGGCCGAAGGCCCGACCCCGAGCAGTGTGAAGTAAGCATCGCTTGAATGGAAAAACCCGCTTCGGCGGGTTTTTTCTTGCCTGCTGTTTGAGCGCAACGGTCAGCGCAACTGATGCATCCGGTAATTGCCCCATCGCCGATGGCTGCCTAGGCTGCAGGCATCGTTGATGGAGATTGCCCATGTCTGCACCGCTGGCCTCACTGAAAATTCTGGATTTCTCGACCCTGCTGCCGGGGCCGTTCGCCTCGCTGTTGCTGGCGGACATGGGCGCCGAAGTGCTGCGCATCGAATCGCCGACCCGCCTCGACCTGGTGCGGGTGTTGCCGCCTCACGATCACGGGGGCTCGGCCAGTCACGCTTATCTCAACCGCAACAAGCGCAGCCTGGCGCTGGACCTCAAGCAGCCCGAGGCGCTGGAGCTGGTCAAACAGCTGCTGGCGGACTACGACATCGTGCTGGAGCAGTTTCGTCCCGGGGTGATGGAGCGGCTGGGGCTGGGTTACGAGGTGCTGAAGGCGATCAATCCGAAGCTGATTTATGTGTCGATCACCGGTTACGGCCAGACCGGGCCCTACAAGGACCGCGCCGGCCACGACATCAACTATCTGGCGCTGGCCGGGCTCTCCAGTTATACCGGGCGCGCCGACAATGGGCCGTTGCCACTGGGCATGCAGGTGGCGGACATTGCTGGCGGCTCGCTGCACGGGGTGATCGGCCTGTTGGCAGCGGTGATTTCCCGCCAGCAAACCGGGCAGGGCACACACCTGGACGTGAGCATGACCGACTGCGCGTTCAGCCTGAACGCCATGGCCGGTGCCGGGTATCTGGCCTGCGGCGAGGAGCCGGGTTGGGAAGATCAGATGCTCAATGGCGGCAGTTTCTACGATTACTACCGCTCCCGCGACGGACGCTGGATGTCGGTGGGCAGTCTGGAACCGGCCTTCATGCAGCCACTGTGTACGGCGCTGGGAAGGCCGGAACTGGCGGCGCAGGGCTTGTCACCCAGACCCGAACAGCAACGGGCGCTCAAGGAAGCCTTGAAAGTCGAGTTCGAGAAGCATGACTTTGCTGAACTGTGCGAGTTGTTCGCCGGGATCGACGCCTGTGTCGAACCGGTGTTGAACCTGAGCGAGGCGGTGCAGCATCCGCAATTGCAGGCGCGGGAACTGGTGACGCCGGTGCCGCGTGGAGATGGCTCGGCGCAGGCGCAGATGGCGTGCCCGCTGAAGTTCTCCGAGGCATTGCCGGCGCCGCGGCATGTTGGCGCGGCGCTGGGGCAGCATACGGATCAGGTGTTGGCGGAGTTGGGGTTGAGCCCTGAGCGGATTGCCGAATTACGTGCCGCGAAAGTCATCGCGTAGCTCGCAGTTCCCAGTTAGAAGATCGTTCCCACGCAGAGCGTGGGAACGAGATGGGGAATTACTCGACCCGCATCTCGCCACTGAACACCAGCGTATTGCGACAGCGGCGGCACAAATAGCGCCGACCTTGCCGTACCAGGCTATGGCGCTGCGCCGAAAACGGAAAATCGCTATCCGCACACGGGCATTTATAGATGTAGCGGGTCACGCTGCGACGTTTGACTTCATAGGTGTGGCAGCGATCCGGCGGCAATTCGTAGACGCCACGCATGATCAGTTGCCACTCCTCGCCGTGGGGCTGGATGCGGTCGCCGAACAGTTGATGGGCGATCAGGTGCGCGACTTCGTGGGCCACGGTCTGCTTGAGGAAGTGTTCGGTGTTTTCCCGGTACAGCTGCGGATTGAAGCGCAGCAGGTTCTCGTGCAGATGCGCGACCCCGGCTTTTTGCCCGCGCAGCTTGAGGCTCACCACGGGGCGTTTGAAAGAACGTTTGAAAAAGGATTCAGCGAGTTGGAAACAGTCTTCGACGCGGGTATTGAGTTGCTCGGGCATGCTTGATGGATCTCCAGAGGTTTGGAGTATGCCGCAACCTTCCAGTCTTGCGTATCACCCGACTGCCGAATGGTCGCGACGTCTGTTTCAGGCATGAGAAGGCCGCCTTGCGGCGGCCTGTGTTGGCGGATCTTGTTCTTCTCGGGAGGAACCGCAGGCTAATTGGTGTAGACGGGCCCCACGCCCAGTCCCCAGACAATCACGGTGAACGCCATGATGGCCACCAGCACCACCAGACCCACCGCCAGTACCGAGCTGGAAAACAGGAAGCCCTCGTCAGACGGAATGTTCATGAAGGTCGGCAGCCCCACATACAGCAGGTAAACCGTGTAGCAGATGGCCGCCGTGCCGACGATCATCCCCAGCCACATGTGCGGGTACAGCGCCGCCAGCCCGCCGACGAACAGCGGTGTCGCGGTGTAGGTGGCAAATGCCACGCAACGGGCCAGGCTCGGGTTGGCGTCGTAGGTGCGGGCCATCCAGTGCACGAAGGCACCCATGACCGCGACCCCGCCGAGCATTGCCAGGTAGGACATGATCGTCATCCACAACGCGCTTTCGACGGTGAGCATCACCGGTGCGCGGTTGCCGATCACCCAGCCGACCTGAGTCGTGCCTATAAATGCCGAAACAGCGGGAATTGCCGCCAGAATCAGCGTGTGCGTCAGGTACATGTGGCTGATGCTTTCTTCCTGGTCGCCACGGATTTCCTTCCATTCCTGATCGGGGTGGGTAAAAAGTCCCACTACGTGATGGATCATGCCAGTCACTCCTCTCGTTATTGCCGTCGCCCCCCAGCGGAGCGCCTACGGGCCAATGCGGCCGAGCAAATACAGGTCTTCAGATTGTGTGCGACCTTATGTCGCAGTATAGAAAGGTCTTAACCGCACAGGTGATAGGGGCTTAGAGCAAATCGCGCTGTAAAACGCCGGGGTAATCGCGTCGGGGTCTGTGCGTACGGGTGCTGCAGGCGGCGACAACCTGTGGCCACAAGCGAAGTGTTTTTGC
Organism: Pseudomonas sp. PHC1; assembly: GCF_046487845.1. NCBI lineage: Bacteria > Pseudomonadati > Pseudomonadota > Gammaproteobacteria > Pseudomonadales > Pseudomonadaceae > Pseudomonas > Pseudomonas sp. PHC1. Next base: position 517,409 of record NZ_JBJXHJ010000001.1, read on the forward strand.
GTAAAATGCCCGCCTTTCGTCACACCTCACGGATTTCGCGTCATGGGCACTCTTACGGTCAACCAGAACAAACTGCAAAAGCGCCTGCGCCGCCTGGCCGGCGAAGCCGTCACCGACTTCAACATGATCGAAGACGGCGACAAGGTCATGGTCTGCCTGTCCGGGGGCAAGGACAGCTACACCATGCTCGACGTGCTGATGCACCTGCAGAAGGTTGCACCGATCAAGTTCGAGATCGTCGCCGTGAACATGGACCAGAAGCAACCGGGTTTCCCCGAGCACGTGCTGCCGGCCTACCTGAAAGAGTTGGGCATCGAGTACCACATCGTCGAGAAGGACACCTACTCGGTGGTCAAGGAGCTGATCCCGGAAGGCAAGACCACCTGCTCGCTGTGCTCGCGCCTGCGTCGCGGCACGCTGTACACCTTCGCCGACGAAATCGGCGCGACCAAAATGGCCCTCGGTCATCATCGCGACGACATCGTCGAGACGTTCTTCCTCAACATGTTCTTCAACGGCAGCCTCAAGGCCATGCCGCCGAAGCTGCGCGCCGACGACGGGCGTAACGTGGTGATCCGTCCGCTGGCCTACTGCAACGAGAAAGACATCCAGGCTTACTCGGACTTCAAGCAGTTCCCGATCATCCCGTGCAACCTCTGCGGTTCCCAGGAAAACCTGCAGCGTCAGGTGGTCAAGGAAATGCTCCAGGACTGGGAGCGCAAGACCCCGGGGCGTACCGAAAGCATTTTCCGCAGCCTGCAGAACGTGATTCCTTCGCAACTGGCCGACCGCAATCTGTTTGACTTCACTAGCCTGAAGATCGACGAGACGGCGGCTTCGCGATTCGTCAATGTGGTGAACCTGTAAGCGATCCGATCGCTCGAAAGAAACGGCGCTCGAGGGCGCCGTTTTCAATTCATTTTTTAGGAGAGGGCATGCGCGACTACAAGTGGCTGCACGAATACTGTCTGAACCGCTTCGGTTCGGCGGCTGAACTGGAAGCCCATCTGCCCGTTCCCAAGACCCCGGCGCAACTGCGCAAGATCAGCGATGACCGTTACCTCTCGACCATGGCTCTGCGGGTGTTTCGTGCCGGACTCAAGCACAGTCTGGTGGACGCCAAGTGGCCGGCTTTCGAGGAAGTGTTTTTCAAGTTCGACCCGGAAAAAGTCGTACTGATGAGCGCCGAACACCTTGAGCGGCTGATGCAGGATGCGCGGATCATCCGCCACCTGGGCAAACTCAAAAGCGTGCCGCGCAATGCGCAGTTCATTCTGGACGTCGAGAAGGAGAAGGGCAGTTTCGGCGCGTTGCTCGCTGACTGGCCGGTGACGGATATTGTCGGCCTGTGGACCTACCTGAAAAAGCACGGCCACCAATTGGGTGGGCTGTCGGCGCCAAGGTTCCTGCGGATGGTCGGCAAGGACACCTTTGTGCCGAGCTACGACGTGGTCGCGGCACTGAATGCGCAGAAGATCGTCGACAAGGTGCCGAGCAGTCTTCGGGATCTGGCGACGGTGCAGAACGCGTTCAACCAGTGGCATGAAGAGAGCGGTGGGCGGCCGATGAGCCAGATCTCGATGATGCTGGCGTACACCGTCAACCATTGAGAAGTACTGCACTTGATCGTTCCCACGCTCTGCGTGGGAACGATCTTGGCGTTGGAGCGCTGTCAGGTGACGGAAATCTCGCCTTCGCCGGCCAGTTTGCGGTTCAGCTGATACCGCCAGCGCACATACAGCAACGCCGAGCAGAACACTGCCAGACTGGCGATCATCTCCAGTACGCCAAACAGCTGCCGGCTCGGGTCGTACGCCGCCAGTGCGCCCTTGATGAAATACAGGTTCACCACAAAGCACATCCACGAATGCCCGCGTGCGCTGCCCATGATCATCCCCGGTGCCATGACCAGCCAAGGAATCAGTTCGATCAGCAGAATCACCCACGGCCGCGCGCCATGCAGGTCGGCGAACACCAGGTAATACGCGGCGAGCAATCCGGCCAGGCCGAAAAAGCACAGCAGACTGATCACTCGCATCGCCCGCACCCGTGGCTCCAGCCACTCGACCGCGGGCAGGACTTTCGGCTTTCTGGCCATCTCAGCTCCCCAGTTTCCGGGCCGTCTTGGCCAGGCGCGCACCGAGGGCGCGGCACAGCGCCACTTCGTGCTGATCGAGGCCGCTCTTGCCGTCGGCCCCGGCGTGATGGCTGGCGCCGTACGGCGTGCCGCCGCCCTGGGTTTCCAGCAGCGCCGACTCGCTGTAGGGCAGGCCGGTGATCAGCATGCCGTGGTGCAGCAGCGGCAGCATCATCGACAGCAGCGTGGTTTCCTGACCGCCGTGCAGGCTGGCGGTAGAGGTGAACACCCCGGCCGGCTTGCCGACCAGTGCACCGGTCAGCCACAGGTTGCTGGTGCCATCGAGGAAGTACTTGAGCGGCGCGGCCATGTTGCCGAAACGGGTCGGGCTGCCGAGGGCGAGGCCGGCGCAGTTCTTCAGATCATCCAAAGTGGCGTACAGCGCGCCTTCATCCGGAATGTCCGGCGCAACCGCTTCGCACTCGGTGGAGATCGCCGGCACGGTGCGCAGGCGCGCTTCGAGTCCGGCCTGTTCGACGCCACGGGCAATCTGCCGGGCCATCTCGTTGGTCGAACCGCTGCGGCTGTAATACAGAACCAGAATGTACGGCGCACTCACGGCAGCAGCTCCAGGATCTGCTCCGGTGGACGGCCGATAATGGCTTTGTCGCCGGCTTCGAGAATCGGACGCTCCATCAACTTCGGGTGCGCCGCGATGGCGTCGATCAATTGTTGCTCGGTGAGACTGGCATCGGCCAGGTTCAGGGTCTTGTACTCGTCTTCGCCGGTGCGCAGCAGTTGCCGTGCGCTGATTCCCAGCTTGCCGAGCAAGGCCTTGATCTGCGCGGCGTCCAGCGGTGTTTCGAGGTAGCGCACCACGTTCGGCGTCAGGCCACGGGCTTCGAGCAGTTCGAGCGCACCGCGGGATTTCGAGCAGCGCGGGTTGTGATAAAGCGTCAGATCGGTCATGGGCGGGTCGCTTCTTGCGTAGAGTGGCGGCTATTCTAACTGTGCAGCGCGTAATCCAGAACCTTGAGAGGCGAAGGGTCGCAGGCGCATTCAATTTTTCACAAGGAACACGACATGACACGGGCACTGGCAGCGGCATTGACGATCATCGGGGCGTTGATGCTGGGGGGCTGCGGCAACGACTACGGTATCGACCAGAACGGGCAGAAAGTGGCGTCCGAGCGCCTCGACAAGCAATGGGTCGTGCTCAACTACTGGGCTGAATGGTGCGGCCCGTGCCGCACGGAAATCCCGGAACTCAATCACCTGGCCGAAGAGCTCAAGGGCAAGAAGATCGGCGTGTTCGGGGTCAACTTCGACAACGTGCAGGGTGAAGAACTGAAGAGCGCCAGCGAAAAACTGGGCATCAGGTTCACGGTGCTGGCGCAGGATCCGGCGGACCTGTTCGAACTGCCGCGCAGCGAAGCCTTGCCGGTGACCTACATCATCGACAACAAGGGCAAGGTGCGGGAACAGTTGCTGGGCGAGCAGACAGCGGCGGGGGTGATGGCGAAGCTTGAGGCGTTGCAGGCGACCAACTGATTCGTTTTGGCTGATCGTTACCACGCAGAGCGTGGGAACGATCATTCGGTGCAGCAGGATCAGCCTTCTTCCAGCCACCAGCGCAACGGCTTGCCTTCGGCCGGCCAGAAGCGCATCTGTTCGATCGGCGAGATGTCCCAGCGCTCCACATGCTCCAGGGCCTGGAGGAAGCGTTGCTCCTGCTCCATCAGCGCCGGGGCACAGAGTTTGCGGGTCTTGCCGATCTTGCCGAAGCTCAGCTTGTCGCCATCCAGGGTGTACGGCGCGAACCAGTGGTTGCAGCCGCCATTGCCATACGCCCGTCCATCATCGCCCAGGGTCACGGTCAGGTGGCTGTAGTCCATCAGCGGACGCTCGCCGATCCATTCCAGAATGTAGCTGCGGTTCTGTTGCAGTTGCACAGGCTCGGCGGCGCAACCCATCAGGCCGGCGCCGACAACAGCGGTCAGGGCCAGGTGTTTCATCACGCCGGCTCCTGGCATTTCGGGCACAGGTGCTTGTCGCCGACGGCTTTCCAGCCCAGCTCGGCGATGCGGGCGGTGGCGGCCGGTTTTTCCGCAGGCTTGCCCAACTTGGCGTCCACGGCGAATTCGAAGCTCAGCGCCTTGGCGCAGCTGTCGCAGTTGACCTGCCAGGTGTGGATCGCCAGTTCACCGAATACCGGGCCGGTGGTCATGGCCGTCCATTGGCCCGGCGGGTTGATCAGGTGGCGGACGGTGTCGACGGTCAGGCGCATGGACAAGTCCTTGCTGCCTTTGAGGGTCACGACCAGCACGTCGCCGATGCGGATCGAGCCACCGTTGCCGGTGACCTGATAACGGCCCGGAACCAGGGCGCGGCATTCGGTGAGGGTGTGTTGCGGGTTCATCAGGGTGTAGCGGAAATCGTGTTCGACCATGGGTCCTCCAAATATGCGCGACATGCTAGCACGGGCTTGATTGCAGAATGATGCGCGCGTGCGACCTTCGATCCGGTTCAAATCGACACCGCAGTCGTGGCAAACTGCCGCCTTCATTTTCAAGGAACGGAACATGGCGCTGATCGAATGTTATGAATGCAAGCGGAGCATCAGCTCCGAAGCGACGGCATGCATTCATTGCGGGGCCCCGCTGGCAGAGGCGCCTGCTTCGCACGCCCAGACGGGCACGTCGACAATTTCCTTTGGCAGCCTGCCGCGCAACAAGGCTGTGCCCGAGGCTTATGTTCCGCCGCCGGCACCCGAGCGGCCGAAGATCATGCCGGCCGCGGCGGGGCGACGCCGTCGTTCGCAGCCGGTCGAGCCGGTGTTGAACCCGGACGGCTCGCGCCCGGTGGAAGGCTGGCTGAAGATCATGGCGTTTCTGATGCCGCTGGTGTTTGTCTGGTTCCTGCTGCGCAGCGGGCACTCCCTCAAGCAACGTTTACTGGGGTTCGGCTGGCTGGCGCTGTTGATCCTGTGCGTGGCGATTACCCCGACACCGCCTCCGGTCTGAGTCCGATCGTTCAGCCCTCGACCTGGTTCTGCGGCGTACCCGCCGCCCAGGTCGCGATGTTGTGCAGGGTGGTTGCGGCAATCGCGTCCAGCGCCTCGTGGGTCAGAAACGCCTGATGCGCGGTGACGATCACATTCGGGAACGTCAGCAGCCGCGCCAGCACGTCGTCCTGTAGCGGCAGGTCGGAACGGTCCTCGAAAAACAGCTGCGCTTCCTCTTCATACACATCCAGTCCCAGATAACCGAGTTGGCCGTCCTTCAGGGCGTCGATCAGCGCCGGCGTGTCCACCAGACCGCCCCGCCCGGTGTTGATCAGCATTGCCCCCGGTTGCATGTGCGCCAGCGAGTCGCGGTTGATCAGGTGTCTGCTCTGCTCGTTGAGCGGGCAGTGCAGGCTGATGATCCGCGCTTGCGCCAGCAGATCCGGCAGGCTCAGGTAGCGCGCGCCCAAGGCTTCGACGGCGGGATTCGGATGAGGGTCGTAGGCCAGCAGTTCGCAGCCGAAGCCGTGCATGATCTTCGCGAACGTCGCGCCGATCTGCCCGGTGCCGACGATGCCGACCGTTTTGCCTACCAGGTCAAAACCGGTAAGACCATGCAGGCTGAAATCGCCTTCGCGGGTGCGGTTGTAGGCCCGGTGCAGACGGCGGTTGAGGGCGAGGATCAACGCCACCGCATGCTCCGCCACCGCGTGGGGCGAGTAGGCCGGTACACGCACGACGGCCAGCCCGAGGCGTTTGGCAACGGCCAGGTCCACATGGTTGTAGCCGGCCGAACGCAAGGCGATCAGGCGTGTACCGCCGGCGGCCAGACGTTCGAGCACAGGGGCGCTGAGGTCATCGTTGATGAATGCGCAGACCACCTCGTGGTGTTCGGCCAACGCTGCCGTGTCGAGGCTGAGCCGGGCTGGCTGAAAGTACAGTTCGATCCCGGTCGGGCAGTCGGCGGCGAGGAAACTGTCGCGGTCGTAGGTCTGGCTGCTGAAAACGATCGTGCGCATGAAATCCTCCTGGAGCATCGACGCGGGCGCAAATCACCCGCGACAACTGTAGCCGCGTCGGCGTTGATCGGCATTGCCGTGGATCAGGCGCTGATCTTCGCCTGGGCCGCCAGACGATTGATCGCCCGTTCCAATTCGTCCAGCGCGGTCGAGGCCTTGGGGTCCTGCTGCTTGAGCAGGGTTTCGCTGCGCTGGCAGGCGGCGCGCAATTGCGGCACACCGCAGTAGCGAGTGGCGCCATGCAGGCGGTGCACCCGTTCGAGCAGAGCGTTCTGATCCTGATGGTCGCGGGCGGTGCGGATGGCTTCGCGGTCGGCCTCAAGTGAAGCCAGCAGCATCGCCAGCATGTCCGCCGCCAGATCCGCCTTGCCGGCAGCCAGGCGCAAACCTTCTTCGTGATCGAGAATCGGCAGTTCCTGATGGCCCAGCAGGCTTTCACTGCCACGGTCTGGCGCCTGATTGCGCAGCGCCAGGCCAGTCCACTTCAGCACGACCTGCGCCAGTTGCCGTTCGCTGATCGGCTTGGTCAGGTAGTCGTCCATGCCGCTTTGCAGCAGCGCGCGTTTTTCATTGGCCATGGCGTGAGCGGTGAGGGCGACGATCGGCAGCGGCGTGCAATGCCGCTCGCTTTCCCACTGGCGAATCGTTTCGGTGCTCTGGCGTCCGTCCATGCCGGGCATCTGCACATCCATCAGCACCAGATCGAAGCTTTCGCTCTGCACCGCCTTGACCGCGGCGTAACCGCTTTCCACGGCCAGCACCTTGGCGCCCATGTCTTCGAGCAGCGTCTGCACCAGCAACAGGTTGGCCGGGTTGTCGTCCACGCACAGCACTTTCGGCGCACGGCTCGACAACGGTTCACCCGGTTCGCTGCGCGGCTGGCGTGGATTGACCATGTCCGACAACGCCCGGCGCAGTTTGCGGGTGCAGGCCGGTTTCGATTGCAGCTGGCTGTGGGGGTTGGGCACGGACAAGTGATACAGCGTCAGTTCGGTGGTCGGGCACAACACCAGCACTCGGCAACCGAGGTGCTCAAGGTCCCAGATGTGCTGGTTGAGGCGTTCTGGCGGCATGTCGTTGCTGGTGATGCCGAGCACGGCCAGATCGATGGCCTGATCGGTCTGATGGGCGCCGGTGACCCCATTGGTCAGGCTTTCCAGGGTATTGAACGGCGTGACGTCGAGGCCGCAGTCTTCCAGTTGATGCTGCAGGGCCTGACGCGCCAGTTCGTGGTTTTCCAGCACCGCCACCCGGCGCCCGAGCAACGGTGCGGCGGGCAGGTCTTCGGCGTCGTCGCGGGTCTTGGGCAGGTTCAGACTGATCCAGAATTCCGAACCTTCGCCCGGCGTGCTGTCGACACCGATTTCGCCGCCCATCTGTTCGATCAGGCGCTTGGAAATCACCAGCCCCAGACCGGTGCCGCCGGGTTGGCGCGACAGCGAATTGTCGGCCTGGCTGAAGGCCTGGAACAATGCGCGCACGTCCTGGTTCGACAGGCCGATGCCGGTGTCTTGAATGCTGATGCGCAACTGCACGCTGTCGTCGTTTTCTTCTTCGAGCATGGCGCGGGCGACGATCGTGCCTTCGCGGGTGAACTTGATCGCGTTGCTCACCAGGTTGGTCAGGATCTGCTTGAGGCGCAGCGGATCGCCGACCAGCGACAACGGTGTGTCGCGGTACACCAGACTCACCAGTTCCAGCTGCTTGGCGTGGGCGGCGGGGGCGAGGATGGTCAGGGTGTCCTGCAGCAGGTCGCGCAGGTTGAACGGAATATGGTCGAGCACCAGTTTGCCGGCCTCGATCTTCGAGAAATCGAGGATCTCGTTGATGATCCCCAGCAGGCTGTCGGCGGACTTTTCGATGGTGCCCAGGTAGTCGAGCTGGCGCGGGGTCAGTTCGCTTTTCTGCAACAGGTGGGTGAACCCCAGAATGCCGTTGAGCGGCGTGCGGATCTCGTGGCTCATGTTGGCGAGGAATTCGGACTTGATCCGGCTCGCTTCCAGCGCTTCCTTGCGCGCCAGGTCCAGTTCGATGTTCTGGATCTCGATGGTTTCCAGGTTCTGGCGCACGTCTTCGGTGGCCTGATCGACGCTGTGCTGCAATTCTTCCCGGGCGTTTTGCAGGGTGCCGGCCATGCGGTTGATACCGGACGCCAGTTCATCCAGTTCCTGACTGCCCAACGGCGGCAGACGGGTTTCCAGGTGACCGTCCTTGAGCTGCGCGACGGCCTGTTTGATCTGGCTCAGCGGGCGGTTGATCGTGCGGCCCATGCGCAAGGCCAGCAATGCGGCGCCGGCCAGTCCCGCGCCAATCAGCAACAGACTGGCGAACAGGCTCCGATAGCCGCGCAGCAACATGCCGTTGTGCGACAGCTCCAGTTCGACCCAGCCGAGCAGGCGGTCGGACTCTTGCGGGATCAGCTCGCCGGCGAGGTTGCGGTGTTTGCCGAAGACCGGCAGCAGATAGCGGGTGGCGTCGTTGCCGCTGCGTCGCAGCAAGTGCGCGCTGTCGCCGCTCGGCGCCTGATTGAGCATGGTCGGGCCGGCGTGGGCGAGGGGAGAGCGGTCGGGCCCGAGGAAGGTCACGGCGCGCACGTCCGGTTGTTCGAGGGACTGGGTGGCGATGCGCTCGAGCAGTTCGGCATCGCCGTGGCCCATGGCCGGTGCCACCAGCGGGGCCAGTTGCTCGGCAATCATTTCGCCGCGCTGCATCAGTTGGGTTTGCAGGTCGGACTGCTGCGTCCAGGTGAAATACCCGCCCAGCACCAGTGCCATCAGGCTGGTCGGCAACAGGGTCAGCAACAATACGCGACCTTTGATTCCCAGTTTCTTGAGCACGCCTTTCTCCTGCATCCCGCTGATCGTTGACTCACACGTGCGTCCGGCACGCGGTATCGGCGCAGTGTAGCGATTTGCTCAGGGACATTGTCGGGAAAAATGATGTCGTTGTTCTTCACTTGGGCACCTGTCATCTGTCCGACAGGTCAAGCTTGGGTTGCCGGGCGCCGGGCAATCTTGAATAATCGCCCAACTGAGAATTATTTGCAGATAGTCATGACTCTTGTCTCTATTGGCCAACCCCGCATTCTTTCCATCGAAGACGATCCTGTCCTCGGTGCCTATGTCCATGAACAATTGGGCCGCAGCGGTTTTCAGGTGACCTGGTGCCAGAACGGCAGCGAAGGCCTGAGCATTGCCCGGCGCCAGCCGTTCGATGTGGTGTTGATGGACATTCTGTTGCCGGGGCTCGACGGTCTGAATGTCCTGACCCAACTGCGTCAGAGTCATTCCACCCCGGTGCTGCTGATGTCGGCGCTGGGTGCCGAAGCCGACCGCATCAGCGGATTCCGTCTCGGCGCAGACGACTATCTGCCCAAACCCTTCAGCATGGCCGAGCTACATGTGCGGATCGAGGCGATCCTGCGCCGGGTCGCCCTTGACCGTCGCCCGGCGGCCGTGGTCCCGGTGGTGCCGGTCGGCGGGCTGCGTTTCGACGACGAGCAGTGCGAGGTGTTCTACCGCGATCAGCCCGCCGGCCTGACCCGCAGCGAATACCGCCTGCTGGAAACCCTCAATCGCAACGACGAGGAAGTGCTGAGCAAGGCCTTCCTTTATCAGCACGTTCTGCAGCGCGGATACGCGGCCCATGATCGCAGCCTTGATATGCACATCAGCCAGATCCGCCGCAAACTCAAGTCGGTCGGTTACACCGAGCGCGAAGTGCGCACGGTGTGGGGCAAGGGTTACGTCCTGAGTGCCGTCGATGAAAGTGTCTGACCTGCCGGGCCGGCACTCGCTGTTCTGGAAACTCGCCTGCCTGCTGGTGGCGTTCTGTCTGTTGATGATCTGGCTGAGCTGGTCCTGGGGCTGGTATATGGAACAGCGCAATCAGTTCCTCTCCGATGACGCCCGTCGCACCCTGAGTCGTTATGCCGCTGAGGCGGAGCGCGCCTGGCAGCAAGGCGAGCGCGATGGTATCGATAGCTGGTTGCAGAGCATGGAGCTGCGCGAAGCTGGCTGGGTCGGCGTGATCGGCGGCAATCTGCAGTCGCTGGGCAGTCAGCCATTGAACGCTCAGGAGCTTCAGCGCCTGACCTTCCTGCGAGGCCTTGACTGGCCGATTCACAAAAAGGGCCGGCCGTGGCTGCGGGTACCGTTCCCCGTTGATCCGACCGCGGGCAGCCTGGTCATCGAGTTGCCCGAGCGATTCCTGCCGGGGAAATATCGGGTGTTCTGGCGAGTCATCACCAATGGTGTGATTCCCGGTCTGTTCACCTTGCTGCTGTGCGTCGGCCTGTATCGCCTGCTGGTGGTGCCGCTGAACAATCTGCGCGAGCAGGCCAATGCGTGGCGTGCCGATCAATTGAATGTGCGGTTGTCCAGCGGCATCACCCAGCGCCCCGATGAGCTTGGCGAACTGGCCCGTGCCTTCGACTCGATGTCCGAACGCCTGCAATCCACCGTGGCCCTGCAACAACAGCTGTTGCGCGACCTGTCCCACGAATTGCGCACGCCCCTGAGCCGGTTGCGGGTTGCCAGCGAAAGCGAGCAGCAGTTGCAACCGCTGCGCGAACGTATCGGTCGCGAAATCGACGTGATGCAGCGGCTGGTGGAAGACACCCTGCAACTGGCCTGGCTCGACACCGAACGCGCCCCATTGCCGGACGAAGCGATCCAGATTCAGGCGCTGTGGGAAATGCTCACGGAAAACGCCTGCTACGAAAGCTGCTATCCGGTGGGGCAGTTGCAGTGTGGCGTCGACGCTTCCTGCTGGGTGCGCGGCAATCTCAACACCCTGGCCCAGGCCCTGGAAAACATTCTGCGCAATGCGATTCGACATTCGCCACCGGGCGGCATCGTGCGGCTCGACGGTCGGCGGGATGGCGACTACTGGCACCTGTGGCTGGAGGACGAAGGTGGCGGCGTGGCCGAAGCCGATCTTGAGCGGATCTTCTCGCCCTTCATTCGACTCGACGGCTCGCGGCCGGGGGATGGTGGGTTTGGTCTGGGGCTGAGCATCGCGAGGAACGCGGTGCAACGCCAGGGCGGAATCTTGTGGGCCGAGAATGGGCCATCGGGATTGCGGCTGAATCTGCGGTTGGTGGCGGATGACAGTGTTGTCGCTCCCGACGCCATCGCTGGCAAGCCAGCTCCCACAGTTGGCATGAGCCGCCCGCAACCCGTGTGAAAAGCTCCGTTCTTTTGTAGGAGCGAACCTGCACGCGATGAAGTCTTCATGGTTGCCTTTTGGCTCTTTTGTCGGAGCAATCTTGAGTTTTTGTACGATGTTTCCTAAGGGTAATGGGCGGTAATTTCACGCTTCCTTGAACGTTTAAGCTCAGGCTTCAAATGATCCTCAAGGTGTCTTGCATGACTGCCCCCGGCGTTTCCGACAACTCATCCTGCGACCGTTTCAATGAAGTGCTCGCGCTGATAAACAGTGCCAAGCACCAGGCTATTCAGGCGGTCAATACCCGGCTGATCGAGTTGTATTGGCAGGTCGGCGCCCATATCAGTCGCAAGATTGAACTGGCTGAATGGGGCGATTCGGTCGTCGGTCAATTGGCTGAACATCTGGCCCGGACGCAGCCGGGGTTGCGCGGTTTTACCCGTTCTAACTTGTTTCGCATGCGCCAGTTCTATGAGTTTTACCGCTGCGAAGAAAAAGTCGCGCCACTGGCGCGACAATTGTCCTGGTCGCATAACGTGATCATTTTCAGCCAAAGCAAACGTCCGGAAGAACGAGAGTTCTACTTGCGGATGGCCGTCCAGGAAAAGTGGTCGAAGCGTGAGCTTGAGCGCCAATTCAAGGCGGCCCTGTTTGAGCGAAGCGTCACAGAACCGGCAAACGTCTCCGCAGTCCTGAAGCAGACTCATCCATCTGCACTCGAGATTTTCCGCGATTCCTACATGGTCGAATTCCTCGACTTGCCGGGCGCTCACGCCGAAACGGATCTTCATCAAGGGTTGCTGTCGCGCCTCAAGGAGTTCCTGATCGAGTTGGGCCGTGACTTCTGTTTTGTTGGTTCCGAATATCCTTTACAGGTGGGTGGGCGGGATTTCGCCCTGGACTTGCTGTTCTTCCACCGCGGTCTCAACTGTCTGGTGGCGATCGAGCTCAAGGTCGGGCGCTTCGAGCCGGAGTATCTGGGCAAGCTCGACTTCTATCTGGAAGCGCTGGATCGAAATGCGCGAAAACCCCACGAAAATCCCGCTATCGGCGTGTTGCTCTGTGCCAGCAAGGAAGATGAAGTGGTGGAGTACGCGCTCAATCGCAGCCTTTCACCCGCACTGATTGCCGAATATAAGGTGCAACTGCCGGACAAGCAGCTTCTCCAGGCCAAACTTCATGAGTTCTATGCTTTGAATGTTGCGCAGTCAGAGGAGGCTTAAACTGACGCCTTATTCCGATAAGCCATAAGCACCACACTTTGCGTGATATGGCCTGCGCAGGTTTGCCGGTATGATAGGCGCCCCCGCAGTCCGGATTGCGAAAAACGCCATGACCTTGCAGTACCCAACCATCGCCGATTGCGTCGGCAACACGCCGCTGGTGCGTTTGCAGCGCCTGCCCGGTGTCACCAGCAACACCCTTTTGCTCAAGCTCGAAGGGAACAACCCGGCGGGTTCGGTCAAGGATCGTCCGGCGCTGTCGATGATCACCCGCGCCGAGTTGCGCGGGCAGATCCACGAAGGCGATACGCTGATCGAAGCAACCTCGGGCAACACCGGGATCGCCCTGGCGATGGCCGCCGCGATCAAGGGTTACAAGATGATCCTGATCATGCCGGACAACTCCAGCGCAGAACGTAAGGCGGCGATGACCGCTTACGGCGCAGAGCTGATTCTGGTCAGCCAGGAAGAGGGCATGGAAGGCGCTCGCGATCTCGCCCAGCGGATGGAAGCCGAAGGCCGTGGCAAGGTGCTGGATCAGTTCGCCAACGGCGACAATCCTGAAGCGCACTACACCACCACCGGCCCGGAAATCTGGCGTCAGACCCAGGGCTCCATCACCCATTTCGTCAGTTCCATGGGCACCACCGGCACCATCATGGGCGTGTCGCGCTACCTCAAGGAGCAGAACGACAACGTGCAGATCGTCGGCCTGCAACCGATGGAAGGCTCGGCCATTCCCGGCATCCGCCGCTGGCCGCAGGAATACCTGCCGAAGATCTATCAGGCCGACCGCGTCGACCGCATCGTCGACATGGCGCAAAGCGAAGCCGAGGATGTCACCCGGCGCCTGGCCCGCGAAGAAGGCATCTTCTGTGGCGTGTCCTCGGGCGGTGCGGTGGCAGCGATGCTGCGCCTGTCCAGAGAAGTTGAAAACGCGGTGATCGTCGCGATCATCTGCGACCGTGGCGACCGTTACCTGTCGACCGGCATTTTCGACGCGCCCCACTGATGGCCAAGCATGAGAGAGGCCTGCGCTTCCAGCCCACCGGCGGCAGCAAGGCCGCGCAAATCCCGACCGGCAAAAAGCAGCGCCTGAGCATCGAGCGCCTGGCCAATGACGGTCGCGGCATCGCGTTTTTTGAAGGCAAAACCTGGTTCGTCCTCGGCGCCCTGGCGGGTGAAGAGGTCGAAGCGCGGGTGCTCGGTGCCCACGGCAAAGTGGTCGAGGCGCGCACCGAGCGCGTGTTCACCGCCAGTCAATTGCGCCGTCCCGCACCTTGCCAGCACGCCGGACGTTGCGGCGGTTGCAGCGTTCAGCATCTGCCCCACAACGAACAGCTTGCCCTGAAACAGCGCATGCTCGCCGAGCAGTTGTCGCGAGTCGCCGGTGCCGAGCCCCAGGAGTGGGCGGCGCCGTTGACCGGTCCCGAATTCGGCTACCGTCGCCGCGCCCGGATCGCCGTGCGCTGGGACAGCAAGGCCAAGACGCTCGAAGTCGGTTTCCGCGCCGCCGGCAGCCAGGACATCGTCGCGATCAGCGAATGCCCGGTGCTGGTACAGCCCTTGCAACCGATCATGGCCCGTTTGCCGGAGATGCTTCGGCGCTTGAGCAAGCCTCAGGCGCTGGGGCATGTCGAATTGTTCAGTGGCTCGTCACTTGCCGTCCTGCTGCGTCACATGGCGCCGCTGTCCGAGGCCGACCTGACGATCCTCAAGGATTTCTGCGCGTTCCATGAAGCGCAACTCTGGCTGCATGGCGAAGGCGAACCGCAGCCGGTGGATGATGCACAGTCGCTCGGTTACCGCCTGGAACAATGGAATCTGCAACTGGCTTACCGGCCGGGGGATTTCATCCAGGTCAACGCCGGGGTCAATGAGGCCATGGTCGCCCAGGCGCTGGACTGGTTGAAACCGACGAGCGATGAGCGCGTGCTCGACCTGTTCTGCGGCCTGGGCAACTTCGCCCTGCCGCTGGCGAAAGCCGCGCGTGAAGTGGTGGCGGTCGAAGGCGTGCAGACCATGGTCGATCGCGCGGCGGCCAATGCTGCTAGCAACAATTTGCATAACACAAAGTTTTTTCAGGCCGATTTATCCCAGCCTTTGACCGATGCCGAGTGGATCGGAAACGGCTTTTCTGCGGTACTCTTGGACCCACCGCGCGACGGTGCTTTCGAGGTGGTGCGCAAACTGGCGACCCTGGGCGCCAAACGGCTGGTGTACGTGTCGTGCAACCCTGCAACTCTGGCGCGCGATACGGTCGAATTGATCAAGCAGGGCTACCGGTTAAAACGTGCCGGGATTCTCGATATGTTTCCTCAGACGGCACATGTCGAGGCCATGGCGTTATTTGAAGCGAGCCAGGATGGCTCGTCTGATCCGACTGGTCGTCCGTAGCGCTCGCCTTGGCCCCGCGAGCGCGAACGGGCATTGACGGTCAGTGATTTGACGCATTGAATCTGCGTCGTAGGGAAGGTAAAGCAAGATGGTACAGGTGAGAGCACACCAGCCGATCAACACTGACGGCAGTATCAATCTCGAGGCTTGGCTCGATCATGCGGTCAGTGTCGATCTGGCACTGGATCGCGAAGCCTTGAAAGAGGCCTGCGAGTACGCTCGCCAGGCCGAGCAACAGTCCAATGCGGCGAAGAATCTCTGGTCCGAAGGCAGCGGCAGTTTCAGCACCGGCCTCGAGATCGCCGAGATCCTTGCCGACCTCAAGCTCGATCAGGATTCGCTAGTGGCTGCGGTGCTTTACCGTGGCGTACGCGAAGGCCAGATTGAACTCGCAGCGGTCAGCCAGCGCTTCGGCCCGGTGGTCGCCAAGCTGATCGACGGCGTGCTGCGCATGGCGGCGATCAGTGCCAGCCTCAGCCCTCGCCAGTCGATGGTGCTCGGCACTCAGGGCCAGGTGGAAAACCTGCGCAAGATGCTGGTGGCGATGGTCGACGACGTGCGTGTCGCATTGATCAAGCTCGCCGAACGCACCTGCGCGATCCGTGCGGTGAAAACCGCCGACGACGAAAAGCGTAACCGGGTCGCAAGGGAAGTGTTCGACATCTATGCGCCGCTCGCGCATCGACTCGGCATCGGTCATATCAAATGGGAACTGGAGGACTTGTCCTTCCGTTATCTGGAACCCGATCAATACAAACAGATCGCCAAGCTGCTGCACGAGCGGCGGCTCGACCGCGAGCGCTTCATCGCCGACGTGATGACCCAGCTCAAGGACGAATTGCAGGCCACCGGCGTCGAAGCCGACATCAGCGGCCGGGCCAAACACATCTATTCGATCTGGCGCAAAATGCAGCGCAAGGGTCTGGAATTCAGCCAGATCTATGACGTGCGTGCCGTGCGCGTGCTGGTACCGGAAATGCGCGATTGCTACACCGCGCTCGGCATCGTCCACACCCTGTGGCGGCACATCCCGAAAGAGTTCGACGACTACATCGCCAACCCGAAAGAGAACGGCTACCGCTCGCTGCACACGGCGGTGATCGGTCCGGAAGGCAAGGTGCTGGAAGTCCAGATCCGCACCCATTCGATGCACGAAGAGGCCGAACTCGGCGTCTGCGCGCACTGGCGCTACAAGGGCACTGACGTCAAGTCCGGCTCGAACCACTACGAAGAGAAAATCTCCTGGCTGCGTCAGGTCCTCGAGTGGCACGAAGAACTGGGCGATATCGGTGGCCTGGCCGACCAGCTGCGGGTCGATATCGAGCCGGACCGGGTCTACATCTTCACGCCTGACGGTCACGCCATCGACTTGCCGAAAGGCGCGACGCCGCTGGACTTCGCCTACCGCGTGCACACCGAAATCGGTCACAACTGCCGTGGCGCGAAGATCAACGGGCGCATCGTCCCGCTCAACTACAGCCTGCAGACCGGTGAACAGGTCGAGATCATCACCAGCAAGCACGGCACTCCGAGCCGTGACTGGTTGAACCCGAATCTGGGCTATGTCACCACGTCCCGGGCGCGGGCGAAGATCGTGCACTGGTTCAAGTTGCAGGCGCGCGACCAGAACGTCGCGGCGGGCAAGACCCTGCTCGAGCGCGAACTCAATCGCCTCGGCCTGCCGGCGGTGGATTTCGACAAGCTGGCCGACAAAGCCAACATGAAAACCGCCGAAGACATGTTCGCCGCCCTCGGGGCTGGCGATCTGCGTCTGGCGCAACTGGTCAACCTGGCCCAACAACTGGTCGAGCCGGAACGCGGCAACGAGCAGCTGGAACTGATTCCGCGCAAGGCCACCGGCTACAAGCCGGGCAAGCGCGGCGACATTCAGATCCAGGGCGTCGGCAACCTGATGACCCAGATGGCCGGCTGCTGCCAGCCGTTGCCGGGCGATGCGATCGTCGGTTACATCACCCAGGGCCGTGGCGTGAGCATTCACCGCCAGGACTGCGCCTCGGTGCTGCAACTGGCCGGACGCGAGCCGGAGCGGATCATCCAGGTCAGCTGGGGCCCGGTGCCGGTGCTCACCTATCCGGTGGACATCGTCATCCGCGCCTACGACCGTTCCGGTCTGCTGCGTGACGTCTCGCAGGTGCTGCTCAACGAGCGGATCAACGTGCTGGCGGTCAACACGCGCTCGAACAAGGAGGACAACACTGCGCTGATGTCCCTGACCATCGAGATTCCGGGGCTGGACGCGCTGGGGCGATTGCTGGGGCGGATTTCCCAGTTGCCGAACATCATCGAAACGCGGCGTAACCGGACTCCATGAAACCGACCTACAGCCTTGAAGACCTGCTGCACCTGATGAACCGTCTGCGCGACCCGCAGTACGGTTGCCCGTGGGACATCAAGCAGACTTACGCGACCATCGTCCCGCACACCCTTGAAGAGGCCTACGAAGTCGCCGACGCCATCGAGCGCGGCGATTTCGACCACTTGCAGGGCGAACTGGGCGATCTGCTGTTTCAGGTGGTGTATTACAGCCAGCTGGCGCGGGAGGAGGGGCGGTTCGAATTCGCCGGGGTGGTCGACAGCATCACTCGCAAGTTGATCCGTCGTCATCCGCACGTGTTCCCCACGGGCGATCTGTATGCGCCGCTGGACGTGCCGCGTCTGAGCGAAGAGCAGGTCAAGCAGCGCTGGGAGGAGATCAAGGCCGAAGAACGCGCCGAGAAATCCGCCGAGCCGCAGCAACTGTCGCTGCTCGACGATGTGCCTGCTGCGTTGCCGGCTTTGTCCCGCTCGGCCAAGTTGCAGAAGCGCGCAGGGCAGGTCGGTTTCGACTGGCCGGATGCCTTGCCGGTGCTGGACAAGGTCCGTGAAGAGCTCGATGAAGTGCTCGAAGCCATGTCCGAGAATGACCCGCAAGCGGTGGCCGACGAAATCGGCGACCTGCTGTTTTCCGTGGTCAACCTGGCCCGGCATTTGAAGGTCGATCCGGAAACCGCATTGCGTGGCGCCAACGCCAAGTTCGAACGACGTTTCCGTTTTATCGAACAGGCATTGCGCGACACCCACCGACCCATGGAAGATTGCACCCTCGAAGAGTTGGACGCCCTGTGGGGCGAAGCCAAACGCCAGGAAAAGAATTCGCCCAGCTGTGGCTGAGCCG
The DNA here is from genome assembly GCF_046487845.1 of Pseudomonas sp. PHC1. Taxonomy (NCBI): domain Bacteria; kingdom Pseudomonadati; phylum Pseudomonadota; class Gammaproteobacteria; order Pseudomonadales; family Pseudomonadaceae; genus Pseudomonas; species Pseudomonas sp. PHC1. Next base: position 535,473 of record NZ_JBJXHJ010000001.1, read on the forward strand.
TTGCCCAAGTGAGTAAGCATCAATGAGCCTTTCCCTTCGCGACCAGTTGCTCAAGGCAGGACTGGTCAACCAAAAGCAGGCCAAGCAGGTCAGCAAAGACAAACAGAAACAACAGCGCCTGGCCCACAAAGGCCAGATCGAACTGGATGACTCTCAGCAACGCGCCGCCCAGGAGGCCATGGCCGAGAAGGTCAAGCGCGACCAGGAGCTGAACCGTCAGCAGCAGGAAAAGGCGGAAGCCAAGGCCCGCGCTGCGCAGGTCAAGCAGTTGATCGAGGTCTCGCGGCTGCCGAAGCTGACGACCGAGGATTACTACAACTTCGTCGACGACAAGAAGGTCAAGCGCATCTCGGTCAACACGCTGATGCGCAACAAGCTCAGCAGCGGCTCGCTGGCGATCGTGCACCATGCCGGCGGCTACGAAGTGATTCCTCGTGAGGCGGCCCTGAAGATCCAGGAGCGCGATCCACAGCGCATCGTGCAGCTCAACGAGAAGGTCGAGGAGGTCAATGCCGAGGACGATCCGTACGCGGCCTATGTGATCCCTGATGATCTGATGTGGTAAGCGGGTTTTGCCGGGCTGTGAAGCGGCCCTGAAATGCCCGATAACGACAAACCCCGCACTCATGGCGGGGTTTGTCGTTTTCAATGCTGTGGTTTGGCTTCAGGCGGATTTCCGGTCCCGCTGCTGTTCCTGCAGTTCCAGTTCGGCCTTGTAGTTGTGGGCGTCGATCTCGTTGTGGAACATGCCGACCAGCAAGTCTTGTTGATGCACATCCCAGATCCGTACGCCGGCGGCTACGCCTTCATGGGACATGTGTGAATCGTCGCGTTCAGTTACTTTTACAGTCATCTGCTAGCTCCAAATCTCAAGTTATCTGCAGCAAGGCGTGTGCAGGACTCCGTTATAGAATTTGTTAGTCTGCTAAGTAAACGCCCGATTTGTGCAATGTATTCTTGCGAAATCTGCAACAGCGCTGGAGCCCGCAGAAACCGCGACATTCAGTCGCAGGGCGGTAAGTTGCATGACAAACGTTTCATCTTGGCGCTGCTGAAAATGCTTTTCTCCAGGCGAAAAAAAACGCCCCGAACCAGTCGGGGCGTTTTCATGTGCGGCTTGGCGGAAGGGAATTACTTGCCTTCCCAACGCTTCAGCACGAGGGTGGCATTGGTGCCACCGAAGCCGAAGCTGTTGCTCATCACGGTGTTGATGGTGGCGTTCTCGCGGGTCTTGGTCAGTACCGGCAGATCGGCCACTTCAGGGTCCAGTTCGTCGATGTTGGCCGAACCGGCGATGAAGTTGCCTTCCATCATCAGCATGCAGTAGATCGCTTCGTGAACGCCGGCGGCGCCCAGGGAGTGACCCGACAGGCTCTTGGTGGAGCTGATGGCCGGGGCCTTGTCGCCGAACACTTCACGCACACCTTTCATTTCCGCGACGTCGCCGACCGGAGTCGAAGTGCCGTGGGTGTTCAGGTAGTCGATCGGGGTGTCGACGGTGGACAGCGCCTGCTGCATGCAGCGGATGGCGCCTTCGCCGCTTGGAGCCACCATGTCGTAGCCGTCGGACGTCGCGCCGTAGCCAACGATTTCCGCGTAGATCTTCGCACCACGGGCCAGAGCGTGTTCCAGCTCCTCGACCACGACCATGCCGCCACCACCGGCGATGACGAAACCGTCACGGTCGGCGTCGTAGGCGCGGGAGGCTTGTTCCGGGGTGTCGTTGCGCTTGCTGGACAGGGCGCCCATGGCGTCGAACAGGAACGACTGGCTCCAGTGTTCTTCTTCACCGCCGCCGGCGAACACGATGTCCTGCTTGCCCATCTGAATCTGTTCCATGGCGGTACCGATGCAGTGAGCACTGGTGGCGCAGGCAGAAGCGATGGAGTAGTTCAGGCCCTTGATCTTGAACGGGGTGGCCAGGCAAGCCGAAACGGTGCTGCTCATGGTCCGCGTTACACGGTATGGGCCGACGCGCTTGACGCCTTTCTCGCGCAGGATGTCCAGCGCTTCCATCTGGTTCAGGGTCGACGCGCCGCCGGAACCTGCGATCAGGCCGGTACGCGGGTTGGACACCTGCTCTTCGGTCAGGCCAGAGTCGGCGATGGCGTCTTTCATGGCCAGGTAGGCGTAAGCCGCTGCGTGGCCGACGAAGCGATAGATCTTGCGATCGATCAGCTCTTCAAGGTTGAGGTCGATGGAGCCGGAAACCTGGCTACGCAGACCCATTTCAGCATATTCCGGGTTGAACCGGATGCCAGGGCGGCTTGCACGCAGGTTAGCGGAGACGGTCTCTTTGTCATTGCCCAGGCACGAAACGATGCCCAGACCAGTGATAACGACGCGGCGCATGCGAATAACCCTTAGAAGTTGTCAGTGGAGGTGAACACGCCGACGCGGAGGCCTTCGGCGGTGTAGATTTCGCGACCGTCGACAGTCACCGAACCGTCGGCGATGGCCAGGTTCAGCTTGCCCTTGAGGACGCGCTTGATATGAATGTTGTAGGTGACTTTCTTGGCGGTCGGCAGGACCTGGCCGAAGAATTTCACTTCGCCCGAACCCAGCGCACGGCCGCGGCCTGGCAGGCCTTGCCAGCCCAGGAAAAAGCCGACCAGTTGCCACATGGCGTCCAGACCCAGGCAGCCCGGCATCACCGGATCGCCTTCGAAGTGGCACGCGAAGAACCACAGGTCAGGGTTGATATCCAGCTCGGCGACCAATTCACCTTTGCCGTACTTGCCGCCTTCTTCGCTGATCAGGGTGATGCGATCCACCATCAGCATGTTCGGGGCGGGCAGTTGCGCGTTACCTGGGCCGAACAGCTCACCGCGACTGCAGCGCAGCAGGTCTTCCCGAGTAAAGGCGTTTTGTTTGGTCATGCGAGCTCCTCAATAATCCCATGCGGCAGGTGGGGCAAATCTTCCCGGCCGATCGACGCGTTCATGCCTCGAACCGGCAGCCTACTCATAGACTATTGCGTTGTGGTGAAAGTCACAGCACCAAGGACATGAATGTACACTTGTGCACTGAAATTTTTAATCAAGCCTCTTTTGAGGCCCGTTCGGGTGCCTAAGACTGCCGCACTTTCGCTTTTCACGCCAGTCGCAGATGCTCGAAAGGGCCTCTCTACTGCACCCAGCGCTGCAGAATCTGCTGCAGGTCATTGCGTTTGAAGGGCTTGGCCAGGTAATCGTTCATGCCCGCCGACAGACAGTTTTCCCGGTCGCCCTGCAACGCATTGGCGGTCAGGGCAATGATCGGCACCTGGCCGCAGCCGGGCAGGCGGCGGATCTGTCGGGTCGCCTCGTAACCGTCGATGAGCGGCAGGCGACAATCCATCAGGATCGCTTCGAAACGGCTGTCCCCGGCACTGCGCACCGCCTGCACGCCATCGGTGGCGACACTGACGGTAAAGCCGAGGCTGCGCAGCATGGCTTCGATCACGGTCTGGTTGACCGGGTTGTCCTCGACCAGCAACACGTTGCGTCCTTCGCCGTGACTGGCGCCGTTCAGTGTGCGCGGTGCCGCCAGCGCAGGCAGTGCCTGCTTATATAGAGCCAGGGGTATTTCCAGGGTGAACACCGAGCCGCGACCTTCTTCACTCTGGGCGCGCAAGGTGCCGCCCATCCGCTCGGCGAGGGTGCGGGCAATCGGCAGGCCCAGACCGGTGCCGCCATAGCGACGGGAAATCGAGCTGTCGGCCTGCTGGAACGCGTTGAACATCAGCTCCAGGCTCTCTGACGAAATGCCGATGCCGCTGTCACGCACCGCGCAGGTGAACCACAGCAACTCATGATCCAGCGATTGCCACTGCGCCTCGATACTGACGCTCCCCTGTTCGGTGAACTTCAGCGCATTGCCGACCAGGTTGACCAGAATCTGCCGGATCCGTGTCGGATCGCCCTGTACCTGCAAGTCGCGCATGTCTTCGGGAATCCGCAGTTGCAGGGCCAGTCCGCGTTGCGCGGCGCTGTGCTGGAACGACTGGGCGCAGGCGCCGATCAGGTCGGCGAGGTTGAACGGAATGTGCTCCAGCTCGAGTTCCGAACGCTCGATGCGCGAGAAGTCCAGAATGTCGTTGATCACCTTGAGCAAGTGCTCGGTGGACTCGGAAGCCAGCGCCGCGTACTCGACCTGCTCCTCGGTCATGTCGGTGGTTTCCAGCAACTGCAGCATGCCCAGCACGCCGTTCATCGGAGTGCGCAGCTCATGGCTCATCATCGCCAGGAAATCCGATTTGGCATTGTTGGCCTTTTCCGCCTCTTCGCGGGTCTGGATCAGTTGCGCCATCGCCTGATGCTGCTCGCGGCTGGCCTGTTCCAGCGCCTGGGCCAGGTTATTGATGTGCTGGGACAGGGCGCCCAGCTCGGTGTCATCGACAATCGGCAACGGGGTCTTGTAGTCGCCCTCCTGAATCGCCTTGACGGCATTGCCGATGTCGCGAATCGGCTGTGACAGACTGCCAGCCAGTCGCCGCGCCAGCACAAACGTGAAGAGCAGGGCGAACAACGCGAGAATCCCGGCCTTGAGCAAAATCTCCTGTTGCCGCTGACTGAAGGCATCGTTGGACAGGCCGACGATCACCCGCCCCAGATAATCTTCGCTGGACACGCCGGGGCTGCTCTTGCCGTCCTGAAAGAAATCGTTGTGCAAGGCGATGCGTTGCAGCCGCACCGGCGCCTGGAACACTTCGACCTGATGCGGACGATTGTGCGCATCCGCCGGTTGTTCGACGTAAGCGAGAATCCGGTTGGCGCTGTCCTGCACTTCCAGAAACCGCACGTTCGGCGTGGCCAGCGTGGCCTTGAGCAGACTTTCCAGGACTTCGTTGTTGCCGGAAATCACCCCGTATTCGGTGGCCGGTGCAAGCTGGTTGGCGATCAACTGGCCGGTGTGGTTCAGTTCCTGACGCAAATCCTGAATGCGTACGAAGGTGAAAAAGCTGATCAGCAGCAAGGTCAGCAACAGCGCAGGGCCCAGGCTGATCAACTGGGTGCGGGTGTTGATGTCCCAACGGCGGAAAATCATGGGCGGCGCTCTCCTTCGGCCAGCTCTGCGGCAACAGACGCTTCATTGATCGGTTCTATCCCTAAGGAACGAGCCACCTGCGCATTACTTGAGACTTTGAAACGCCCGGGGTAGAGCGTGCGCGGCCAGGTGGCCGGTGGCCGGTCCAGCAGTTCGTCGAGCACAGCCAGCCAATCGTTCTGATCGCTGTAGGCACTGGCCAGACTACCGGCACGGACGAACGCGACATTCGGCCCGACCAGCGCCAGTTGCCGAGAGTAACTGCTGAGCAACAGGTTCTTCGCGGTTTTCGGGTTGTACAGATCGGGGTCGTCGAGGCCCAGCAGCACGTCGCTGGCTTTGAGTACAGTCTGCAAGGGGCGGCTGTCGTGGGTGTTGTCCCAGCGTTGCGGGACGATTTGCAGATTCAGCGGCTGGGCGGCCGATTGCAGCTCCTTGAGCAGGAACTCACTGTGCTGATCGAACAGCACGCCGACTCTCCGGGCCTGGGGCAGAATCCGCCGGATCAATTGCAACTGACGACTCAGCGGCGGATCGGCCCACAGCAGGCTCAAGTGGGACGGTTGCGCGTCGCCGAAGCGTTGTCGGGCCTGCAAGCGGCTGATGCGCAGGACCAACGTCGCCGGGCCCTGGGATTCGTGCATGCGCCAGTCAAGGCTCGGCAGATCCAGCAGGATCAGGCGCAGACTCGACGGCAACTTGCCCGGCGCCGGCAGGCTGGCCAGCGGCTGGAAATGCACGCGGTCGGTGGGGCGCAGCTCGCTCAGGGCCTGGACGAACGATTGCACCCCGGGGCTTTCTTCGGCGCCAGTCAGAAGAATGTCGGCCGCCTGCACCGCCATGCCATGCAGCCACGCTGTCAGGAACAGACAGAGCCCGGCCAGCGATTGGCCGAGCGTTGGCATCTTCCGTGACATGGCGTAACGCATCTAGAACTCCAGCTCGGCGCTGAAATACACCACGCGGCGTTCGTCGTAATTGTTGTCGACGAAGGTGGTCGGCTCATGGTCGAGGCGTTGTTGCAGCACGCCGGCCAGTTGCAGTTGGGCCTTGCCCAGGGCGATGCGTTTAGCGATCCGCGTGTCGACCCGCTCGAAGCGGTAACCGTTGAGCGCGTTGTCACCGTAATAGAAGAGGGCGCTGTTCCAGCCGTGGCCCCAATCGCGCAGCCAGCCTGCCGAGCCGCTGTTGCGCGCGGTGAATTGCTGATCCAGCGGATTGCTCGCCTCGGCGTCGACGAAGGCATAGGTCAGGCGCAGCCGATCGGCTGTACTCAGGCGCCAATCCAACTGGGTTTCGGTACCGCGAAAGCGCGAATCGTTGGCGTTGCTGGCGATGTACTGATTGTTGCGCAGCGGCTCGCTGATCATCCCGGTGATTTCGTCGTAGAACAGTTTCACGTCCAGCGCCAGGCCCCACTCCGGGAAGTAGCCGTTGTAGCCCAGTTCCCGCGAGCGCATGTGTTCCTGGTCGAGATCGCCGGGGCCCCGGGTCTTGACGAAGTAGCGGGCCGAAGACTGGCCATAGGCGGCGGGCCGCAGGTTGGTCACCTGATAACTCCAGTTGACGTTGTTCTCGAACATGTCCGGCGAACGGATGGCTTCCGAATACACCGCGCGCAGGCTGTGGCGCGGGTTGAACAGGTAATTGACCGCAAACCGCGGCGTCAGCGAGCTGCCGATCAATTGCGTGTCTTCGAACATGGCGCCGCCCTGCAACAGCCAGTGTTCGCTGGCGCGCCATTCCAGCTGGCCGAAGGCGCGCCAGGTGGTGTCGTCCAGCGTGCCGTTGAAATAGGTCTCGGAATCGGCCCGGTCGTAACGATAGTTCAGGCCGCTGACCAGACGCAGGCTATCGGACAGGCTGAGGGTGTCCTGCAATTCCAGGTCGTAGCGCGATTCCCGGGCACTCTGGTCGATGTCGCCGCACAGTGTCTGGCGCGCGCCGTTGCGCCACTGATCCAGCACCTGATTGGCCAGGGTCATTTCCTGCGGCGTACCGGCGGGGGCGCCGGGGCCGGTGAACAAAGTCATGTTGCGGGCCAGGCGTTCGGTGTAGTTCGGGTTGAGTTGCCACAGCTCGGTCAATTGCGGGCTGAACGACACTTCGGCGTCGCAGGCGCGCCAGGTCTGCTGGCGATCCCAGTGTTGCGCCGAGCCTTGCACGTAAAGGCTGTGATCGGGATTGAGGTCCAGATTCCAGCGCACCGAACCGGCGTAGTCCTTGGCAACCACGTCGGAATTGTTCCCGGCAGCGGTAATCCCGGAGAACACCGGTCGGTAGGTGTAAGGCCGTTGATTGGTCCCGTCCTTGGCGTTGACCTGCCAGTCCAGACTCTGGTTGTCGCTCAGGGTCTGGCTGACCGCGAGGCTGAAGCGGTTCAAGCGGCGGTTGTCGCGGTAATCGGCGCCGGTACGGTCACTGTCGAAGCCGTCGTCTTCCTGGCCAGACAGCGACAGACGCAGGTCGCCGCCATTCCAGCCGGTGCTCTGGCTGGCATAGAAGTCGTTGATGCCGCGCTGGCCGCGCGTCAGCTTCAGTCGTGTGCCGTGGCTGTCCGCCGGGTTGCGGGTGATGATGTTGACCACTGCCATCAGCGCGTTGGCGCCGTAGCTGACGGTGTTCGGCCCGCGAAAGACTTCGATGCGCTCGATGTCTTCCATGGCCACCGGGATGTCGCTCCAGTCCACGGTCGCCAGACCGGCGCGGTACACCGAGCGGCCGTCGATCAATACCTGCATGCGCCGGGCTTCGCTGGCGTTGGTCCCGTGGTAGTTCACCGCCGCCTGATTGCCGCTGATGTTGCCGACCATCATCCCCGGCACCAGGCGCAGCAGTTCACTGATGTCCCGGGCACCGCTGGCGGCAATCAGTTCGCTGTCGAGCACGGTCATGCTGCCCGGGACTTCCGCCGGTGACTGTTTCAGGCGGGTGGCGGTCAGGATCTGCGGCAAGGCCTCACTGTCGACGAACAGGTCGTCCGCCAGCAGCATCGGGCTGAACAGCAGCGCCAGCAGCAGGGACGAACGCGGGGAAGGGGGGCCAGAAAACACGACGCAGCCTTGATAGCAAAGAATTGGCGCGCATGTTAACCGAGGTCGACGACTTTTCCAGTCACGTTGCAGGCATTTTCCTCGGTTTTATTGGTCTTCTTCCTACAAGTGCGGGTAATTGACGCCGGGGCTGTCCGAGAAGGGGACGCTCCGTATAATGCCGGCATCGCCACTGGTATGGATTAACGGATTACATATGACTGAACAGCGCCCGATTGCGGTCCTGGGAGGCGGAAGTTTCGGTACCGCCGTGGCCAATCTGTTGGCCGAGAACGGCCATCAAGTCCGGCAGTGGATGCGTGACCCCGAGCAGGCCGAGGCCATCCGGGTCAATCGAGAGAACCCGCGTTACCTCAAAGGCATCAAGATTCTGCCCGGCGTGACCGCGGTCACCGACCTGCAGGAAACTCTCGACGCCTGCGATTTGTGTTTCGTCGCGCTGCCGTCCAGCGCGCTGCGCACGGTGTTGGCGGCGCACGCCAATCGTTTGAGCGGCAAGATGTTGGTCAGTCTGACCAAGGGCATCGAAGCTCACACGTTCAAACTGATGAGCCAGATTCTCGAAGAGATCGCCCCGCAGGCGCGCATCGGCGTGCTGTCCGGGCCGAACCTGGCGCGGGAGATCGCCGAACACGCACTGACCGCCACCGTGGTCGCCAGCGAAGACGAAGAACTGTGCAAGGCCGTGCAGGCTGCGCTGCATGGCCGGACGTTCCGCGTCTACGCCAGCGCCGACCGTTTCGGCGTGGAGCTGGGCGGGGCACTGAAAAACGTCTACGCGATCATCGCCGGCATGGCGGTGGCGCTGGAAATGGGCGAGAACACCAAGAGCATGCTGATCACCCGCGCCCTGGCCGAGATGACCCGGTTTGCGGTGAATCAGGGCGCCAACCCGATGACCTTCCTCGGTCTGGCCGGGGTCGGCGACCTGATCGTCACCTGCTCATCGCCGAAAAGTCGCAACTACCAGGTCGGTTTCGCCCTTGGCCAGGGTTTGAGCCTTGACGAAGCGGTGTCGCGCCTGGGTGAAGTGGCCGAAGGCGTCAACACCCTGAAAGTGCTCAAGGCCAAGGCCCAGGAGGTCGGCGTGTACATGCCGCTGGTCGCTGGCCTGCATGCAATCCTGTTCGAAGGGCGCACGCTTGAGCAGGTCATCGGTCTGCTGATGCGTGCCGAGCCGAAAACCGATGTCGACTTTATTTCCACCAGTGGTTTCAACTGATTCAGCAGGGAGCAGGCCATGAACGATCCGAAAACCGAAGCCAAATATGAATCCATTCTCCTGCGGGTGTTGTGGATGATTGTTTACATCCTGGTCTGGCAGGTGGCGCAGTTCATCCTCGGCGCGCTGGTGCTGGTGCAGTTGATCTATCGTTTGATCTATGGCGCCCCGAGCGCCAGCCTGATGAATTTCGGCGACAGCCTGAGCCAGTTTCTGGCGCAGATCGGCCGTTTCGGCAGTTTCCACAGCGACCAGAAACCCTGGCCGTTCGCCGACTGGCCGGCGCCACGTACCCCGGAAGGTGAAGCGCCACACGTTGTCGCGCCGGCACCACATCCGGCCCGGGATGAGGAACCCAAGCTATGAAACTCTGGGTATTGCGTCACGGTGAGGCCGAGCCCTACGGCTCGCGCCCCGATTCCGAGCGGGAACTGACCGACCACGGTCGCCAGGAAGTGTTGAGCAGCGCGGCCCGTTTGATGGGCCAGCCGCTGACGGCGATCTATGCCAGCCCGTACCTGCGGGCACAGCAGACGGCGCAACTGGTGCGCGAAGCGCTGGGATTCGAGCCGGAGATCCGCACGGTGGAGTGGCTGACCCCGGAAACCGATCCGGACAAGGTCGCCGAGCAACTGGTGTCGGTGAGCAACGTGCTGCTGGTCAGCCACAATCCTCTGATAGGTAATCTGCTCAGCTACCTGCAACACGGTGCGGGCTATCCGCCGGAAAAGGTCAGCACCGCCGGGCTGGCCGAGCTCGAACACAGCGAGTTGCTGATCGGCTCGATGACGCTCAACAGCCTTAAACATCCCTGAAATTTTTTGTATGAAATACTCAACCAAGCACTTGCTTGGTTGACTACGCTTGCTCCAGACCAAAAAACAGGAGCGAGTCGAATGTCTTCCGCCTTCCGTTTGCCGCTGGACGTGTTTTACGAACGCGAGGCCCGGCACCCGCGTCAGCGTTTTCTGGTGCAGCCGATCGGCGGCGGGCAAGTCGAGACACTGACCTGGGCCGACGTCGGCCATCAGGCCCGCTGTGCCGCGCATTGGTTGCGCTCCCGGGAGTTGCCGCCAGGCAGCCACATCGCCCTGATCTCGAAAAACTGCGCGCACTGGATCATCGCTGACCTGGCGATCTGGATGGCCGGGCATGTCTCGGTGCCGCTCTATCCGAACCTCACCGCCGAATCCGTGAATCAGGTGCTCACCCACTCGGAAAGCGTGCTGGCGTTCATCGGCAAGCTCGATGACTGGCCGGGCATGTCAGCGGGCGTACCGGCCGGCCTGACCACCGTCAGCCTGCCGCTGCATCCGCCGGGCACGTTCGATTTCAACTGGGATGACCTGCAACGCAGCTCGCCGATCCAGGACGACCCGCGTCCCGCCACCGAGCAACTGGCGACCATCATTTACACCTCCGGCACCACCGGCCTGCCCAAGGGCGTGATGCACAGTTTCGCCAATCTCGGTTTCGCGACGACGCGCGGCACGCAACTGTTCGGGCTCAATGAGAGCGACCGGCTGCTGTCGTACTTGCCGCTGTGTCATGTCGCCGAGCGGATGTTCGTCGAACTGGCGTCGATCTATACCGGTCAGACGGTATTTTTCGCTGAAAGCCTCGACACCTTTCTCGACGATCTCAAGCGGGCGCGGCCGACGGCGATGTTCGGGGTGCCGCGGATCTGGACCAAGTTCCAGATGGGTGTCTACAGCAAGATCCCGGCGAAACGCCTGGATTTGCTGCTCGGTCTGCCTTTCATTGGCAAACGGATCGGCCACAAGGTGTTGGCGGGGTTGGGGCTGGATGCCCTGCGTGTGGCGTTGTCCGGTGCGGCACCGGTGCCGCTGACCTTGTTGCGTTGGTACCAGAAGCTGGGACTCGACGTGCTGGAGGTCTACGGCATGACCGAAAGCTGCGGTTATTCGCACATCTGCCTGCCGGGGCAATACATGGAGGGTTGGATCGGTCGGCCATGTCCTGACGTGGAAGTGCGGATCGATGAGTCCGGCGAAGTGCAGGTGCGCAGCCAGGCGAACATGCTCGGCTATTTCAAGGAGCCGCAGAAAACCGCTGAGACCCTCACCGAAGACGGCTTCCTGCGCACCGGCGACAAGGGTGAGCAGGACGCCGAAGGGCGTTTGCGCCTGACCGGGCGGCTCAAGGAAATCTTCAAGACCAGCAAGGGCAAGTACGTCGCCCCGGCACCGATCGAAAACCGGCTGGCGGTGCATTCGCGGATCGAGCAGGTCTGCGTGGTCGGCGATGGCCTGAGTGCGCCGCTGGGGTTGTGCGTACTTTCCGCCGTGGGCCGGGAAGAGCCCCGCGCGCCGCTGCATTCGAGCCTGGAAAAACTGCTGGAGGAGGTCAACGCCGTGCTCGACAAGCACGAGCGCCTGCGTCGGCTGGTGGTGGTCAAGGACAGCTGGGCGGTGGAGAACGGGTTCCTCACGCCGACCCTGAAAATCAAACGCAACATTATCGAAGACACCTACGGGGCGCGTTTCGAAGAATGGAGCGAGCGCAGCGAGGCGGTGCTGTGGCAGGATTGAGCGTCGATCAAAACAACAAAGGAAGCCTGCGATGACCTTGTGGCGCACCACTCCGAACATCGAGCAGTTGAACGCAATCCAGAAAAACACCATCGGCGAAGTGCTGGACATCCGCTTCGAAGCTTTCGACGAGGAATCGCTGACGGCCAGCATGGTCATCGACCATCGCACCCATCAGCCTTACGGCCTGCTGCATGGCGGCGCCTCGGTGGTGCTGGCCGAGACCGTCGGCTCAATGGCCAGTTACCTGTGCATCGACGCCAGCCAGTTCTATTGCGTGGGCCTGGAAATCAACGCCAACCACTTGCGTGGCCTGCGCAGCGGGCGGGTGACGGCGGTGGCCAAACCGATCCACATTGGCCGTACCACCCACGTCTGGGATATCCGTCTGACCAGTGATGAAGGCAAGGCCAGCTGTGTGTCGCGCCTGACCATGGCAGTGGTGCCGCTGGGAGAGCAACCGCCGGCGCGTTGATGGCCGAACCGTCATAGCCCTGACCGGACTGTCATCATTCCTGGCAGTTACGGTCATTGCTGTGAGACGCCGTCTTACGGACAATCAACGCCTGTTTTCCGCTCATGGATTTGCCGGTATGTCGCAACCGATCTTCTTCGCCCACGCCAACGGTTTCCCTTCGGGCACCTACGGCAAACTGTTCGCGGCGCTGGCGCCCGAGTACCGGGTTGCGCATCTGGAACAACACGCCCATGACCCGCGTTTTCCGGCGGGCGACAACTGGTACCACTTGGTCGATGAACTCATCCATCATCTTCAACAGCAAGATGAACCGGTGTGGGGCGTTGGCCATTCCTTCGGCGGCATGCTGCATTTGCACGCCGCACTGCGTTGCCCTGAACTGTATCGGGGTGTGGTGATGCTCGATTCGCCGGTGCTGACCCGCACCGATCGATGGGTGATCCGCGCCGCCAAGCGCTTTGGTTTCATCGACAAACTGACCCCGGCCGGCCGCACGCTGGGACGGCGCGAAGAGTTTGCCGACCTGGACAGCGCCCGTGGCTATTTTGCCGGCAAGACATTGTTCCGCAGCTTTGATCCGGAATGTTTCGATGCCTATCTGCAACACGGTTTGCACAAGGTCGGCGACAAATTGCGCCTGCGCTTCGATCCTGCGACCGAGATCAGCATCTATCGCGGCGTGCCGCACACCAGTCCTGCGCATACCCGGCAATTGAAAGTGCCGCTGGCGGTGGTGCGCGGGCACAAGAGCCGCGTAGTTATGAACCACCACACCCGCTTCGTCGGACGCCTGCCTCAGGGCGAGTCGCTGACTGTGCCTGGCGGTCATATGTTTCCACTTGAGCGCCCGCAGGACACCGCACAGTTACTGAAAAACCTGTTCAATCGCTGGGAGCGCCGGCAAGACAAGGATTGCGCATGAACACCGCTGTCGAAGAAGTGCGCCTGAGCCTGCCCCATATCGAACTGGCGGCGCACCTGTTCGGCCCGGAAGACGGCTTGCCGGTGATGGCCCTGCACGGCTGGCTGGACAACGCCAACAGCTTCGCCCGACTGGCGCCGAAGCTCAAAGGTTTGCGCGTCGTGGCGCTGGACATGGCCGGTCACGGGCATTCCGGGCACCGGCCAAACGGCGCCGGTTACGCACTGTGGGATTACGCCCATGACGTGCTGCAGGTCGCCGAGCAACTGGGCTGGAAACGTTTCGGCCTGCTCGGGCATTCCATGGGCGCCATTGTTTCGCTGGTGCTGGCCGGTTCGCTCCCCGAACGCATCACTCATCTGGCGTTGATCGACGGGGTGATTCCTCCTACCGACAAAGGCGAAAACGCCGCCGAGCGCATGGGCATGGCCTTACAGGCGCAGCTCGATCTTCGGGAAAAGCGCAAACCGGTCTACAACACCCTCGACCGGGCCATCGAGGCGCGCATGAAAGGGCTGGTGGCGGTCAGTCGCGAAGCCGCCGAACTGCTGGCGCAACGCGGACTGATGCCGGTGCCCGGTGGGTACACCTGGCGCACCGACAACCGCCTGACCTTGCCATCGCCGCTGCGTCTGACCCAGGAACAGGCGATGGCGTTCGTGCAGCGCATTGCCTGTCCCGCGCAATTGGTGGTCGCCGCCGACGGCATGCTCGCCAAACATCCGGAGCTGCTGGAGCGTCTACCCTTTGACCGGAAACAGCTGCCGGGCGGGCACCATCTGCACCTGAACGATGAGGCCGGGGCCGACCTTGTCGCAGACTGTTTCAATCGGTTCTTCGCCATTCCTTGACTTGCTCCCGGCAACTGTCGAGGCTGGTCAGGTTGAAATGGGAGACAACCAAGATGGATTTCTACACCGCTGCGACTTCGAACTGCCCTCAAGGCACCCAGGCCATGCCCCTGCGATGAGCCTGTCCATGCGATCTATCAGTCTGCTGGCGCTGTGCTGTTTCAGCCCCTTTCTATTGGCTGCCGACCTGCCGGGCAGTCAGGATCTGCCTATCGTGCCGCGTCTGGCCGATGCGCAGATCGTCGACTATCGCCCCGCCGTGGAGCTGGAGCGGATCTATCCGCTCGGCTCGATCCGCAAGATCAGCGGGCGGTTGCGTTTCGACGGTCAGGTCAGCGCCCGGGGGCAAACCACCTCGGTGACCTATGAGTTGCCGCCGGAACATTCCGCCACCGAAGCCTTCACGCTCGCTCGCGAAGCCCTGCAAAAACAGGATGCCCAGTTGTTGTTCTGGTGCCAGGCCCGGGACTGCGGCGAGAGCAGCCTGTGGGCCAACGAGGTGTTCGGCAACGCCACGCTGTACGGTGCCGACGAGCAGCAGGCCTATCTGCTGTTGAGGCTCGCGGCCCCGCGCGACAACACGCTGGTGGCGCTGTACAGCATCACCCGTGGCAATCGCAAAGCCTATCTGCATGTCGAACAGTTCGAGGCGCTGGCACCGCTCGGTGAGTTGCTGCCGACCTCGGCCACGCTGCTGCGGGAACTGAAAAGCACTGGCGAGCTGGATTTTCCAGAGCTGACCGGCGATCCGGATGCGACCTGGTTGCGCTTGCTGTCCCGTGGCCTGAACCTCGACACCACCTTGCGGGTGGCGGTGTCCGGGCCGAAAGCCGAGGCCTGGCGTCAGGCGCTGATTGGGCAGGGCGTGCGCGCCGCGCGAATGGAAACCGGCAGTGTCGACGGCGAGAGTCTGCGCATCGATCTGTTGCGATAAGGTGTCTTTGGCGGACACGCTCGACGTGTTCGCCTACTCTTGGCCTGACTGATTTTTTTTGAGATTTCACATGCCCAATAATGATCGTCTGCTGGTGCAGATCCTGTTGCTGGTGCTGTTTGGTGCCAGTTTCTGGGTAATGGCGCCATTCTGGTCGGCGCTGTTCTGGGGCGCGGTGCTGGCGTTCGCCAGTTGGCCGCTGATGCGTTTGCTGACCCGCTGGCTCAATGGGCGGGAATCCCTGGCGGCGCTGGTGCTGACCATGGGCTGGATGTTGCTGGTGGCGGGGCCGCTGGTGTGGCTCGGCTTTAACCTGGCCGATCACGTGCGTGATGCCACGGCCTTCATCAAGGATGTGCAGGTCGACGGGCTGCCCGAGGCACCGAGCTGGCTGGGTGGCGTGCCATTGGTGGGCGAACGGCTGGTAGCGATCTGGAACAGCATCGATCAGCAGGGCGCGGCGCTGATGGTGACGGTCAAGCCTTATCTGGGGCAGGTCGGCAACTGGTTATTGGCGCGCAGTGCGCAGATCGGCAGCGGGATTCTCGAGCTGACCCTGAGCATTGTCTTCGTGTTCTTTTTCTACCGCGACGGGCCGCGGCTGGCGGCATTCGTGCACAGTTTGCTGGTGCGCCTGATCGGTGACCGGGCCGGGTACTACATCGATCTGGTGGCCGGTACCGTGCAACGGGTGGTCAACGGGGTGATCGGTACGGCGGCGGCGCAAGCGGTGCTGGCGCTGATCGGTTTTCTGATCGCCGGGGTGCCGGGGGCGCTGGTGCTGGGGATCGTGACGTTCCTGCTCAGTCTGATTCCGATGGGGCCACCGCTGGTGTGGATTCCGGCCACGGCATGGCTGGCCTGGAAGGGCGAGTACGGGATGGCGGTGTTTCTCGGGATCTGGGGGACGTTCATCATCAGTGGCGTGGATAACGTGCTCAAGCCGTATCTGATCAGCCGGGGCGGGAATCTGCCGTTGGTGATTGTGTTGCTCGGGGTGTTTGGCGGGTTGATTGCGTTTGGGTTTATCGGGTTGTTTATCGGGCCTACGCTTTTGGCGGTGGCTTATAGTTTGTTGACGGATTGGAGTAAGAGTCAGGCTCGGGTTTGAGGCTTTGGACTTGGCGGCCTTTGGGCCGACCAGGCTCTTTGGGATTGGGTGAATATCCGTTTCTTCGGGTGTTGCCGTTGGCGGTTTCGCTTTTACAGCGAGTCCCTTTTGGCAAACGCCCCAAAAGGAACCAAAAGGGCTTGCCCCAATGTTCGGCCCCTCGCTGAGGCTCGGCGTTCCTTCGTTCCGGGATTCATCCGGGGGCATCGCCTACGGTTTGCTTCGCTGCACCTCCTCTCGATGCATGCGGCTGCGCCGCACGGTCGCTGCGCTCCCACCCCCGGATAAATCCCTCCACTCAGCCTCCCAACGGGGCCGGTACGTCAAAAGCGGTACTCGAGCTAACGCTCATTGTGTTGAGTGGTGGGAAGCCAAAGCCAAAGCCAAAGCGAAAGCAGATGCTGGTGCTGGTGCTGGTGCCAATGTCGATGCAGGGGCAGTAGTGAACTTATGTGTTTCAGAACCGAGTTCACTTCGGTATCTCACGTCGGGGTATCTCTCCCAAACACCTCGGTCAGTCCCTCTCCCTCTGGGCGGTCCGACGTTTCGGGAGGGCTAGGGTGAGGGCCGCTTTGATGACAGACCGCAGATCCAAAGCAAACCACTCACCCAGCGAGAGTAATCGACCCTCAAGTCTTGACTCGAGAGTGATCCTCTTCACCTCATCTCAAGTCGCGACATTCAAATACTTGCCCACCGATGCCGTGCTTTCGAGCGAGTATTGCTTGCTCAGATTGGCAATCATCCGGTTCAACGCTTCAGTGGTGGTCTGGGTGGTGCTGGCGGTTTCTTCGTCGCTTGGACGTTCGCGACCTGCTTGTAATGCAGCTTTCAGTTCGTCGCTGCTGACGCCTCCGCTGCTGTCGCTGTCCAGAACCTTGAGCAGGGCGGCGGCGGTGTCGGTGTTGTTCGATGAGGTGCTGTCGCTGACCTGCAACGCGCTGTTCAGTTCGGTGGCGGTAACAGTGCCGTCTCCGTCTGCATCGAGTTGGCTGAAGAGTTCGTCACTGGAGGCTTGTGGGGGTGGCGGTGGGGTGAGGCTGGCGGCGAGTTCGTCCTGGCTGACGACGCCGTCTTCGTTTTTGTCCAGGGCCGAGAAGATTTTGCTGCTGTCGGCACTACTGCCGGCGCTGGTCAGGCCGTTGCCGAGTTCGTCCTGGTCCACCGCGCCGTCGCCGTTGCTGTCGAGCCTGGCGAACAGTTCCTTCTGCAGTTGCTGGCTGCGGGCGTTTTGGGTGGAGGTGCTGCTGGTGCTGGTATAGCTCGTGTAGTTGCTGACGCTACCGATCATCGGGCTCACTCCTTGGACTGGAAAACCGGTGGGTGTACCGGCTTATGCAGCCTCAAGGTGCAAGGTGTCGTGGGTATGTGAGGTTTGTACCGGCCGGTACACAGTCGGGCTCAGTGGCGAGGCAGTTGGATCACGGCGGTCAGGCCGCCGCCGGGTGTTTCTGCCAGGGTCAGTTGTCCGCCCTGGCGCTGTGCCGCTTCCCGGGCGATGGTCATGCCCAGGCCGACACCGCCGGAGTTGCGGTTACGTGAGCCTTCGAGGCGGAAGAACGGCTCGAATACCGCTTCACGCTTGTCCGCCGCGATGCCCGGGCCGTGGTCGATGACGCGGATCAACAGTTGTTCGCGCTGGTCTTGCAGTTCGATGTGCGCTTGCCCGGCGTAGCGCAGGGCGTTGTCCATCAGGTTGTTGATGCACGAGCGCAGGGCCATCGGCTGTACCTGCAACGGGGCGCAGTGGCCGCTGACCTGAACGTCGGCGCCTTGATCCTGGGCGTTTTCGCACAGTGATTCGACCAGCGCCTGCACGTCCATCAACTGCAAGGCTTCGCTGGTGCGCTGTTCGTGCAGGTAGGTCAGGGTGGCGTCGAGCATGCCGATCATGTCGTCCAGGTCCTGGCGCATCTGGCCCTGCAATTTGTCGTCGTTGATATTTTCCAGGCGCAGTTTCAGCCGCGACAGCGGAGTGCGCAGGTCGTGGGAGACGGCGCCGAGCATGCGCGCCCGTTGCTGCACCTGTTCGCGGATGCGCTGCTGCATCAGGTTGAAGGTGTGCGCAGCCTGCCGTGCTTCCCGCGGACCGCTTTCGTCCAGCGGTGGGCTGTCGAGGTCTTCGCTCAGGCGCGCGGCTGCGTCGCTCAGACGCTGGATCGGCCGGGTCAGCAGTTTGGCGCCGTACCAGGCAGCGATGATCAGCGAGATGAACTGGAAGGTCAGCGGCACGATCGGCCCGCCGAACCAGGGGCGCGGCGGACGCGGAGGGTAGCGCGGATCCTGCGGCGGCTGTTTACCGTCGAGGTTTTGCGAGAACTCCGGTGGCGGTGGCGGTGGCGGTGGCGGCGGGCCGTAGAGGCGGAACCAGGCAAAGGCCAGCAGATGCGCCAGGACGATCGCCACCAACAGCACGCCGAACAGACGGCCGAACAGCGTGTCGAAGCGCGCCCGCATCAGCCGATGTCTCGCGCATCGAACAGGTAGCCTTCACCACGTACGGTCTTGATCAGTTGCGGGGCCTTCGGGTCGTCGCCGAGTTTTTGCCGCAGGCGCGAGACCAGCAGGTCGATGCTGCGGTCGAAGGCTTCGATCGAGCGACCTCGGGCGGCGTCCAGCAACTGTTCGCGGCTGAGTACCCGGCGCGGGCGTTCGATGAACACCCAGAGCAGGCGGAATTCGGCGTTGGACAGCGGCACCACCAGGCCATCGTCGGCGATCAACTGGCGCAGGACGCTGTTCAGGCGCCAGTTGTCGAAGCGAATATTCGCACGCTGTTCGCTGCGGTCGTCGCGCACCCGACGCAGAATCGTCTGGATCCGCGCCACCAGTTCCCGAGGTTCGAACGGTTTGGCCATGTAGTCATCGGCGCCCAGTTCCAGGCCGATGATCCGGTCGGTGGGTTCGCAGCGGGCGGTGAGCATCAGGATCGGGATGTCCGATTCAGCGCGCAGCCAGCGGCACAGCGACAGACCGTCTTCGCCGGGCAGCATCAGGTCGAGCACCACCACGTCGAAATGTTCGGCCTGCATCGCCTGGCGCATCGCCGCGCCGTCGGTCACACCGCTGGCGTGAATGTTGAAACGGGCCAGGTAGTCGATCATCAGTTCGCGGATCGGCACGTCATCGTCGACGATCAGGGCGCGGATGCTCCAGCGCTTGTCGTCTTTCTGCTCATCGTTCACGGAGGCTTGGGAGTTGTGCATGAGGCTGTTCATCTGCCAGTAGGCCGCCAACCACAAAGATAGGCTGCGAGGTTGTGGTTTCAGCATAGGCGTCCGGCCGTGAGGCGGGAAGGGCTGCTGTAAGGACTTGTTGCGGCTGGCGAGGCTAGCGCGGGCGCATGTTGCCGGCGTGTCGGTTGTGTATCGGGTTCGACACAATACCCTGCAAGGCTATGCTGATCACGGTTGGCGCGACGATTTACCGATCATCGGGTGCCGCGCCGCCGCCGGTTCCGCTACAATGCGCGCCGATTTCGACTTGCCTGAGAGCCCATCCATGTCCGCCTGCCAGACTCCTATCATCGTCGCCCTGGATTTCCCCACCCGTGACGCCGCACTGAAGCTGGCCGACCAGTTGGACCCGAAGCTGTGCCGGGTCAAAGTGGGCAAGGAACTGTTCACCAGTTGCGCCGCGGAAATCGTCGGCACCCTGCGTGACAAGGGTTTTGAAGTATTCCTGGACCTTAAATTCCACGACATTCCCAACACCACGGCGATGGCGGTCAAGGCCGCGGCCGAGATGGGCGTGTGGATGGTCAACGTTCATTGCTCCGGCGGCCTGCGCATGATGGCGGCCTGCCGTGAAGAGCTGGACAAGCGCAGCGGCCCGCAGCCGTTGCTGATCGGTGTGACCGTGCTGACCAGCATGGAGCGTGAGGATCTGGCGGGTATCGGCCTGGACATCGAGCCGCAGGAGCAGGTGCTGCGTCTGGCGGCGCTGGCCGAAAAGGCCGGGATGGACGGTCTGGTGTGCTCGGCGCTGGAAGCCACTGCGCTGAAAACCGCGCACCCGTCGTTGCAACTGGTGACCCCGGGGATTCGTCCGGCGGGCAGCGCCCAGGACGACCAGCGTCGCATCCTGACCCCGCGTCAGGCGCTGGATGCCGGTTCCGACTATCTGGTGATCGGCCGTCCGATCAGTCAGGCGGCGGATCCGGCCCAGGCACTGGCCTCGGTGGTTGCCGAACTGGCCTGAGCGATCAGCTGAAGATGCAACGAAGGGAGCCCGATGGCTCCCTTCGTTGTTTTCAGACCTTCAACACCAGCTTGCCGAAGTTCTCGCCGCTGAACAGTTTGCCCAGGGTTTCCGGGAACGTTTCCAGGCCTTCGACGATGTCTTCCTTGCTCTTGAGCTGACCCTTGGCCATCCAGCCAGCCATTTCCTGGGCGGCGCTGGCGTACTGCGCGGCGTAATCCATCACCACGAAACCTTCCATCCGTGCGCGGTTGACCAGCAGGGACAGGTAATTGGCCGGGCCTTTGACCGCTTCCTTGTTGTTGTACTGGCTGATCGCGCCGCAGATCACCACGCGTGCTTTCAGGTTGATACGGCTGAGTACGGCGTCGAGGATGTCACCGCCGACGTTGTCGAAATATACGTCCACGCCTTTCGGGCATTCGCGCTTGAGACCGGCCAGCACGTCCTCGCTCTTGTAGTCGATGGCGCCGTCAAAGCCCAGTTCATCGATCAGGAACTTGCATTTGTCAGCGCCGCCGGCGATGCCGACCACCCGACAGCCTTTGATCTTGGCAATCTGCCCGGCGATGCTGCCTACCGCACCTGCTGCGCCGGACAGCACCACGGTGTCACCGGCCTTCGGCGCGCCGACATCGAGCAGCGCGAAGTAGGCGGTCATGCCGGTCATGCCCAGTGCGGACAGGTAAACCGGCAGCGGTGCCAGTTTCGGATCGACCTTGTAGAAACCTCTTGGCTCTCCGAGGAAATAATCCTGCACGCCCAGGGCACCGTTGACGTAGTCCCCGACCGCAAACTCCGGGTTGTTCGACGCGATGACTTTGCCGACGCCCAATGCGCGCATGACTTCGCCCAGACCCACCGGCGGGATGTAGGATTTGCCTTCGTTCATCCAGCCGCGCATGGCCGGGTCGAGGGACAGGTATTCGTTCTTGACCAGAATCTGCCCCGCCGCCGGTTCGCCGACCGGGACTTCCTGATAGGTGAAGGTCTCGCGGGTGGCGGCGCCCACCGGGCGTTTGGCGAGCAGGAACTGGCGATTGGTCTGGTTGGTCATGACAGGCACTCGAATTGAATGAAGCCTTGTTGATAGACCTTCAGGAGCGATGTCGCAAGGTTGGCTCACCGGGCGAATGCAGGCTGATCCAGTACGGTGATAGTGCCGGCCTGGGTTTCATCACTGCGATTCATGAAAGCCTAACCGGCCTTTTGATAGTGCTGACGTCACTCAGGCCCCTGTGGCTATGCTGCCTCCATCCATTCCCCCGCATTCGAGGACATAACAATGAGCATGACGTTTTCCGGTCAGGTAGCCGTCGTCACCGGCGCGGCCAACGGCATTGGCCGTGCGACGGCCCAGGCATTCGCTGCCGAAGGTCTGAAAGTGGTGGTGGCCGATCTGGATGCGGCCGGGGGCGAGGGCACCGTGGCGCTGATTCGTACAGCCGGTGGCGAAGCGACCTTCGTGCGCTGCAACGTGACCGTCGAAAGCGAAGTGAAAAATCTGATGGACGAGGTGATCAATACCTACGGTCGTCTTGACTATGCCTTCAACAACGCCGGGATCGAGATCGAGAAGGGCAAACTGGCCGAAGGCTCGATGGACGAGTTCGATGCGATCATGGGCGTCAACGTCAAGGGCGTCTGGCTGTGCATGAAATACCAGTTGCCGTTGCTGCTGGCTCAGGGCGGCGGGGCGATCGTCAACACCGCATCGGTGGCTGGATTGGGCGCTGCGCCGAAGATGAGTATCTACGCAGCTTCCAAGCATGCGGTGATCGGCCTGACCAAGTCGGCTGCGATCGAATACGCCAAGAAGAAAATCCGCGTCAACGCCGTATGCCCGGCGGTGATTGACACCGACATGTTCCGTCGCGCCTATGAGGCAGACCCGAAAAAAGGCGAATTCGCCAACGCCATGCACCCGGTCGGCCGCATCGGCAAGGTCGAGGAAATTGCCAGCGCCGTGCTGTATCTGTGCAGTGATGGTGCGGCGTTTACCACCGGCCATTCGCTGGCCGTGGATGGTGGCGTGACCGCCTTCTGAAACGGAATTGCTCGACGCATGAAGGAGCCCGCCCGCTGGCGGGTTTTTTTTCGCCTTGGGGGCGGTTCCGTGAATCCGCTAAACAATGTGTTTCAAATGGTGAGAACGGAGGTTTTTGGCGGTTTTGTCGCACAGCTTCGAGGGCATGGCTGTGATTTACTGCCGCCAGCAAAACGGACAGGAGTTTGCGTGCTCATGGAATTGAGAATTGACCGACAGGCAATGGTGCCGGTCGTACAGCAGATTGTTGACGGGTTGACCGAGTGGATCATGCAAGGCCAGGTGCCGCCAACGACGCGCCTGCCCTCCGTACGCCAGATCGCACGGTGCAATCTGCTCAGCCAGTCCTGCGTCATGGAAGCCTGCGAACGGCTGGTGGCGCAAGGGGTTCTGGCTTCGCGCCAGGGCTCGGGTTTCATCGTGGCGGCTTCGTTGCCGGCGTGCTGCAAGCCGATCGATGGCTCCGGGTGCGATGGGGAGCGCAGCGGGGGCGACCCTGTCTCCCGATGGCGCGGCGGTTTGACGTTGGGAAGCGGCGTCCTGCCGGAGAGTTGGCGCGAACCCGATGATCTCGGCTATGCGATCCGCGAGGTGACACGCGCCGACATGGCCAGCCTGTTCAACTACAGCACCCCTCTGGGCCTGCAGGCGTTGCGCGAACAGATCGTCAGGCGCCTGGGGTTGCTGAATATCAAGGCCGCTGAAGAACAGGTGATGACCACCGCCGGCGCCAGCCACGCACTGGACCTGATCGTGCGGACCTTGTTCAAGGCCGGTGATTGGGTTGTGGTAGAAACCCCGGGTTATGCGCCGCTGTTCGATCTGCTGCGCTTGCATGGCGTGCGTATGCTGGAGGTTCGCCGCACGGCGGTCGGGCCGGATGTCGAGGCGCTTGAGTCGTTGCTGCAGCAGTTTCGGCCCAGCGCGTTATTCATCAACAGTCACCACCACAATCCCACGGGAAGTTGCCTGCTGCCGGCAGTTGCCCGACGCATTCTGCAGTTGAGCAGGCTCTATGATCTGCGGCTGATCGAAGACGATGTCTACGCGGATCTGCACAACGGCAGCGGCACTCGACTGGCAGCACTGGATGATGAGGGGCGGGTGATTTACGTCGGCAGTTTTTCCAAGACCCTGAGCAGCTCGCTGCGGGTGGGTTTCGTGATGGCCGATGGAGCGCTGATCGAGCGGATGGCGCGGGTCAAGATGGTCAGTTGCGTGGGTACCTCAAGGTTTTCTGAGGCGGTGCTGGCCGGTCTGCTGGCCAGTGGTGCCTATCGCAAACTGGTGCAGCGTCAGCGTCAGCGCCTCAGCACCGATCGTGCGGCAGTCTTGCAGGTCCTGGAGGATGCAGACTGGGAAGTGTTCGGCAAACCCACGGGGGGGCTGTTCATCTGGACGCGCGCGCCTTGGGCCGATGAGGCACATTTGCGCAGGCATGCCTTGCGCTGCGGAGTGCAGTTGTCTTGCGCAACGTCGTTCAGCCCCAGTGGTGAGGCCTGCGACTGGCAACGCATCAACGTGGCTTACGCCTGTGACCCTCGGGCAAGACAGTTTTTTCGCAGCACGGCCGTGGATCGACCTCCAGCGTTCTGAAAACGACGCGTGCGTAGCTTTTTGCCATTATTCCGACGCCAGAGACTTGTGCTGCTTCAAGGCCGTTGCGAATCTTCAGCAACAGACTATGGCAGGGGACTACGCGCAATGATTTCGGCCGTGCAAGGACGTTTTGCCAACCTCGGTATGGCAAAAAAACTGGGTATCGGGTTTGTGCTGGTGTTGTTGCTGACCGCACTGGTGGCGGCCATCGGCGTCTGGTCCCTGCAAACCATCAGTCAGCGCTTCGACGGCCTCAAGCAGATGTCATCGCTCAACAGCGGTTTGCTCAAGGTGCGTCTGCTGGAGCAGGACTACGCCTTGCACGGCAACCCGAAAACCGTCGATGCCTTGCATGAAGGTGTCGACGGCCTGATCGTCATGGCCAATGGGCTCAAGGCGCAATCGTCGGCGAATGTATCGGTGATGAGCGACGTCGAGCAGTCACTGATTGCCTATCGCAAGGCGTTCGATGAATTTGTCTCGTTGTCCCAGGCCAAGGACCTGGCGCTGGAAATGGCCAGTTGGTCGGTGTCCAGTGTTGCCAACAATCTCGATGTATTGCAGGCCGGTCTGGCTGACGACGGCGCTTACACCCTGAAAGACAGCGAGGGCAAGGACGGGGCGCAATTCATCGAGCAGGCCGGTCAGGTCAACCAGGTCTCACGCTTGATGTTGCAGGCGATGAATGAAGCGCGGGTACGCCTGGATCAAAGCCGCAAGGGTGATGACAGCGCAGGCCAGGGCAATATCGAGCAGGCCGCTCAGGCTCAGGTTCAGGCCGAACAGCTCAAATCCACAGTCAAGGACGAGGGTTACCTGACGGTGCTCAATGAAGTGTCCGGGCACATTGCCGGGTTCAGCGACAAGCTGGCCGAGTACACCGGATTGTTGGCCCAGGAAAAGACTGTCTATCAACAGTTGCACCAGCGGGCCGACGAAGTCGTGGCGCGGGTCGATCAGGCGTATGTCGCGCAAGACGGCGCCATGCAGGGCGAACTGAAAAAGAATTCGGTGTTGATCATTGGCTCATCGGCGCTGGCGTTGCTGGTCGGGCTGATTGCGGCGTGGGTGATTACCCGGCTGATCGTTGCACCGTTGCGCAGCGTGATTCACGTGGCGCAACAGATTGCGGCCGGTGATCTGAGTGCAACGATCGAGGTCTCCCGCCGTGACGAAATCGGCCAATTGATGCTGGCCATGCGGCAGATGGGCGCGGGGCTGAGCTCGATTGTCAGCGGGTTGCAGGCGGGTATCGAACAGTTGGCCAGTTCGGCGCAATCGCTGTCGGCGGTGACCGAGCAGACCAACCTTGAGGTCAGCAGCCAGAAAGAGGAAACCGAACAGGTCGCCACGGCGATGAACCAGATGACCGCCACCGTTCACGATGTGGCGCGTAACGCCGAGGAAGCGGCGCTCGCAGCGCAGACCGCTGATGGCAAGGTCGAAAGCGGTCAGCAGGTGGTGCGTCAGAGCATGGCGCGGATCGAGCAACTGGCCGATTCGGCGACCTCGGCCAGTTCGAGCATCGAAAGCCTCAGTGCGCAAATCCAGAACATCGGCACGGTGCTGGAGGTGATCAAGAGTGTCGCCGAGCAGACCAACCTGCTGGCGCTCAACGCGGCGATTGAAGCGGCGCGGGCGGGCGAGCAGGGCAGGGGCTTTGCGGTGGTCGCCGATGAAGTGCGGGCGCTGGCCCGGCGCACGCAGCAGTCAACCGAAGAAATCGAGCGGCTGGTCAGCGCCTTGCGCTCGGCGGCGCATTCGTCGGTGCAGCAGATTCAGAGCAGTGGCGAACTGGTGAAGCTGGCGGTGAGTGATGCGTTGCAGACCGAAAGTGCGCTGGGGAGTATTGCGGCGGCGGTTTCGTTGATTCAGCAGATGAACCAGCAGATTGCGGCGGCGGCCGAGGAGCAGAGTTCGGTGGCCGAGGAGATTAATCGCAGTGTGACGAGTATTCGGGCGAGTGCGGATCAGTCTTCTATTGCCATGCGTGGGAATGCGGCTTCGAGTGTTGAGCTGGCGCAGTTGGGGAGTGAGCTCAGGGGCATGGTTGGGCATTTTCGGCTTTGATTTGGACTTGGCGGCCTTTGGGCCGACCAGGTTCCCGTTTTATTGCGTTCATATCCGTTTCTGCGGGTGCTGCGGCTGGCGGTTCCGCTCTTACAGCGGCTCACTTTTGCAGACGCCCAAAAGTAAGCAAAACGCTGGGCCCCGGCGTTCGGCCCCTCGCTGGGGCTCGGGGTTCCTTCGTTCCGGGATTCATCCGGGGGCATCGCCTCCGGTTTGCTTCGCTGCACCTCCTCTCGATGTGTTCGACTTCGTCGAACGGCGCTGCGCGCCTACCCCCGGATGAATCCCTCCACTCAGCCTTCCGATGGGGCCGGCACGTCAAAAGCGTTACTCGAGCTAAC